>NZ_JAMXEX010000002.1 GCF_025370775.1 Ancylothrix sp. D3o | reverse complement strand
TTTCTTGCACCCTTACTACTTTTTTGGTCGGAAAATCCCTACACTGTTTACTTTTCTCACTGATTCAGCAAGCCCTATTTAGATAAAGCTATTGCTTCTGTTGTGGCTCAAACTTATGAAGATTGGGAGTTAATTATTTGGGATGATGGCTCAACGGATGCGTCAGTTATGATTGCCCAAAGTTGGGCAGCAAAAGATGCGCGTATTCGTTTTTATTCGGCTGCTCATCAGGGGTTTAATTCGGCTTTGCGTGCAGGCTATGCCTTGTGTCGGGGTTACTATCTTGGTTCAGTTGATTCTGATGATTTGCTTGCACCGGCAGCTTTAGAAGAAACGGTGGATTTTTTAGATAAAAATCCGAATTATGGTTTGGTTTATACTGACCGGTTTCTAATTGATTCTCAAGGCAATAATCGCGGTTTAGATGAGCGCTGTAAAATTCCTTATAGTCGTGACAAATTGTTAGTAGATTTGATGGTTTTTCATTTTCGATTATTTCGCCGGCCGGTATTTGAAGCAGTTGGGGGAATTTCGCCAGATTTTGAAACAGCAGAAGATTATGATTTTTGTTTGAAAGTTTCGGAAATTGCCGAAATTAAACATCTGCAAAAACCGCTTTATTATTATCGAATTCGCACCGGCCAAATTACGCAAGCAAAACGTCCTGAAGTAATAAGAGATTCAGCAAAAGCTATTAATAATGCTCTTTTGCGTCGTGGTTTGGCAGAGTCTTATTATTTAGAAGTGACTGATCAGCAGGTATTTCGGATTTTGCGCCGGCAAGATAAAGTCGCCGGTTGAATAGCGCCTACAAAAAACCAACCCCGTAGGGGTTTTATTCGTGTAGAGACGGGTTTTAACCCGTCGCATTAACCCGTCGCTTGGCAAAAAACGAGATTAATCAATGTGTAATTTAATGTCTTTGTTTTGAAGTTGTTGTTTTATCCAATCTTCAAAAAGTTGGTCTTGAATTTCTTGTTTTAACTTGGCTTCGAGGATAGCCGGTTGCCATTGTTCAACGCGCAGAATGGTGTGCCGGTTTTCGACTTCCACCGGCCCCAAAATATCCCCTGGTTTTGCATCAATCAACAGTTCTTGAATAGCATCAGGAAGTTGACCTACTTTCACTAATCCCATCATGCCATTTAAAAGCCGGTCAGGAGTGATCGAGTGTAGCTTTGCAAGTTGTTCAAAAGGCCGGCGATCATCAAGCAATTGACGCATCAATTCTTCAGCAAGATTAATGTCTGTGACAACAATGCGAGACAGAATAACTTGATTGAGTAGATATTGGTTTTCGTTGAAATATTTTTCGATTTGATTATTGGTAAGTTCGCCTTTAAGTTGGCTGAGTTTAAGCGTCGTGATAAATTGTTGGCGAAATTGCTTGTAACTGAGGTTTTGGGTTGTTAGCCATTCTTCAAAAGTTTCTGGGAAACCAAGCTGATTTTGTAGTCGAAAATTGATGATAGCTTGTTCTAGTTGTAAAGGATCAATTTCGAGGCTGGGACGAAGCGTAAGCTGTTGTTCGATGATATGTTGGCGGAGAATTGTTTGGATAATGCGCGATAGTTCGCCGGCAGTTTGGAGATAACCAATTGCTTGACGTAGGCTGATTGGTTGGTTGTTAAAAGTTAGAAAAGTTTCAGTATCCATAATTTTTGGGTGAAGCATAAGTCAGAATGATTGTCTGCCGGTTTTAGCGAAATTACTCATCTCGCAATCTTTTTCTTAATACCCACAAAATAAACCCGATCACTAAAATTGCGGCAACAATTTTGGAAACCGGCCCTAAATATTCATCTACAAGATGATAATCTTTGTTTAAGCTTGCCAAATAATACCCAGCTATTGTTAATAAACTTACCCAGATGATTGTCCCGATGGTGGAATATAACAAAAAGGGAAAAAGTGCCATGCCATTGATACCGGCAGGAATGGAAATGAGAGTGCGAACTCCGGGGACTAACCGGCCAAAAAATACCGCTTTTTTGCCATGCCGGTTAAACCAATTATTTGCTTTTTGGATGTCTTTTGCTGAAACAGAAATCCATTTTCCATATTTATCTGCTAATTGTTCTAAGCGGTGTTCTCCTAACAGTTTGCCCGCATAATACCAAGGTAATGCACCCAAAACAGTCCCCACAACACCGGCCAATATTGCCGGCAAAAATTCCATTTGTTTCTGGAATATTGTAAACCCGGCCAACGGCATAATTAACTCGGAAGGAATGGGCGGAAATAAGTTCTCTAAAAACATCAATAACCCAATACCAAAATAGCCCAGGGTTGTCATCGTTTCTGTAATCCACTGTTCCATATTCGTTTTATTTTTCCCCCAATAATTTTGTTTCGTGGCCGGCTCTGCAAAAGAAACCCGGTTAACTTAACCGGGTTTCTAAATCAAATTAAGTTCCTGATGTCCAAGAGTTGATATACTCAATTTGATCGGCGGTTAAGCTATCAATTGAAATACCCATTGCTTGCAGTTTCAAACGAGCAATTTCTTGGTCAACTTCCACAGGTATAGAATGAATACCGGGTTCAAGTTTGCCTTGATTTTTAACCAAATATTCACAGGCTTTTGCTTGGTTGGCAAAGCTCATATCCATCACAGCGCTGGGGTGTCCTTCGGCGGCGGCTAAATTAATTAACCGGCCTTCTCCCAACACAATTACAGATTTACCAGATTTGAGTTTATATTCTTGGGTGAAAGGACGAACAGTAGAAATATCTGCTGCTTGGGCTTCCAAAGCTTTGAGATCAATTTCAATGTCAAAGTGACCAGAATTACAAACAATTGCCCCATCTTTCATTGAAGCAAAATGTTCGCCACGAATGACGTGCTTATTGCCGGTAACGGTGATAAAAATATCGCCAATTGCCGCAGCTTCATCCATCGGCATGACTCGGAAACCATCCATAGTTGCTTCAATGGCTGGAACCGGGTTAATTTCGGTGACGATGACGTTTGCACCCATGCCGCGAGCACGAGAGGCGGTACCTTTGCCACACCAACCATAACCAGCAACAACGATAGTTTTACCGGCTAATAAAATATTAGTAGCACGGATTATGCCATCGAGAGTTGATTGGCCGGTGCCATAACGGTTATCAAAGAAATGTTTGGTTTCGGCGTCGTTGACATTAACTGCGGGGAATGTCAAAACACCATCTTTAAACATTGCTTTCAAACGCACAATGCCGGTGGTGGTTTCTTCGGTGGTACCAATTAAATCAGCAATTTGATGAGGGCGTTCTTGAAGCAAAGTTGCAACTACATCACTACCATCATCAATGATGATATTAGGTTTGTGATCCAAAGCAATTTGAACGTGCCGATGATAGGTTTCGTTATCTTCGCCTTTGAAAGCAAAAACGGGAATGCCATAATCGGCAACCAAGCAAGCAGCAACGTCATCTTGAGTGCTGAGGGGGTTGCTGGCGATGAGAAGGGCGTCTGCACCACCGGCCTTGAGGGCGATGGCTAGGTTTGCCGTTTCTGTCGTGACGTGACAGCAGGCGACTAAGCGAATGCCGGCAAACGGTTTGTCTTTGGCGAATTGATCGCGGATCTGCCGCAGCACCGGCATTTCGCGCGATGCCCATTCAATGCGCTGACGTCCGAGGGGCGCAAGGGATAGGTCTTTGACTTCGTATTGTAACTGAACTTGAGTTGCGGTCATATTCTTGGTTGCTCGACAAATTTAACCTTAACAAAAGTATGCACTTTCGTGTACAAAAAAATTCTCCAAGCGGGCCGGTGATCCGGCTGTTGACAGCAGGCAACCTCTGGAAGTTTGCCCCTAGCAAGTGTTCGGAGTCTTGGCAAGGGTGAATCACAAAGAATTTACCCTTGCAACATCTCCCTCATTGCAGAAACGCAAAATCTAAGCTTTTTCAGATAATAAGGGCATCGGCAAAAGCCAGTTTTTTTATAAACCTGCTTTTGATAACTGCCAAACTCTACTACATCCAACTAAAAACTGCTCTCAATCCTTCAATTTTTTTTGGTTTTGGCGGTTTACAGGATTGGGAGATTTTTTGCCGCTATCTTGCTGGGGTTGGGTGTCGTTTCCTCGCACTTGTGAAACTTGAAAAACTAATTTAAAAGATTGATTGATTTCCCGTTTCAGAAACTCCTCAACTAAACAAATTCTGGCAATTATACAAGCGCTGCCGGTGAGGACAAAAAAGTTTATTTCCAGCCTGGAGTCTTCTTGTAGGTCTAGGTTTTTTAGCCGCGACGGGAGTTGAAAAGATTTTAGGGTAAGTGGTTATTGTTTGGAGTTTATCAATAGTTGGGTAGTTTTTAGGGTCGGTTATTCAACCCATCAAAACCCTACAAACTCAAAATTGAATCCGTCACCGGCGCAATAAACGTACTATTGGTAACATCCGCAGGAGAAGCATTAAAAACCACCGCTAAAATATCCCCAGTTGGCCTCAATTGAATCACCGTATTGGGCCCCGCCGCGCCAAACACCAAATCCGACAACTGCAAACTCCCAACTACCCCAATTCTATCTTGCCCTACCACAAAATCACTCACCTGATCTGCTATGGCAATCTCCTTTTTACCCGCCTCTGTTTCCGTCCGAAAAACAAACGTATCTCTCCCACCTCCACCAATCAAAGTATCATTGCCAAAATCCCCTATTAAAATATCATTACCATCGCCTCCCGCCAAAAGATCATTATCTCGATTTCCCCGTAACAAATCATCCCCACTTCCCCCATCCAAAGCATCATTCCCTAAATTTCCATTCAAAAAATCATTTCCATCTCCCCCAAAAAGTTGATCATTATCTCTGCCGGCAAGCAACATATCATTTCCGCCATTACCCACCAACAAATCCATCCCCACATTTCCATAAATTACATCATCATTTACACTTCCACCCACCGTATCATTCCCATCAAAAGCCCTCACTCCCCCCACATCTTCAGCCAAAGAATTAGGCGACAATTGTTGAATCAAATCATCCCCAAATGTTAAATCAAAATGTTGCCGTCTTGCGCCCCCAACAGCAGCCCTAGCTGACATTGTTTTAAACAAATTCAGCAAATTAAAATCATTAACAATCAAAGATGCCGGCTGTGTAGCTGCTAAAGATAACAGATATTGTGTATCAGCACCGGCATTAAATAAATCAGAGCCATTATCCACCAAAACATAATAATTTCCCCCCGGCAAAGGAATATTAATACTATCCTCTGCTACACCCAAATTTGTCGAAGCAACAACTAACTCATCCTCATCCAAAATTCCATTATTATCATCATCTCGAAACAAACGTAAATTTGCATTTTGACTTAACTGATAAAGCAACCCACTAAAATCAGCCGCCGCCCCCAAACTAAAACGATAAAAATCTCTGGTGTCTGCTTGTCCTACAAACTCATTAAAAAGTAATGGCGGAATTCCCAAAAAACCAATATTTAACGCCGTATTAGCAGTATTACCCACCGAATCTTGCAGGCCGGTTGTTTGATAAGATAAATTTAACGAATAATTAGTGTTTGACGTAAAAACATTCGTCACCTGCGCCAAATAAATCCCAGCCCCTAACAACCCACTAATACGCTCATTCGCCACCCCCAAATTTGCCGAACCGGTAATCAATTCATTTAACTCAGCTAAACCATTATTATTTCGGTCTAAATATAAATAAATATCCGCATTATCAGTTAAATTACTTAACCCCACCGTCAATTGTCCCACACTATCCAAAGCAAAACGATAAATATCCTGCGGAGCAGCCACCCCCACAAATTCACCAAAACTTGGACTACCTACCAAAAAACCGATATCATACGTCGCCATAATCTCAGATTCTCATTCTGCCGGTTGAAACCAACAGCTACAATTTAGTTAAAATTATAAAACCTTCACCAAAAAATATCATTACCCATGTCAAATCATTTAGCCGACTCAAAAAGCCTTTACCTCCGAAAACACGCCGACAACCCGATCAATTGGTGGCCTTGGTGTGAAGAAGCCTTGCAAACAGCCGCATCAGAAAATAAACCGATATTTCTATCAATTGGTTACTCAAGCTGCCATTGGTGTACTGTCATGGAAGGCGAAGCATTTTCTAACCAAGAAATAGCCGACTATATGAATGCAAATTTTCTGCCAATCAAAGTTGACCGCGAAGAAAGGCCAGATATTGACAGCATTTATATGCAGGCATTACAAATGATAGCCGGTCAAGGCGGTTGGCCCTTAAATATTTTCCTCACCCCCGACGATCTCGTTCCCTTTTATGGCGGAACTTATTTCCCCATTGAACCTCGTTATGGACGCGCCGGCTTTTTACAAATATTGCAAGCACTACGCCGGTTTTATGACACAGACAAAGCCAAACTCAACTCCATCAAATCAGAAATCTTAGAAAACCTCAAAAACTCCGCCAACCTCCCAGCCTCCTCACTCACCCAAAACCTACTACACAAAGGACTCGATACAGCCTCAACCATCATCGCCACCCCCGTCTACGGCCCAGCTTTCCCGATGATACCCTACGCAGACCTGACGCTCAGAGCGAGCCGGTTTGAAAATGAAGAATTTAAACATGACCCCAAAAAGGCAGCCTTACAACGCGGTTTAGACCTCGTATTAGGAGGAATTTACGATCATATTAGCGGCGGATTTCATCGCTACACCGTTGACCCCAACTGGACAGTCCCCCACTTTGAAAAAATGCTCTACGACAACGGACAAATCGTAGAATATCTATCAGAATTATGGGCAAGCGGAATCAAAGAACCGGCCATCGAACGCGCCATAGCCGGCACCGTAGAATGGTTAAAACGAGAAATGACGTCCACCACCGGCTACTTTTACGCCGCCCAAGATGCCGACAGTTTCCCCAACAGTGACTCCAAAGAACCCGAAGAAGGACATTTTTATGTATGGAGTTATAGCGAACTCCAACAAAACCTCAGCCGCGATGAACTTGCCGAACTCGAAGCAGTTTTTAGCATTAGCCAACAAGGCAATTTTGAAGGAAAAAATGTTTTACAAAGACAGCAAAGCGGTAAACTAAGCGACAGCATAGAAACCACCCTCGAAAAATTATTTGAACTGCGCTACGGAAGCCGGCCGGTAGACACACCAACCTTTCCCAGTGCCCGAAACAACCAAGAAGCCAAAACCGCTAACTGGCCAGGACGCATCCCCCCTGTGACTGACACAAAAATGATCGTCGCCTGGAATAGTTTAATGATATCCGGTTTAGCCAGGGCTTCTGCTGTTTTTGGCAAACTCGAATATCTCCAACTTGCCATCAAAGCCGCAGAATTTATCCTCAAAAATCAATTCATAGAAAATCGCTTTCACCGGCTCAACTATGACGGCGAAACTTCAATTTTAGCTCAATCAGAAGACTACGCTTTTTTCATCAAAGCTTTACTTGATATTCATCAAGCTTGTTTAATTTATCCCTCATTGGAGCCTAACCAATGGTTAGAAAACGCCCTCAAATTACAAGCCGAATTTGACGAATTTTTGTGGAGTTCTGAAAGTGGCGGTTATTACAATACAGCCAGTGATGCCAGTCAAGATTTATTAGTCCGAGAACGCAGTTATATAGACAATGCGACTCCTTCGGCAAATGGTATAGCTATTGCAAATTTAGTGCGTCTTACAGAACTCAGCGAGAACCTAGAATATCTGGCAAAAGCAGAAAAAACGTTAGAAGCTTTTAGCAGTGCTATGTTGCAAGCTTCCCAAGGTTGTCCGAGTTTATTTAGCGCCCTTGACTGGTATCAAAATCAAACTTTAATTCGCACAGGTTCGGAACAGATTGCTCAACTTATTAAGGAATACGGGCCGGCAGGAGTTTATAAAGTAGAAACAGGTTTGCCGGCGGGTAGTGTTGGATTGGTTTGTCAAGGTTTACGGTGTTTGGAACCGGCTACAACAATTGAGAAACTGTTACAGCAAATTCGGGAGAGTCAAAATTTAAGAAGAAATTAACCGCATCCTATAGCAGATAAACGCAGATAAATGCAGATAAATGCACAGCAGGTTTCTGGGTTTATCGGCGATTATTTTCTGGGGCTGTCGTAGGGGGGATTTTTTCAAGAGCGATTAAGGCTTCAATGACAGTTTTAACAATTGGTGCTCCTACCTCGCCGCCACTTCCCCCCACCGGCTCATCCACAATTGCTACTACTACATAACGGGGTGATTCTGCCGGCACTACAGCCCCAAAACTCACGATTTTGGCATAATCAGAATAGCCTCCAGAAGCGCTAGATTTTTGAGCGGTGCCGGTTTTGCCTGCAATGCGATAACCTTCAATTTGAGCGGCTTTGCCGGTGCCATCAGTTACTACTTTTTCCATCATGGCAAGAACCGCTTTCGTGGTACTAGGCGAGAAAATTTGCTCGGCTTCTTCTAATTTTGGCTGCCAATAATATTTGCCATTACTATCAGTCAAACCTTTGACAACATGGGGAGAAACTAATTTGCCACCATTGGCTAAAGCTCCATAAAATTCTACAAGTTGCAAAGGAGTAATTGCAAAACTTTGTCCAAACGCTGTAGTGGCTGCATTAACTTTGCCGGCCAAAAATTCTTTTTCACTCAAAATTTGACTTCGACCGGCAAAAGGTAAATCTGTTTTGAGAGTTGAACCTAATCCTAAACGTTCTAACCACTTATAAAACAAATCTTGTTTCAGCGAAAAAGCCACTTGTGCCGTGCCGACGTTATTAGAATATTGCATCACTTCCGTCAGAGAAATCGTACCGCGACCGGCTCCATCAGCGTTACCAATCGTCGCCCCATTCACATAAAGCTGTCCGCTGTCGTACACCACCGAATCAGGTTGAACCGTTCCTGCTTCCAGCGCTATCGCAATTGTCAAGGGTTTGAAAGTAGAACCGGGTTCATAAATATCAGAAACAGCCCAATTTTTAAAGCGAGACAAATCATATTTGAAATACTGATTCGGGTCGTAAGTTGGTTCGCAAACCAGCGCCAAAAGCGAACCATCTACAGCATCCATAACAATTACAGTCCCGCGTTTGGCTTTAAACTCTGTCATTTTTTCACTCAAAGCTCTGCGGACGGCTCGCTGTAACCGGCTATCAAGCGTCAATTGTAAACGCAACTCATCAATAGCCACAAAACCAGGACTGTGGGGGGGAACATTGCGCTCAAGCATTTGAGAAAAACTGTATTCAACACCGGCTTGAGGAAGATTTTCTGCATCCACATAGCCCACAACCTCAGCCGCAAGGTCTTCGTAGGGGTAGAGACGAGCATAACTTTCTAACAGTTCTAAACCATCGAGCCTGAGTTCAACAATTCGAGAGCGCACTTGTTCTGAGAGAAACTCAGAAACTTTGAGGCCGGTGTCTCCCTGAGAGAATAAATCGATTAATTCTGACTTTTTTCGCTGCAAAAGCGGCGCTAACTTTTCGGCTACCTCAACGGCTGGCTGGTTAAACATCACCGGGTGAGCATAGAGCGTATAAACGGGCCGGTCGATGGCTAAAAAATTACCTTGACGGTCAATAATAGGCCGTCGGGGGATCATGCGGGTAGGAGCGAGTTGTTGCTGAGCCATTGCTCGTGCACGCAGATCCGAGCCTTTAAAAATTTGTAGTTTAACTAAATTTAAGGTTAAACCTAGACTGCCTGCCAGCAAAACTCCCCACACCAATAACAATCTCCAGCGCCTACCGCGAGGCGACATCTCGATAGCCGGTGGAGAAGACGGCTTCTGAGGACGGCGGCGGCGTCTTCGGTTGAGCGGGGTTGGTTGGTTGGAGGGGATGCCGGTTTTGTCCTTTCTTGTTCGCTTAGCCTCGCGTAGGGGAGGCGAATTGTTGCTAACAACGCTCAAGCGCCGGTTATTTTTGCGACCTTTAAAAGCTTTTAATTTTGAGTTTGGGGGGTTGCTGGCATCCATTATTTCCTCGGCCTGTATTCTCGCAAACAATAACTCTTGTTGGGGTTTTATTTACTTACCCTTGTCAATCAACCCATCGGTGGTTTTTTGGAAAAAAAACGGCCAATTGCTGCTATTTATGTCCATTGGGCCACAAATGTTAGTAACCGAGAGGAGCGGGCTCGGTATCTTGGGGCATTACTGGGCGAGACTGGGCGGGGGTTGCTGGTTGAGTGCGCTGGGGGGCTGGTTCGAGAAACATAATTTGAGAGGAATTGGGTTGCACTAAACCGCTGCCCGGACGGTCGGCTAATTTGGCAATTTGATTTTTGAGGGTTTCATTGGCGGCGATCAATTGGCGCTCGTCGCGGCGCAAAGAGTTCAGTTTGCTCGATTCTTGTTGCCATTTTTCCTGGGAGTAGACGGTGAAGCCATAGACGCTTAAACAAGCCGCGACTAAAACCAAGGTTAATATCGATGAAGCTTGTTGAGCTTCTATCAAAGAACGCAACCACACCGGCATCTGTGTCGGCGAGGGCATCATTTGTACGGTTTGCTCGCCCCTGCTAACGGATGGTAGGGTTGTTTTTTTTCTATCTATGGGCGTGACTTTGGCGCTGGTTGCGGCACTTTCAGGTTTGGGTAGGGGTTGGAGCCGGTGGCTCGAAAGAGAGGCTTTAATAGCAGCAGTCATAGACTTGTCCTATATCAAATCACTATTTTTGCACGGCTCGATCTCCCAAGATTTGATGAGCTTTTCAGACTGGCTCAGATCGGGCCTGTGGGTACAGGTGTGCGACTAGAAATGAATCTCCACCATCCTAGCAGAGAGGCTGTTTTTCTCTGGTACAATTTCACGCGGGTTGTGGGGGAGGGGAAAACCGTCCTAAACAAGTATGTTGACTTTTATGAAATTTTTGGTTAAATGAAGTATCTTATTCATCTAGCGGATTACAATTTGGGCCGCTGTTGAATCGGGCTTAAGGCTGGACTTTTCAGTTTAGACTTGGTTCTCGGCTATAGTAGATTCGCTGTTGAGCGCAACTACTTACTAGGAGCGCGAAAATCGCTTCTACATACCGCCGGCTCTTCAACACTGATACACTGCTGATTGTCAACTTTATTAGGAGGTAACGTGCTTATCCATCCCCCCCTGTTGGGTGGCGTAAGTAGCGAACTATTGGTCTATGAACAAAAAATTAGTTGCTTTGGTTTTAAGTCTGGGTTTGGCCGGCACTTTGGCTGCTTGCGGTGGCGAAACCACTACAACCCCTGAAGCTACTCCTGCTGGTGGTTCTACTCCGGCTGCTCCTGCCGGTGGCGCTACTACAAGTCCGGCTGCTCCTGCTGGTGGTGCTAAGTCTACTGATACTAAGTCTCCCGCTGCTGGTGAAAAGGGCGAAAAGTCTCCGGCTGCTACACCCGCAACCAAAACTCCTTAATTGGTTGGCTCGCTCCTCACTTTTTTTGCGAGCTATTTAAAGAGCGTGTTTTTTCACGGAAGTTGAAAGAGCGTTTGCTCTGGCATTCGCTCCTCTCCACTTTCTTGATGGGTTTTTCCATCAGCTTTCAAGGGTTCTGTGTTGAACCAAACAGCACAAAGGGGCTAGTCTTGTTTTTGAGAAATTCAAGCCTAGCTCTATTGTCTGATTTTGTTCGGTTTGTTATGTTTGTCGGGGTGCTATCTTCCCGGTTTTTTATTGGATTTTTTGGCTGATTAATGTTGCTTTTACAGTTCAGTACGTCTCACTATTGCCGTAAGGCTCGTTTGGCTCTGGGTTATAAGAAAATTCCTTATGCGGTGGAAAATTTAACTCCTGGGTTTCATGCTTTGAAGTTGAAACCGCTTACGGGTTTGACGACTATGCCTGTTTTACTTCCGCAATTGGAAAATCAACCGGCTGCAATTGGTGATTCTACGGAGATTTTAAGGTTTCTCGAAGGCTACCAGCCTCTGCCTTCTTTTTTACCGGCTTCCCCGTCGCTACAGGCGGAGGCTTGGATGTTGGAAGATTGGCTGGATGAAAGTGTTGGGGTGGCGGCGCGGTTTGTTTATTATGATTTTCGTGCCGGTGCCGGTAAGTCTATTGATGAGTCTTTTTTTAGTCAGTTGGTGATTGGGGTGGTACGCCGGCAATATAAGATTAATTCGGCTTCGGTACGGCTGGCTGCTCTGCGTTTGGAGAAGGCGATGGAGTTTTTGCGCTGCCGGTGGCAAGTTTCGCCTTTTTTGGTGGGAGATAATTTGAGTGTGGCGGATATTGCGGCGGCGGCTTTGTTGAGTCCGCTGGCTTTGATTCCCCAGTATCGAGAAAATTATCCTGAGTTGATGCAGCTCATTGCTGAGATTCATAATGTTTGTAATGAACCTTTACCGCCTGGTTTGTAAAATTCTCTGGGCGAAGAAAATTGAATAACTATTTCTTTTTTAGCCTAAGAGGGGTAGGCAAAAAAGGCTTTTTGTGCTTGTTTAAAAGTGTTTTGCCTGCTGATACCAGGTCATAATAGAGTTAGATTTTCTGGTTTTTTGGCCTGTTTAAGTGGTTTTTTTACTGCCTTTTTAACCAAACTCTTCAGGATTTTTCTGGTGCATTGGATGATTACATATGTCAAAAGTCAGGATATGTGATCTATCTACGGGGGGAGCTATTTTCCCTTTACCTTGTATTAAACTTACCTTAACCTCACTAAAAGTCGTAGAAATAAGAGCTAAACAGTTCTTGGAAATGGCAGAGTCAATCTGGATCTGGCACCCTCTAAGTCTATGTTTCTAGTGGGAAAAAGTTCCCAGAATTATTGAGAATAAAGCTATGAAATTAAAAGTTTCCTTGTCTCCGTGGAAGGTAACACGGTTTTTGCTGTTGATTGTTTTTTCTCTGGCAACGCTTTCTTTTTTAACACATTTAAGTAACTTTTTCTTTCCTAATTATCCATTAAAATATTATTCACACAGTCTAGTTAATGTAGATGGGGAAGGAAATATACCTACGCTTTATTCAGCTTTGACATTGCTGTTTAGTGGGCTGCTGCTAGGGCTGATTGCTTATGTAAAAAAACAAGATAATTCTCGCTATGCACGCCACTGGGGGTTTTTATCGGGGGTATTTTGCTTTCTTTCTTTTGATGAGCTTTTTCAATTTCACGAACAGTTGATTTCACCGACTCGTAAGTTGTTAGGAGCGACGGGTTTTCTTTACTTTACTTGGGTTGTACCGGCAGCTTTTTTGTTGGTGATATTGGGGCTATCTTATGTTAAGTTTTTAGGTCATCTGCCGGCAAAAACTCGGACGTTATTTATGTTGGGGGCTGGGCTTTATATTGGGGGGGCGATAGGTGCAGAATTGATTGGCGGAAACATCGCTTTCGAGGGAGGAATGAATAATTTGTCTTACCATGCAATCGCTACTTTTGAGGAGCTATGTGAAATGCTGGGCGTTGTGACGTTTATCCATGCGTTAACATCTTATATTAGCAATTATCTCAACGAGGTGATTGTGCAAGTTCGGGTAGGGAAGGAATTGGCCGCTGTGCGACAAAAACCGAGTGAGGAGTTGGTTTCTCAAAGCAGCTATTTCGAGTAACATGGGTTAAGGAGCCGGTTGGAGGACAGACCCATGAAAAAGTTTGCTGTTATTTGTTTACTTTTGTGGTTTGTCGGTGTGGTTTCACCGGCCCTTGCTTTACCCCCGCCAGAGGATATTCCCGAAGAAATTCTGCGGACAGAGATTTTTACGGAGGCGCGTTCGCCTTTGGATGGCAGCCTCGTGAGTGCGGCGGAGTATATTTCGATTCAAGAAGATTTACAAAAAGGGCCGGCAGAGGTAAGAATTAGCTCGGATATTCAGCATCTTATTTTCTTGCTGAAGGTGCGGGGCTTTCTGCGGAATATTATTCCTTTTGTGCCTTAATTTTTCAGGGGTTAGTGGTCAGTTGTGAATTGTGAATTGGTCTGGGGATGAGGGAAAGTTTGCCAATTCTTTATTTACGACTGACCATACCACTGAGTAAGGTTTTTGTCAAGATTTATTTGGGATGCTCTTGACTAAAGTTGTAGATGATTTGGGTTTCGAGATGTTGACAAACAGAAGAGGGTAGCTGATTTAATAAGCTGTAGTTTTGGCGGTCGAGATCGGCGGTTAAGTGGATTAGGGGGTCGTGGCCGCCGGTGGAGGTTAAGAATTCCATGCGGGCGAGTTGAGGCAGAGTGGCAATTTTATCGAGAATTTGGGCAAGGGATTCGAGATAGGGGTGGTTGGGTTGGCGGTACCAGTCGGGGGATGCCATGCCTGGTTGATCGAGGCCAAGATGGACGGTGACGGAGGGTTTGCCAAAGAGGGGTAAGATGACCGGCCTGGCTTCTTCGCGGAGTAGAAGGTGGTGATCGAGGACGTGGGAGCGGATTTTTTCGAGCCGGTTATAGCGTTCTGGGAGGGTGGGTTCGTCGTCCCAGAAAATGGCAACGGTTGCTAGGTAGGTTTGAAGCAACATATGGCCGAGTTTTTGGGCTTTTGTGTCGAGATAGAAGCAGTTATAGGGGTTGGCTTCGATGAGCAGGGGTACGCGGTCTACGATTTCGATGCCGTAACCTTTGAGACCGGCAATTTTGCGGGGGTTGTTGGTGATGAGGCGGATTTTTTTGATGCCCAGATCGTTGAGCATTTGGGCTCCCATGCCGTAGTTACGGAGGTCGGCGGGGAAGCCGAGGCGTTCGTTGGCTTCGACGGTATCGTAGCCTAAGTCTTGGAGGGAGTAGGCTTTGAGTTTGTTGACGAGTCCGATGCCGCGTCCTTCTTGGCGCAGGTAAACTATGACGCCTTCGCCTTCTTGTTCGATCATTTTGAGGGCGGCTTGTAGCTGCATTCGGCAGTCACAGCGTAATGAGCCGAGGGCGTCGCCGGTGAGACATTCGGAGTGAACGCGCACCATGACGGGTTTTTCGGCGAAGTCTTTGGGGTCGCCTTTGACTATGGAGACGTGCTCGGTGTTGTCTAGGAGGTTGCGGTAGGCGTAGATTTTGAATTGGCCGAATTCGGTGGGCAGGAGGGCTACGGTTTCGCGTTGTACGAAGCGGTCGTGTTTTAGGCGGTAGCTGATCAGGTCGGCGATGCTGATGATTTTGAGGTTGTGCTCTTTTGCATATCCGATGAGTTCGGGTAGCCTTGCCATTGAGCCGTCTGGGTTTTGAATTTCGCAGATCACTCCGGCTGGGTAGAGGCCGGCGAGTCGGCAGAGGTCTACGGCTGCTTCGGTGTGACCGGCCCGCTGGAGTACGCCGCCTTCTTTGGCGCGGAGGGGAAAGATGTGTCCGGGCCGGCGGAGGTCGTTAGGTTGGCTGGTTGGGTTGAGGGTGATTTGAATCGTGCGGGCGCGGTCTTCTGCGGATATGCCGGTGGTGACTCCGAGGTGGCGGGCTCCGTCGATGCTGACGGTAAAGGCGGTTTGGTCGGAGAGGTTTTTGCTATTGGAGACCATCAGGGGAAGGTCGAGTTCGTCGAGGCGTTGGCCGGTCATGGCGAGACAGATTAAACCTCTGGCATGGATGGCCATGAAGTTGATCATGTCTGGTGTGGCGAATTGGCCGGCGCAGATGAGGTCGCCTTCGTTTTCGCGGTTTTCGTCATCGACGACTACTATACACCGGCCTGCTTTGAGTTCGTCTAGGGCGGTGTCGATGGGGTCAAATTTGACGTTTTGTGTTATGGGGTTTTGGGGCGATTGCACGGAATAGTCCAGCTATTTACTCGTAAAGTTTTCTTAAGCTTATAATATTTTCGATTTTAGCCCGTTTGGGGGTGGCGAGTACGGGTTGGTTGGGGTGGAGTTGGGGGAAAGGGGGAGAGGGGGGAAGAATTGATGGGGGTGATGGCTGTATAATTTTGAGCCAGATGTATTTGAAAAGAAGTAAAGCGCCCCAGCATGGTAACTCGCAAAGCATTGGCGGAAATCGTTAGCTGTTTGGGCCCACCCTATTATGAAGCACCAAACTGCATAATTTATCAGATCGATTGCCTAGAGGCGATGTCAAGGCTGCCTGATGAATGTTTAGAACTGACGGTTACAAGTCCTCCCTACAACATTGGTAAAGAGTACGAAAAACCATTGCCATCTATCGGGCGATTCAATCTACACACTATGAGTGTGATGAAGTAATTGCTTAAAAACTATGGTGCCGTGCAACGGTTCGCACAAGCCAACGTGGTATAGAATTCAGCAAATACGGCACGAACGTTAGGAAAAAAATGGTTAGGGAGTAACTATTATGAATGATTCGCAACGTCTACGAGTGGGGATTGTTGGTGCTTCTGGGTATGGCGGGGTGCAATTGGTGCGCCTGCTGATGGATCATCCTAAGCTGGAGTTGACTTATCTGGGGGGTGACAGTAGTGCGGGTAAGCCTTTTTCTGATTTATATCCGCATTTGGGGCATTCTGTGTCTCAAGTTATTGAGCCGGTGGATGTGGAGGTGATGGCAAATCGCTGTGATGTGGTGTTTTTGTCGCTTCCAAATGGTTTGGCGTATAAAATGACTCCAACTTTGTTGGAAAAAGGCTGTAAGGTGCTGGATCTTTCGGCAGATTATCGCTTTTTTAATTTGGATACTTACACGGCTTGGTATGGTGGGGAACGGACGGATAGGGATGCGGCGGAAAAGGCTGTTTATGGGTTGCCTGAGTTGTATCGAGAACGCATTAAGGAGGCTCAATTAGTTGGTTGTCCGGGGTGTTATCCGACGGCTAGTTTATTGGCGCTTTCTCCGCTTCTTAAACAGGGTTTGGTGTTACCTGAAACGGCGATTGTTGATGCAAAATCTGGTACTTCTGGGGGGGGTAGACAGGCGAAAACTAATTTGTTATTGGCTGAGGCTGATAATTCTTTGGGTGCTTATAATGTGGGGCGTCACCGGCATACTCCTGAGATTGAGCAGATTTGTAGTGATTTGGCCGGCCATGAGGTGAGGGTGCAGTTTACGCCGCATTTGATTCCTATGGTTCGGGGTATTTTGGCTACGGTTTATGCTACTTTGCGTGATCCGGGTTTGGTAAGGGAAGATTTACTTACTATTTATTCGGCTTTTTATCGTTCTTCGCCTTGGGTTAAGGTTTTGCCGACGGGGGTTTATCCACAGACAAAATGGGCTTGTGGAACTAATCTTTGTTATATCGGGGTGGAGGTTGATCCGCGTACTGACCGGGTAATTGTGATGTCGGTGATTGATAATATGATTAAGGGTCAGGCTGGGCAGGCTATTCAGTGTCTTAATTTGATGATGGGTTGGGATGAGACTTTGGGTTTGCCTCAAATGTGTTTTTATCCTTAGTTTTTGGGGTGGGCTTTTGCCCACTTTTTTTGTTTTTAAGGTTTGGGTAAAGGGGTTTAGTGGGTGTTTTAAATGTCCCAAATTGTGGTTAGGTCTAAGATAAAACCAGGTAGGACTTCTTCGCCGACTAATGTTGTGGGATTTTCGAGAATTTCTACATTTTGAGAAGGTCGATAGATTTCTACTTGTTTGGTTTTTGGGTCGATTAACCAGCCTAAATTGGCTCCATTGTTGATGTATTCTTTCATTTTTTCTTGGAGGGTTTTAAGGCTGTCGCTAGGTGAGCGTAATTCGATGACGAAATCAGGGCAAAGGGGTATAAATTTTTCTTTTTGTTCTGGTGTTAATGCTTCCCAACGGTGCCGCTGTATCCATGAGGCGTCTGGGGAACGATCCGCACCGTTGGGGAGTTTATAGCCGGTGGATGAGTCAAAGGCATGGCCAAGGTTTGTTTTGCTGCTCCATATTTCTAGTTGAGCGGCTATTTTAATGTTACGTTTGCCTGTGTTTCCGCCGGTTGGTGACATAATAACTAATTCTCCTGATGCTGTGCGCTCAAATTTTAAGTCGCGGTTTTTTTGACATAGCTGGAAAAATTGTTCGTCTGTTAAGTCGATTTCTAATGCAAGGGGAGTTGTTAAGGTTGTTTCCATGATTTTTTACCCCTAAATTGGTTTTTAGTTTTTGTTTAATTTAACATAAATTGGTGTGCAAGTGGGGTGAATTTAAAAGATTTTATTAAATTTTTAAGGTTTTGTGTTGGATTGGTAGATGATTGGTATCACAAGCTGATAGGGCGGTCGTCCGCAGGAAAGGCTATGAGTGATTGCAGTTTTGCTTCCATAAAAACTGTTTCTGCTGATGGGGAATCTGCCACACAGCAACGGGAAGATGTGGTTATTGATGTGGCTGTTTGTAATTTTCGGGAACGGGTGGGTTTGGAGGTTTTGCCGGCTTCTTTGCAAAAAAATATTGAGGCTTTTTTTGGGTGTTATGAGTCTGCTTTTGTGGCGGCTGAGGAAATGCTTTCTCAAGTTAAACAAGCAGGTGTTATTAGTAATCTCTGCGAAGTTTCAACTGTGGGAAAACATTTACCAAATGCTCTTTATGTTCACTCTTCGGCTGTTTTTGCTCTTGATCCGTTGTTGCGTTTATATGAAAAGTTGGCTTATGTTGTGGCGGGTTGTCCCGAAAATGTGACGTTAATTAAGTTTCAAACTGATAGACCAAAAGTTTCTTATTTATTTTATCCGGATTTTGATAGCGATCCTCACCCGGCTTTACGCTCTACTATTGTTGTGGGAATGGATAATTTAGATGTGACGAGTCGGGATTATGCTGATACAAATAATCCGCCGGTTTTACACCGTAAAGAAACTTTTGTTATGCAAGGTTATCCTTGTTATGAGGAGTTTGCGGAGTTAACTCGTCAAGAGGAGTTGCTGGGTTTGTTGGATGAAACTCGCGGTATTGGGATGAAAATTGGCTGGCAACAACGTTTAAATTGCCAAAAAATTGCTTTTAATAATCATTGGCTTGTTTGTCGGATTGATTGTGGTTGGGAAGAGTTGAAATTGCGAATTGATCGGCATAAGGCGGCGATGGCTCGCACGAGTTTATCTAAGCCGGTGCGGACGGCTTTGGAGGCGGATTTATTTAGGGAAAAAACGACTTTTTTTGATTATGGTTGCGGTTATGGTGGGGATGTTAGCCGCATGAAGGAAAAGGGTTATGATAGTGTTGGGTGGGACCCTTATTATTTTCCGCATAATGGCAAGGTTTCTGCGGATATTGTGAATATTGGTTATGTGATTAATGTTATTGAAGATAGGGTGGAACGTCAGGATGCTTTGCGGGAAGCTTGGAGTTTAACTAAGCGGGTTTTGGTTGTTTCTGCTCAAATTTTGGTGGATGATTATCAACAAGGTTGGATGGTTTATGGGGATGGAATTATTACGAGTCGAAATACGTTTCAAAAGTATTATGAGCAGGAAGAGTTGAAAGTTTATATTGATCAGGTTTTAGAGGCTGATTCTGTTCCTATTGGGTTGGGGATTTATTTTGTTTTTCGTGATGAAGCAGAGGCGGAAGTTTATAAGGCTTTGAAATTTCGCTCTCGCACGAGTACGCCCAGAATTCGCAAAAATTTTAAAAGCTTTGAAGAGTATCAGGAATTGCTTACGCCTTTAATGGCTTTTGTGGCAGAAAGGGGTCGTTTACCGGCTAAGGGCGAATTGCCATCTGAGGCGGAAATTAAGGCGGAATTTGGCAGTTTACGCCGGGCTTTTGATGTGATTTTGCGGGCAACGGATATGAAAGAATGGGAGGCAATTACGCAAAAACGGCGGGAAGATTTGCTGGTTTATTTGGCGCTTTCTCGGTTTAGCCGGCGTCCGAAGCCGGTGGAGTTGACTTTTGAGGCTAAGGAGGATATTAAGGGGTTGTTTGGTAGTTATAAACAAGCTTGTCGCGAAGCTGATGCGTTGCTTTTTAGCAGTGGTCATCTTAATATTATCCGCGAAAGTTGTGAAAATAGTTCGGTTGGAAAACTTTGGCCTAATTCTTTTTGGTTTCATGTTTCTGCTTTAGAATCTCTTGATCCTTTGTTGCGGGTTTATGAAGGTTGCGCGAGTCGGACAATTGGCCGGTTAGATAAGTTTAATGTGATTAAGTTAAGTACGAAAGCCCCAAAGATTTCTTATTTGTTTTACCCTGAGTTTGATACAGATCCACATCCGCTTTTAAAAAGTTGTATGCAGGTGGATTTACGGGATTTGAAGGTGAGTTATCAAAGGTGGAAAGTTGAAGATAATCCGCCGGTGCTTCACGAAAAAGATAATTTGGTAATGTGCGATTACCCGCTTTATGAAAAGTTTGCAAAATTAACGCAGCAGGAGAGAAATTGGGGGTTATTAGATGACTTTTCTGCGATTAGTAATCGTAGCGGTTGGCTGAAATGTTTGGAAGAACATTGTGCGGTGATTGTTGGCTATCAATTACGCTGGAAAAAAGATGCAGATCCTTATAAAGTTAAGCTCTTACGTTCGGCAATGCGTGCGCGTCAAACAAAACATAATTAATGCCAATGGCCGAAATTTAGGGGCGTGTTTATCCGTGATGAAACTGGGAGAATAAATTAAAGATAAACCGCCTCTCCAAATAAAAAGTTACTGTTATTTGGGAATTTTCCCGGCTAATTCTCTCCAATATTCTATGCCTTTTTTGCTGGGGATTCCGGTTTCGGTAAATGTCCAGATATCTCGCTTGTTTTGGGGGCCATAACTGATATGAATAGGTCGAGTTTTTCCATAATAATAAATTGAATCAAAGGGCAATTGTTTTTGTAATAACCAGTCTAGGACTTTATCGCTGGATTCGCTGATGATTAAAAAATCACAGGCTGCTCCTAGCCGGCTACAATAATATTGACCTTTTTTGTTGATTTCGTGGGCGAT
Organism: Ancylothrix sp. D3o; assembly: GCF_025370775.1. Classification (NCBI taxonomy): domain Bacteria; kingdom Bacillati; phylum Cyanobacteriota; class Cyanophyceae; order Oscillatoriales; family Microcoleaceae; genus Ancylothrix; species Ancylothrix sp. D3o. Next base: position 726,968 of record NZ_JAMXEX010000002.1, on the reverse strand, counting down.
GTGTTGGTCGCGGCTGGTGTCAATTCTGCCGTTTTTTTGGCCGGTTTGGGGGTCTTTTTTGTCTAGGTATCTTTTGAGGGTTGGAGAACAAAACCCATAGGTTAGCTTAAAGTTTTCGCGGCCAAAGTTATCGATAATGGGGTCAATAATTATTTGGTTAAGTGCTTGTAAAGCGGGGATAGTTTCTTCAATATTTTTCGGGTAAGGATCAATTGACTCGGCATATTTTTGATAGGTTTTACTACAGGTGCAAAATTCTTGTAGGGTTAGGTATTTTCCAAGGTTTAGGGATTGCATGATTTAAGCTTGGGATGTTTGGTGGAGTTTTTATTTAAATTTTATCAAATTCTTGTTTGAAGTAAAAAGTTTGGGGTTGAAAGGTTAGCAAATATAGCTTATAATTGAAAACAGCAGTTTAATGGTAATTAACAGTAAGGAGGGCCGGTGGATAATGATAGTTTAAAAAAAATAAATGCTGTTTCCGGAATATTTAGATAATTTGAGGATGAATAAAAAAGCGTCTCAGTCTGTTAATATAAAGAGTGTGTGGTGAGGAAAATTTTATGAAAAACCTCTCGATTTTGCGTTTAATTTCGGTGTTTGTATTTGGCGTGGTTTTGGTGATGGCCGGTCATCATAAGTGGGGGATGGCTCAAAGTTCAAATGAAAGTCGCATTGTGTTTATTTCTGACCGCGATGGCAGCCCAGAAATTTATTTTATGAATTTTGATGGCTCGAATGTAACAAAAATTACTAGCAATTCTCCTTTACCTAATTTACCACAGTGGTCGCCAAATGGGGAGAAAATTGTTTTTCTGTCCGATAAAGATGGCAATGCAGAACTGTATTTGATGAATATTGATGGCTCAAATCAAGTTAATTTGACGAATCATCCGGGGGGTGATTACTCGCCTGATTGGTCGCCGGATGGCAGCAAAATTGCTTTTGATTCTTATCGAAATGGCAATTTTGAAGTTTTTGTTATGAATGCTGATGGAACGAATTTAGTTAACCTGACTAATAACCGCGCCAGTGATGGGTTTCCTGCTTGGTCGCCTGATGGTCAAAGAATAGCATTTTCTTCTGATAGAGATAATGATGAGGATAATATTTATTTGATGAATGCAGATGGTTCAAATTTGGTGAAATTGACGAATACAAAAGAGGCTGATTTTTCACCGGCCTGGTCTCCTGATGGCAGTAAAATTGCTTTTGTTTCGGAACGCGATGGCAATAGCGAAATTTATGTGATGAATGCGGATGGAACCAATGTTATTAATTTAACAAAAAACCCTAATTTTGATACGTTTCCTGCGTGGTCGCCTGATGGCAGTAAAATAATTTTTCATTCGGAACGTGATGGCAATATGGAAATTTATGCCATGAATGCTGATGGTTCAAATGTTACCAACCTAACCAATAATCCGGGGGTTGATATGTCTCCTTCCTGGGCGCCTAGGCGATGAGAAAATATACCCCACGCAAAAGAAATAACTGTAAGTGTCAAAAATGCTATGACAATTCGTCTCAAATGACAAAGGACAAATGACAAATGACAAAATTTTTGGCGTTTTCTCTCGGTTTTTTGTTGCTATGCACCGGCACCGCAGAAGCACAAAAAATTACTTCTCCCGTCGAACAACAAATTTACACCCGTGAGCAGTTTTTTCCGCTTTTGGAAAAAGCAAATGTTGTGTATTTGGGAGAAACTCACGACAGCGAAGCTGATCACAAAGCCCAATTACAAATCATCCAACAATTACATAGCAAAAATCCTAAAATTGCTATTGCTATGGAGATGTTTCAGCGGCCTTTTCAAGGCGTAATTGATGATTATTTGGCGGGAAAAATTAGCGAAGTTGAGTTGTTTGAAAAAAGCGAATATAACAAACGTTGGGGTTTTGATTGGGAGTTGTATGCACCGATTTTGCGTTTTGCGAAGGCTAATAATTTGCGGGTTTTGGCTTTAAATACGCCGTCGGAAGTGACGCGAAAAGTAGCGCGGGGGGGTTTACAAAGTTTAACCGCAGAAGACCGGCTATATATTCCCTCAGATGCCGAAATTCGCACGGATAATGCGGAATATAAAAATATGGTGATGGAGGTGTTTAAACAACATTCTGGGGCCGGTCATGGTAATAGTGCCAATTTTGATAATTTTTTTCTGGCACAAGTTTTGTGGGATGAAACAATGGCGGAAACTATTGCAAATTTTGCTCAAAATAACCCCGATTATCAGGTGGTGGTTTTGGCCGGCAAAGGTCATATTATTTACGGTTATGGTATTCCTAGCCGGGTGATGCGGAGAGTTAATAATGCGGGTTTTATTCAGCGTTCAATTTTGCTTAATCCAGATCAAGATTGGCCTTTAAAAGATGGGCCTGTGGCTGATTTCTTTTGGCATGATTGATTATTTAACCGCAGATGAACGCAGATGAACGCAGATATGAACGCTGATATTTAATGATAGGCAAAGGGGGTACTATCCGAATTTTTTTACGGCAATTAGGGGTTTAAAAACCGGCCCCCATTCTTCTTTACTGATTACCATTGTTGGGTAGTTTTTTTGGCTATAATCTTTGCCAGGTTCTAAGGGAAAAAGTGTTTCTGATTCCAAGGAAACCCAACAACCACCGGCTGCTTTTACAATTGTCCAAACTGCTGCTATATCCCAGATTTTCGGGGTGGCTTCGACTCCTCCTAATGTCCAGCCGGCAGCCACGTTTAAAAAGTTATAGCTGGCAACTCCTAACATTCTTATTTTACACGAAAAGGGATGCTCAATTGAGGCAATGCTGCGCGAACAAAAGCTGAAAAATTCATTTTTGCCGGGGGGACGTTGGCTAGTATGAATGGGGCGTTTGTTTAAAAAAGCTTGGTCAGAAAAAGCATGGAATGTTTGCCCCAGAGGAGGTAAAGAAACGTAGCCAAAAACCGGCCTTCCGTGATGAAATAAAGCCATTGAAATTGCCCAAATAGGAATCCCCCGCGCAAAATTTGTAGTTCCGTCTAAAGGGTCAATAATCCAGCAATATTCGTTTTCTGGGAAAACATGATCTCCCTCTTCGCTTAAGATTCCGTGTGTAGGAAAGGCGGCTTTTATTGCTTGGGTAATTTCAATATCTGCCCATTTATCGGAACGAGTAACTAAACTGCCATCTGCTTTTTCGTCTGCTTGCACTTTGCCAAAATCTTCTAACAATTGCTTGCCAATTTTTTCGGCAATTGTATCGCAAAATTCCAAGATTTCTGTAAAAAAATCCATCTTCCTCAACTCAATTATAACTTTTAACTTTTTAACCCCCTCCGGGGGTTTTCTTCGTGTAGCCACCGGTTTTAATCGGTGGCGATATTGGTGGCGATATCGGTGGCGATGCTGGTTTTAACCGGTGGCTAATCCAATTGCCCCTCCATCACTGCCTTAATAGCCGCATTAGCATTGTCTTTAAACTCCTGCACATTGACATAATTTAAAAACCAAATTGCCAGTAACATTCCCACTGCTTGAATTGCAAAAACACTGCCATAAGCAAGGAGTGGCACCCCAAACAAACTCTTACCAATATCTAAAACAATTCCCCCCAAAATTGTAGCACTTCCCCGCGCCATTGCCTGCGCTAAACCCCACGCCCCGACAAAAGTACCGGCAGTTTCAGCAGCAGTTAAATCTAGCATTAAACTCAACGCGCCGGTTGTGGCAACTCCCGCAGATAATCCAAATAATACCATCGCGGCTTTTAATAATCCTTGATTGGCGCTAAATCCTGACAAGATAATTAACAGAAAACTTACTGAAGTTGCCAAACATCCTAACTGCGTGGTTTTGCGTTTTCCTAAGCGGGGAACAAGGTAAAAGCCGGTGGCACTTAAACTCATTAACATCCCAATTCCCCAAAACGAATTTAACAGCGAAGTTTCGGGAATTGACATTCCAAAAATTTGCCCGCCATAGGGTTCTAAAACTGCTTCCTGCATGAATAAACTTATGCTCATTATCAGCATGAAGGTGAAAAATAAGGCGGTTTGTTTGCTGGCAGTGAGGATTTTAATTGCCATGCCTAATGTGATTTTGTCTTCGCGGTTGCTTGTGCTGACGCGAGTGGAATAACGCGAGTATTTTTTTTCGACTCCCCAGGTGGCAATTACTGCTAAAATAAAAACAATTGCCGGCACAATCAGAAATAAGTTGCTAATGGCTGATTGGATAATTTCTAAGGAGGCATTGTTGTCTTCTAAGCGTTTTAACAAGACTTTACTGGTAATTCCTCCAGCCGCAATTCCTACGGTCATCATTGACCAGACAATGCCTATTAATTGGCCGCGATTTTCTTCTTCGGAAACATCGACTAATAAGGCAAAAAATGGGGTGGAACTTATGCAGCTTGCTGTGCCATAAAGGGCGAAAATACCGGCTAAAGCTGCCGTTAAACCAAAAGTTTGAGTGTTCCAAACCCAACCACCGGCAGCGTTGACAACATTGCCTAATTGCCATATAATTTGAGTAGCAAAAAATAAGGCAATTGCAAATAAACCGGCCCCAATCAAAACATAGCCGGTGCGGTGGGTTCCAAACAGCGGTTTGCTATCGGACATTTGCCCAAATAAAACTCGCAAGGGTGCCACAAATTGCGATACGGTAATGGTGGCGGCGGTGATGGTGGCGGGAATGGCTAACTCGGCAATCATTACGCGGTTGAGCACTCCCAAGGTTAAGACGGCTAAAATGCCTAACCCCATTTGAAATAAACCCAGACGAAACATCGTCAGAAGCTTTATTTGCGGCAATATTACCGGTTGTGGTGGTTGGGTTTGGTCGAAGTTTGATAAGTTTTCGGCTGTCATCGCAGGTTGTGTATCAGTTTACTGTATTTTCCCACGATAGTTAAGTGCCGGTGTATTTTCAAGCCCTGTTGAGTGCCCACCCGGTTATAATGGTGGGCAGAGTTCAGCTTAAGATTGAAAATGCGGGTAAATTTCTTTCTCAAATAATTCTTGAATTTCAGGCGGCTGCTTTGCAACTAAATCTTTATAATCGTCCTCAACAGGAATATTGTAAGTTGCTGTGCGTTTACTAATTTTTGGCAACCAAGCTGTATGTACAGTAAAACCGAGTTTAAGTTCTGGATGCCATAGCTGACAAACCGGCCCTTGTTTAAGATTTGCCGCATCAAAAATCCAAATTTCATTACCATTATCTGTTTCCTCATCTGTGCCATGATGCACCACACAAACAATATACCCATCCGTTGAGTTTCCACTCCCACCGGCGCGAGGCACAAATTGCGGTGAAGTCCCAAACGAATTACTCGGAAACTGATAGATATCTTGAATTTCTAAACGATTTTCCGACCCGCTAACAATCGTTAAAGGCTTAATATGCAAGCGCAATAAGTTTGATTGGATTCCCTCTTTTGTTAGGTTAATAACTTCATGTTCTGGCACGTCTCGATACTTAAAGTCTTTGTACAGTTTTAACCCGTGTTTTGTTAGTAACTCCGGCCAACATCCCAAACAACTCCAGTAAATATCTTGCAATTCTTGCGGCGGCGGCGTATCCACACAAGTAAATAATGCCGGCCCCCAAGTGTACTGAGAATAAGGTTTTTCTTCTTTATTTTCCTCAGATTTATTTGAGTTATAATTCTCGTAGAGATCCGTCAAATCTGAGCGGATTAATTTGCCGGTTTCTCCATTCAGAATATGGCATCCCAGCCGGCTTATATCTGTTGGGCCCATAATCACCCCATAAAGTTTTTCTAAATCGTCAATTTCCCCTGATTTAAACACTGATTCATCAATATCTCGAATCCACTCCGCCGCATCCCAAGTCCCCATATTTGCCATGTGCAGAGTAATTTGTTGGTTGGGATTTTTGTATTCAGCTATAAAATGATTTGTACCACGAGGAATGCTGGCTTTTTGTACCCGGACTTTTTTCTTGTCTGGTTTTAGCGCCTCTCGACGAACAATATAAACCCGATTGTCGGCTAATTGTTGCCTGTCTATTAAATTCCTTAACCATTTCTCAACACTTTTATATTTTTTACCTGGTGCCGCCGGCAATATCTCTTCTATCAGCATTTTAAATGCCGTATCTATCAGGATAATATAATCTTCCGTTATGGCAAATTGGTGTAGACTTTGCTCAATTTTTACCGGACAGCCATTTGCTTGTACGAGTTTCCATTTTTGAATATTTCCTTTACCATCCCAGCGCACCAAGTAGGTAAAATTACTAAACGGGTTGAAGGCTTGCAACAAATTGTAAATTGCTAAAATTAAGCTTTTAAAAAAATCGATAATTTTCTCAAAAATGTTTTGGGAAGGTGCTTGTTTTTCTTCTTGTGCTTCTCTTGGTTGCTGGATAATGATATCTTCAGGAGGGTGAGGTCTGATTAAACTTAGAACATCCAAAACCCAATAAATTACTGGTCGTAATTGTGAAAGAAATGTGGTTAAAGACCGGCCAGTATTAACCGTAAACATTTCTTTTGTATTAAAATCAAAACAAGGATGCGCTGAACCTTGAATTAAAGGGAAAGGAAAAGGTGGTTGAAAAGGCAAATCTGCCATTAAAGGATTCATCGGACGCCACTCCGAACTATTCCCCACCGGCGTTATAAGTTCCAGAGTTTCGGTGTCAATTTCGTAAGGCCGGCCAATATCCCACGTTGCCAACAAACGATAACCTTCTTCCTCAGAAAACTTCATTGGTAAAAAAGCAGTATTAAGCTGATTTCTTGCTCCCAATTTTTCAGAAAAACGTAAAATTCCTAAATTATAAAACTTTATTTTTTTTTGGCGAAACGTGGCAATATCAGCATAATAACAGGGAGTTTTCATCAACGCCGAAGAAAACTTCACTCCCGCAGGAATATCATTAAAATCTAAGCGATAAACCATTCCATCGCCATTATAAAGAGCAGTTGAGCCATCACTGGCAGGAAAAACAATTTCTGTACCAGGCTTATTAGGAGAATTTACCGAGCCCACCGGCCCAATAATAAAGACATGACCCTGCAAATCTTCTGGAATTTTTTTATCATCTTTCACAAGCAATTTTAGCGCCTGTTTTTTCGCTTCTTGCGTCTCATTTGTGGCTCCAAATTCCGCTCGATTTGTTGATAAAACTGAGCGAGGAAACACCCCAGTAACCACTTCCCCTTTTTGATTCATAACACCCTTTATTGTTTAATTTGCTAATAAATACAGCAGATAGGCGGGAGCGAGTAGATTTTTTTATCTTAAAGGAGAAAAAATCACATCCAGGTTTTTCTTCCAATTTTTTTAAGAAAGTTCCCTCAGCAATTGTTGCGCCGCGATTAAATCTGGCATATCAAACCCCTGCGTAAACCAACCATAAATCTCACTTAGCAATGCTTTAGCTTCGATTGTTTTGCCTTGCTGCTGCCACAAGCTACACAAAGAAATACTAGCTCGTAATTCTAAAGACTTTGCCTCTTGCCGGCGTGCCACCTCAATACTTTTTAAATAACTTTGTTCCGCCTCTTCTACTTGGTTTAAATCTAACAAAAATTGCCCCTTAAGACGATAAACTTCAGCTTCAAAAAAACACTCTTTCGTCCGTTCTATTTCATCAACACACTCAGCTAAAATTTCTAATGCTGCTGCCGGTTTTCCGGCTTTAGCATAACCTTCTGCCAAGAATGTTAAATGACAGTGCCGAGCTAAAACCGCTCCTACAGACTTCCACAATTTTAAAGTTTCTTCAATTTGATTAATCGCTTCTTCTGGCTGGTCAAGTTGGATGGCAACCCAAGCCCGAATCAAATTTGATAACATGATAAAAAAAGGAAACTCATTTTCAACAGCCACAGCCATTAATCCATCCGCTTCTTGTAAAGCCTTTGATACTTGTTTACTGTATAAAGCCAGCCAAGCCTTACAGTTAAAACCATAAGCCAAACTAAACGGATGAGATAATTTTTGAGCTAGGGTAATAATTTCTTTACTCTGCTGAGTAGCAACCTCTGGATACCCTAAAAACCAGTTAGCCATACAGTCAAACAAGAAACACCCTATTGCCGGATCTTGTGCATATTTAGCCATATAAAACTCATGGTTTTCTGGCTGATAAGTCGCTATTCCCAACTCTGCGTAATATCGGGCTTGATTAAATTCCCCCAAATGGAAGAAATTAAAAGTGTATGAATTAGAAAATAATGGGAACAATCGCTGCTCTTGCGTACTTTGAGCTAAAGCTTCAAGTTGCTTACACAATTCCAGAGAAGCGGGAAAATCCGATTGAGTACAATAAGACACAGCCAAGGCATTTAAAATAGAAAATAGTTGAGATTCTTGTCCAACTTGTTGACAAAGTTCTCTGGCTCTATCGTAGGTTGCTTTAACTTCGACTGCACCATAACCTCTAATCGCCATTAACGGGCTACCCAAAGCAATTTGCAAACGCAATTCCTGCTCTTTTCTCTCCAGCGTATCCGGCAAAGTTTCCAACCAATCCAACGCCTCCGTAAATAACTGCAACGCCTCCCGCAAAGCGTGCGCCCGCACCGCCTGCTCTCCCGCCTTTTCTAAATAAAAAATAGCCTTTTCTGCAACCCTCGCCTGACTCCAATGATGCGCCAAAACCGAATAAAAACCCGACAAATCCTCATAGCTTCTTTCATACCACAACGCCAAAGTTTCATGCACTTGCCGGCGCTGCGAATACAACATCATCCCATAAGCAACTTCCTGCGTAATAATATGCTTAAACGTATAAGCCAACTCTGGCTCCGGCGTTTCCATCGGAGTCAAATCAAATTTTTCTAACTTCGTTAAATAAGTAGGCAATTGTAACTTATCATCCTCAATTGGATGAATTTCTCGCAACATCCGAAACCCAAAAGACCGGCCTATCACACTCGCCACTTTTAAAGTAAGCTGCTCATTAGGAGAAAGCCGGTCAATCCGCTCAGCAATTACCCCCTGCACCGTCTCAGGAAAACGTAACTCATCCAAATTCCCCACCCCCGGAGCAATTCGACATTCCCCATGATGAATTTCAATCACCCCCGCCTCGCGCAAACCATACAACAATTCCTCACTAAAAAACGGATTTCCCTCCGCCTTTTTCTCAATTAACTCCACCACCTCATCCGGCAAACTTTTCACCCCCAAACGCTGACACAACATCTCTCGCGTATCTGTAGCGTGCATTGCTTCTAAATGCAACTGTTCTACACCTTCCACCCTCAGCAATTCCTCGTATTCCACCGGCACCGGCTCACCCATCGGTCGCGTTCCAATCACCAGCAGCAAGCGCTTGACGTTCTTAGATACCGCCAAAACCAGTGCCCAGCTTGACGAATCCAACCAATGAGCATCCTCTATAACCAGCAACTTAGGAGAACGATTCACTGAATCCTGCAACAATTGTACCAACAAATCCCGCGTCGCCTCCGCCCGTTGCTGCCCCACCAACCCAGCCGTCACTTCCGTATCTGGCAAATCTAATTGCAAAACTCCATTTAAAAGCGCCGCTTTTTCTAACAACTCCGCCTCATCTTCTAATAACTCTAAAACCTGCTGTTTTTTCGCCTCTGGAGTTGCCAAAAAAGTTAAATCCAGCAATTGATTAAACACCCCATTCCAAGCATGATAAGGCTTAGATTGATCAATCGCATCCCCCGCACCAGTAAGCGTACCCAACCCTAAATCTTGTGCTTGCAAAAGCAAATTTTCTATCAAACAAGACTTGCCAATTCCCGCCTCCCCAGAAATCAACATCACCCCAGAAGCACCGGCTTTTAATTGCTGTAATTTTTCAGCCAACAAAGCCCTTTCTTTTTCCCGCCCCACAATATTTTTTTGAGTTTCTAAACTCATCCACCAAGGGCGATCTTGCACCACAAAGCTAGTCGGAACAAACACCGCTACCGCCTCATCTCTACCTTTAACTTTAATCGGAGTTAATGTTTCAAAATTTATCTTTTCTTTAGCTCTTTCAAAAGTCCTCTCATCACACAAAATCCCATCATTTGCCGCCTGCATCAACCGCGCCGACAAATTCACCACCGCCCCAATAATCGTATATTCCCGCCGTTTATCACAACCAATTACACCACTATAACAAATGCCGGTGGTGATGCCAATTTTCGGTTTTAATCCTAACTTTCTCAACTTCTCTAAAATCGCCATTCCCGCTGTCACACAGCGCACCGCATCATCTCCGTGAGAAAAAGGCGGCAACCCCAAACCTATCACCAATGTACTGCCTTTATCATCTACCAAAAACTTATTTAAAGTGCCTTCATAAACCGTTAAAACATTTTGAATAACCGTCAAAATCTCTGTAATAAAATCCAAAGAATTGGGAGCATTATAATCAATACCAGGCAAATTTAAAAACATCACCGACACGCGCCGCAATTCTCCTAACCACTGGGTTTGACCGGCCTCCAACCGTTGCAAAACCCCCATATTGATATATCGTTTCAGCCGAGTTTCCATCGCTTTATTCAAGGAAATTTCAGGTGATTTAGGCAAATCTAAAATACTGCGATCCACCACCGATGCCTGATAATTAAAACCTTCTAAACGCACAACATTACTTTCTAACAAACTGCCATTAAATTGATGTTTAATTAATTTCCAAGCCGGTAGAGAAATACAAGCCTCACCCGTACCTGCTGCTATTTCAGCACTTGCAACTTGAGCAATAGGTTCACCGGCCACAAAATACTCCCATTTATCAGCACTACCGCCGGTGTAAAATTCCTTCAGTTCGCCAGCACCAATACCGATATGTAATTGTAATTGAGCATCGGCGCTTTTATATTCCCCCAAATCATTTAAAATTGCCAAAGCACATTGAGCCGCTCGAAAAGTTGCTTGTTCTAAAGAAAGAGTTTCTGCCGGCCAAATAGCCAACATAGCATCGCCGGCAAACTTGACAATATCCCCCTCATGTGCTGTGATTAGCTCTATTAATTGGCCAAAGTAAGCATTAAGATGTTTGGTGAGTTCCTCAACACCGGCAGAACCTTTTTGAGCAAGACGTTCTGTCAGAGACGTAAAACCAGAAATATCAGCAAATAAAACCGCCGCATTCAAAGAAGATATTTTTGGACTTTTGAGAGGGATAGGATCTGCCGCGAAGCAGCTTAAAACACGGAATGGCATAAAGCTGGCAAGAGTTTCTAACAAAGTCGGCATAGGAGAATTGCGAGTCATCATGGGAAAATAATATTAGTGGGGATGCAATAACGTTTTGATGGAATTAATAACACCCTGAAACGGCTTTTATCCGGTTTTATTTGAAGAATGGCGTCTTAGTGTTACCTACAGCACTATTTAAGCCAACCATGTTTGTGTATGGCCGGTGCCATCCCTCATTATTGAAATCTAATTTTTAAACTAGCACAAAATCGGAAATTTGCCGATAACATCCTACTTTCTGCCTTTTGGGAATTTTTAATAAATAGCTATTTTGCCAAAGTCAAACAGAAGTTAAATTGCTTAAACTCTTGTTAAGACTGATTTTTCTCTGGAGACAAATAAAATTTTAACTTAAACATTTGTCCTCAATTTTCGGAGAATTTGCCCAAATGCGAAGAGAACAAGGCGACTCGTGAGGACACTTGGGCAGAAAACAGTGCCGGTTTAACACTTAATAGAGAAGACCACGCTAAAACTAAAGGAAGAGTAGACAATTTTGGCAATATGGAAACCACAACCCTCGGCTATCGCCCCGCCAACGCCGGCGAAAAAACTGGCCCCACCGTCACAAAACTAGGCATCGGCGCCTGGTCATGGGGAGACAAACTCTTCTGGAACTATGGCAAAGACTACGGCGAAGAACAAGTCAAAGAAGCCTTTAAAGCCGCCGTCGAAGCCGGTATCACATTTTTCGACACGGCAGAAGTCTATGGCCCAGGCGAGTCGGAAATCTTACTCGGTAAATTTATCAAAGAAACCGGCGCCAATGTCCAAATCGCCACAAAATACGGCCCCTTACCTTGGCGTTTCACAGCCGAGTCAGTTTCCGACGCCTTAACCGACAGTTTAAAACGATTGCAACTGCCCCGCGTCACCTTGTATCAAGTTCATTGGCCATTTACATTTTTAATGAGTCAAGAAACCTTGATGAACGCCTTAGCCAACGAAGTAGAAAAAGGCAGAATTGAGTCGGTTGGTGTTAGCAATTACTCAGCCGAACAAATGCAGCAAGCCCATCAAATTTTAGCCAAACGAGGCATCCCCCTAGCCGTTAATCAAGTACGATACTCATTACTAAACCGGCAAATAGAAAGCCAAGGAATTCTAAGCACAGCAAGACAACTAGGCGTAACAATATTAGCCTACAGCCCGCTTGCCCAAGGCTTACTCACCGGCAAATACACCGCACAAATAACACCAACCGGCCCCCGCCAATGGGATGCAAAGTTTAGTAAAGAAGGATTGCAAAAAATTGAGGGAGTGTTGGAATTATTAAGAAAATTTGCCGAAAAATATCAACGCACACCGGCGCAAGTTGCTTTAAATTGGTTAAAGGCTCAAGAAGGAGTAATCCCCATCCCCGGAGCCAAAACAGCCAAGCAAGCCATAGAAAATGCCGGTGCATTAGGGTGGCAATTAACCTCCGATGAAATCGCTCAATTAGAGCAAATATCACGCCCTTGGTTGAAGTAAAAAAGTTGTCGTTGGTCATTAGTCAAACGTAGGGGCGGTGCCACTTTTTGGCGCAGGCAGAGCGGCTGTAAGCCCCGCTCAACAAACGACCAATGACAACTTTATGGCCGGTGCCACTCTTTAGCGCAGGCGGGGCGCTTGTATGCAAACCTCAACAAATAACAAAGGAAATTTGACAAATGACAAAAGACATATTAAGAGAATGGGGTTTCACCCGTGAGGGGTGGCGCACCGGCCAAAAAGGAGAATATTTAGTATTACTACAAGGGCTATTACTTGTAGGATTTTTTTGTTTGCCGGTGTACAAACCAGCCGGTTTAAAAATCAACACAGCCGGCTTACATTGGGGAATATGGATAATAGCCGTTAGTTTAGCAATAGCAGGGGGCATTTTAATAATCAAAGCCCTACTTGACTTAGGCAACAACCTCACCCCCTTACCCCAACCAAAGGAGACAAACCAACTTGTACAAACCGGCATCTACAGCATAGTCCGTCACCCCCTTTATAGCGGCATAATCTTCCTAGGACTAGCTTTTACCATCTATCATCAAAGCCTAACTCACCTGCTTGGTAGCCTGATATTATTTATCTTTTTTGACATCAAAGCCAAGCGAGAAGAAAACCTCCTCAGCCAAAAACACAGCGACTATCCTGACTATCAAAAACGAGTTAAAAAACTCCTACCCGGACTCTATTAAAACCCCACCAAAACCACCACAAACCCTACGCCAAAAGCAGAAAACCCATCCGCGTTAATCTGTGGGGCAGGCATCTTGCCTGCTTGACATCTGCGGTTAAAAAATCCAAAACACCCACCAAAAAAATCATCAAAATGACACAAGAAACCATCCAAATCGAAGGAAAAACCTACATCAACGCCGAACAAAACCCCATCCCCGAATGGCCGGCAGTCGTCAACGAACAACCCCAACCAACCCTAACCCTAAAAGACAACGACATATTCTTAGTTACAGACAGCCTAGGAAACATCGCCGGTAGCCTACAAGACGACTGCAACAGCAGCATGGGATTATTTTGCCGCGACACAAGATTTCTCAGCCGGCTAGAACTACAAATCGAAAAACGCACACCCGTCCTCCTCAGCAGCACAGCAGACAAAGGCTTCGGGCTCACCGTACTTTGCACAAACCCCCGCATAGAAAACCACCTTTCCCCCGACACCCTAGGAATCAAACGGGAACTAATGCTAAATGGCGCATTATTTTCCGAAATTGAAATCACCAACTACAGCACAGAAGCCGTCAGTTTTCAAATTAGCCTAAGCTTAAACGCCGATTTCGTAGACTTATTTGAAGTGCGCGGATATGGCCGGCCAAAACGCGGACAACTTTTGCGAAATTTGGCAATTATTGGAGACAAAAAACCCGTAGAAGAACTGCTCACCGTAGGCGCCGGCAACAACGAAATTGAAAAAGAATTTGCCAACTATATAACACCCCTCAGCCAAGACGAAGAACTAATCTTAGCCTACCTCGGACTTGATAATAAACTCATGGAATCGCGGATTCGCTTTGATCACCGGCGCCCCGACTACCTAAAAGGATATACCGCCATTTGGAACATGAATCTACAGCCGCATCAAACCGAAATCATCGGCTACCGGCTGCAAATGTTCATCAATAACCGGCCCGCATCAGTCATCAACCCCCCCGTCACCCTCACCCAAGCCAAAGCAGCAGAAAGCCAAGAAGAACAACTCTGGACACACGAAAGCACCCACATCCGTTCCGACAAAAACACCTTTAACGAAATCATCGAACGCGCCGAAGAAGACTTATATATTTTGCGGCAAACTTTCGGCAAAAACACAGCCTTATCAGCCGGCGTACCTTGGTTCTCAACTTTATTCGGACGAGACTCGATCATCGCCGCTTCCCAAACTTTAATGCTAAACCCCAAATTAGCCCGCGATACCCTCCAAATACTCGCGGAATATCAAGGCAAAAAAGACGACGAATGGCGCGACGAACAACCAGGCAAAATCTTACATGAAATTCGCTACGGCGAAATGGCCCGCTGCGAAGAAATCCCCCACACTCCCTATTACGGAACAGTCGATGCTACACCGCTTTGGCTAATGCTATATGCCGAATATTTTGCCTGGACAAACGACAAAGAACTGCTCGAAGAATTGTGGCCAAACGCCTTAGCGGCAATGGAATGGATAGACCGAAACTGTCAACAAACCGGCTATCTCTCCTATGACCGGCAATCAAAAAGAGGCTTAGATAACCAAGGTTGGAAAGACTCAGGAGACTGCATCGTAGATCGCCAAGGAAAAAGAGCCACCGGCCCCATCGCTCTCTCCGAAGTACAGGGCTACGTTTATGCAGCAAAAATTCGCCTAGCCGAAATTGCCCGCCTCAAAAAACGCCTCGACTTAGCAGATCGCTGGCAAGAAGACGCCCGCAATTTAAAACAGCGGTTTAACCGCGACTTTTGGGTAGAAGATTTGGATTTTTGCGCCCTCGCCTTAGACGGAGAAGGCAAGCCGGTAGACAGCATCACCTCCAACCCCGGACACTGCTTACAACTAGGAATATTTGAACTTGAAAAAGCACACAGCGTAGCTGAACGACTCCGCGCCCCCGATATGTTCAACGGGTGGGGAATCCGCACCCTCAGCAGCAAATCTCCCGCCTATAATCCAATGGGATATCACATAGGCTCAGTATGGCCTCACGATAATTCCTTAATCGCAATTGGGCTGCGTTCGCTAGGTTTAGTAGAACAAGCTATCGAAATAGGAGAAGGCTTATTAGACATGACCCGCGTTCAAGCTTATAAACGTCCTCCTGAACTTTTTTGCGGCTACGAACGTCAAGATAATAACAGGCCGGTTCGTTACCCTGTTGCTTGCTCCCCGCAGGCTTGGGCAACCGGCAGCATCTTTCAATTGTTGCAAATGATGGTGAACTTAGTTCCCGACGCACCCAACAATTGCCTACATATTATCGACCCCACCTTACCCGAAAGAATCAACAAAATATCCCTCTCAAATCTAAAAATCGGCAACACAATTCTTGACTTAGAATTTGAGCGATCTGGCAATACTACCGCTTGCCGTGTTGCCAAAAAAAGAGGTAATTTGCGAGTTGTGATTGAGGCTTAATTTTTTTTCAAGGTTAGGGCAGAGAGCGAAACATACAGAGAAACAGAGGAGGTTAAATTTGACCTTCTCTGTGCCTAACTCTGTGTGGAAAAACAAGTAAAAAAGCCTAATGCTGAAACGATTAATTTAGTTTGAGCATAACACAAGTGTGATCTTTTTAGCCCCTCTTTACAAAAGCTTTACTTTATTGCAAAAGTTGTATTTTTCCAGCTTTTTTTAAAGAGATTAAGATAAAATATACCTAAAGGAAGATGCTAAAAAAGATTTTAAATTTTCCTGTTCTTCGCCCCAAGGGCCGCTAACAGTTATCAGGCGAAACTACATCCAACCCCTATTTTTTATAAATCGTACAGTGACACACATCATGCAATCATCCGGCTGGTCAATTGTTGAAACTGAATTCTGCCCCCGCCAACTCCACAGCAAAGAAACAGTCTTTACTATTGGCAACGGGTATTTAGGAACACGCGGCAGTTTTGAAGAAGGGTATCCAGGGGCAATGCCGGCTACCCTGATCAATGGCGTTTATGATGCCATTCCTATCTGCCATACAGAGTTAGTTAATTGCCCCGATTGGCTGCCTTTAGTTATCCGCATCAAAGGCGAATATTTTTCCCTAAATACTGGCGAAATTCTCAGCTACCGGCGCTGTTTAGATATGCGGCGGGGTGTCCTCAGCCGTGATGTGCGCTGGCGCAGTCCCAAAGGTCATACTCTCGATTTTTACTTTGAACGTTTTGCGAGTATGGCAGATGATCATCTGCTGGCGTTGCGTTGTCAAATAACACCCGTTGATTTTGAGGGTTCGCTTGATATTCAAGCCGGTATTAATGGCTATTCCGATAACCAAGGAATGCGTCATTGGGAGTTTCTTGAACAAGGCGAAGCAGAAAACACAACTTGGTTAAAAAGTCGCACCCGTTCTTCTCATATTGACTTGGCAATGGCTGTTAAGTTAAATGTAATTTATGAAGGCGAAATTTTGCCGACTCAAACCACCGGCACCCCTGGTTATCCAACTTTAATGGCCGCTGTTATCGCCCGTCCAGGCCAAAAAATCACAGTTGAAAAATTTGTAACTCTATATACCACGCGAGAAACTCCTGATCCCCTCCAAGCTGCCAAAGAAAAACTCGCAAGTCTGCCTGACTGGCATACCGTACAGCACACCCACGAAGTAGCCTTGCAGCACCTCTGGGAAAACAGCGATATCGTGATTGAAGGCGACCTCAAAGCCCAGCAAGCCGTCCGTCATGGGTTATTTCAACTCTTGGCAGCCGCACCCCGTCACGATGACCGTGTAGGCATTCCCGCCAAAACTTTATCGGGTTTTGCATATAAAGGGCATAATTTCTGGGATACAGAAATCTTTGTTGTGCCGTTTTTAACTTATACCCAACCGCAGATCGCTCGCAATTTATTAACCTACCGTTATCACACCCTGGCCGGTGCGCGTCGCAAAGCTCAAGAAAGCGGTTTTGAAGGAGCCATGTTTGCCTGGGAAAGCGCGGATACAGGCGATGAAGTTACGCCTCGTTGGGTGCCGGGGCCGGCGGGTAAAGAATTAATCCGCATTTGGTGTGGTGATATTGAATTACACATTACCTCTGATGTGGCTTATGCACTTTGGCATTATTGGCAAATTACCGGCGATAATCAATGGATGTGCAATTATGGTGCAGAAATTCTCCTCGATACTGCCGTTTTTTGGGGTAGCCGAGTTGAAGAACGCCACAGCAGTGATGGTGTACGCTATCAAATAACCGACGTCATCGGCCCGGATGAATACCACGACCGCGTAGACAACAATGCTTTTACTAACCGGATGGTGCAGTGGCATTTAGAAAAAGCGCTTTCTGTGCTTGACTGGTTAAAACAACACGATCCCGAAAAAGCGGCTGAGTTAAATGATCGGCTTGATCTTAATTCCCACCGGCTCGCTCGTTGGCAAGATATTATTGACCGGATGTGGGTTTCATATAACCCCCAAACCGGCCTGATTGAGCAGCACGAAGGTTTCTTTAAGCTTGAAGATATCGACTTGGCTGCAATGGAACCGCGCACTAAGTCGGTGCAAGCACTTTTAGGCATAGAAGGTGCTGCGGCAACGCAAACGCTTAAACAAGCCGATGTTTTGATGTTGATGTATTTGCTGCGTGAGCGGTTTGAGCGCAGTGTTGTTGAGGCAAATTGGGATTACTATAATCCTCGTACTGATCATACATTTGGCTCGTCGCTTTCTCCTGCCATTCATGCCATTTTGGCTTGTAGTTTAGAACCGGCTTCTGCTTATGAGCATTTTATGCGGGCGGCGTTGGTGGATGTGGAAGATGTGCGACGCAATGCCGGTGAAGGCATCCACTCGGCGAGTGCTGGGGGTGTTTGGCAGGCGGTGGTGTTTGGGTTTGCCGGTGTTGTTTTAACCGATGCAGGGCCGGTGGCTAATCCGAATTTACCGCCGCATTGGACGCGGTTACAGTTTAAGCTGAATTGGCAAGGCCGGTGTTACGAGTTTGATTTGAAAGCACACCAACGCACACAGTCGCATTTTCTCGTTCATCCCCGGACTAAAAATTTCATCCAAGGTGTGATTTTTGACTTGGATGGGGTGATTACGGATACGGCTAAATATCATTATTTAGCTTGGAAGCAGTTGGCGGATGAAGAGGGTATTCCTTTTGATGAAGCAACAAATGAGCAGTTACGCGGTGTGTCGCGGGGCGATTCGTTGCGGTATATTTTGGGCGACCGCAAGGTGAGTGATGAGCAGTTTCAAGCGATGATGGATCGCAAGAATGCTTATTATGTCGAGTTTATTAAGGATATTTCGCCGGCAGATTTGTTACCTGGGGCCGGTGAATTGTTGGATGAGTTGCACTCTTATGGTGTGAAAGTTGCCCTGGGTTCAGCGAGTAAGAATGCCCGCGATGTAATTGCTGCGTTGGGAATTGCCGATAAGTTTGATGCAGTTGCCGATGGCTACAGTGTGGTGCATTCTAAACCGGCACCGGATTTATTTTTACACGCAGCGGATTTGTTGGGATTGTCTGCCAAGGACTGCGCTGTGGTGGAAGATGCGGCGGCGGGAGTAGAAGCGGCGCTGGCGGCTGGTATGTGGGCCGTTGGTTTAGGGCCGGCTTCCCGTATCGGCCAAGCTCATGTGATTTTACCCAATTTGGAGGGTATCTTCTGGGATGAATTGCTGGCTCGCTTGGTGGCTGTGGCGGGAGTGCCGGTGCTGGAAGAGTCAGAGTTAGTTAAGGCCGGTTAAGTTAAAGTTCCCCCCTCCTGTTTTAGGAAGGGGGAAATTTTTTTAAATTTGTGCATGGACGTTTTTTTTAACCGCATCCTATAGCAGATAAACGCAGATGTTGGTAGAGACGTTCCGCTGGAACGTCTGTACGCTGGAACGTCTGTACTGGATTTGGTATTGCTAATCTAAAGTTGAGATTTCCTCTTAAAAAAACCCAAAAAAATTAGGGGTTATCTCTCAATAACCCCCACCCTAAAATTACTCTAAAATTTATCCTTTACTCTTCGTCTCGCACCTCATTTGTCGCCCCCGGTGAAGACTTATAAAGCGCATCCAACTGTTCACGCGCATCCTCCACCGTCATCGACTTCATCACTAAAAGCGGCTCATTGACAAAATTACCGGCCTCATCTAACAATTCTGGATGGGGTACTCCTCTAAACCGGCCTCCATTAGAAACCGGCATTTGGGAAAACGACCGCTGCGAGTCTGCACTCAAGGTAATCAAACTGCGGATTAAATTAGTCACCGCCACAATTGCCAGCGTCGTAAATGCTAAAATGTAAAGTAAATGTAACATCGGAATTTTCCTCCTAACTCAACAGCTTATCTGCAAATTACAACAAAAATTTTTAAACGTAGTCCCTTATTATCGCTTCAATGGAAACAGGAAAGCAACCATCCTTAGATCTATAATGTAGAGTCTCCAGAGACCTTTTCTCAACCTATCCTGGTTATTCTCGTTTCTGGGACTTGTCGATACGATTTCGCATAGAGACTTGCCAGCATTCATTGAGTAGCTTATGCCAAGGCATCAACACATCCATTTCTACCCCTACTTGATTATTTGTAAGCTTTAAAAGTGTTTTTGCCGTTTTAACTTCACTCAGAGCCTGCATCACCCGCCCCAGTAGGTCAGCTTGGCCCTCCGTTCCTAAAAAGGCAATCTCCTCAGTTTCTAGGAGCACCCGCGAACGATCAAACCAGTAAACGAAATCGTCTAACAGCGGTTCTAATAAGGTTTTCAGCAAGTCTGGTTCAGGCAGATTCGGATTCAGCATAAATTAAAGATCAGTTTATAACCTCATTTTAATCTTAACGCACTTTACAAAAATTAACATTTATTTCTAAATTTCTTAACATCTCCACCGGCGTGAGGAATACCACCAAGCCGGCTAAAAATAAATCGTTTTAAGCATTGACAAAATTGCCTAAATATGCGTTAGTAACCTCAAATTGATATCTGATAGAGACAGCCACAGCAGACACCTCTTTAAAAAAGTTAAATACACGACAGCTTAAAATAGAAGAATCCAAAACAAATCAATATTGTTTGAAAGGTTAACCGCCAATGGTTCAACAGCCAATGCCTAGCTCATCCGTCTCTGAACAACCGCAAAAAATCCACTTACCGCGCACCGGCGAGTCGGAACAACTCCACAAAATTCGTCACACCGCATCCCACATTATGGCGATGGCAGTGCAAAAGCTGTTTCCCAAGGCGCAAGTAACAATTGGCCCCGCGATAGATAACGGCTTTTATTACGATTTTGATAGTCCCGAACCTTTCAGCGAAAAGGATCTCAAAGCAATCAAAAAAGAGATGATTAAAATCATCAATCGTAAACTGCCGGTGATCCGTGAAGAAGTTTCCCGCGAAGAAGCAGAAGAACGGATAAAAAAAATCAATGAAACCTACAAACTGGAAATTCTGGCAGACATCAAACAAGAGCCAATTACCCTTTATCATTTAGGTGAGGAATGGTGGGATTTATGCGCCGGCCCTCACGTTGAAAACACCGGCGAAATTAACGCCAAAGCCATTGAAATTGAAAGTGTGGCCGGTGCTTATTGGCGCGGAGACTCCAACAAACAACAACTTCAGCGCATTTATGGTACCGCTTGGGAAAACCCCGAACAACTCGAAGAATACAAACGCCGCAAAGAAGAAGCACTCAAACGCGATCACCGCAAATTAGGCAAAGAATTAGGGCTATTTATTTTCTCAGATTTAGTTGGCCCTGGTTTGCCTTTGTGGACACCAAAAGGAACGCTTTTGCGCTCAATTTTAGAGGATTTTCTCAAACAAGAACAGCTAAAACGGGGATATTTGCCGGTTGTAACTCCCCACATTGCCAGAGTTGATTTATTCAAAACTTCTGGACACTGGCAAAAATACAAAGAAGATATGTTTCCGATGATGGCAGAAGATGAGGAAGCAAAAAACATTGAGCAAGGTTTTGTGCTTAAACCAATGAACTGCCCTTTCCATATCCAAATTTATAAAAGCGAGTTGCGTTCCTATCGGGAATTGCCGATGCGTCTTGCAGAATTTGGCACCGTTTACCGTTACGAACAATCAGGAGAATTGGGAGGTTTAACTCGTGTTCGTGGCTTTACGGTTGATGATTCTCACTTGTTTGTTACCCCAGATCAGCTTGATGATGAATTCCTCAAAGTTGTCGATTTAATTTTGTCTGTGTTTGGAAGTTTGCAACTGAAAAACTTTAAAGCAAGGCTGAGTTTCCGCGATCCTAATTCTGATAAATATATTGGTTCTGATGAATATTGGAATCAGGCAGAAAATGCAATTCGCAAAGCGGTAGAAACTTTGGGAATGAATTATTTTGAGGGCATTGGTGAAGCGGCTTTTTACGGGCCAAAACTTGATTTCATTTTCCAAGATGCCCTTGATCGGGAGTGGCAATTGGGAACCGTTCAGGTAGATTATAATTTGCCAGAACGCTTTGAGTTAGAATATGTTGCCGAGGATGGAATTCGCAAACGTCCTGTTATGATTCACCGTGCGCCTTTTGGTTCTTTGGAACGGTTAATCGGGATTTTAATTGAGGAGTATGCAGGGGATTTTCCGCTGTGGTTGGCGCCAGAACAGGTGCGTTTATTGCCGGTTTCTGATGAGTTTTTACCCTTTGCAAAGACTGTTGCTAGTCAAATGCAATTGCAGGGAATTCGTGCAGTAGCAGATAGCAGTAATGAACGTTTGGGTAAATTAATTCGGAATGCCGAAAAAGAGAAAATACCTGTGATGGCAGTTGTGGGTGCGAAAGAGGTTGAATCTAATTCTTTGAATATTCGTACTCGTGCTTCTGGGGAGTTGGGTTTGTTAGCGGTTTCTGAGGTTATGGAACGGGTGAAAAACGCTAATACCAATTACGGCAATTTTTAATAAATTGGCCGGCATTTTTAACAATTTGGCGGGCCAGAGGCCCGCCCCACTGGGGGTTTTATGAATTTAGAAGATTATCAACTTGAAATTTTCCAAATTTACAAAAATGCCTTAATTTATATCGGCGTAAATTTTTCTCGTGAAGATGTGCAAGAGGCGCTGGAATCTTGCCATGAGGGGATGGAAGATGCGTTTAAAGCAACTATTGCTTACTGGAAACATAAAAAGGAAAACGTCGAATATCCCACTGCTTTTTTAATTCAAGCTTTGTCTGAAAAATGGAAACCTTATGAATGGCAACCAGAATGGTTACTCGACCAACGTTTTAAAACTGCTTGTCAAAAATGGTGGGATGATTGCGAGTTTTATTGGGGTAGTGAGTGGCGTAATTCTTTGGTTGCTGATGTGGTAGAAAATCCCAGAGGTGCAGATTATATTCTATTTATGAATGGCAGAACTTTAAGACTTTCAACTGCTGAATCTTGGGGGTGGCAAAAAGTTTTAGATTACGCTCAAGGTGAATGAAAATTGAGATAATTTTGTGCTATAATGCCAGAAAAAATTAGGGAGTAATTTTTATGCCTTCGCCCTTCCCCGGAATGAACCCCTATTTAGAAAATCCTCAAAAATGGCCTGCTGTCCATAACCGTTTGATGATTGCCATTGCTGATGCTTTAATGCCGCATTTACGCCCTAAGTATAGCGTGGATATTGAAACGCGAGTTTATGAAATTGGGCCCGACAAAGACCTTTTAGTGGCTATACCTGATGTCACAGTAACACGCACACCGGCCCCAAGTCCGAAAAACACCGGCAATGTGGCTATTGCGGCACCCCCCGTCAAATCTGTTAAAGTTAATGTGCCGGTGCCAGAAGAAATGAAAGAAGCTTATTTAGAAATCCGCGAAATTGCTTCTGGCAAAGTAATTACCGTTATTGAACTACTTTCCCCCACCAATAAACGCCCCGGTATTGGTCGAGAAAAATACGAAAATAAACGCCAAAGAATTTTAGGAACTCTCACTCATCTCGTAGAAATTGATTTGCTGCGTGACGGCGAACCTATGCCTGTTTTAGACAACCCCGAAGAAACCTCCCATTATCGCATTTTAATCTGTCGAGGAAATCACCGGCCTACAGCAGATTTACTACTATTTAATCTCCAAAATCCTATTCCCCAATTTGCCCTCCCGCTGCAAAAAGGCGACACAGAACCCATCGTAGATTTACAAACATTATTAAATCAAATTTATGAGCGCGCCGGCTACGATTATACTATCGATTATAAAAACGAGCCGGTGCCGGCACTTTCCGAAACAGAAACGCAATGGAAAAATAATTATCTCACCGAACAAGGCATTTTAAGCTAATTCGTAAACCTTCAACATTTTTGCCTGGTAATAAATCTGAAAAGCCCCTGAGAGAAAAATTACCATTGTTGAATTCGCCATCAATTTAAAAATTCAACACTTCTCAAAGGTTCCCTCTCCGCTTATTATATAAAATTGGCCTTAATTACTATTTTCTTATGTCTTCTATTTCTGCTGCAACTGTCACCGTCCCCGCCACCACCGCCAACTTAGGGCCAGGTTTTGACTGCATAGGTGCAGCCTTATCCATATATAACGAGTTTAAATTTACCCGCGTTGATGCCAACAAAACCGCAGAAAATCAACCCATTCTACAAATATATGTCAAAGGATTAGAAGCAGATCGCGTTAGTACGGACTCCACAAATCTTGTTTACCAAGCCTTTCTTAAGTTTTATCACCATATCCAACAAACCCCTCCCTCGCTTTCAATTGAAATTAACCTCGGCGTCCCCCTAGCGCGTGGTTTAGGTAGTTCCGCTACTGCTATTGTCGCTGGTTTGGTTGGGGCAAATGCTTTAGCCGGCGCCCCCCTGACTCAAACTCAAATTATGCAATTAGCAATTTCAATGGAAGGGCACCCCGATAACGTCGTACCGGCCCTTTTAGGTGGCTGCCGGTTGGCTGCTTGCGACACCTCCAACCCCCAAAACTGGCAAATTTGCGAAATTTCCTGGCATTCTGATATTGTGCCGGTTGTCGCTATCCCTAATTTTGAACTCTCCACCTCAGAAGCGCGCCGCGTTTTACCCACCGAATATAGCCGCGCCGACTCTATATTTAATATCTCTCATTTAGGCTTATTAATTCGCGCCCTCGAAACCGGCACCCCTGACTGGTTGCGCGTCGCTTTACAAGATAAAATTCATCAACCCTACCGCCAAGCCTTAATTCCTGGTTACGAAACCGTCAGTCGCGCCGCAGTCGAGGCCGGTGCCTACGGTATGACAATTAGTGGCGCCGGCCCAACTCTTCTAGCATTATCTCCCCACACCCAAGCAAACGCCGTCAAACAAGCCATGACAGAAGCTTGGAAACAATGCGACATTACACCAGATGTCCACATCCTACAACTTGATGGGGCCGGTGCCACTCTCTCAGCTTAAAAACCGGCATTTTTAACGCTGAACTTGACAGACAGAAAAAAAAACTACATAGTTTTGTGAAGTTTTGCAAAGCCTTCTAGCAGGGGGCCGACATCTGCTTTAAATGCCGGCCCAAATTTCCCATGACTTTTATAGCTCAGTTCGCATGAACGATAACTACCCGAAAAAATGCGGCCCTCACCAGCAACATTTCGAGAACTGATTAACCGTTATTTAGACAAAACTCGATGCTTGTATTATTATGAAAACTCACTTAAACCTATGTAACGTAATATTAAGTCCGTTTAAATAAAGCAATTATGGTATTGAAGAAACCGTTAAAAAAACCTGAAAAACAGCCCTTATTTTAAGAGTCATTTCTCATAATTTTGGGGAAATTTACCTATTGACATTTTCTTCAGTCGTCAAACTCCCCATCTTTCTCTAAAGAACACTTCCAACCCCCTGCCAAAAATCTCTTCAAAAAACTATATATTTTCAATTGTCAAACTTTACAATCTCTTCAAACTCTTTCCCAGCAAGGCTTAACAAGGTTTCAAAAAAAGCATAACTAAAGCAAACCGGCACAGACAACACCGGCCCGACAAAACAAATTCACTTTATTTATGGGATTATTAAAACGCCAATTATCTTGAAATAATTAAGCTTTGAAAGGTTATATTTGTAAACTTAAAAACCCGAAAAAAAATAACAATCAATCTTTCTCTATCACCGCCATACAAATTTTCTACATTTCTGATCTTTTCAAAAGTTTACGAAACTTAATACAATAGTCGTGTAAGGCAATAAGTATTTATCCTTAGTTATGGAATCAATAACATTTCCCTGGTTAACCGCTATTATTCTCCTTCCCTTAGTTGCTGCCTTTGCTATCCCCGCCTTGCCAGATAAAGAAGGCAAAACCGTTCGCTGGTTTGCCCTGGGTGCCGGTATAGCAGACCTCGCCCTCAGCATTTATGCCTTTTGGAACCACTACGACACAACAAACCCAGGCTTTCAACTCGCAGAAACCTATAGCTGGGTGCCCCAACTAGGCTTAAACTGGTCGGTGGCTGTTGATGGCCTTTCCATGCCCTTGATCGTCCTCACCGGCCTCGTCACTACCCTCGCCATTTATGCCGGTTGGAAAGTCAAACACAAACCCAAACTCTTTTACTTTTTAATGCTGGCAATGTATAGCGCCCAAATAGGAGTATTTGTAGCAAAAGACTTGCTGTTATTCTTCCTTATTTGGGAACTGGAACTTGTGCCGGTGTACCTGTTGATTTCCATTTGGGGAGGCGCAAAACGCCGCTACGCCGCTACGAAATTTATCCTCTACACAGCATTGGGTTCGATCTTTATTTTGGTGGCCGGTTTAGCAATGGCCTTTTATGGCAACAGCATCACCTTCGACATGGCAGAAATTGCTCAAAAACAATTCCCTATCGCTTTTGAACTTCTCGCCTATGCCGGTTTGTTGATCGCCTTTGGTGTCAAACTTCCCATCTTCCCTCTGCATACCTGGCTACCAGATGCACATGGTGAAGCCTCCGCGCCGGTTTCGATGATTTTGGCCGGTGTTTTGCTGAAAATGGGTGGTTATGCGCTGATCCGCCTGAACGTTCAAATGCTACCGGAAGCACATTTACACTTTGCGCCGGTGTTGGTAGTTCTCGGTGTGGTAAATATCGTGTACGGTGCCTTAACTGCCTTTGGTCAAACTAACCTGAAACGCCGGCTTGCTTGTTCTTCTATTTCCCACATGGGTTTTGTCTTAATTGGCATTGGCTGCTTTAACGAACTCGGCCTCAACGGTGCCGTTTTGCAAATGGTTTCTCACGGTTTAATCGCCGCCGCTTTATTCTACCTGTCTGGTGTCACCTACGAACGTACTCACACTCTGGCAATGGATCAGATGGGTGGTTTAGCTAAAGTAATGCCTAAAACCTTTGCCTTGTTTACGGTTGGTTCAATGGCTTCGCTGGCTTTACCTGGTATGAGTGGTTTTGTGGGTGAGATTACTGTGTTTTTGGGATTAGCAAATAGTGACCTCTACAGCACTCCTTTTAAAACCGTTACTATCTTTCTCGCAGCGGTTGGTTTAATTCTGACTCCGGTTTATTTATTGTCGATGTTGCGTCAAGTGTTTTACGGAACGCAAAATAAAGAACTCGCTGAGATTTCAATGTTTGCTGACGCGAGTTCCTTAAAGTTGGCTGATGCAAAATCTTTAATGTTTGCTGACGCAAAACCTCGCGAAATTTTTATTACGGCTTGTTTGCTTTTGCCGATTATTGGGATTGGTTTATATCCAAAATTAGCGACGCAAACCTATGATGCAACAACGGTGGCGGTTGCTGCTGAAGTGCGTAATGTTTTCCCCCAATTTGCTCAACAACATGAAACTCTTTTCTCTGGTTTGACTGCGCCGCAGTTACCTAAAGCGGAGTCTCAAAGTGTTTTGGGAGTAGTAACAGTGGCTAAATAAACCAAAACCAACAGACAGGGATACTCTTATGAAAAGCCGGTTTATCCCGGTTTTTTTGTTTTTGCATAAGTTCAAAAATAAAGTTGATAATTTTCTGTTTCATCACCGGCCCCAATCATGGTTAACTCTTTTAAAGTGGCCGGTTCTGTGAAATTGGTTTTTTGCCAGAGGACTTTTTCGTTTGCTAAGTTTAACGTTTTCTCTGACAGGGGGAGAATGTTTTGGGGGGTAAGAATTTCAAACATCTCCCAGGTTTTCATAGAGATGCGTTTGGCCCACCGGCGGGGTTTGCCGTCTTTTCTTCGTTGGGTTTTGCTTTGATAGATGGCGAAAGCTCTATAGGTCGGTTCTGTTAAAATGTGGTGGCCGCGATGGTACACTTTTCGAGTGCCGGTGGTGACGCGAATTTCGATGAGTTCCCAGTCAGGATTTTGTAGCGATTGAATTAAACCGGCTGCATTTGGTACATACCAGCCAATTTTTCCACTCTCAATTACGCCGTTTTGCAGCTTAATTTGTCGGGTTTGTGTGGGTTGTGGGGTTGGGGTTGGTTCTAAGATGGGCCGGCGCAGGTCGTTTTCTCCTTCTAGCCATTTACAGACGTCATAGCCTATTTTTCCCCAATAAGGGCTTGTGCTGATCGTGCGTCCGTCTCTGGTTTGGATGGTGATCCAGCGGTTTTCAATAATTGTTTCTAGGTCGTTTGCTTTGAGTAGTTGACGAGTTTCTCTTTCAACTCTTTGAAATACTTGCTGGTTAAGGATTTGAGCTACTACACGGCGTTTGTGGTAGCGGGGTTTTAAACCCATACTGCGAGCGATTTGTTTACAGGTGGCCGGTGTTAGGCTTTGAAGATATTCACGGCTGTAGTCTTGTTGGCTTGAATGTGTCATAATTTTACTTATGTTTTATTTTTGGTCAAAGCAGTACACTACGGTTTTAAACTTTGGTGACTGCTTTGTTTATGTTTTTATTCTAACCCTGTATTCAAGGATAAGTCAAGAGATTTGTCAAAAATTTTTACCTGAATTCAGGCTATAATTAAGACTAAAATTGAGACAAAATTTTAAGTGTAAAGCAATGCCTAATCCGTCCCCAAAAATTACGCCTGGATTTTTAGAGAAGCAATTTGAGCGTCAGGAAGGAGGTGGTGAACCTTTATGTCCAAAGTCGTTGAGTGTGAAAGTACCTAACGATGTTTACCATGCAATTAAACAGCATCCCAAAGGAACAGCATGGATGCGTCGCGTGTTAACAGAAGCTGCTAGACGGGAACTGATACCGGCACCCACAGATGAAACTAGCGCATCCTAATTGATTTTATGCAGATAAGCCGGTGTCATCACTTAAATCGCGGGCGTTTGTGTTTGCATCGTGCTGGTGTAAGGCTTTGAAGATATAAAGCGGCTGTAGTTGTACAGAATTGAATATGCCATAATTAATTTACTTTTGTGTTTGTTAGGGCAGTGGGTGTTAGTTTTGCAAAACGTGGCGCTCACTGCTCAGTGTTTTTTTTATCATACCCTGTCGGACAAGGAATGTCAAGTTATTCTTTGAAAATTTTTTGCGGTTATTCAGCGATATAATAGAAATACACACGCACAACAATTACTCTTGCCAAATGTCGAATCCTAACCCAAAAATTACAAAAGAATTCGTTGAAACGCAATTTAAACGTCAGGGAAGCGAAGACAATGCGCCTTTGGATTATCGAGTCAGCGTTCGCGTTTCAGAGGAAATTTATAGGGCTATTAAAGGGCATCCTCAAGCAAGTGGATGGATGCGCCGCATCTTAACAGAAGCGGTTAAACGAGAACTTCTACCACCGGCCCCCCCAGATGAGTCTACCGGCCCGTAATTTAACTTTTAACTTTAATATTGCAAGAGAAAATGCCTTTTTTTAGAGGTAAATTTCTAATTTTAAGTAGTTGTCAAAAAGTGAAACTTTTAAACTGAGTTGGTGAGGAACAGCTTTTTAGGGTGGCAAAATTTTTCAAAGGAGTTCAACAGCACCGGCAAACATCATTCTTTAGATAGAGAAAAATTTGGTTGAGCGATTTTATCAAGGGGCAGGAAAGTTTCCTAAGCAAAAATGATAACATTTTCGGGGATTTGGGGAACAATTCCGGAAAGTTGAAAGACTTTTATTCTCAGTATAGACTGAGAGTAAATCTTTAAAGTCAACCAATAATATTACCAGGCGGGTTGATTTTTGAAATTTCCGTATATTTACCGTTGCTAAGAACAAAACTTTCACTTTTTATCAGGAAAAACAATTATGCCGACAATTTACGGATCACTAGGAGAAGATTTAATTCAAGGAACAATTGAAAACGATATTATTCTGGCTTTGGACGGAAATGATATTGTAGATGCTATGCAGGGTGATGATTTTGCCGCCGGCAATATTGGCGATGATGTGGTAGATGGTGGAGAGGGTAATGATATTGTTCGGGGTGGACAAGGTAATGATTTAGTCCGAGGCGGCGTCGGCGATGATGTTGGGTTTGGGGAATTAGGAAATGATACGGTGATCGGAGATGTCGGCAATGATACGCTGGTGGGCGGATGCAGTGAAGATGGCAAAAGCGACTCGACAGGACGTGATTATATTTGGGGAAATAGCGGCAATGATATTATTAATGGCAATGAAAGTGAAGATACGATAAGTGCCGGTGCTGATAATGATATTGTGAATGGCGGTAGTGGTGATGATTGGATTGCCGGTGATTTGGGGGAGGATATTTTATTTGGTGATCGCGGTAATGATACAATTTTGGGCGGTCAAAATGAACCGGCAATTGCTTTAAATGATGGTAATGATCAACTCTATGGCAGAACCGGCGATGATGGTATCTTCGGGAATGCTGGTAATGATTTAATTTTTGGCAATGAGGGGAACGATACTTGTAGTGGTGGACAAGGTGGGGATGTTGTTTCTGGTGGTGTCGGTAATGATGTGCTTTCAGGAGATCGGGGGGATGACCGACTGGCGGGTGATTTAGGTACTGATTATATTACGACGGGCGAAGGAAGTGACACTGTTGTAATTGGTATCCGTAATGCGGGTGTGACTACCGGCGGTGTGGCTGTAACTGATGCAGATTTTATTACCGATTTTACAAAAGGTCAGGATATTATTGAGTTAATTGGCGGTTTGACTTTTAGCCAATTGAGATTTATTGAGGGAGTAAATGAACTGGCCGGTCATACAATTATTCAAGAAACAATTAATGGTCACTATTTAGCAATTTTGCGCGGCGTTAGTAGTGCTAGTTTAAATATTAATGATTTTCGGGTTGCTGCGAGTGCAACTCCCACTCCAACTCCTCCAAGTTCGGGTGGTGGTGGTGGTGGGTTTTTCCCAAGTCCAAGTCCAAGTCCTAATCCTAGTCCTAATCCTAGTCCTAATCCTAGTCCTAATCCTAGTCCTAATCCTAGTCCTAATCCTAGTCCAAGTCCTAATCCAGATCCAAGTCCAAGTCCAAGTCCTGAACCAACGCCAACTCCGAGTAATAGCACACCGGCAGATGTTGTTTTATCGAATAGTAATATCGCCGAAAATTCTGCTATCGGCACTTTAATCGGTACATTTTCAACAATTGATCCTGATGTCGGAGATACGCATACTTACACTTTGTTGGATAATGCCGGTGGCCGGTTTGTGCTAGAAGATAATCAGCTAAAAGTTGCCAATGGAACTTTGTTAGATTTTGAAACAACGCCGAAATATGATATCAGTATTCAGGTTAAAGATTCGGCGGGAAATGTATTTACTAAAAACTTGACAATTTCCCTAAGTGATGTTAATGAAACGAATGCCGGTAGTGCGCCGACGGATATTGTTTTAAGCGCAAGCGCAGTAAATGAAAATAGCGCCAATGGTGCTCTAATTGGTGATTTTTCGGCGGTGGATGCGGATGCGACAGACACTCATACTTTTGCGTTAATTGATAATGCAGGGGGCCGGTTTGTTATTGAGAATAATCAGCTAAAAGTAGCGAATGGAAGTTTGTTAGATTTTGAAACGGCAGCCACGCAAAATATTAAGATTCGAGTGACAGATGCGGCGGGAAATACGTTTGATAAAGATTTTACGATTTCCCTCAATGATGTCAATGAAGCGACTTTTAGTAATCCGCCAACTGATATTAGTTTGACAACTACAACTGTTAACGAAAATAGTGCGAATGGTACTGTAGTAGGTGCGCTTTCGGCAACCGATCCAGATGTGGGAGATAGTCAAACTTTTACGTTATTGGATAATGCGGATGGCCGGTTTACGATTGCCGGCAATCAGCTACAAGTGGCAAATGGCAGTTTATTAGATTTTGAAACAAACTCAAGCCATAATATTACTGTTCAGGTGACGGATGCGGCTGGGAATACGTTTGATAAAAGCTTGACAGTTGCAGTAAATAATGTTAATGAGGCGCCCATAGGCACGGCTATTACAAATCAAACGGCAACGCAAGATACGCCTTTTTCGTTTCAATTGGCGGAAAATACTTTTACCGATCCTGATAGTAATGCTTTAACTTATACGGCGAATTTGGCTGATGGAAATTTGTTGCCAAGTTGGTTAAATTTTGATGCAGCAACTCGTACCTTTTCTGGAACTCCTACTAATGCAGATGTGGGAAATGTTTTGATTAATGTTCAAGTAACGGATAATTTGGGTGGAACTGCTACTCAAGAATTTACTTTGGCGGTTGGTAATGTTAATGATGCACCGGCTTTAACGAATATTGCTAAAACGGGAAATGAAGATGCGGATATTACGTTTACGGTGGCTGATTTTACGGGGAGTTATAGTGATGCTGATAATGATCCGCTGAATAAAATTAAAATTTCTACGTTGCCGGTGAATGGTACTGTGAAATTAAATGGCACAGCCATTACTGCTAATCAGGAAATTGCTGCGGCTGATTTAGCGAATATTACTTTTACTCCAGATTTAAATTACAACGGGGCGACAAGTTTTAGCTGGAATGCTTTTGATGGCACGGCTTATGCTGTTAATGATGCAACGGTTTCTATAACGGTGGCGCCGGTGAATGATGCACCAACGGATATTAATATATTGCCTATTAATTCATCAGTTTTGTCTGTGGAAGAAAATAGCCCCACCGGCACGGTTATCGGTGATTTAACTACGGTTGATATTGATACGGGGGATACGCATACTTACAGTTTAGCTGATACGCTGGGAGGCCGGTTTAAAATTGTTGGCAATCAGTTACAAGTTGATCAAGGTTCTTTAATTGATTACGAAAGTTTAGGGCCAAATTATAGCTATAACCTGACTGTTAATTCAACGGATAGTCAACAGCTATCTGTGCCGAAAACTGTGACAATAAATGTAAGCGATGTTCCTGATCCGCCGATTGCGAATGATGATACTGTTCCGGTGACAAATCCGGTTTTCTTGCGAACTGGCGTAACGATTGACACCGCCACTCAAGTTTTAAATAATGATAATGCAAATGGCGGTACAACTCCGACGGTTACAGCGGTTTCAAGTACGGATGGAACGGCTGTTTTAAGTGGAACAAATATCATCTTTAGGCCGAATATTGGTTTAACAGCACCGGCAGCTATTAATTACACAATTAGCAATAATAATGGCACGGATGCGGGAACAATTACGGTGAATTTAAGCGTTGTATCGCAAATTAATTTAAGTACAATTACGGATCAAACAAACTTGCCTACGGGGGTAAGTGGTTTTGCAATGAATGGGGAAAATGCCAGTTATGCGGGGTTTTCTGTCAGCGATGCTGGTGATGTGAATGGAGATGGTTTTGGGGATGTTATTGTGGGTGCTTATCGTGGGGGTGGAAATGCTGGCCGGTCTTATGTTGTGTTTGGAAAAAGTGATGGAGGGGCGCTAGATTTAAGCAATATTGCTGCGGGAAATGGTGGTTTTGCAATTAATGGAAAAGCAACCTATGACTATTCAGGTAATTCGGTTTCCCGCGCCGGTGATGTGAATGGGGATGGACTTGCTGATTTGATTGTTGGTGCTAGTCGTGCCGATTTTGATACTCAAGATGAGGGGCAGTCTTTTGTTGTATTTGGTAAAACGGATGGTACATCGGTTTCTTTAGCGGATATTGCTGGGGAAACAGGCAATGGTTTTGTTTTAAATGGGGAACAGACAAATGATAGGTCAGGCAATTCTGTAAGTAATGCAGGCGATGTGAATGGTGATGGTTTAGATGATTTAATTGTGGGTGCGAGTTTGGTAGATAATGGGATTTCAAATGATGAGGGACGTGCTTATGTTGTCTATGGAAAAACAACAAATACTGAGATTAATTTAAGTGCTTTGGGGACTGCCGGTTTTGCAATTAATAGTGAGGTTGAATTGAATTTAACCGGCACTTCTGTCTCATCTGCGGGTGATGTGAATGGTGATGGTTTTGCTGATGTTATTGTGGGGGCACCGGCAGCGCTAAATGGTGTGGGCCGGTCCTATGTGGTGTTTGGTGGAACCACAAATAATACTGTTAATTTAACGCAAGTTACGGCGGGAATCGGCAATGGTTTTACTATTAATGGGGAAGCATCTGTTGGTCTTGCTGGTACTTCGGTAAGTGCTGTGGGTGATGTGAATGGTGATGGTTTTGCTGATGTGATTGTGGGGGCACCAGGAGGTGGTGGAACAGGCGCGGGTAAGAGTTATTTGGTGTTTGGTAAATCAACGGGCACAGCGATTAATTTAGCCGATGTTTCTGCGGGTAATGGTGGGTTTGTAATTAATGGGGAAACAGGAGTTTTTAATTCGGGAATTTCTGTTAGTTCAGCGGGGGATATGAATGGGGATGGTTTAAATGATTTAATTGTGGGTGCTGATTATGCAAATGATACGCAACAAGTGTACACCGGCCGGTCATATGTTGTGTTTGGAAAAGCAGCGGGAACGGCGGTAAATTTAAGCGAGGTGGCGCAAGGAATTGGCGGGTTTGCTATTAACCGCGAGGTGAATTATGATCGGGCCGGTTTTTCTGTTTCAGCAGCGGGTGATGTGAATGGTGATGGTTTTGCAGATATCACGGTGGGTGCGTTTAGTGGCAATAATTTTAATTGCCGGTCTTATGTAATTTTTGGTGGTAATTTTAGCGCTTCTGTGACGCAAGAAGGCACAACCGCTGCTGAAGTTTTAACGGCAGTTGTTAATTCTGAGGGGTTGGTTGGAGGTCAAGGAAATGATAGTCTGAGTGATGGTAATTTTACAGATGTGCTGCTTTATGGCGGTAGCGGCAATGATGTTATTACGATAACTAATGCTAATTTCCGCGCCATTGATGGCGGTTTAGGTAATGATACTTTGATGGTGAATGGGGCGGGGTTGAATTTAGATTTGACTTTGCCAACTCTGCGAACGAAAATTGCGGGAATTGAGGCTATTGATTTAACCGGCACTGGTAATAATAATACGCTGACTTTAGATTTCGCTTCCCTGCAAAGTTTGGTGTCTGGTATTAGTCCAAAAACTTTAAGTATTATTGGTGATGTTGGGGATACGGTGGTGGCGAATTTGACGGGTTTAGGGTTTACATCTTCTGCGGGTACTGGGGTGACGAATTATACGCGAGGAAATCTTGTTTTGTCTGTGGAAGATGATGTGACACGAAGCATTACGGCTTAGTTATACGGAAAGCCGGTTTCTGGTTTGAGACCGGCTTTTTTATGTTGATAAAGGGATAGTGGCAAAACAAATTCTTTCTAAGAAGCCAATTTGCCGAATAAACGAGGGGATTTTTTTACCATAGTCCTCTACATCTGGGCTAAGAACTGTGGCAGCTAGGCTTAAATATTCGCCTATATCTATCATCAATGTCTTTGATAGAGGCCGGTTTCTCTAGCAATTCACGGTGATAAAATTGGGTAGGGTGGGCCGGTATCAACGATTGTCTCTATTATTTTGTCTGCAATTTATAGGGGCAAAATCATGGGATTTATGGTTTTATTGGGTGTGGCTGGGTGATAATCGTAACTAACTGCACGGGTAGCAAAATTATTGCGATTAGCAAAAAACAAAAACGTTAATCAAGCACCGTTATATACAAGTTTTTGGTATTAGGAAGCTTATTATATAGCTCCTCACTCTTTGCTCTAGTTGCGACTCACGAGGGTTATACTGAGATTTTTTGGACTTTGTAAAAATCTTGCCGATCTAAGGCTTTATCTGTCCCTTTAATGCTTTCTTATGGGGTGCTATAAATTATTGTCTTATCCTTGAAAAGGCTGGTTTTATTTTCTCGCAGTGGAGAAATAAAAGAGGAGAGTGAGGAAAAATGCGACTAGGAGAGGGATCAGGGAAAATGTAGCTTTAAAGACGCCGGCCCGGAAAACCAGGCTGGGGAAAGAGACCGATTGATAAGTATTTTGAATTATTTACTGTTACAATATTTATTATGTGATTAATGTTTAAAGGAAGGGCGCATTTCTGTAAAACGATCTGCTTATCTTTTGTTCCACGTTCACAGGCGAGTCGGTTATGCTAAAAACAATTTCTGAGATTCTCGAAACCTCTCCAGGTCAAGATATGCTGTGGCTGTATGATCGTGCACTTGCAGCTACCAGTACCGGTATTGTAATTGCAGACGCAAAAAAACCTAACCGACCATTAATTTATTGTAACGATGCCTTTGTAAGGATGACAGGTTACACGCTTGAGGATACGATTGGGAAGAACTGTAAGTTTTTGCAAGGGCCAGATACCGATCCGGCGGCGGTGGAAGAAATTCGCCAAGCGTTGCGCGAGGAACGTGAGTGCAAAGTTGTTTTAAAGAATTACCGTAAGAATGGAAGTTACTTTTGGAATGAGTTAACTATTTCGCCGGTGCGAGATAGTGAAGGTAATTTAACAAATTTTATTGGCGTACAAAATGATATAACTGCTCGCGTGGAAGCGGAAATGAAGCTGAAAGAAAAAACCGCAGAATTAGCAGAATCAGAAACAGCTTTACGCAAGCAAACGCAGATATTACAATCAATTTTAGATAGCCTTGCAGAAGGGGTACTGGTGGCGGATGAAACGGGTCAATTTTTGTTTTTTAATCCGGCGGCCCAGCAACTTTTGGGACAAAGTTTTGCTAAAGTAAATCCGCAGAATTGGTCAGAAAAATTTAATTGTTATTTGCCGGATGGAATGACGCCTTATCCTTGGGAAGAATTGCCGCTAACTTTAGCGATTCAAGGAAGGCCGGTGGATGGGGCCGAAGTTTATATTCAGCCGCCTAATCAGTCAGAAAAAGTTTGTATTAGTGTGAATGCAAGACCTTTGAAAGATGAAACGGGAAATATCAAAGGCGGGGTGGCTGTTTTTCGGGATATTACTGATAAAAAACAGGCATTGGAAGCTTTAGAAAAATCTGAGGCTCAATTGCGAAATCAAACAATGCAGTTGAAAAAAACTCTCCACGACTTACAAGACACTCAAGCAAAATTAATTCATTCCGAAAAAATGTCGAGTTTGGGGCAGTTGGTGGCCGGAATTGCCCATGAAATTAATAATCCGATTAACTTTATTTATGGAAATTTGGTTCACACCGGCGAATATGTAAAAGATTTGGTACATTTGGTGAGTCTTTACCAGCAATATTACCCGAATGCGATGCCTGAGATTCAAGAAAAAAGCGAAGAATTTGACGTTGATTTTTTGCTGGAAGATTTGCCAAAGCTTTTGCAATCAATGCTGCAAGGTTCGGAAAGAATTAGGCAAATTGTTTTAAATTTAAGAAATTTTTCGCGGCTGGATGAAGCAGAGGTTAAACAGGTGGATATTCACACCGGCCTGGAAAGTGCGCTGTTAATTTTGCAGCACCGACTAGCCTCTACTCAGCAGCGACCAGAAATTAAAATTGTCAAAGAGTATGGAAATTTGCCAAAGATTGAATGCCATGCCGGTTCGCTCAATCAAGTGTTTATGAACATTCTCAGCAATGCCATTGATGCCATTGAAATCGCTCATAATAACCGCATAAATCAGCCAGAGATAAAAATTATGACTTGTTTGGAAAAAGGGCGAATAATCATGGAAATTACTGATAATGGCATTGGCATGAGTGAGCAGGTTTACCGGCATTTGTTTGATCCGTTTTTTACAACAAAGCCGGTGGGAAGTGGTCGAGGTTTGGGGTTATGGGTAAGCTATCAAATTGTGGTAGAAAAACATGGGGGTGAATTAAAATGTATTTCCGAATTTGGAAAAGGAACAAAGGTTATTATTGAACTTCCCTTGCGACAAGAAAAGCTGTAGGGATAAAAACCTTAAATTCCTGTCCTTAGAAAACTTGAGGGTGCGAAACCATGTTTAATGAAATTAGCCGCCGCTGATTTTAGCTTTGTAGCCTAATTGAGTTAAAAGTTCAAGTAGTTTTTGTTTGTGGTCGCCTTGAATTTCGAGGGTATTGTCTTTAACAGTACCACCGGCACCACATTGGGTTTTTAACTGTTTGAGCAGCGTTTCAAGGGTTTCTGGCTTGAGTTGAAAACCGCTGATGACGGTAACAGTTTTGCCACCACGTCCTTTGCGAGAAGCTTGTATTTTTAGGTTATGCTGGGCCGGTGGCTGTTCCGAGACGCCTCTTTCAAAGGCATCTGGGTTAGTGCTGTTGCCAAACTCCCGATAGACAAAAGGCTCGCTGGACTTACGTTTTGAAGAAGCCATAAGATTTTAGACAAAAATTAAATTTCTTCTATTTTAGAACGTTTCGTTTAGAGTTATGTTTTCAAATCTAAAACGCTTGGCTCTAAAATGGTATAAGACAAGTAAATGGGATATAAAGAAGAGGAAAAAGCCCTGATGGTTGCTAATCGAAAACTAAGTGTCTATATTTGGCTATTCTCGCTGTTGCCGGTGGCTGGCTTCTTGGGAACCGTTGGACTAACTTACTTTAATAGTTTGAAAGTAGCCGAAGATTTTAAACAAGTTAAAATCGTCCAGCAAAAAATTTTAGAAATGCCCAATGTTCCAGAGCCGCAGCGAAATTTAGTACAAGCAAATACAAGGCAGGTTGATGCGTCTTTGAATTCGTTAATTTTGTGGCTGGGGGTAGCAACGGTTACAGAAGTATTGATTTTTTTAATTGCGGTTTATTTAATCGTGCTTGCTGCCAAACAAAGGGTTACTGAAGTTGCCACCGAAATTACTGCTTCTTCTGGTCAAATTGCTGTTACAATGGAAGAACAAGAAAGGATGGCAAACCAGCAAGCTGCATCGGTGCATCAAACTACCACGACAATTGATGAACTTTGGGCATCATCAAAAGCGACAGCAACCCAAGCAGAAAATGTGGCAAGTGGGGCAAGAATGGCTTTAAATTTAGCCGAAGGGGGAACGAAAACGGTAGGGGAAACATTGGAGAGAATGTCGGTTTTAAAAGATAAAGTTGAAGCAATTGCTCAGCAAATTGTCCGCTTGAGTCAGCAAACTTCCCAAATTGGAAATATTGCCGCTTTGGTGGGAGATTTAGCCAATCAAACTAATATGTTAGCACTGAATGCAGCAGTCGAAGCGGTGCGAGCCGGAGAGCATGGAAAAGGCTTTGCGGTGGTGGCTGCGGAAATTCGTAAACTTGCGGATCAAAGTCAAAAATCAACCGAGAGAATTAATGCTTTAGTGGCGGATATTCAAATGGCAATTAATTCAACGGTGATGGTGACGGATGCGGGGACAAAAACGGTGGAAGAAGGCGCAAAAATTGGCAAGGAAACGGCGGAAGCTTTTCGTTTAATGAGTGAGGCAATTAATGACATTTGGGTGAATACGCAACAAATTTCGCTTTCTGCAAAACAACAGGCTATCGCTGTGCAGCAGGTGGTGGATGCGATGAATGCGCTTAATCAAGTGGCGGCGCAAACGGCTGAAAGTATTACGCAAGTAAAAATTGGTACGCAACAGCTTAATGCAGCCGCGCAAAAACTTAATTCTATTTCTTAGCAAAACTAATCTCCAGAATTCGGGAAAGGGGCAGCTTTGAGGATAAACTAAGTAGGTAGGTATAATTAAACGCAAGCAACCCGGTTTCTTTTAAAAACCCGGTTACTATCTTACATCAACGAAAATCGCGCTGAGGGCTATATAGGGATGGAATTATCACGAAAATTGATCCAGCAACAGCTTGAAGAAAGCAGAGAAGAAGCGGTCGTTCACGCACAGCGGATCAATGAGCTTGCTGAAGAATTGGCGTCAGAATTGCAAGCTTTAAAAGCAATTGCGGATGAGATTAGCCCTTATTATTGGCAGGTGTATTATAAACCTTTTATTACGGGGTTTAAAAGTATTTCTGTTCCTTATGTCCGTTCTGATGGCGAAGTTTGGACTATTTTTAACCGCATGGTTTGATGGGTTTTTGGGGGTGCGCCGTTCTACGCCCCCGGTCTTTTTAGCTTTGATTATTTTAGGGAATTTTGCTGTAGGGATTTTCGGTGATTTACGACCGATTTTCTGATAATTTGAGGTTCAAAATCGACAATCCTAAAATTAGCAAAAATAAGACTAATCCGATGGCGCAAGCATAACTCATGTCTAATTCTCGGAATCCTTTTTCATACAAATAATAGACGATGGTTTTAGAACTGTTACGCGGCCCGCCTTGAGTCATAATATACACTTCTTCAAAAACTTTCATGGCAGAAATTGCCGAAATGACGGCAACTAAAAACAAATAAGGCTTCATTAAAGGTAAGGTAATATCCCAGTGTTTTTGCCAGCCATCGGAACCGTCTAATGCTGCTGCTTCATACAATTCTGCGGGGATTGATTGCAGGCCGGCCAAATAAATGACCATATAATATCCTAAGCCTTTCCAGATGGTAACAGCCATGACGCTAAAAATTGCAAATTTAGGACTGGTTAGCCAAGGAATTCCCTCTCCTTTTGCCACTAAGCCGAGCATTTGTAATAGTTGATTGAGTAAACCGTTTTCTGCATAAAGCCATCGCCAGGCAATACCGGCCACTACCATTGAAATAACAACCGGCGTATAATATGCAG
Source organism: Ancylothrix sp. D3o (assembly GCF_025370775.1). Taxonomy (NCBI): domain Bacteria; kingdom Bacillati; phylum Cyanobacteriota; class Cyanophyceae; order Oscillatoriales; family Microcoleaceae; genus Ancylothrix; species Ancylothrix sp. D3o. The sequence continues at coordinate 686,783 of NZ_JAMXEX010000002.1, read as the reverse complement.
CACGAAACCAGCTTATACCGCGTAACTTTTGATTGACTAAAATTGCCAACCCCAAGGGTAAAATCACTAAAATGGGTACAACTCCCAGCAAATAAATCAAGGTATTTGTTAAGGTTTTCCAGAATAATTCATCTTGGAATAAACGCTGTAAATTTGCTAAACCTACCCATTTTGGGGCTTGGGTTAAATCATATTCAAACTGGGTAAAGCTTAAATAAAAAGCGTTAAGGGCCGGCAAAAACACGGTTAAAGTCAGCATAAAAAGTGCCGGTAATAAAAATAAATAAGGAGTCAACTGCTGCCGGCGGATATGACTGAGATTAAATTTAAAAGACATTTCTTACTTGCCAAATTATTAATTTTATAACTAAATTGTATCAGCACCCTGACTTTTTTAAAACCAAATTACGAAAGCGGACTCTGGAAAGGTAACTTGACTGTAAACCGGGTTCCCACTCCCACCTTGCTTGTCACTTCAATAACACCTTTGTGTAAATCAACCGAACGTTTAACAATCGCTAATCCTAATCCTGTGCCGGCAATCTCTCCGACATTTTGGGCACGATGAAACGCCTCAAAAAGCTTTAGGACATCTTCTGGAGGAATACCAATTCCCTGATCTTGGACGCAAAAACTAACCTCATTTTCACATCGCACAACTTCCAGAATAATCTTTGTTTTTTCTGGGGAATATTTAACCGCATTGCCCAGCAAATTTGTTAAAATATGGTAGAGGAGTTTTTCATCCATTATAGCCCCTGAAAATTCCCCGGAAATTTCCAAGTTCAAGCTATGATTTCTTCCTGTGCTTTGGGTGATTGCTTCCAACAACTCTTGACAAAATTCAACAACATTTATCGCCCCTGGAGAAAAAGAAATTTTGCCCGACTCAGCGCGCCCCAGGGTTAAAATATCTTCCAACATGGTATTCATACTCGTGATAGCGTTTTGAATTCGCTCAAAATGCCTTTGTTTTTTCTCTGGGGTGAGTTTTTGTTCATACTGTTGCAAAAGTTGAGACGACATTAAAATCGTGGTTAAAGGCGTGCGAAATTCGTGGGAAGCCATCGAAAGATATCGGTTTTTGCGATGTCTTTCTTCTTCGGCTTCTTTGGCTTGCTGTTTAATTTTCTGTTCGGCTTGATAGCGGCGGAGGGCAATTTCAATTGTTCGTTTTAATTCCTTTTCTTCGATGGGTTTAACCAAATAGCCATAGGGTTCTGTTGCAGTTGCTCGTTGCACCGTTTTGTCATCGGCATTAGCGGTTAAATAAACCACCGGCACATCCGATTGTTGGCGGAGTTTTTCAGTGGTTTCTATGCCATCCATATCGCCTTTTAACATAATATCCATCAATACCAGACTCGGAGAAGTTTGGCTAATTTTTTGAAGGGCTTTTTCGCCGGTGGAGACAATACCAACCACCCCATAGCCTAAACTTCTTAAGGTATCGGCAATATCTTCAGCCACAATTAATTCATCTTCGACAATGAGGATATTTTTGGCATTTTCCATACAGTTAGTTCCTCGATTTATATATCAATTCTTGAAACTGAATTTGAAACTTAGTTCCCTCAGTTCGGTCAATTTCTACGGTTCCGTCAATTTGATTAACCAAAGAATTCACCAAACGTAATCCCAATGTTCCAGAGTTTTCCCAATCTAAACTTTCGGGAAATCCCACCCCATTATCCTTAACTGTGAGTAAAAACTTTTGCTCTGGAAGCGCAGAAAATTCTACCCATATTTTGCCTTGCCTGCCTTGGGGAAAAGCGTGTTTCAAAGCATTAGAAACCAACTCATTCATCAGCAAACCACAAGGAATTGCTGTATCAATATTAAGCGAGGCATTTTCTGCTTTAATTTCAAGTTTAACCGCATTAACATCCACCGTGTAAGAATAAAGTAAATTGCTGGTTAAATTACCCAAATACTCCGCAAAATCGATGCTTGCCAAATTGGTTGACTGATACAATTTTTCGTGAATCAAAGCCATTGACTTGACACGATTTTGACTTTCCCTGAGCATATCGAGAGTTGTGCGATCTTGCGTATAGCGAGACTGCAATTTCAGCAAACTAGAAATCACCTGCAAATTATTTTTAACGCGGTGATGAATTTCTTTGAGTAACACCTCCTTATCGCGTAGAGAAGCTTTGAGTTGCTCTTCAGCCTGCTTGCGCTCAGTGATATCAATTCCAACAGAAACACAAGCTCGACCTTGCTGGTATTTTTGAGCAATGATCAAGTAACTCCGCGCTTCGCCATCTATATCTAAAGTAATACTTTGCGAGGCCGTTTGGTTAGACTTTACAAAAAATTCACGCAGAAAATCACAAAACTCTGTTTTTTGTTGAAGAAAACCTATCTCCTGACCAACAAAAGTTTCTGGCGGTAGATTAAACATAGCGGCCAGATGCCGGTTGGCCCCCAAATAACGCAGATCCGAATCTATCCAAGACACCAACCCCGGCACCGCATCCAAAACCGCCTGAAGCTGATCTTTAGCGTGCTGCAATGCTTCTTCGGCTTTTTTACGATAGGTAATATCTTGGCAAACACAAATCAATCCGCCCCCTTCAATGAGAGTCAGGAAAACTTCTTGAGAAAACAAAGATCCATCTCGCTTTTTACCAGTCGTTTCTCCGCGCCACTGGCCGGTTTTTGCCAATTGAAAAAACGCTTCGTGTTCAACACGGTCTGCTTCAGTCGGACAATACAACTCACGCCAGCTTTTTCCTAGCAATTGCTCAGGGTTATCGTAGCCAAAAAGTTTAAGATGAGCATTATTCAAATAAATATAATCGCCGTTTTGATTTAAAACCGCAATGCCATTTGTTGCAGCCTCCACAGCAGTTAATTGTTGTTGGAGGGCTTCTTGGGTAATCTGACGTTCTTTTGCTAGAGAAATTGCCGAAGCAACAGACATTAAAAGACTCACTTCCAAAGAATCCCACTGCCGCTTTTCCACACAGTTATCAAAGCCAATAAATCCAAAAAACTCACCTTGAACAATCAAAGGTAAAACCAAGATAGAAATAATACCTTGCATTTCCAAAACTTCTTTTTCCACTTGGGGAAAATCTGCTACATTTCCTTGCATAATCTTGCCCTTGCTTAAATTTTCAACCCAACGCGGAAAAAACTCATCATAAGGAAGATTTTGCAGCAAGGGATTATCAATTTGTGGCTCTATATCAGCAGCACACCACTCGGCTCGCTGAGAAGTTAATAACCTCCCTTCGGCATCACGGTGGTTTTCAAAAATATAAACGCGGCTTGCATTAGAAATGGGTGCCAAAATTTGGAGAATTTTTTGATACAAATTTTTCTCTACCGGCGCTGTTAATAATTGCCGCTGCACTTCCACAATGCCAGTTAAATATTGCTGATGTTTAGTAAGATCCGCTTCTACTTGTTTGCGTTCCGTAATATCCGTATGAGAACCTGCCATGCGGTAAGGTGTGCCGGTGGAACAACGCAACGCTGCACCTCGCGTCAATATCCAGCGATAAGTGCCATCTTTATGACGCAAACGGTGCTCGACTTCATAAATCGGCAAATTACCCTGTAAATAATCGTTAATAATTTTAGCAATCTTCACCTTATCGTCGGGATGAACTCGCTGTTCCCACTCCTCAAAACAATTAGGAATTTCATCATCCGTGTAGCCTAACATAGTCTTCCACTGCGGTGAAAAATAAACCTCATTAGTAGTAATATGCCAATCCCAAATGCCATCTTTCACCCCCTCCACCGATAAAGCAAATCGCTCCTCACTTTTGCGTAACTCTTCTTCGGTTTTTTTGCGTTCGGTGATATCGAGACGAATTGACAAATATTGTATCGGCTTTTTCTGACTATCTAACACTGGCAAAATCGTGGTATCCACCCAATAAAAACTGCCATTTTTGGCTCTGTTTTTAAATTCACCTTTCCAAAGTTTGCCTTGGCTAATGGTATCCCACATTTGGGCATAAAACTCCTCAGAATGATAGCCCGAATTCATAAGAACGTGAGTTTCTCCAATCAATTCGTCTTTTGAATAACCAGAAATTTCACAGAATTTTTGATTGACATAAGTGATAATACCTTCGGCATCTGTCATCGAAATAATTGCCGACTGATCCAGGGCAAAATTTTGAAACTCTAACTCAAAAAGCGCATTTTGTAACTTAGCTTCTACTTGCTTTTGAGCGGTGATATCAATCATAGATCCCACAATTTCTAAAGGGTTGCCTTGTTCATCCCGCACCAATCGTAAATCATCTCTGAGCCAGCGATACTGCCCATTTTTCGCCATAAAACGGTATTCATGGGCGTGGATTCCCTCTTTAAACAGCGCTGGCAAATCCCTAAAAACTCGCCCTGCATCTTCTGGGTGAATATGACTTGCCCAAAAGTCAGGATTCTCCAAAAATTCCTGTGCTGTATATCCCAAAATTGCCTTGATATTTTCACTCATAAAAGTAGGCGGATAACTGCCCTCTGTTTTGCAGCTATAAATCATCGCCGATCCCGCTGAAATTAAATACTCCAACCGTTCTTTAAGCAAAATTAATTCTTGTTGGGTGTGTTTGTGTTCTTGTATTTCTTGTTGTAATTGCTGAATTGCTTCCGCCAATTCCACCGTGCGATTAGAAACTCGAATTTGCAGTTCTTCATTGAGATTTTCTAAAGCATTTTCAGCCATTTTCCTATCTGTAATATCTGTGATCATTGCCAAAGCGCCGCAATAGTGGCCGGCATCATCTAAAAAAGGATTCGTAGAAACAATGGCATAAACCGATTTCCCATCTTTGCGGATAAATTTAAAATCATGCTGTTCTTTAATATTGTTTTTGCGGCGTTCGATATTTCGATGAGCAATTGCCAATCCCTCCGCATCCATAAACTCAAACAAAGATTTTCCCATCATTTCATCAACGCCATAGCCTAACATTTCGGCCATTCGCTGATTCACGAAACTGGTTTTGTTATCTTCATCAATTAACCAAATTCCCTCTATTGCCGTCTCAACCATTTGGCGATAACGTTCCTCACTTTTTCGCAGCGCTTCCTCAGCTTGTTTGCGAACTGTGATATCCCGTAATACCACCTGAGAAGCGAGTTCGCCATCTAAATGAATCACCTTTGCGCCGGCTTCTACATGAATTTCTGAACCATCGGCCCGAATATATTTTTCATCCAACCAATCTGTACTTATTCCTTCTTGTTCTTGTAAGCGAATTCTCTCTTTTACTATCGCATGAAAATCCGGGTGGATGACTTGTAAAACCGGCTTGCCGATCAAGTCTTTTGCACTGCGATAACCCAACATTTTTACCACTGCCATATTCACGAAGCGGAAAATGCCTTTTTGAGAAATAAAAATGCCATCCGGCGAAAGATCCACCAAAGCGCGATAGCGTTCTTCACTGATTTTTAGCGCTTGTTCTGCCTGTTTACGTTGGCTAATATCGGCAACGCTTGTCACCGTAACCTTTCGCCCATTTTCCTCTACAACCGGGCTGGCGTTTAAGTAAATATCAACCACTTTGCCATCCGCTCGACGCAACTGCCACTCGGTATCTATTGGTGTTTGATCTTCTAAAAAATTGTGGTATAAATCCAAGGCAGACGGGCGATTTTCTGGCGGTAAAATTTTAACAAAAGTTTGTCCTTGTAATTCTTTTTCGCTGTAGCCTGAAATATTACAAAACGCCGGATTTACTTGGATAAAATAGCCTTGTTCATCCGTAATACAAATGCCAAGACTACCGGATTGATAAAACAAATCCAGCAATTTTTGGGTTTCTTCTACTTGTGCTTCTGCTCTCTGGCGACGGGTGAGTTCTGTTTGGACACGATTAAATAATTCCGCTTGCTGAATGGCAATTGAAATATGCAGTTCCAACTCCTCTAATAATTGCAATTCCGATGTTTCCCACCGGCGAGTTGAACGGCATTGATGAGCAATCAACAACCCCCAAAAACGAGGCTGCTGCTTTTCTTCTTCTATAAAAATCGGCACAACTAAATAAGCTTTCACCTGCAACCGTTCAAGTAATTTAAGATAACAAGGGCTTAAATTAGCGTTTTGAATATCTGAAATTACTCGTTTAGTTTGGGGCAAATACTCCAAGCCGGTTAGGGGATTTATACAGAGATCAGAAACTTCGATATTCACACTTGGTTCCCAACCGTCTGCCACAGATTCGGCAACAATTTTGCTTTGAGGAAGGCCATAAGTCTGATAAACCAATACCCGCTCACACTCTAATAATTGCCGGACTTCGCTCACAGTTGTATCTATAATTTCTCGCAAGTGAATAGAGGCCCGAATCCGACTTGCCATTGAAGTTAAAAGCTGCTGTTTTTCGGTTTGGTGTTGCAGTTGTTCGGTGCGATTCTGCACCTCGGTTTCTAATTCTTGATTGCGACTTTCTAGCAGTCTCAGATTTTCGCTCTGTAGAGCATCAACTTGTCCTTGTAGAGTTTCAATCACATTGCAAATTTGCACGGCATCAAGGCCGCGCAGCAAACTGGTTGGGGTGACAATCCCCACAAGTTCGCCATCGTTGCCGGTGATGATTAAATGCTTAATTCGTCGCTTTTGCATTTGTTGTTTCGCTTGCAAAAGCGTATCATCGGGCTGTAAAGAAAACACCGGCCCACTCATCACATCACCGGCATAAATAGTGGCTAAATCAACTTGCAGGGTTTGCAGTTGTAAAATATCTCCTTCGGTAATAATTCCAATTGGAATCAATTTTTTTGATTCATAAAATGCCGGAGTATTTTCATTGGTAATTACCACACAACTAATAGAATGATTTGCCATCACTTCGCCAATTTCTTGGACTGTTACCGTTGGCGGTCTACTGATAACCGGGCTTGCCATAACTTCCCTCACCCGCTGCAAGCGCATTAAATTATGGGCTTGCAAAGAAACTCGTAATGTTTCTGCTGTTGCGACCCCTAGCAAATTGCCATTGCTATCAATCACCGGCGCCTCGCGGATCGAGTGCTGGCGAAAAAAAGACAGGGCTGTAAAAATGTTTTCTTGGCCGGTGTTTTCAAGCAAAAGCACCGGCGTTTTCATCACTTCCCCTACCGTAATTTGGGCAAAAGAAGAGCTTTTTGCTGTTAGTTTTACCAAATCTCTCGATGTAAAAATGCCTTTGATTTCGGAATTTTCTAAGACTAAAACGCAGGATGAATAACTATGGGGATCGGTGTTTTCTTCATCATCTTCTTGGTCAAGATAAATTTGACAATTAACGCGGTGCTGGGTCATTAATTCCAGCACTTTTTGTACAGTTGTGTCTGAGGTAACAGTGAGGGGGTGCCGGTCAATGGCATCTTGCAAAGAAGGCAAATTTAAAGATAAGTGTTTGGTGAGCATAATGAGTGCAAAGGGTAGTGGGCTGATTTAATTAAAAGCAAAGCTGGGAGAATTTATGACTGCTTTCAATTTTATGGTTTCAGGGATTAGATATCTATGAGAGCGCATCGCAACTCATCTCAAATCCTCTCAAACCGGCCTCAATTACAATTTAATTTTTCTGCCGACAAAAAAAATAAATTTTGATTTTTTGTAGAAAGTACCGGCAGAAGCTAACTTTTCTAAAGCAATTTAGTCAAGGCCATCAGTGATGTATAACATCAAAAAACATTACTCAACCAAACAGCCACCCGGAAGAATGAGGCTGAGGGTTGTTTGTTCACCGGCAATACTTTCAATGTTTAACTCTCCGTTGTGTAACTCCACCAAACGTTTACTAATTACCAGCCCCAAACCAGAGCCTTGTTGTTCATAAAGTTTACGTTCAAATTGCATATAAGCCCCTATTTCAGAAATTTGGGCAGAATTCATCCCCCGTCCGCGATCCGCTATGACAAGAATATATTTATTGTCTTGGAGGGTGCCGGTTAGAGTTACGGCTGTACTTGGTTTAGAAAATTTAAAAGCATTATCCACCAATTCTTCAATTATTTTTTGCAATCGCGTGGGAGGAATTTGCACCTCGGCTTCCGCAATATCTAAGTGCAAATCCCTTTCTCTTTCTGCTTCTTTTGCTACTTTCAAAGCCGTGTCGCTAATCAATGCTTGGCATTCTGTGGGCTGCGAATTTCGCAACGCCTGAATACGTTTCTCATCGCTGGCTATCAGTTCAAGTTCTGCGTATAAAAGATAATTTTGGACAAGCCGATAAAGACGTTTTCCAGAGCGGCGAATTTCTACTAACATTTCCCGCACTTCTGAAGGTTCGAGAGATTCGTATTCTTGCAAGAGCAAATCTGCAAAACCGAGAATGCCATTGAGCGGGGTTCGCAATTCGTGGGGGAGGGCTTGGATGATATTACTGCGTAAATCGTTAAGTTTTTGGGCTTGTTGTCGCTGAAAAACTGCTTGTTTTTCGAGGCGGGTGCTAATCGCAGCCAGCAATTGGTTGGGGGTACAAGGTTTGGTAAGATAGTCATCTGCTCCCAGTTCCATGCCTCTACGGGTATCTGATTTATCGGCTAAGGCGGTGAGGAAAATAAAAGGAATGGTGGCAGTTGAAGGTTGTTCTCGCAAGGCTTTAAGGACGCCATAACCGTCTATTTCTGGCATCATTACATCACAGACAATTAAATCGGGTTTATTTTCGATAGCCAAGGCAATGCCGACTTTACCATTTTCTGCCCCAAATACTTCAAAGTCTTCTGTTTCGAGCAGTTCTAAGATGTTTTCCCGAATGATTCTTTCGTCTTCTATTACTAAAATTTTAGCCATGTTTCTGGGGTGTGATTTTTGTTGGAGGGGTTGAAATTTAAGTTATCCTATTTTTAGGGAAGTTGCAAGCATTTATTGGCGCTCAACAGTTGTTGAAACTCCGAGGCGCTGACCGGCTTACCGAAAAGGTAGCCTTGCATTTCATCACAATTATGACGGCACAAAAAATCCAATTGTCCGGGGGTTTCGACACCTTCGGCAATGACTTTTAAGTTCATTTGGTGAGCCATTAAAATCAGGGCAGTGGTAATGGCTGTGTTTTTGGGATTGTCGCTGATATTGTTGATAAAGCACTGGTCAATTTTCAAAATATCAAAGGGGAATTTTTGCAAGTAGCTCAGCGAAGAATAGCCGGTGCCAAAATCATCTATCGAAATTTTCACTCCAATTGATTTTATGGCTTGTAAGCGGCGAGTTGCCAGTTCTGCATTTTGGACTAAGCTGCTTTCAGTTAATTCTAAATCGAGATACTTTGGATGGATGCCGCTTTCTTCTAAAATAGCCGCAATGCGTTCGCAGAGGTTGGGTTGGGTAAATTGCCGGCCTGATAAATTGACACCAACGCGCAAAAATTTAAAGTTATTTTCATGCCATTGTTTAAGTTGTCGGCAAGCGGTTTTTAGTACCCATTCTCCAATCACTTCTATGATGCCGGTTTGTTCGGCAATGGGGATAAATTTAGCCGGTGAAATCAAGCCTCGTTCTGGATGATACCAGCGCAATAAGGCTTCGCAGCCGACAATTTGACCGGTTTGTAAGCTAACTTGCGGTTGATAATGTAGGCGCAATTCCTCACGGTCAATTGCATAGCGCAAATCGGTTTCTAAGGCTAACCAATCATCTGTATCGCTGGCAAAAGTTGGGCTATAAATTTCGCAGCGGTTGCCTCCTTGCCGCCTTGCATAATTCATAGCTTTTTTTGCTAATTGCAGCAGTTTATCAATGTCTTGTCCGTTGTCGGGATAGAAGGCTATTCCAATACTAGCCGTAATAAAAACTTGGGTGTTGTGAACTTGAAAAGGAAGGCTTAAGTGGTTTTGGATGATTTGTGCTTTTTGAGCCGCAGTTTCTTTGTTTTTGACGGGGGATAAAATGACCGCAAACTGATCACCATTTAAGCGGGCCACAATGCCGCTATCCCCGACGCTTTCAGACAATCGCAAGGCGAAAGACTTTAGCAAAAAATCACCCATTTCGTATCCCAAGCTATCATTAATGCGATTAAATCGCTCTAAACCCAAGCAAAAAATCGGGACTTTTTGAGAGGAATTTGGCGGCAAAAAAACCGGTGAATAAGTTCCATAAACTTTTTGGATAAATCGTTGAAACAAATTTTCCAGTGATACTCGCGTGGGCAATTCTGTTAAAGGATCGCAATCAATCGGCTCGGCAATAACTTTTGGTTGTTTGATGTTGTTAAGATAATATTGTTGCTGGCGCTGCTGTTTTTCTAGGCGAATTGTAATGGCCTTGAGCAGTTCCGCCGGCAGGCAAGGTTTGACAAGATAATCATCGGCTCCTAATTCCATACCGGCCCGCATATCGAGCCTGTCTGCTCTTGCTGTTAAAAAAATAAAGGGAATATTTGCGGTAGAAGGATTTTCTCGCAAGGCTTTGAGAACACTATAGCCATCCATTTCTGGCATCGTCACATCACAAATAATTAAATCGGGCGATTGTTCCATTGCCATTTTCAAGCCCACTGAACCGTTTTCAGCACCTATGACGTCAAACTCTCTCATATCCAGCAGTTCTAAAATATTTTCGCGGATAGACAGTTCATCTTCTATTACTAAAATTTTTGCCATAATCTTAAGGGCGTTGTAATAATTTATATTGTTCGGCAAATATACGAAAATTTTTGATCAATTTCTCACAGCCCCAAGCAAGAAGCTTTTTTGATTTTATCAACCCTAAAAGTGGTCGCTCAATCTTCCTTTTTAACCTGGAAGAGTTTTAAGCTATCCCCCTCTCTTATCAGCGGAGGAGCGGAAAGATTTCTTTCTTCGCTTTTAAGGGAGGGGGAGAAAAAAACTTCTTCCCCGCCCCTTCGCTTTCAAGCTAAGGGGGGTTGGAGGGTTAGGTTTTTCCCGATCAGAGATGGTCTCTTTCACTTTCGCATACAATTTGACCGTCTTGCAAGCCCACAGACTTTTTCACTTCTGCGGCAATTTTTTTTCTTGTTAGAAAAAAATAAGGTTCTGTTTGATGTTTTCTCCCGCTTCACTTCTGGTTTTGCCATCTAGCAGCAAGTTTTGAGCCTAGATTAGGTTTTGAGGGGGATGGTGGGAAGCATGACAATAAAAGTCGTCCCCACTCCGAGCTTCGTTTCTATCTCTATTGTGCCTTGATGTAAATCTACGGATTTTTTGACAATAGCTAACCCCAGGCCGGTACCCGAAATTGTGCCAACATTGGCTGCTCGGTGAAAAGATTCAAACAAGTGTTTTATATCTTTTTCAGGAATGCCAATGCCTTGATCTTCAATTCTAAAAACGGCATTTTTTGCTGGCTGAGACTCTCCCGTTCTGGTAAAACTCGCTATTTTTTCGGTTAATTTAAACTGAACTTTACCGCCTTGCGGAGAATATTTAATCGCATTAGAAAGCAAATTTGTAAAGATATGCCGCAACAACCTTTCATCCATAATTGTCGAAGAAAAATCTCCCTGACAAATAAAGGAAACTTGATGTTTTTCTCCCGCCAAAAGCTGCATTTCTTCACTCAAGTCGCTGCAAAACTTTTCTAAGTTCATAGCGGCGGGTTGAAATTCCAACTTGCCGGCCTCGCTTTGACCTAAAAATAAAACGTAATCGAGCATTTCAGTCATGTGCTGAACTGCTGTCTGAATGCGTTGTAAATGCTTGATCTTTTTATTGTCAGGCCATTCGCTGCCATAACTTTCTAGTAAGCCTGCCGAAAACAAAATTGTCGCCATTGGAGTGCGAAACTCATGGGAAACCATCGAAACAAAACGGGATTTTAGTTCGTTGAGTTCTCGTTCTTTTGCCAAAGCCTTACGCATTTCCGTTTCCGCTTTTCCCCGCGCCATTGCAATCTCAACTGTCGTGTATAAATCCTTTTCCTCAAACGGTTTAACAATATAACCAAAAGGTTCCGTTTCTTTGGCCCTTTGCAAGGTAATTTCATCGGTATGAGAGGTTAAATAAACCACCGGAATTTGATAAACTCGGCGGATTCTTTCGGCAGTTGTCACTCCATCCATTTCGCCTTGCAGCATAATATCCATTAACACCAAATCTGGTGCACACTGAATCACTTTTTCCAAAGCTTGCAAACCCGAAAAGACGATAGCCGGCACTGAGTAGCCCAAATTCACCAAGCTTTGTTTGATATCGAGGGCGATAATTCTCTCATCTTCAACAACTAATATAGTGCCTTTTGTCATAAATTACTCTCTCAAGTTTCTCTGCTTTTTAAAAAACGAATTTCGTAAAAAGTTCCTTTTTTGCCATTGGCTTTAATTGTTCCGCCGAGTTGTTCGGTCAAATTAAAAACAAGCTGCAATCCTAAAGAATCGGCGGTTTCTAAATCAAAATCTGCCGGTAAACCAATCCCATCATCAGCCACCGTCAACACACAGATCGCGTTTTCCTCAGAAAGGTGCGTCTGCTGCGGTGTCAAGGCGGAACTGTGGGCCTGATTTAATTTAAAATTAATCGTCACCAAACCTTGTTTACCCTGGGGAAAGGCATATTTAAGAGAATTTGACACCAATTCATTAATAATTAAACCACAAGGAATCGCCGTATCAATGTCCAGTGCAATTGTTTCCACATCTATTTTAACTTGAATCAGCCCCGAAGAAACCCCATAAGCGCCGCACAAATTAGCAACCAAGTTGCGAATATACTCCGAAGCATCAATGCGAGCTAAATCCGAGGAACGGTAAAGCTTTTCATGGATGAGAGCCATTGAACGCACACGGTTATAACTGTCTTTAAACAGTGCCAATGCTTCGGGATCTTTAATATATCCCGACTGTAACTTAAGCAAACTTGAAACAATCTGCAAATTATTTTTAACGCGGTGGTGTATTTCTTTGAGCATCACTTCTTTGTCTCGAAGGGAAGCCAGCAATTTTTCTTCAGCTTGTTTGCGTTCAGTAATATCAATAGCTACTGACACCGCTGCTTTTCCTTGCTGGTATTTTTGCGCTGCTATCAAGTAATCTCGGCCCGTACCGCTGCTTGTAAAATTAATTACTTGACTGGCAAACATAGCCGAACTTATCATAAATTTGCCCATAAAGTCTGTATAGGTTAGGCTATTTTGCAAAAAGCCTAATTTTTGCCCAATAAATGCTTCAGGATTCAAGTTATAAGCAGCCGCCAAATGTCGGTTTACCCCCAAATAGCGCAAATCATTATTAATCCAAGAAACAAACCCCGGCACCGCATCCAAAACCGCTTGCAATTGATCTCGTGCTTCTTGCAATTTTTCCGCAGAAATCTTGCGGTGAGTAATATCACTTTGAATGCCGATATAATGCGTCAAAGTATGGTGGCGATCATAAAGCGGAGCAATACTTAACTCATTCCAAAATAACGTGCCATCTTTGCGGTAGTTTCGCAACACCACAGTACAACTTTCTCCTGCTTTAATACACCGGCGCAGTTGCTCAAGTTGAGGCTGGTGTTTATCCTTTCCTTGCAAAAACCGGCAATTTTTACCCAACACTTCCTGCGGCAAATAGCCAGTCATTTTCTCAAACGCCGGATTGACATAAATAATGCCTCGATCTGGCAATCGCATATCCACAATCACAATCGCATTACTGCTCGCTTCTATCGCTCTTTCTCGCAGTTTTAACATTTCTTCAGACAATTTTCTTTGAGTAATATCTTGCGCCGTTCCTAAAATTTGTTGAGGCGAACCATCCTTTCCACGACTAAAAACCGTATCTCGACTAGAAAACCAACGCCACTCACCATTAGCGTGTTTTAAGCGATATTCATTCTCTAAAACTTCCTCATCTTTAGCGCTTACAAATTGCCGGCAATACCCCTCAAACTTAGCAAAATCTTCCGGGTGCATCATCCGGGGCATAAATTCTTCTTTAATATTTTTAACGTCTTCTTCCCCATACCCCAACAGCAAACTCATTTGATTATTCAAATAAATTGTCCGCCGTTCTACAACATCATAGATATAAATAATACCCGGCACCGCATCCGCCACCCGCTGAATAAAAAGCTGACTTTCCCGCAGAGCTTTTTCCGCTTGTTTCCGCCCAGTAATATCCCGATCAATCCCCCGATAACCGCAAAACACACCCTCAGCATTAAACACCGGCACCCCATTCGTTTCTAGCACCACCAAATGCCCATCTTTATGCTGATTAATATTTTCTAAAGAATGAAAGGGCTTTTTGTCGATCAAAACCTCATTCATTATTTCTATGATTCGGCTTGCCTCATCTTTTGGCATGAAATCAAAAGGAGTTTTGCCCACCATCTCTTCTGGTTTATAACCCAAAATTTCTTTAACCCCTGGATTTGCATAAGTATAAGCCACATTTGCATCCACCTCCCAGACAAAATCATTTGTCGTTTCTACTAAATTACGAAACCGCTCTTCGCTGGTTTTTAAAGCTTTTGCCACACAGCAACGTTCAGCAATTTCTCGCTCAAGTTTCTCGACTGTTTCTAATAACTGATAAGTCCGTTCTTCCACCCTTTCTTCTAATTGTTCATTCAATCTTTGCAGAGCTTCTTCGGCTTCTTTTTGCTGTGTAATATCGCGGCCAAACCCATAAACTAACTGCTTTTCTTCCAACGCCACTGCATTCCAAGATACCCAGCGATATTCGCCATTTTTGCAGCGAAAGCGGTTTTGAAAATCCACTACGGACTTTTGATCATTTTCCATCATAGTTTGACAGCGTTTCTGCGTTACCTGTAAATCTTCAGGATGAATCAATTCTTGGAAATTCATTCCTTGTAAATCTTCTGGGCTATAACCCAGCGTTTTTTCCCAAGCAGGATTAACTAACTTAATCACTGAGTCGTAACTGCTAATTATCATTAAATCCGTAGAATTATTAAAAAAGCGGTCGCGTTCAGCTTGAGCTTGTTTGATTTCACTAATATTTCGACCTTCGGGAATCAGCCACTTTACCTTACGGCTTTCATCGTAAACCGGCTTCAAAGAAAAATCAATCATTGCCACCCGATTCCCCGCACCGCGCACTTGCTCTTCATAACGAATAAACTCCCCCGCTGCTGCCTTAACAATCGCTTGTTTTAAGCGTTTGTGAGAAGCAATTTCCTGCTTCGACGGCTGTTCACCCAACGCCCACCAGGGAGTTTCCCAAAAAGGCAATCCGAGCACATCTTTTGCTTCGGCTTCCACAAAATCTAAAGCCGTTTGATTCACTTCCAGCATAATTCCTTGGGGTGAAAGCAAGCCGGTGAATTGGAAACAATGATTAAAAATTGCCTGGTATTTCTCCTCACTTTCTTTTAATTGTTTTTCCGCTTCTTTTCGTTCTGAAATATCACGAGAATTTGCCACAACCGCTTTTAAAACTGGGTCTAAAGTTAAATTGCTTGCCGTAGTTTCCAGCCAACACCAAGACTTGTTTTTATGCAAAAATCGATATTCGGTGGGTACTGAAATACTCCCCGGTTGTTGAATTAACTCGTTAAACTTAACCAGAATCAATGTTAGATCCTCTGGATGAATGAAATCAAAAACGTTTTTTCCAATTAGCTCTTCTGGTTTATACCCTAAAACTTTCTCTAGGGAAGGACTTTCATATTCAATAATTCCCTCTTTATTAAATAAAGTAATAATATCCGAGCTATTTTGAATCATAGAGCGAAACTTTGCCTCACTTTTGGTAAGAGCTTGTTGCGCTTTTTTGCGTTCGGTAATATCCCTCACTATCACCAAAACTTCATCTTCCCCACAAGCAACAATCCGCGCCTCAAATTCTTGAATATCTCCGCCTCTACTTAACTCGTATTCCAAAGCTTGTAGCTCCCCAGTGACGAGTGCTTTTTCAATGGCTTGCCTATACTGAAAAGATACTTCACCGGGCAAAACTTCTCCTACAAATTTGCCGACAAACTCGCTAGAATTAACCAGCGGCAGAGTTAACAGGCTTGGTTGAAAAGAAAGAAAAACACCGTCCCGACTGATCCGAAAAATCATATCAGGAATTGCATTCAAAATCGCTTTATTTGTGGTTTCACTTTTATGCAGTTGCTTTTGCTGTGCCGCTATTGCTGCTTCGGAATTTTTGCGAGCCGTGATATCTTCTACCGTGCCTTCAAAATAAAGCAAATTGCCGGTTTCATCGCACACAGCGCGGGCATTTTCGCTAATCCAAATAATCTCCCCATCCGTGCGAAAAATTTCCGACTCAAACCCTACCACACTGCCCGACTTTTCTAACTCAGCAATAAATTCATCGCGCCGGTGAGGATCGATATAAAATTGTTGCCCAATATCCGTTATCGTAGCCATCAAACTTGCCGGAGAATCATAACCGCAGATGCGAGCTAAAGCCGGATTTGCTTCTATAAAACATCCGTCTTTTGTACTTTGAAAAATTCCTTCTATGGCATTTTCAAAAATGCTGCGATATTTAGCTTCAGCAAGGCGACTTTTTTGCTCTGCCGAGTATCTTTGTTCAAGTTCTGTCCGCAAAAGCTCATATAACTCAGACTGCTGAATGGCGATGGCGCAGTGATCGGCAATGCTTTTAACAAAGGCAATTTCATCCTCTGTCCACTCCCGACTATTTTCACACTGATGCAAGCTAATACCACCCATATAGGTGTCGCCATGCAGCAAAGGCACGATTAAAATTGCTTGAATACCACACTCGCAAGCAGCGGCTTGAATTTCTGGCGGTAAGCTGCTGTTAATACAACCTAAAGCCACTGTTTCCCCCTGCGAAAGAAATTGCCGGTAATAGCGGTAAAAATCGCAGTAAACGCCGATCAAACTCTTGCCCTCAGAGGTAGCTTCAGAAACGTGGTGAGCGTTCATTTGTTCGTGACTATCGGGCCGAAAAATTAAACACCGGCTGGCGTTGAGAGCAATATGAAGCCGATCAGCAGTGGTTTGCAAAATATCGCCCAAAACCAGCGTCCCACGCATCGCTTGCACAATGTCGTTGATTAGTGCCGCTTGCAGAGCTTGTTTTTGGTGGTAACAGGAGCCGGTGGTGAGGTGCATGGTTGTTATTTAACGCTGATTTTAAGATACTCTAATCCCCCCTTTTATGCACCCTTTATTTCCTCCCTATGGGCTATCAATGCCATTCCTGCCAACCTTTGGATAAACCTATTTTCATCTCGGTTTAGAAGAGGGTGTCAAGCGCAGTGGGGAAGGGAAAAAATAAAAGTTTATCTCTGTGTAACCCTGGGAGTAGGGCAAAAAAAGGCCGTTGCACATTAATCGAATCTGTGTCCCAGCGAACATTATTTTTTAATACAGAGATTTCAAGTTTGGAAAAAGGGCTGTTTTTCCGATAAATTTAACTTTTTGTTTTGGAATTCAGCAAATTAAATTGACGCAGCAATTTAACATTATCCGGAGTCAATAAAGATTGTAATTCCGAAACTTGATTGAGCAGAGCAATTTCGCGATCAAATTCTTCTTGCAAAATTTCTAAATACCTCTCTACCCTTGCGCCCGCCGGAGGATCTTTCATTAAACGAATTGCCATATTAATTTTAGAAAGCGGATCGCATAAATCGGCAATAAGTTTTTTCAGCAATTCTGCATGAGTGTCGCTTAAATGTTGAAGTTCTTGCATTTTTTGCTCGGCAAGTTGAGCGCGTTGCCGTTCGGTAGTATATTGGTGAATCAGCGTTTCATGTTTGGCAAGGCGCGAGGAAACAGCCTCAAGAAGTTCTTGGCGTCGAAAAGGTTTAGTAAGATAATCATCCGCCCCTAAATTCATGCCTTGTCGCAAATCGGTTTTATCAGCTTTGGCGGTCAAAAAAATAAAAGGAATGGCGGCGGTTGGGGGATTTGATCTCAGTTCTGTTAACACTTCATAGCCATCTAAATGCGGCATCATAATGTCACAGACAATCAAATCCGGAAGATTTTCTTTGGCCAATTCAATGCCGGTGATGCCATTTTCTGCACAAAGCGGGAAAAATCCCCCGGATGTGAGAATTTCTACAATATTGCTTAATACTGGTTTTTCGTCTTCAATCACTAAAATTTTTTTCATCCGTTTTATTTATTTGGGTAAGTTAATACAAATCTGACTATAATCCGTAGGTGTACATATAATAAACCGCTCAACGGCTTGTTTCACGAGGACGCTACCCTGAACCAGTGCGGGAAAAATCACCTGCTGATGCCGGTGCCTGCGCCACGCCTAACAAAGAGGCTGTTGATTTTCAGATAATCTCCTCAAGAGTTAGTGTAAACCGATTTACACCTGTTGAGGAAAAGATTTAACACTCTTTAAAACTGATTTCTGTTGGTTTGCCCCTACTTCTTGACCGGCCTTCTTGTCACCGGCTGTCATTTCAAGGGACAACCGGCCTATCTCAGGTTTGAGTAACCTAACCCCCCTACCCTCCTTCTTTGTGGGATAGGCGAACAAAAAATTTTTCCCTTCTCCCCTGTTTTATAGCCAAAGCAAAAAATTTCCCCCCTCGCCGTCTACAGAAAGAGGGCTGGGGGGCGAGGTTTCTTTTACTTACTATTTGCTTTAAATGCTGATATTTCTAGGCCGGCTCTGGTTTGAGAGAATTGGTGACGGGAATTTCTATCCAAAATTCTGCCCCCTGACCAGGTTGAGAAATACATTTTAAAATTCCGCCATGTTTTTCGACAATAACTTGATAAGAAATAGACAGCCCTAAGCCGGTGCCAGAACCAACCGGTTTTGTAGTAAAAAACGGGTCAAAAAGTTGCGTTTGCTCTTCTAAAGGAATTCCCTTGCCGTTATCACAAATGCGAATCACTACCGAGGGAGGCTTGGCTGAGTTGCCGGTATTATTCTTCAGTTCTGTAGAAATAGTAATTTGAGGGTGCGGCTGGTTTTCTAAGGCATCAATGGCGTTACAAATAATATTCATAAACACTTGATTGAGTTCACCGGCACAGCACTCTACTCGCGGAAGCTGGCTGTATTCTTTCAGCACTTTAATTTCGGCGTTGGGTCTTTCTTTGAGGCGGTGTTGCAAAATCATTAAAGTGTTATCGATGCCTTCATGGATATTCACTGGTTTGATTTCTGCTTGGTCATGGCGAGAAAAATTTCGCAAACTTAAAACAATTTTTTGAATTCGTTCGCCACCCACTTTCATTGAGTCTAAAAGTTTGGGAAAATCTTCACCCAAAAAAATTATATCCGCCTCTTCTCGCAGTTGTTTGATTTCCATCGCCGGGTTTGGGTAGTGTTTTTCGTAGAGCTTAAGCAACTTGAGTAAGTCAGTGGCGTAGTGGTTTGCGTGTACTAAGTTGCCGGTGATAAAGTTAATGGGGTTATTAATTTCGTGAGCAACTCCAGCGACTAATTGCCCCAAAGATGACATTTTTTCTGTCTGAACAAGTTGGGCTTGGGTTTTTTTGAGTTCGCCGAGGGTTTTTTCAAGTTCTTTGGTTTTAGAACACAATTCCGCTTCACGGGAGCGCAGCGCAATTTCTGCTTGTTCGCGTTCGGTGATGTCGCGTAGGGTTGCTAAAAATGCGAGTTTTCCTTCCCACTCTGTCTCGACAATTCGTATTTCGGCGATGGCTATTTGTTGGTCTGGCCGGTTAACATCGACTTGCGTTTGAACTACTCTTGTTTCTTGTCTGGCTTTCGCCCTTTTAATCGTGCCGGTGTTCATTTGGCCTGGTCTTTCTCTGACTAATTCTCCAAATAAATCCCGGCTGATTAATTGTTCGGCTGGGCTATTAAATAAAGATTCGGCAGTGGGGTTTACAAAGCGGATTTTTCCCTGGGTATCCAAAATAATTATCGCATCAGCATTTTTGTCAATAATATTCCGAAATGCTGTAGATGTTGATTGCAGTTGATGCCGCAATTGTTTAATTTCTTGCTGCAATTCCGATTTTTCTTGTACCCATTCTTTGCGTTTTAAGCTGTCGTTTCTCAGGGGCAGAGTTAACAGATTTGAAATGTAGCTAACCGCTTGTTTTAAATGAGGATCGGCTTGTTCTAAGTCTGGGTGATCTTTGTTTTCGGTTTGCCAGCTTAAACATTGTTCGGTTAAGTTAAGCAGTTTTTTAGGCGATGGGGGGTTTTTGTCAGCAATAAACATAATTGACAACTCCATAGAGGGGGGACGTTTTAATAGGTGGTTAACCAGTTGCTTGTTATTGTATAGTTTTGTAACGCTTTGTTGAACAGCAGCACTCGTCAAAGCCCACAAAATTCCAAATAAGCATTTATTTAATGCAGATGCCGGCTGGATGGCTGAGAATTTGGAAAAAATTATACAGCCTCTTGCTCTATAAAAATGCTAATCTCGACACAGATAAGCTGGCAACCGTACAAAATGATAAATTTTTCTCGGTGAATCTACCGAGATTAATGGCCGTAAAAATACGGAGTTTGAAAAAATTATAATGGGGTAGCCAATCTCAAATCGGCAGAGATACCGTAAAAGTGGTACCGGCATCCACAACGCTTTCGAGAATAATTTCAGCGTTATGAGCATCGGCGGCTTGTTTGACAATGGTTAGCCCTAAACCTGTGCCGCCTTGGTTATTTAGGTTGCTGCCTCGATAAAAAGCATCAAAGATGTGGGGAATGTCGTTGCTGGGGATGCCTATTCCAAAGTCTTGAATTTTAAAGACAGCCAATGCCTGTTGATCTGCCGTTTGTTCTGCGGGTTGAGAGCAACTTAATTCAAATAGGATATCTGTGTCCACCGGCGAATATTTTACCGCATTTGACAGCAAGTTCACTAATATTCGCTCAAGTAATGTTTCATCTAAAAAAACGTTGTCGCAGTTGCCGGTTTTAATAAAGTTAATTCGCTCTTTATCAATACTTAAAGTTACGCTGATTTTATTAATAATTTGATGACAAAAATCTTCTAAATTAATCAAAGTGGGATTACATTTTATCTGGCCGGCAATTCCTTTGCCGGTTGCTAAAATATCATTTAATAAATTGCTGATGCGGATAGCCGATGCTTGGATGCGATCAATGTGTTCTTTTTGTTTTTCTGTACGTCCGCGCTCTATATACAATTCTAGTAAATCTGCTGAAGACAAAATCGTACAAAGCGGAGTGCGAAATTCGTGAGAAGTTATGGTTATAAATTGGCGCCGGAGTTCCGAGAGTTCCTTTTCTTTTTCGCTGGCTTCTTGGACTTTTTCTTCTAACATTTTTTCCTGGCTGATATCCTGGCAAGTCCCCCTAATTTCCGCTGGCGTACCTGCGCTATCAAAAATTAAGTGGGCTTCGTCTCGCAGCCAGCAGTAGTTTCCGTTTTTACACAAAAATCGGTACTCTATAGTGCGTTTATGTTGGCTGTGGCTAAGAATTTCTTTTTCAATTTTGCAGCGGTCTTCTGGATGAATTCTGCTCACCCATAAAGACGGATTTTTGATGATCTCTTCGGCTTCGTAACCCAGAATAGTAGCGCTATTTTCACTCAGGTTTTTAATTATAAAATTCCCCGAAAATTCGGCTTTGTAAAGAATAGTCGCGGTGGCTTCCATCAACTGCTGAAGCTGTTGTTGGGTTTGGTCAGGAGTTGACAAAGCTGAGTGATCTTCCTCGTCGGGGTTGTGGTTGTCAGCAAGCGTTAATGACTCTACAGATGCCGATTTATGAGAGTCTTCAATAAAGGCTGAGTCTGGGGATATTTTCAGATCCAACCAGGATATTTTGGTGGCGGCAGGGTTTGCTTGCCAAAAATTTTGATACTGGCCTAGTCCAGGTTGCTCAAAAACCGGTTTCACAGGGGGGTTGTTAAAAGCCATTATAGTTTTAAAAGTTGGGGTAAAAGAAGAAAGATTATTAAAAAGAGAGACTCCTATCAAAGCTAAAAAGTTGCTTTTTTGTGGAGAGGGTTGACTTTGTTGGTTTTGGCTTTCTTGTAAGGCTTGTTCAAGTTCTTTCTTTTGGCTGATGTCGGTGCAGGTATGAATGATGCCGGTTATTTCTCCGGCTGCGTTTTTAATCACAGAATGGGTGAGGTGAGCGAAGAGGCGCGTGCCATCTGCTCGCTCAATAGTTATTTCTGTTTGCCAAAAGTCTTTTGTCTGTAAAGATTGTTCAAGTTCTCCTAAAAGCTGAGAATTAAAACCTTTAATAATTTCCCTGAGTGGTTGGTTGATTAGTTCTTCTCTGGGTTTGTTATATATCTGGCTGGCGAGTTGATTGCAATGAATAATTCTGCCTGTTTTATCGGCAATAATTATTGCATTGACGGTTCTTTCTAAACTAGCTTGCAGCAAAAGTTTTTCTTCTAAGGAATCTGCCGGCCCCCCAGAAAAAATAGCGT
Organism: Ancylothrix sp. D3o; assembly: GCF_025370775.1. Lineage (NCBI taxonomy): Bacteria > Bacillati > Cyanobacteriota > Cyanophyceae > Oscillatoriales > Microcoleaceae > Ancylothrix > Ancylothrix sp. D3o. Next base: position 664,553 of record NZ_JAMXEX010000002.1, on the reverse strand, counting down.
CTTGAGAATTTTTAAAAATGGCCACGTTTGCAGTTGGGTGGAGTTGAGCTTTGTCTGTGAGGGTTGCTATTAAAGCAGTTTCGCTATCGCTAAGGATGATATCTACAAATCTCTTTTCTAGCAAAAGGCGAAATTGAGAGCTTTCGCTTTGGCTTGGGTTGGTTGTTTTTGAAGTTAGCGGAGAATTTTTGGTTTGAGGCCAGTTTTCGCTATTACTAAGGAGTTGCTGACAAGAGGTGTTGAGTGCCTGCAATAAGCTGTTTTGCGTTACCAGTCCCACCGGCTTGCCTGACCCATCCACGACCGCTGCGTGCAGGATTTGATATTCTGATAAAATTTTGGATAGTTGTGAGAGTTCAGATCCTTGGGCCGCTGTAATAATAATCGCTGCTTGATCCATAAATTTCACCAACATGAAGGTAGTTTGCCGTTTTTGTTGCCGGCCTGTTGCTGGATGGTAAAAATTTGCTTTTACCAAGCACTGCCGGTGTTGGGGTGGGGTTGAAGCCAAACACTTCTTCGGGTTGTCAAGTTTGGTGTTTGTCTTTTAGCGCTAATACCGGCAGGGGTAATGGTTCCAAAAATCCCCCCTCAACAGATGAGGCTAAGTCAACCAACTTTCAGCACAACTTTCTCGATGCCTGGTTAACTTTTTCAAGTCGCTTATCCAAAAAGTATATAGCTATAAAATGTTAAAATTTATCTCAACTTTTCCAGCTTCCTTATTTTCTTTGAGGGATTCTGATTTCCAGCTTGTCAGACTTGACAACAAAAGCGTTTTTTTTGGGTTGTTGGTTGCCTTGCTCACCGGTAAGCTTGACAATCCCCATTTTTCACTTAATTGCTCGCCTTGGCTATTTTAACATTTCCCTCTCCTCCTCTATCTTTCAATATAAATTTTTTCTGACCTTTGGCTTTAATGTTGCCCTTGCTCAATTATGATTTTCTGCATTTGGGAGACGTTTTTTTGGCTTAATTTCACGTTTTTATGCAAAGTTTGATTTTAAATCCTGAGCATTTCTGAGTTTTTTGGGCTTCTTTTAAAAGCTTCAGGGTTGGCTTGGTGGCTGGCAGCTATCATCAAACACGAGCATCATCCGAAAGAAATATGTAAATATTTTTTACATATTTTTACCTTATCGACTGTTTTTATTGCGGTTGTGTTAAGAAGGTTTTTTCCCTCTCGATAGAGAGCTTGGCCGGCCTCCTATACAAATGAGCATAACCAATTTTATTAAAATTGACAAGATAGCTTAAAAAATCATATTTAAGGGCTTTAATGATAATAAATTTAAGGAAAACTCAAAAGGTCTTGGCCCACAATTGAGTATAAACTATGAGAAGTTATAAAAATTTTCTAAAGTCTGCAATAAGAGTTTGAGTTTACGGAAGACTTGACCCTCAATAAAGCTTGATTTAAATGCAGCATCTCAAGGAAGGCAATAAAAAGGCAGAAACCTCTCCCCCAAGCCTTCACCAAGGGTTGGGGGAGATTTTTTCGCCGTGAGCTTTTAGGGAAGGGGGTTAAGTTCTTCCTTGAGGATGGTGTACAGTGTTTTTGCTTTTGAATTAGTCATAAAAAAAACAGCACAACAGGCTCGTCACAGGTGAGAGTTGCGGGTAAATGTTTTTATAAAAATCACCTTCAAGAGGGCAAAAATCATTTAAGGCTGGGTATTGATCGTGAGTACCTGGGGAGGGGTAGCATCGGGGGGGTAAAGAAAATCAATTTGTACCAGTCGGCGGCTGGCCGGTGTCATAGCCAGTTCAACCAGGGGCTCACTTTGTTGTCCGCGCCGCTGCACTAAATGGATATAGCGAGTTTGGGGCCGGCCTTGGTCATCGTTGTAGCGCAAGCGGACAGTACCGCGAAAAAACGTTTGCGGGCCGGGGGGTTCGAGAAACCGCAGGCCATTTTTGCTAAGTTGGTCTTCTTTGATCGCTGTTTGGAAAGCCAGTCTAACAGTTTGGGTGCGAGTCGTGGGGTTGAGGAGGGGGAGGGTGAGGCTGTATTGGACGCCGTAGTTTCCGTGTGCTTCGTAGGCGGTGTCTGGATAGCGAACGAGCAGAGGGGCGCTTTGATTTTGGTTGGTTCCCATTCGACCGCGCAGGAGGGTACTGAGGGCGTAGGAAAAGGCTTGTCCTGGTTCGGGGATGCTGAGGTTGCCTGTACTGTCGGTGAGTTGCGCTCGCCACACGGAACCTCGCTGGACACCGGCAACGCGACTGTAGATAATGGGGCCGGTGGTTTGCTCTGGGGGGGTCGGTATTTTGTCTCGTGGGCCGGCAACGTCGCTGGTTTGCAGAAGTTGTTGCCATTCTTGGAGGTTAGGCGGGCGTTCGCTGCCGTCGGGGTTGAGTCGGGCAAACATTCCCATGCTGGCCAGGTAAACGGTGCCGGTGCTTCGCAGGCGCATGAAGGTTGACCGGCCATTGAGGGGGGGTGTGAGGGTGCTCACGGGTATGGGGTGGTTGATCAGCATTTGGCTTTCACCGGCCCCTATCACCAGTTGAGCCGGCCATTCGCTTTGTCGTTGTCCGCGTAGAATATCGTTCATTACCCGGTCGCCTGGGCCGGCATAAATACTGCCTGTCGGGTTTTCTTGTTGCGGCGGAAGCTGAATAAACGGCGCATCCGGTTGACTGAGGTAGCTGGCGGCTTGGAGAATATCGACGGTGACAGTTTGGCGAGTTGGGTTGTGGACAATGACACCCAGATAAAGGGTGCGTAAGTTTTCTGGTGGGTCTGCTTTGGCGATGTGGTGAGCAAAAAGGTCAAAGCGTCCTTGAAATGGGAAGTTGAGGTGGGCGCTGGGAATATTGCGGCCTGTGGGGGGAAAGGTGGAAAGCAAAATGCCTTCTTTTTGCACAACTTCGGGGCTGTTGCTGTTAAACATCGGCACCGTATCCAACTGTCCGGGTAAGGGGCGGACTTGTTGCGGCACTACAATTTCTTGTGGTTGGGGGGGCGGTGGTGTTTGGCTGAGCCAAAGCGTTGATAACATCGCCAAAATGTGCATTTTTAGCCTCTCACTACTTCACCGCGATTTATTTTACTACTAAAAATAGATTGATTTTATTTTTAGGTTCTGGTAAATTTTGCTACTTTTAAATGGTTTGTATAAGGAATGATGTTTGTTTGATCCAAGCCTTAAAAAAGACCCAAGCAAAATTGCTTGAGTCCCATATATTTTTATATTTCTGGGGGCCTCTATTATTATTAAGGCCGACTAAGTGAACCTAAAAGGTTTTAGCCTGTCTGTTTAGTAGCGGCGAGAAAAGTTATTATTTTCACGACGACCGCCACCAGCCGGACGACGATTATTTTCGCGGGGCTTGGCCTTGTTCACTTTCATGTCACGGCCCATCCACTCCGCACCGTTTAGCGCTTCGATGGCTGCTTCTTCTTCTTCATCGGTAGACATTTCGACAAAACCAAAGCCGCGCATCCGGCCAGTTTCTCGGTCTACGGGTAGTTGAACCCGCTTAACACTACCGTACTCAGCAAAAACAGCAGTCAAATCTTCTTCTGTAACTTTGTAGGATAAATTTCCCACATAAATAGACATGGACTCTCTCCAAAACCAAAACAGCGCAGAGACTTAGATTTCGGAGGTAAGCCTGTCAACACCAAAAGCAAAATGCAAGTCAATGAAAACAAACGCTGCAACCGAATCAAATCTCGTGATCTGGAGAAAGTATAGCATGGTTAGGATGAGTTTGGGTAGGAAAGTTTGGCAAAAAATCGGAAATTTTTTTAGTTGATTGCGGTTAAGCTGAGGCCGGCCCCCACACTGCCCGCCCAATGGGCAGTCTTTGATGTTAGCGTACTCTGTAAATGCGGCTTGTGGGGCCCCCCCAACTGTTAACACGCCCACTCATCAACCGCTTGTTTTGTCGATATTGGGTATGAGTGTTTTGGCCGGTGCCTAGATCCCGTCACAGATAGCTTCTAAATTTTCAATGGTTGACATTGTTTTTTTCTATAAAGATTTTGGTTTGACTAACCGGCTCTTAATTTTTTTTGGCGATATTTTCCCACCGAAATAATTTAAAAATTTGAATTTTTTTATTTTTTAGCAATTCTCAAAATTAATTAAAAGAGGGCGTTTTTGCCAACCAGGGCCAGTTTTTGCCCCATCACTGAGCAGCGCCACAAGCTGAGTTGGTTCTAAATTGGCTCATCGGCAAAGGGTAATCTCAGCCTTTGATGCGTTTGTCTGATTTTTCTAAAAACTAACCAAGCATATTTACAGCTTTTTGTCAAATAAAAACAGAGCGCTTCATCCGCCGGCACCCCAACTGCGACAAATAAGCTTTAAAAAGCTTTCCTCAAGGACTGTTGAATGATGACAATTAGTAAAGCTTCACCCCCAGTTGGTTAAGTTGATGAAAGCCGATGGTAAAATCTCATCATATAACCAACAAAACTGATATGGTTGCAACAAATAGTCAATTTACGGATATTCAAAATCACTGGGCGCGCCCCTTCATTGAAGGTTTAAGATCGCGTAACATTATTAGCGGATTTCCTGATGGAACATTTCGGCCTAATCAAGCTATGAATCGGGCTGAATATGCTGCCATTCTCCGCAAAGCTTTTACGATGAGCGTAAAACGCGCTTATATTCCTTTTTCTGATGTTTCTTCAAGTTTTTGGGGTGCGCCGGCCATCCAGCAAGCTTACGAAAGTGGGTTTATTTCTGGGTTCCCTGATAAAACTTTTCAGCCCAATGAAAGAATCACTCGCATTCAAGTTTTAGTTTCTTTGATTGGGGGGTTAGGAATTACAGTTAATAACACCGCACTCTTACAAAGTTCCCTCTCGGAAATTTATCAAGATGCCGGTTTAATTCCTCCCTACGCTACCGAAAGAGCCGCCATTGCCACCGGCACGGGTTTGGTTGTAAATTATCCCAATTTAAGATTACTTCGACCCAGCCAAAGTGCTACAAGAGGCGAAGTTGTTTCCTTTATTTATCAAGCCTTGGTTTATCTAGGTCAAGCGCCAAAAATTCAATCAGATTATCTGATAATACCGCCACAATTCAACAGCGGCAACACCGATAATAACCTCCAGCAAATTGTCAAAGTTTCCCATACAAGAGAATTTCGGGGCGTGTGGCTAACAACGGTATGGAATAGCGACTGGCCCTCGAAAAGAGGACTTTCTAGCCAGCAGCAAAAAGATGAATTAATCAAAATCTTAGATTTAGTTCAATCGCTGAATTTAAACGCCGTTGTTTTCCAAGTACGACCCGAAGGCGATGCAATTTATCCTTCCCAATTAGAACCCTGGAGTATTTGGCTGACCGGCACCCCTGGCAAAGCACCAGAACCCTATTACGATCCGCTACAATTTGCTATCGAAGAATGTCATAAACGCAATTTAGAACTCCACGCCTGGTTTAATCCTTACCGCGCCAAAACTTCAACAAAAAGCGCTGCATCCGTGCGTCCCCATATTGCCGCCACAAACCCTGAATGTGTATATGAATGGGGTAATCAATTGTGGATGGACCCTGGTTTGCAAATTGTCCAAGACCGCACCTTTGAAGTAATGATGGATGTGCTGCGCCGGTATGATGTCGATGGCATTCATATTGACGATTATTTTTATCCCTATCCCATTGCCGGTCAAAGCTTCCCCGATAACAAAACTTATGCAGATTATAAGTCAAAAGGGGGAACCTTAAACCTGGGAGATTGGCGGAGGGAGAATGTCAATAAAATGGTTAAACGCCTTGCTGAGGGCATTAAAGCTATCAAACCTCATGTTAAATTTGGTATTAGTCCGTTTGGGATTTATCGCCCCGGACAACCACCCGGAAGTAAAGGTTTAGATCAATATGGCGAACTGTATGCCGATGTGAAAAAATGGTTACAGGAAGGCTGGTTAGATTATCTCTCACCCCAGCTTTACTGGCGTATTGACCAAGCTGCTCAAAGTTATCCAATGTTGTTAAAATGGTGGGTAGAAAATAACCCCAAAGGCAAACATATTTACACCGGCAACAACTTAGGCTTGCTAGATGGTAAAGCCTGGAAAATTGAAGAAATTACGCAGCAAGTAGAAATTAGCCGCAACTTAAAAAATCAACTTTCTTTAGGGAATATCTACTTCCCAATGAAAGGCTTTTTAGAGAACCGGGAGAATATCTGCGAGACGTTTAAAGCTTCAACTTATGCTCAACCGGCCCTGGTTCCGACAATGCCAGAAATTGATAATACTCCCCCAGAAATTCCCGCAGAATTAAAATCAGAAAACGGCCAAATAACCTGGAAGCCGGCAGCCACGCAGGATATCCGTTCTTGGACACTTTATTATCAAGAAGGTAGCACTTGGCGATTAATAAATGTGTTGCCGGTTTCTGTCACTTCCCTAAAAGCCCCCGCAGGAACCTATGCGCTTTGTGCGGTGGATAAAAAAGCCAATGAAAGCCAAGGCGTTGTAGTAACGGTTAAGTAATAAAATAAACCGCAGATGAACGCAAATGAAAACAGATAACCTATCTGCGTCCATCTGCGTTTATCTGCGGTTAAAAAATAAACCTAATCGAGAGAACTTCCTCGGCTTTACCGCCTGTCCCGAAAAAAAGATTCTTAAGAAATTACCCGGAAAAGCACCCGGAGAAAAAGAAAGACTGTAGAAGTGTAAACACCGAGGAAAAACAAAGGGTGACAGCCCTCTGTTGCAATCACGTTGCCCGGTGTTAAAATCTACCCACTTTAAAAAGAGGTAAAAATGGTAACATCTACTTCACCACGTTTTTCAGATATACAAGATCACTGGGCAAAACCTTTTATTGAAGCCTTAGCCAGTCGCGGTATAATTAGTGGCTTTGAAAATGGCACATTTCGCCCTAATGAACCGATCACTCGCGCACAGTTTGCTGCCCTTTTGTTAAAAGCATTTCCCAAAAACAATAGCCGGCAATATTCTAGTTTTGTGGATGTTCCAAAAGAGCATTGGGCAGCCGCAGCCATTCAAAAAGCTTACGAAACAGAATTTTTATCGGGTTATCCAGACAAGCGTTTTCGCCCCGATGATAATATTCCCCGCGTGCAAGCTTTGGTGTCTTTGGTAAATGGTTTGGGAATTACTTCAACGGTTCCTAAATTGAAAATTGCTTTGGCAGAACTTTATCAAGATGCCGGCGAAATTCCCAGTTATGCAACCGAGGCTGTAGCAGCGGCAACAATGGCGGGAATGGTGGTAAATTACCCGAAATTGGAAAGTCTTAAACCGCTGTTTGGGGCAACTCGTGCTCAAGTTGCGGCGTTTATTTATCAAACTTTGGTTTATCAAGGCAAGGCGGATAATATTGCTTTTGATTTTATTGTGGTTCCGCCGCAAAATATTGGCGTGAAACCAACACCGGCACCGGCACCGGCACCTGCACCAACTCCTACACCCACTCCCCCAGTTGTGGTTATCCCCACACCGGCACCAGCACCAGCACCGGCACCCGCACCAAAACCAACCCCCACACCAACACCGGCACCGGCACCCACTCCTAGCGCGCCTCAAGTGGTGTCTGTGAATCATAAACGCGAGTTTCGCGGTGCTTATATTCCGGCAGTGTCGGGAGATTGGCCATCTAAACAGGGGCTTTCTGGCGATCAGCAAAAAGCTGAATTAATTAAGCTGCTTGACCGCTTGCAAGAGTTGAATTTTAACGCCGTGATATTCCAAGTGCGGGCAGAAGGCGATGCTTTGTATAAGTCAGATTTGGAGCCTTGGAGTGCGGCGCTGACGGGTACCCAAGGTAAAGCACCTGATTATGATCCGCTGCAATTTGCAATAGATGAATGCCGGAAACGTAATTTAGAATTGCACGCTTGGTTTAATTTGAATCGCGCTCGGTTGTCTTCTAAAACTGTGCCGGTTAGCCCTCATATTTCGGTGACCAATCCAGACGTTGTTTATGAATATAATAAGCAGTTTTGGATGAATCCCGGTGAAAAAGTTGTGCAAGACCGCGCTTATGATGTGATCATGGATGTGGTGCGCCGGTATGATGTCGATGGCGTTCATATTAATGATTCGTTTTATCCTTATCCGGTGAAGGATCAAACAATTGGCGATACCAAAACTTACGATGCTTATAAGGCCGGTGGTGGCACTTTAAGTATTGCTGATTGGCGCAGGGATAATATCAACAAAGTCATCAAGCGAGTGGCTGAGGGTATTCGCAGCGTTAAGTCTCATGTGAAGTTTGGTATTAGTCCGTTTGGGATTTATCGCCCCGGACAACCGGCCCAAATTAAGGGTATGGATGCTTACAATGAGTTGTTTGCAGACTCGAAGAAATGGCTGGCTGAAGGTTGGGTTGATTTCTTGGCTCCTCAGTTGATTTGGCGGGCAGATCAAGCCGGTCAAAGTTACCCGGTATTGCTGGAATGGTGGACACAAAATAACCCCAAAGGCAAGCATATTTATGCTGGGAATAGTTTGGCTCAGCTTGAGGCGAAGACTTTAACTTTGGAAGAGGTTAATAATCAGGTTAATTTGACTCGTGGTTTGGCTCCTAAGTTGTCGCTAGGCAATATTTTTAACAACGTCAAAATGTTAAATGAAAATAAGGAGGGAATTAGCGATAATTTGAAGGCTGGTTGTTATAATGGGCCGGCTTTGGTGCCTACTTTGTCTTGGATGAGTTCAACGGCACCGGCTACTCCGGCGGGTGTAACGGCGAAGGATGGTAAGCTCACTTGGAATAGTTCTTCTCAGGTGCGCTCGTGGAGTGTGTATAAGCAAGAGGGTAGTAATTGGTCGCTTGTGCGAGTGTTGCCGGCTTCTAGCACTTCTGTGAGTGTTGCTCCTGGTACTTATGCTGTGTGTGCTGTGGGCCGGTTGGCTCAAGAAAGTCAAGGTGCGGTTGTTGCTGTGAAGTAGGGGGGATTTTTTAACCGCAGATGTATGGCAGGCAAGATGCCTGCCCCACAGATGTAGGCGCGGATAAATGCAGAGCAGGCTTCTGTGTTTATCTGCGTTTTTTATATAACAGCTATACACTCAATTTCTACGAGTGCGTCTTTGGGGAGTCTTGCGACTTGGATGGTTGATCTGGCGGGTGCGGTGGCGGCGTCAAAGTATTTGGAGTAAACGGCGTTCATGGCGGCGAAGTCGTTCATGTCTTTGAGGAAAACGGTGGTTTTGACGACGTTTTCTAAACCGGCACCGGCTTCTTTTAATACTGCTTGAATATTGGCTATTACTTGTTCGGTTTGTTTTGTAATGTCTTCGGGATATAGGATTTCGTTTATTCTGGGATCTAGGGGTATTTGGCCGGCTAGAAATATGGTGGTGCCGGTGGCTGCAATTGCTTGGTTATAGGGGCCAACGGGGGCCGGTGCTTGTTCTGAACGGATGATTTTTTTGGTCATTTGAGTTGTTGTTTTTGTGGTTTTTTCAGATTTCTCTGCTTTATTGCGTTTTCCATCTGGCATTATCGCACGATTTAGGTCTGCGTTTTCCAGATTTGCTCCTTCAATATTTGCGCCGGTGAGGTCTGCTTTTGACAGGTTTGCGTGTTTTAAATTTGCTTTTGTTAAATTGGCGTTTCGCAAACTCGCTCTTTCTAAATTGCATTCTTCTAGTGAAGCTTCGCTGAGGTTGGCGTTTTCAAGGTTAGATACACTCAAATCTAGGCCGGCTAAGTTCATCCCTGATAAAATAACACGGCTTAAATTAATCCCCCGCACTTTTTTGGGCTTAAAATTTGTGTTTGAGAGAATCGAACCACTTAAATTTGCTACGCTTAAGTCTGAGTCAGTTAAATCGGCGGAATTCAAATTCGCATTACTTAAATTTGCTCCGCTTAAATTGGAGTCAGTTAAATCTGCTGAAGTCAAATTGACATTACTTAAATTTGCTCTACTCAAATCGGCTTCAACTAAAGAAGCACTCGTTAGATTTGAACTGGGAAGCTGAGCACCGCTCAAATTTGCCTTATCCAAATTTGCTTGAGTTAAATTGTTAATTCCGCCGTTAGCTCCCCGCAAATCAGCACCACTCAAATCAGCCTGACTCAAATTAGCAGATCCCATCTGCACCTGGGTCATATTGGCATCGGTGAGGTCTGTTCTCGTTAGGTTAGCTGATCCTATGTTAGCCTGCGTAAGGTTTGCTCCACTTAAATCTGCTGCCGTTAAATCAGCGGCGTAAAGGTCTATCTGGATTAAATTGGCCTCTGTAAGGTCTACCCCACTAAGCTGTACTGACCGAAAACCTCGCGCACCTGATGCGTATCTTTCTAAAAGTGTCTCAGCATCCATAACGCACCTTTAAATAACTACTACAAAAGCTTATCAGCAAACTAACCCAAAAATCCATAAGTATTATTAACTCTCATCAGAGAAAAATGCCACAAGCGACATACAACACCGGCCCCGTAAAATATCCCCATCACCAGGCAAGGCAGTAAACTTAATTTTTACCGCCTTTTCCTAATTAAACATTACTTTTTCTCGCTATCTTCCTGCTTATACCGTTCTCCATCCGGCATAATTGCATTCGTTAAATCAGCCTCTTTAATGCTGACACCGTAGGTTTTTGCATCCGTCAAATCAGCCCTTTTAAGATTAGCTCCTTTCAGATTTGCCCGAATCAAATTTGCCCCTATAAGGCTTGATCTTTCTAAATTTGCCCCTCGCAGATTAGCTTTTTTGAGATTCGTTCCTGCCAAATTTGCAGCACTCAAATCTACCCCAGAAAGATTAAATCCCGACAAATCCACATTCTGTAAATTAACTTGCCGGAGTTGTGCTTCTTGAAAATTGGCACTTTGTAGCTTTACACCGATTAAATTTGCCCCACTCAAATCAGCTTTACCCAAATCAGCCCCCGTTAAATTGGCATTATCTAAAGTCGCCGGACTGATATCAGCTTCCATTAAAGAAGCTCCTGTTAAATTAGCCGATCTCAGACTTGCTTTGCTCAAATTTGCCTTATCAAAAGTAGCATTATTCAAATTACTACTATCCAAGTTAGCCCCACTCAAATCTGCACCACTAAAATCTGCCCCACTCAAGTTTGCTGAATTGATAACAACATTGCGTAAATCAGCGCCGGTGAAATTTCCTCTCATCAAGTTGGCACCATAAAATTTGGCATTAGTCAAGTTTGCCTTACTCAGATCAACAGCACTCAAATTTGCATAAGAAAAGTCTACCCCGCTCAAGTCTACACCTGTTAAATCAATCTCTGCTAGTTGTATTTTTTGAAAATTCCTTTCACCCTCTGCATATTTTGCCAGCAGTTCCTTAGCATCCATAACGCACCTTTGAATAACTACCACACCAGTCTACCGGCAAACTAACCCCAAAAATTTATAACTATTATTAACTCTCGTCAGAGAAAAATAAACAAAAAAAAATAGCCCGCTAGGGCTTTATTCCTGTACCGGCCGGTTTCAACCCGTCGCGCCAACCCATCGCGCCAACCCGCTGTGCTAACCCACACACAAGCCGATTCAAACCGGCAGCTACACAAAAAAGAAGCCATTCACCGCTTAATTTTAACCTCTTAATCCTCAACTATTACTCCACTTCCCAATCTTCAATTTTTAACCCATCAACGCGGCTAAACTCACGAGTATTATGCGTTACCAAAATTAAATTGTTTGCTAAAGCAATAGCCGCAATTTGTAAATCATTTGCTCCGATTGGTGTTCCCCTCCCTGCCAATTCAGCACGAATTCGAGCGTAAACAGTAGCCGCCTCATCATCAAAAGGTAAAGACACAAACTGATTCAAAAACGCTTGCTGTCTCTCTAAACTCCGCTGGGTATTGTTACTTCGCAATGCGCCATAAAATAACTCTCCCTTCACCACAGAACACACAGCGATATCTTTTATAGGTATGCGTTCTAGCCGTTGTCGAAGCACCAGAGAGCGGTTATTCAAATAAATCACACAAACATTAGTATCAAGCAAATACATCACACAATTTCTGCCTTTTCATCAAAAACCCCATCTAAATTATCATCAAGTTCTTCGGATATTCCCTCATCATCAATGACAATCGGATCATCTGCACAACTACCCCACGTTCTATCAAAAAAACCAGCCGGCCAACCCAAATTTTCAGGAGACTTAACAACCGGCCCCACTTTTTCTACCATCACCGTCACCTCTATTTCCTCATCACAAAAACCCACCGGCACATCCAAACGTAAAATCCCATCCGAACCAACACGAGAACGAATTTTAATACTTTCCATAAAACTATTCTCCCTAACATTAACTTTAATTTTAACCGCAGATAAACGCAGATGTACGCGTAGCGGCGCGTAAGCGCTACGCAGATAAGCTATCCGTGTTCATCTGTGGGGTAGGCATCCTGCCTGCCTTACATCTGCGGTTTATAACCTCTCCAATCTCTGCCTTAACTTACTACTAACCCCATCAATAACCGTCACCACAACCAACAAAACCAACATCATAGTAGTCGCCTTATTATATTCAAAAGCCCGAATATAATTCACCAACTCAAAACCAATACCCCCGGCACCCACAACCCCCAAAACCGAAGCCGCCCGGATATTATACTCAAACATATACAGCGTATATCCCAAACTCAAAGGCACAACCTGCGGCAAAATTCCATACTGCGCCACCTGTAACCAAGAAGCCCCCGACACCCGCAAAGCCTCCAGCGAACGAGGTTCAACAGCCTCTATCGCCTCTTGATAAAACTTCCCAAGATAACCAACCGTATAAATACCCACCGCCAAAGTCCCCGCCGGCGCCCCCAAACCCGTCGCCGCCACAAAAATTAAACCCAACACAATAGAAGGAACCGATCTCACCGCATTCTGCAAAAAATTTGCAATCCACTGTAACCATTTTGGAGCCAAATTATGAGCGCTACAAATTGCAATTGGCAGCGAAATAATCGCCCCTATAGTCGTACCCCAAATCGACATCTGCACCGTTTCAATTAACGCCTTAACCGCCACATCCAAAATCTCCCAATTTGGCGGCCACAGCCTAACCAAAAAATCAATAATATTCGGCCAACTATCCCGCAACAAATCTAAATTTATTTCTAAACCCTGCAACGCCCACCCATACACCAAAACCACGCTCAATCCAATCCCGAACCACCGCGCCCAACCATTTCTTTTCCACCAAACTACAAAATTTTTTTTCATTTCTCCCTCTCCTTTTTAAGTAAACTTAGGAAGCCGCTTATTTCAAGAAACCGGCCTTCTCAAATCCCAAAAAACTATTATAATTTAACTGGTTTTAAATCAGCAAATTGTTTAGATAAATCTCCACAAACACCATCATAAATCACACGCCCTGCATCCAAAATCACCGCCCTATCTGCATACAAACTCGCCAACTCCAAATCATGCAAAACCACCACCACTGTTATATTTTTTTCTCTGCACAAATTAGCAAAAATATCCATCACCTGACGCGCCGCCAGCACATCTAAACCTGTCGTCGGTTCATCAGCTAATAAAATCTCTGGACGCTGAATTAAAGCCCTAGCAATGGCTACCCTCTGCTGCTGTCCCCCACTCAACAAGCCCGTTTTTTGATCTGCTAAATTCCCTAAACCTAAACTTTCTAATAACTCCAAAGCATCCTGCCGGTCTTTTTTGCTAAACCCCCCCAAAGTTTGCCAAGCAGAAAGCGCCCCCAACCGGCCACACAATACATTATCCAAAGCCGAAAGCTGCCGTACTAACCCCCCACCTTGAAACAAAAAACCCACATTTCTACGAACTTCTTTTAACGTCTCCCCCTTCACCGGCACTTCCTTAACACAAATCTCGCCTTTTTGAATAGGAACCAACCCAACCAATGCTTTTAAAAGCGTCGATTTACCCGCCCCATTCAACCCCAAAAGCGTCACAAATTCGCCTGATTTTACCGAAAAATTAATGCCATTTAAAATAGGCCGGCCTAGTGCCAAATTATAACCCGTTTCTATACCTTTACACTCAATAATCATGGCTTATTCTTAATTGTTGATTATTCCTGCTTCCTGGTTCATAGTTCATTAAATCCAATTTTCACTCTTGACAAATGACAATTGTACAAGCCGTGCAGGGGGGCACGCCCTGACCAATGAACCATGAACAATAAACAAACTATGGAGTCATTTTCGCACGGCGAAGCGCATCCCGCATCAAATGTTTTCCCTCATTTTCAATCATCTCTAATTAAATTTTTTAAATAGCCCTCAAAGTCTTTCTCGGAATTTATCAGAAAATTCTGTTCAATTTAACAGAAAAATAGGTGACTAGAATTACTTTTTCCAGTCACCGTTTACCCTATCCCTAATTGCCCTTAAGGAGTCATATTTGCCCGTTTCAGGGAATCTTTCATCGGAGCTAAATGCTTGTCGTGGTCAACTTTTACCAACTCCGTCGAATTATAAAGAGCCGTTAACAATTGATTATTTGCCGGCTCATTTAACTTCATCATCGCATTGACAAACTTTTCTTTAACGTCTGCCGGCACATCATCATCCAGCGTAATTCCATGAGCCGGCACCCCCGGAATTGAATGTAAAACCCGCAATTGTGCGGCTTCTTCTTCGGTAATATAAGGTGGTTTCAAAGCATATTCAGAAACCGCCGCTACATCCGCCTGATCTTGGAGAACAGCTTTCAGTGCACTACTGTAACCATCCCCATAATTTACCTGACTAAAAAAGTTTTCTAAACGATCTGGGCCATCCACCAAACCTTGCCCAACTAATTCGCCGGTGGGAATAATAAAACCAGACCCAGACGTGCGAGAAGCAAACGCCATTTTCTTATCTTTTAACTGTTCCAAAGTTTCCTTAGCCGTAGCCTTTTGTGCCAGCGGACTATCTTCTTTGACAACCAAAACAGAATTATAAGTATGACCCCCAGAATAGTCCTTTCTAACCTCTGCCAAAACCAAACGAGATCCGGCTAATTCCTCAGCCTTCAAAGCCGGTCGGCTGCTCAAAAAAGCCGCATCTACTTTATCCGATCTCAAAGCCTCAACAGCAGCCGTATCATCGCCGATCACCGTTTCCACCGGCATTCCCATTTCCTTAGACAAAAACTCACCAACCGCCTTAGCTTTTGCCTCTAACTCTGTAGCATCCTTGCGAGAAGCAAAAGCTACCGTCAACTTAGACATTGGCTGAGAAGAAGTTTGCGGCGTATTTTGTGCTGTATTTCCCGCAGTTGCTGCCGGTGTATTCTGGCTAGTAGTCGTATTTTGAGAAGCTTGCTCCTGACCGCAGCCGGTCAAACCAGCCAAACCCAAACACAATATCCCAGCACCCAAAACCACCCGCTTGCGTGCCAACCCAACAACCCCTACAAATTCGTTCATAATCAACCTATTGACAAAAATTGCAACTAACTCCCTAAATAAGTTAGCAGCTTTCTGACAAAAAAACTCAATAAAAAGAACATAAGAATTTACAATGAGAACCCCATCCAATAATTAGAAACCTTAAATATACATTAAAATTGCATATTTATTCCAATATCAATAAATCTCAACCGTGAGATTGAGCCAACCTTTCTTACATCTGGGGTAACTTCTTGTAGAGACTGGGGGTAAAAGCAGCGGAATTAGCAACAATAACTTATATAAATTAAAAACCCAAACGAGGGCGAATGTGATAATGCCGGTAAAACCAATAGTCGCGCAAAATGCGGTCATGGTCAAAACACAAAACATCAGGCAGAGAAGAAAACACAAAAAGCCCCAAATTTTTCGCATCATCAGCCGCCTGGGGTTCACCAGTAGCAGCAGCAATAAAAACAACACTCAGAGTATGCTGACGGGGGTCACGGTTCGGGTCAGAATAGACACAAAACTGCTCAATAAGCTCAACATTCAAGCCAGTTTCCTCAAGAGCCTCACGACGAGCAGCCACCTCAACCGGCTCGCCATAGTCCACAAAACCCCCCGGAAGAGCCCAACCGTGAGGAGGGTTGCGACGTTCGATTAAAACGATAGGCCGGTCTTGGCGGTCAACAAGCTCAATAATAATATCCACCGTCGGGACAGGATTGCGATAAGTCATAAAACGTTAAATTTCCGATTTTAGATTTTAGATTAAGACAATATAATGGCCATGCTCAACAACCGTAACATCCTAGCAGCAGAACAACAGAAAATAAAAATTAAAACTTAGGAATGATGGTGGAGTGCTTCAATAAGTATAAGATTTACGGAAACAAAGCTAACTGAGGAATCAGCAAGGATATGCCCCACAGAGCAAGCGGCATTTTGCTACACCCCACCTCCCTGCCAAGTCGATTTGGCATAGGAGACTTAGGGCCAGAAGCCTATAAATTTGTTGATTTTTTAGCAGAAAGCGGACAAGGAATATGGCAGATATTGCCATTAGGGCCAACCGGTCACGGAAACTCCCCTTATGCTTCCTATTCAGCAATGGCCGGCAACCCATTGTTAATCAGTCCAGAAATTCTGCGAGAAAAAGGCTTACTCAGCCACGAAGACATAGCCAAACCGCCGCAGTTTCCTAAAAACCGCGTAGATTATGACCACGTTATCAACTACAAAGAAAATCTGCTGTGGAAAGCGTTTGAAAACTTTCGCTCATTCCCCCAAGATGAATTTCAAGAATTTTGCCAGCGTCATGCAAGCTGGTTAGAAGACTATGCCTTATTCATGGCCATTAAGCAAATGAACCGGGGCGTTTCTTGGAATGCTTGGAACCCGGTACTGCGAGACCGTGATCCCGACGCACTCAAAGCCTGTCGGATGTTATTGGAAGTTGAAATCAATTTTCGCAAATACCGGCAATTTGAATTTTTTCGCCAGTGGGGATACCTCAAACGCTATGCCAACGAGCGAAGAATACAAATTTTAGGAGATTTGCCCATCTATGTCGCCCACGATAGCGCTGATGTGTGGGCACATCCAGAAAATTTTTGTTTGCATCCCCAAACCGGCCTCTCAACCTTAATGGCAGGAGTACCACCAGACTACTTTAGCGCCACCGGCCAACTGTGGGGCAACCCAATTTATAACTGGTATCACCTCCGCCAAAAAAATTACCAGTGGTGGGTAGAACGCTTAGAAGCAATGCTCGAAACAGTAGACTGGATACGCATTGACCATTTCCGCGCCTTTGAGGCGTATTGGGTGGTCAAACAAGGCGAAAGCACTGCCATGAATGGCCGGTGGGTTAAAGGGCCAGGGGCCGACTTTTTTAAATCTATCGAAGAACAATTAGGCCGGCTTCCCATTGTCGCCGAAGATTTAGGCTTAATCACTCCAGAAGTCGAAGCATTGCGGGATCAATTTCACTTACCGGGCATGAAAATTTTACATTTTGCCTTTGGTTCCGATTGGGGAAATGCTTATTTACCTCACAACTATCCCCGCAACTGTGTGGCCTACACCGGCACCCACGACAACGATACAACAGTTGGCTGGTTTAGTGATTTGTCAGCGCTTGAAAAAAATAATTTCCTCAATTATTTAGGGCAATACAACCTTTCCGAGATTCATTGGGATGCCATTCGCGTCATTATGTCATCTGTTGCCGATTGGGCAATTATTCCCCTTCAAGACTTACTCGGAATTGGAAGAGAAGGAAGAATGAACACCCCCGGAATAGGCGAGGGCAATTGGGGATGGCGTTATACTCCGGGTGTCTTAACCAACCACCTCTCCGGTCGAATTCGTAACCTTGCTGAAATCTATCGCCGGCTTTATTAAATGGTCATTTGTCATTTGTAATGATGTCACCTCTTCCTCTGTAGCGGCGAGTTTAGCTACATCTTGAAGGCAATTTTCATCATTAAAGAACCTTGCCCCTACGTCTTAAACAGTCCCTAATCACTAATTACCTGGTCGCCTATGCCTTTTCCCAGAACCAGCGGAATTTTATTACACCCTACATCATTGCCAAGTCGGTTTGGTGTCGGGGATCTTGGAAGACCGGCCTATGAGTTTATTGATTTTTTGGTCGAAAGTAATCAAAAACTCTGGCAGGTTTTACCTTTGGGCCCCACCGGCTACGGCAATTCGCCCTATATGTGCTATTCGGCAATGGCCGGCAACCCGATTTTAATTAATCTGGATTTATTGGTCGAAGATGGTTTACTTTCCTATGAAGATATTGGCCAGGTTCCAGACTTCCCTAGCGAAAAAGTAGATTTTGAGCAGGTTTTAAGCTTTAAACTGCCCCTGCTGCAAAAAGCTTGTCAGAATTTTGTCCAACATTCTACAGAAAATTTGCCAGAAGAACCCAATGAGAATTTTCAGCCGAATTGGGCTCAAAAATTGCAGCAAGAGTTCCAGACATTTTGTGCCGGCGCAATTTACTGGTTAAATGATTATGCTCTGTTTATGTCTCTCAAAGCTGCTCACGCGGGAGATAGTTGGCATACTTGGGATCTCGGTATTCGTCACCGTGAACCGGCAGCCGTTGAAGCCTGGAAACTTCAGTTAAAAGACGAAATCCAATATCACAACTTTGTCCAATTTATCTTTTTCCGTCAGTGGTCAGCCCTGAAAAAATACGCCAATCAAAAAGGCATCGAAATTATTGGCGATATTCCCATCTATGTTGCTGCCGATAGCGCCGATGTCTGGGCCCATCCTGAAATTTTTTGCTTGGATGAAGAAACCAGCCTCCCGTCTTTAATGGCCGGTGTTCCCCCCGATTATTTCAGCAGCACCGGCCAACTTTGGGGCAATCCTGTTTATGACTGGGACAAGTTAGAACAAACAGATTTTGACTGGTGGATAAAACGCTTTGAAGTGTTGCTGGATTATGTCGATATTATCCGCATTGACCATTTCCGGGGATTTGAGGCATATTGGGCCGTTAAGCAAGGCGAAACCACAGCCCTGAATGGTGAATGGTTAAAAGCTAGTGGTGATGAGTTTTTTGAAGTTTTGAACGAAAAACTAGGAAAACTGCCGGTTATGGCTGAAGATTTAGGGATCATCACTCCCGAAGTGGAAGCCTTGCGCGATAAATTTGAACTGCCAGGGATGAAAATCTTACATTTTGCCTTTGGTGGTAATACCGATAATCCCTATTTGCCGTTTAACATTTCCCGCAATAGTGTTATTTACACCGGCACCCACGATAACGATACAACAGTTGGCTGGTTTAACAACCTTGGGGAACATGAAAAACAAAACCTCCTCGATTATCTAGGCTGTACATCGTCAGATGGCATCCACTGGGATCTCATTCGTCTAGCCCAAAGTTCTGTTGCCAATCAAGCCATTTTTCCCTTACAAGATATTTTAGGTTTAGGAACAGAGGCCCGAATGAACTATCCGGGGAAAGCTGAGGGCAATTGGGAATGGCGTTATCAGGCCGGTGCTTTAACCCACTCTGTATCATCCCTTCTCAAAAAACTCACCCACATCTACGGACGCTAAAAAAATAGGCTGGCAAAAGCCAGCCTCCAACTCAAGATTTTTAATTGGCTTTAACTCGCAATTCTTCAACTTTTCCTGGTGCTCCCATTTGTTTTGCTTGTCCGTTGTTGACGGCTACTAAAACACCCCCCGCATTCCCCGCACGGACGATTAACTGTTCTTTGGCTTCCCAAGTGCGCTGGGTTCCTTCTGCCAAGATTCCTTCAAAAGCCATTTTGCCATCGGCTTCTACTTCAATCCAAGAATCGGCTTTTAAGGTTAAACCAATGCGTACCGGCCCTTTATCCTCACCAACATTTTTTGAGGAAGTTTGACTGGCGGCTATTGCCGTGAGTTCGGTGGTGGGTGTGGAGTTTGTCCCCACAACATCTTGAGTGGGAAGTTGTTGTTTTTGCAGGGTTGTGGCTTGAAAGGCTGAACGGTTCACCATATAAGACAGCCCTTGTACCGAACTCAGGATCAACAAGATATAAAGAGCATACAGATGAATTGGCCGCAATTGCACTCCGGGCAATGGAACCCACGATCCATAACTCAGCAAGCGCATATTGGTTTCGGTGGGAAAATCACTGGCAAATGTTGCCCCATTCAAGCCTAGGGCATTGGCAAACTTGCGGATATAGCTTTGGGTGTAAACCGGTTCAGGTAATTCTTGCAAGTTGGCTTCTTCAATGGCTTGGAGTATTTTTACCCCGATCATTGTTCGGGCGGCGACTTCCTCAATAGGAAGTTCCTGCTCTTGGCGCACTCGTCGCAACTCGGCTCCTAGGCAATCGAGTTTTTCTTGGCGCTCTTGTTCCAAATTGCGTATAACTATATTTTTATTTTTCTTCATAGGGTTTGCTCCTCAATGTCTGTAGGAACACTTACTGATGTTACTTCGAGTTGGCTTTGTAAAAACCGCAACTCGAATTTTTTTAGAGGGCGGCATTTCCCCACCGGCAAGATCGGTTCTCCTGGCGGTTTGAGCAAAATCGGGCCAATGGCTGTGCGGTGTAAATTTATCACAGGATATCCTAGCTGTTCGGCAACTTTTCTTATTTGTCTGTTTCTTCCTTCTTTAAGAATTACTTGCAAAAGTGTTGAGTCCGGATATTGTTTAAGCCGGCAGACGCTGGCTTCTCTTGTTTTTTTGCCCTCCAGTATGATGCCTTCTCGCCACGCTTGCAGCACTTTTTCGGGGGGTTGCCCTTTTACCAAAACTTCATAGGTTTTGGGGATGCCGTGACGGGGATGGGTTAACCCAAAGGTTAATTCGCCGTCGTTACTCAGCAATAAGGCTCCTGTGCTGTCGCTATCTAAGCGTCCTATGGGATGCAAACCCTGACCTCTAGCTAAAGATTCTGGCATTAATTCCAATACTGTCGGACGCCCTTGGGGATCGCTACAGGTGGAAACAACGCCTTTGGGCTTGTGTAGCAATAAATACACTAACTGGGGCCGGTGTGCCGGTGTTAACAACACTCCATCTACTTCTATTTGATCTCGCTCAGGATTGGCTCTTTGGCCAAGTTCTCCGGGTTGGCCATTCAGCCGTACCCGTCCGTCAAGGATCATTTTTTCGGCTTGACGACGTGAGGCTAAGCCCCACTGGGAGAGGATTTTTTGCAGTCTTTCTTCCACTTTCCGACGGCTGAATATTTCTGGATATCTCGGTACAAGATTGCTCTGGGTTTTTAAGACAGAGTATGTACAAATATTACAAGAGGGATGGTTCCAAGGATGCCTGTTCTTTTTATGGCGGTGGATAACAGCACCGGCCAGGTTGGCGAGGCTGAGTTTTTTGGGCCAAATATGCGCCCAGCCTGCCTCAATCTTGGTTTGGCTGTTCGGCTTTGATTGTTGGGTGCCGGGGCTAAATACAATAATGTCCTTGACTTGAGGTTATTGCGGTTGAGGGTCAAAGCTAAGCAGTTGTGAGGGGTTTTTCTCAATAAACTAATCAGGCTTGCTGTGGTTCTGCTAGACATAATAATATCACATATCTGCTGTCTTGTTTTCTCTGCTGACTTTGTTTTCGGGCATCAGTTAAATTTACCTTACAATTTAATCTCCTTGACTTTCTACCACCGCTTGGCTTTTCTTTTAGGGTTATCGATTTTATGTTTAAATTCTAAAAGTCTCTGTCAATGGGCTTTGTTTTTGCCTAGCTTGAATCTAAGAGTGTTCTTTTTCGTCTTTTGCTAAAACAGACTGTCATCACAACCTTGTCATTTTTTTAAGGAAATTCGACTATGCCTTCTGGTTTTAATTCTACTTCTTCCGACTCCCCATCGGGTTTAAACTCAAACAACAATTCAGCCCAAAAATCTACCCAACTGATCGCTAAAGTTTTATCGCCCGCCGTGCAGTTGTGGTTACGCTCTCAACTTGATAACGTGGAAGAACTGCTTGTTAAAATTGAAGGCGGAAACCGGCAACTGTTGAGCGGTTATATTCCTTCTGTTTCTGTCAGCGCTCGTCAAGCTGTCTATCAAGGTTTACATCTTGGGGAAATTTCCCTTACCGGCAGCAATATCCGCATTAATATCGGTCAAGTTCTCAAAGGTAAACCCTTACAAATTCTGGAAACTATCCCGGTTTCTGGGGAGCTAATTTTACTTGAAACTCATCTCAATGCGTCTTTGAATACTCCTCTATTAGCTAATGCTATTTGTGAGTTTTTGGGGCCAATTTTTCAATTAAATAACTCTGGGGCCGGTTGGTCTTTAAAAAACTCTGACATTAAAATAGAATCCAATTTTCTTATTTTAAAGGGTGAATTAGTTTCTTCCACCGGCCAATTGATTGCTTTTGTTTTGCAAACAAGTTTGGAAGTTTTGGAGGGTCGGTATTTAAAATTTGTGGATACTCAGTTAAAAACCTCTGCCCCCATTCAAAGCAATTTAGAAGGCTTTACGCTTGATTTAGGGCCAGAAGTTAATATTCAGGAAGTTTCTTTTCTACCAGATAAACTCATTTGTCGGGGACAAGTTAATGTGATTCCCGCTTAATATTTTGAGTTTAAATTGGTTGTTAGCAGTCGGTAAAACTTCCAGGGGGGGAGGTTTTATTTTTGGAGCAAGGGTAAAGCTAAGGTGACGAAATAATAAATCAAAGGCGCTGTAAAAACATAACTATCAGCGCGGTCTAAAATGCCACCATGACCGGGTATTAATTGCCCGGAGTCTTTGACACCGGCATCGCGTTTCATCATCGACTCTGTTAAATCTCCTAGTAAGCTGGCAATGCCAATTAATAATCCTAAAGCAATGCCCGTCCAAGGCCATGATGGCCAGTCTAAATACCAGGAGCCGATAGTGGCTACCACTACGCTACCGGCCAGACCAAATAAAGCTCCTTCTACGGTCTTTTTGGGGCTGATTTCTGATAGTCTGGTGCGGCCAAAAAACTTACCAAAAATATAGGCTCCAATATCGGCTGCCCAAATACAAAGAAAACCCAAAATTGTGAGAGTCAGTCCTTCTGGCATGGTTTGGATAATTAAGCCTTCATGGGGCCAATATCCTCCCAAGGGTAAATTACTGAATTGATGACTATCTAAACTTCGCAATCTTACCCAATAACTCGGCAAATAGCCGCCATAAAATAATCCTAAAATGGAAGAAGAAATATCGGCTATGGTGGATAATTTTGGCTGAAATAACAAATAAAAACAAATAAATGTCCCCGCCACCGGCAAAACGGCATCTGCCAAACTTGATGAACAAGTGGCAATGATTAACAAAGCTTGGGAAACCGCTAAAGTTGTTTTACCGGCCGGTGCGATGCCGGTGGCTCGTACCAACTGGAAGTATTCAAGCTGTCCGAGATAAACAATTACCCCAAAAGCTAGGGTAAAATACCACCCTCCCAGGAGAGTGATCCCCAGAGCAAGAGCGATCCCAACAATTCCACTGAGGATGCGAGGCCAAGGCATAGGACGTTTTTATGTTTTTGTTTGCGATGTAATTAACTATTTAAACTTAAAAATTTAACCTTGAAAAACCGTAATTTATTTAACTTTTTTAGGGGGTTATTTGAGATTTTCGATGGTTGGCGAGGGCACCGGGCCGGTGGGCACGGGTGGCGAAGCGCGCCATCAATAGGGATGCTGAGGCTTTTCGTGGAAACCAAGCAAGGGTTAACGGAAGCTTAACTCATCCAATTTCCCATATTTTGGGGATGATTGAGTGCCGGTGAGGAGTTTTTTTAGTGAGGATTTTTTTGCCATTAACCGGCCTCTCGTCGGTATGGTGGAAATACAAGGCCATTGGCCCAAGCCTGAAATTCAATCTAGTTTTTCACCACTCAAAATAAAAATGGGATCAACCGCAGCAAAGACTTGATGGCTACCGCGAGTTTCAACGCGGTTAACTCCACACTGGACAACCTCGATGTTTCGCAGTTGCAACTCGGAAAAATTAGCGGAAATGGTATAGAGGCTTTCGAGGTTTCCTGCGGTGGCGACTATTCGACCATTAGGGTGCAAATATCGCCAGACTTCTTGCAAAATGGCTTTCATTGGGCGTCCGCCTTCTATACAAACTCGCTGGGGTGTTGCTGGTAAGTCTTTGAGGCATTCTGGGGCACTGCCGGTGATGATTTCTACGTTTTTAACGCCAAAGCGGTCACAGTTGCGCTGAATCAAACTGGCGACTTCTTCATCTCGCTCGACGGCTATAATGCGCCCTTTTGGACACAATAAACCGGCCTCTACTGGGATGGTGCCGGTGCCGGCGCCAATATCCCACACCACGCTGTCGGGTTTGAGACGGAGGTGAGAGAGGATGAGTAGACGCACTTCCCTTTTACTTAGGGGAATTCCAGGCAATCTTTCAAATAAATCATCGGGAATGCCAGGAGTAATATAAGGCCACAGCATATATTGATTTTAGATTTTAGATTTTAGAGTCTGATTGACAAAAAACGTTTTTTATGCTTTGATAACCAGAATTTTTTCTAGGTCGGGGTGAGAACATCCTGTTATTGTGCCACCATTCGCTAGGACTTGCTGTAAGTAGTCGAGGGCTTGTTTGGTAATGGGTTCTCCGGGCACCAACACCGGCACCCCAGGCGGATAGGGGCAAATTAATTCAGCACTGATGCGGTTGATTGCTTCAGACATCGGCACGGTTTCGGTTTCGGCAAAAAAGGCTTGGCGGGGGGAGAGGGCGGGCACTCCTGCGGGGAGGCTAGGGTAAATTGCAGGCGTGCCGACTGCGCCACTGGGGGGAATGTTTTGGAAGGCGTGGATCAGTTGGTTGATATCAGCCGAGGTGTTGCCAATGGAAAGAATAAAGGTAAGTTGCCGGAGGGTGGGCAATTCGGCGGTTACTTTGTATTGTTCTCGCAAGATTTCGTCCGCAAGAAAGCCGGTTAACCCTAATTCGGCAACATTGATGCTGAGACGGGTGGGATCAAGGCTGTGAAAACCGGGTTTGGGGTGTGCCGGTTCTTGTAATACTCTCAGGTGGGGAATTTCAGCTAGTTTGCTGCGGGCGGTTTTGGCGAGTTCTAGGGTTTGGCTAAGTAATTTTTGGCCGTGTAATGCCATCTGCTGACGTGCGGCATCGAGGGAGGCGAGGAGGATGTAGTTGGGACTGGTGGACTGGACAAGTTGTAAGGCGTTGTTGAGGCGATGGGTGTTGATGCGGTTGCCTTGAATATGCAACATTGAGGCTTGCGTAAGGGCTGATAAAACTTTATGGGTCGATTGTACGGTTAAATCGGCACCGGCACTCATTGCAGATATTGGCAAGTCTGGATGAAAGCTAAAATGGGCTCCATGTGCTTCATCGACGAGGATGGGGATGCCGTGTTGGTGGGTGATTTCTACAAGGGTTTTTATATCGCCGCAAACTCCGTGATAAGTTGGATAAACGACCATCACGGCTTTGGTGTCGGGATGTTGGTTTAAAGCTTGTTGGAGGGCTTGGGGAGTGATGCTGTTGGCAAGATCCCAGGTGGGGTCATATTCGGGGTTGATGAAGATAGGAATGGCCCCGGATAAGATTAATCCTGAGATAACAGAACGGTGAATATTTCGGGGTAATATTATTTTTTCGTTGGGGTTGCAAACTGCTAATATACTGGCAATAATTCCGGCGGTGGAACCGTTGGCTAAAAACCAAGTTTGGCTGGCTCCAAAGGCTTCGGCGGCGAGTTTTTGGGCTTCTTGAATTACGGTTTGGGGGGCAAATAAGTTATCGAGTTCGGGGAGTTCGGGTAAGTCGGCGCTAAAGAGTTTTTTTCCTAAGAGTTCTGCTAGGGGTTGCGGGGTTGCTTGTCCGCGTTTGTGTCCGGGTGCGTAAAAGGGGGTGTCGGGTTGGCTGGCGGCTTTTTTGAGGGCTTCTAATAAGGGTGTTTGTGTTTGAGGGTTGTGGGGAGATGACATTTTTTTTAGGTAGGTTAAAGGGGCAATGTCTGAGAATAGGATACTATTTTTGGAGGAGATGGTTTTTTAGTTTTTGGCTAAGGTTTGTGGAGGGAAAAATAAGGTGATTTTAGGTCTTTTGGGGGATGTGTTTTGTGAGGGTGGGTTTTAGGGTGAGGGGGTAGGTAATTTTGGGGAAGTGTTTATGTTTTCTGGGTGTTTGAATGGGGTTGTAGAAGCGATTGGGCCTTTGCCAGAGTCTATGCCGGGGCCGGTGCCGGAAACTGTGCCAGGACCGATACCACAGCCTATTCCGGGGCCGGTGCCAGAGCCTATTCCGGGGCCGGTGCCGGAAACTGTGCCGTCGCCTATTCCGCAAACTGTGCCGGCGCCTATTCCGCAGACCGTACCGGGGCCGGTTTAGTTTGTTGTGCGTGAAAAGTTGCCGGTTTGGATGAGGGGAATTTTAAGAGCTACGCTAGGAAGATTGAATAAGGATTTGGGAATGTTGTTAGATGATAAAACCCCAGTTCTGGCAAAAACTGGGGTTTGAAGGGGTTTAGGTTTTAGTCAATTTGGCTGGAAATTTGGAATTACCACAGGGCTTGAATGGGGGTAGCTGTGAAGTTTACAGCGTTGAGAGTACAGAGGTTATAGTCGTAGAGGTCGCTGATTTTGCCGTCATCCCATTGAGCGCGAATGTCATATATGCAGCCTTCGGCGCTGGTGCGAGGGCTAAAGCGGACTTCTACGCTTTCACGAGGAGGCAAAACGTCTACGCCAAGAATATCGGGCCCCCAGGTGTCTCTGTCGGCGGGGCTAACGTAGAGTTCGGTTAAGACGCGGCCTGTGGCGTTGTTAACGCTGAAGTCTCGGATATCTTGGGCTTGGGCGTGGGGGGCGTTTAAAGCCAGCATTGGGGCTGCGAGGGTAGCACCAAGGAGGATGTTACGCAGAGATTGTTGAAACATTTATGTATTTTCCGTTTTATTCAAGAGTATTGGAAGTTGGGTAGATGCGGTGAAGGGATGCACTTTTGTGAAATCTGGTATGAGGTTAGTTGAGTTTGCTTGCTTTGTCATCTATCTAAAGGAATAGATTAAGGCGTAATTGGGGAATGGGGGCTGGGGGTTGGTGGGTGGTGATGAAGCAGGGGAAATGAACTTTGGCTCTTTTTTGCTATGCTGCAAAAGGTTAAAAAGGGTTTACATTGTTATGCTGAGAGCCGGGATTGTCGGACTGCCTAATGTGGGCAAATCTACGTTATTTAATGCTTTGGTGGCTAATGCTAAGGCGCAAGCTGCTAATTTTCCGTTTTGTACGATTGAACCGAATGTTGGTGTCGTGGCGGTTCCCGATGAGCGGTTGAATGTGTTGGCGAAGTTGTCGTCTTCAAAGCAAATTGTGCCGACGCGAATTGAGTTTGTTGATATTGCCGGTTTGGTGAAAGGCGCTTCTCAGGGGGAAGGGTTGGGAAATCAGTTTTTGTCGCATATTCGAGAAGTTGATGCGATTGTAAATATGGTGCGCTGTTTTGAAAATGACGATATTATTCACGTTGCCGGTTCGGTTGATCCGCTGCGGGATATTGAGATCATTAATTTGGAGTTGGCGCTTTCTGATTTGGCTCAGGTTGAGCGTCGAATTGAGCGGACTCGCAAGCAGGCAAGAACAAGTAAAGAGGGGCAAATTGAGTTGAGTGCTTTGGAAAAGTTAGTGGTGGCTTTAAATGAGGGTAAGCCGGCACGTCAGGTGAGTTTAAATGAGGAAGAGGCGGAGAGTGTAAGGGTTTTGAATTTGAATTTGTTAACCGGCAAGCCGATTATTTATGCGACAAATGTGTCGGAGGAAGATTTGGCGACGGGGAATGAATATGTGGAAAAAGTCCGAGAACTTGCTGCTACAGAAAATGCAAAAGTTGTGGTTGTTTCGGCACAAGTTGAGTCTGAGTTGGTGGATTTGTCGGAAGAAGAAAGAGTTGATTTTCTGCAATCTTTGGGGGTGGAAGAAGGCGGTTTAAAATCGTTAATTCGCGCTACTTATGAGTTGTTGGGATTACGGACTTTTTTAACTACGGGCCCGCAAGAGTCGCGCGCTTGGACTATTACGGCGGGAATGTCTGCACCTCAAGCTGCTGGGGTAATTCACTCGGATTTTGAGCGGTGTTTTATTCGGGCGGAAACGGTTGCTTATGGGGATCTTGTGGGTGCCGGTTCTATGAATGCGGCGAAGGAAAAAGGGTTAGTTCGCAGTGAGGGTAAAGAGTATGTTGTGCAGGAGGGAGATGTGATTTTATTCCGCACAAGTGCGTAGAGTTTTAGTGTTGAGGAAGCCGGCTTTTTTAGGAAACCGGCTTTCTGATAAGGGCAGGTTTGTTATAATGGCAGGAAAATTAAGGTTGGTTATTGCTTTTTTGGCTTGCCGGCTGGCTGCTGTTTGAATTGGAGGAGAGAATTATGGAGAGAACGGTTAATTGCGCGGTGGAGTGCGTGAATGGCTGTGTTTTGGGGGAAAAGTGCCCTAATAAAGAGTATGCACAGTCAGCTTCGCAGTTTATTAATGATACGTCTTTGGATAAGATTCTGGAAATGGCTGAGGCGGCGCGAATTAAAAAACTTACCGCACCTCCACAATGGATTATTCCTGATTTTGACGAGTAAGTTTTTGATGGGGTGCAATTCAATACAGGCGAGTTTTGCACCTCGTCGTTTTAAGGTTTATTGATGATTTATTCAATAAATAGACGGTTTTAAGAGAGAAGGCTGTATATTTTATTTGGATAAAGGGTTATAAATAAATTTTGTCAAGTCATGTATCCGATTATGTGGCGGTCAATTTAACTTTTTCAAAACAAAGATAGTTGCACAGATTCCGAAATCGGTGTCTGAGAGGGTGGAGGAGAGAAAGGTAAATCTTGATCTAAACACTTCAGCGCTTTTTTAATATTTTTTGCTAAATGTTGAGCAAAACGCACCGGCACTGCATTACCTATTTGTAGGTGGATATCTCGTTTATTTCCTCCCAAAAATATCCACTCATCAGGAAAGGTTTGTAAACGTGCATATTCTCGATGGGTAAACGCTCTTATTCGTGAGGCTGAAATGCGCCAAAGGGTGACGCTTGCTTGAGGATTTCTAACAAATTTTTCTTGAGTTCTATCTTTAGGATAACGCTTGGCGATAATATTTCCTTGCGCCCATCCCCAGACGGTTGCTGTGTCGATAGCTGGAAAAGGTGCATCAAAGGAGCGCACTGGGTGACCGTCTGATGCAGTTCTTGAAAGGCGCACCGGCAAGACTTCTTCGTAAGAGTTAAAGATTTCTTGTGTTTCTATATGAACCGCGCTTTTAAACCCCCAAGTTGGATTATGATTTGGCAGATTTATGGTAGGATTTTGCGCTAAGTCATATAGAAAATCTCGAATGGTTGTGATGGCTGTCTCTGGGGGTAAAAGGTAGTTGGAAGGAGCAGCTTTTTTGAAGGCAATAAAAACAAAACGTCTCCGCGTTTGCGGAACGCCATAGTAACAGACTTTAAAAATACCATAAAATACTTGATAACCAATTTTGGTTAGCTCAGAGGCAATTTGTTCTGTATAAGGAATTTTGGTGTGGGGTACTAACATTGTCCGCAAATTGAGGACGTTTTCGATTAGGATAACTCTTGGCCGGCAGATTTCAGCTATTCTAATAACTTCTTTATAAAGCAAATTTCTTTTATCCTGTGAGTGGCGATTTCCACCCAAGGAAAAACCTTGACAGGGAACTCCTGCGATCAAAACATCTGGGGATTTTATCAGCTTGGGGTGATAGGTGCAAACATCTCCTAAAATTACGTTCCAATCTGGCCGGTTTTTGTTGATCGTTTTGACGCACCAAGGATTTATATCAATGGCTTCTAAGAGCTTAAATCCCTCGTTTTCAAATCCTAAGTCAAGGCCACCGGCCCCTGAAAATAAACTAAGTATGGTATATTTTTTATCGCTCATTCTTGGATTACTCTAGTGAAACTCAATTTTTCAGCTTAACTTGCGGCCCACCGGCATTTTTTAGGCGGTAGGCTATAAAAAGATGAACTTTTCCCGCTGAGGGATTCTCTTCAAAAGTTGGGGTAATGTCGTTAGTAATCATATTAAAAGAATAACCAATCACTAACTGGCTTGCTTCTATGCGCGAGAGATTACCAACTGCTTCAAGTCGTGGATCGCTTGGGTAATTTGCTGGCAAAATCAAAGTGATTTGTCGATCAACCCCACTAATTAAACCATAAGGCGTAGGAGCAATATACATTTTGCGGTCACGAACTTTAATATCTCCATAACTTCCTAGCCCTTTAAAACTTTTATTTTTGTGGATATACTCCCGGTCTGAATTTAAAAAATCACCATGAGCAATGACTAAATCTATCACTGGATATTCATCCTCATTTGGCGCTGAGGGATAACGTCCAAACACATAATAAATCGTTCTACCATTGTGATGTCCGCTAGGAACCTGACTATTACAATCATAATCTGTTTCTCTACCTGGCCATCCCAATCCCTTAACCTCAAATCCTTCTGGGGTTTGAACTAAAGTAAAATCAGGATAAGTATTGCGGCCTTTTTGATCGTAAGCGATGTGAGATTCTTTCAGCCGCGCCTCAAACCAGTTTTGAAAATGAAACTCTTTATCTTGCCGGCTAATGCGTTGAATTAACGAGCCTTCCATAATCGCCTTATGGCAAGCCAAAAAGATATCTACACACTGGCTACTTATTAAATTTGATTCTGTTTCTTGCACCATTATATTTCGCCTTTTAAAAGCTTATTCTTATTCCTCAACGTCAAAATTAACCTTTTCATAAATATCTTTTAAACTCATTTCTACACCGGCAGAACTAAATCTTACTATCGCATCTTCGCCCTCATAAGCTAGAAATAACCATTGTCCTGATCCATTTTTGATATACTGCTCAACATAAAATTCATATTGATTGACTAACACATATTCGCTAAATTCTGGAATCGAACGATAAAAGCGAAATTTATCACCTTTATCATAGTCTTGAGTGCTTTTAGAAAGTACCTCGACAATTAAAGAAGGATTCAGTATTTCATCATTTCTTCCGTCATTAAAAATCGGTTCTCCAGAAATTACCATCACATCAGGATAAGTACCACGCCGATAGCGCGGTATCCAGAGACGTAAATCACTTGAGAAAACCTCATAAGGCTGTCCGTCAAGCAAATTGCCTAATTTTCTTGCTAAATTTCGTGTAATCCGATTGTGGTTGATAGAGCCGCCAGTCATGGGTATAATTTCTCCGTCGTGGTATTCATTTCTAAAATCGGCAGTTTCTTCTATTTGCCGGTATTCTTCAAGCGTAAAGGTTTTTTTTGGAGTTTCAGTAAGCATTTTAACCTCTTGTCAATTGATTTTTTAGAATTTGTCTATTTAATCTTACCATTTAAGTTTTAATAGGGGCAACCACAGTTAGATTATAACTGTGAGGCAGAAAAACCTCTGAAAAACCCTATAACAACAACTCCTAAAAGCGCAATTCATACTCAACAGTTGCCCGACTATCGCCCGAAAAATCCGTTGAACCCCTCAACAAAGTTTGCTCATTTAAACGATAACGTAAACCAAATTGAGTAGGCTGATTATCCGTCAAAATTCGTAAAACTGAAGCCGAAAGCGACTGAGTAATATCAATTCCCGCCTCCGCCGCCAAACCCAAAGTAGAAGTCCGCCTACCATCATTAGTACCCACAGTTGGAAACAAGCGAAACTCAGTCAAACCCAAAGCACGACTTAAAGCAGATTCAATAGGAGATAAAAGCGCCGAGCCCGCCAAATTTGCCAACGCCAAGGAACTATCACCGCGCCCCAAAGTATTAACAAAACCACCACCCAATAAAGCTACTATTTCTGACTCGCTTCTACCCGGAGAACTCGTCAACTCTAAACTATTAAATAACTGACTAGCCGGCCCCTCTACTCGCGCTTGAATACGCACAGTTTGGGAACTACCAAACGCCGTAATCGGATTATCCGCAATTTCATTAGAAAAAGCCGAAGTTGGTACCCGGCTTCCTGTCACCTCATTTACCAAAGCAATTAACCGCACATCTAACAAAGGATCTAAACCGCGATTTGGCACAAATGTTGCGGTTTGTTCATAGCCACCGGCTAACCTAAATTGAGTAGTAAATAAATTCACCTCACCGCGTGTTAAACGAATCGTGCCCGCAGGTTGCAACTCATACAAAGGCCCATTAATTCGTAAATTTCCCGCCGCCAGAAAATTAAACAAAGGCACCTGAGAAATCGCAATATTATCTCCCAAAACCAACAACAAATTATTAAACCCAACCTCAAAACGTCCTTGATCCTCCGCAGCGACATCTCTACCCGCCGCCGCCGTTCCCGTCGCCCGATTAGCCACAGCTTCCGCCAACAAAACCTGACCATTAGAAAGCTCAATTCGGCCCCCAATTTGCGGTCTAAAAGCCGTGCCGGCAATTCCCACCAAACCCGTCACACCGCCGCGATATAAGCCCTTTAAATTCACCGCCAGCCGGTCTAAACTCACCCGCAAACTATTACCCCGATCAGGATCATTCCCTCCCAAAGGTGCAAAAATTGGCAACACACCCTGTGCTACTACTTCACCCTCACTAAACCGGCCCTTAATCCCCTCAACCGCAATTCTGTCACGATTAAATACGACTCTTCCTGTTACATTCGTCAAGGGTTCTGGTAACAACTTTGCCTGCATTACAGCATCCTCAAAAACCGCTACCCCCGTCGCCAAAGGTTCCCGCAAAGTCCCCTCAACTTTAACCTGTACTTGACCCTTTCCGCTAACCCATTGCAACTGCTGATTCGTGAGAACATTTAACACAGCCAACGCTTCATTTTGCACATTCAATGCAAGAGTTATTTGATCTCTCCCTGGCAAAGGCAACAACGGCACACTACCCACCGCCTGAATCGGTTCCGGGCCACTCACGAGTACCGTTGAACCAAAATTTAACCGCAAATCAGACAGCGCAAAACTCGCCTGCGCCTTCTGCACTGGCGTTTGATTCAAACTGCCCTCAACCAACGCCACCTCCCCTACAACCTGCGGATTAAACACACTTCCGCCAATCGTCGCCTTAGCATTCAACTTGCCGGTCACATCCAAAGGCAAATCGCCGCCCAACTTCTCAGCCAACTCCTGTAGCGGTTCTATCGGGAAATTCTCAATTTGTAACTGTCCCGACTGGCGCTCACCTCCGAGGGTGCCGGCAAAGGCAAAAACGCCATCAGCGCGCTGTAAACGCAGCGGCAAGAGCGTCACCACCCCGTCTTGATACCGGCCCTCAACCAAAGCCTGATCCACCGTATAGCGGCCCCAATTCCAATCTTGACCCTGCACCCTAAAATTCGCCGCCTGCAACCCACCGGCCAGCGAACCATTCACAGAAATCTCGCCACTAAACGCCCCCCGCAAATCCGCCAAATCAGGCAAAGGCGAAGCCTCTTCCCGCGCTGTTTTTTGCTTTTCTAACAATGCTTGTATTTCAGCAAATCTCCTCAATTGATTAAGAATATCTTGATTTTGCACACTCACGCCGGTGGGTCTTACTTCCTCACCTTTTGCATATTCAGGTGGTTTTATCCCCCGCTGAAAATCCTCTAATCTAAAAATTTGCAAAGATGTTAAAACTTGCTGCAACTGACCTTGTTTAATCTGCACACTTGCTTGATATTGCGGATTTGCCCCCAGACCTACTCTTCCTGACAATAAATACTCAGTCTCTCCCTGTTTTAAACTCCCACCATCCAATGTTGCCATCCCATTTCTAACAGCAACTTCCCCGGTAAAATTATCCGCCTTCACATAACCCACGCGAGGATTAGCAATAGCAACTTTTCCCCCACCTTGCAAATTTTGCACAGCACAATCTATACTCCGACAACTTAAAGCATTACCAAGATTCAAATCTAAATTTGCCGAAATTTCCCCCGAAACATAGCCAGGGCCGGCAATTGCTGGCGCTGTTAATTTCAAAGCATTAATCGGGAATTGTTCAAGATTCAATCTCAGCCGGTTGTCGTTTCTTGTCGCACTTGCCAAAACCTCACCACTGCGGACTAAAACATTAGTTGGCAAATAATTTCTATCCAAATTTAAAGCAATTCTGTCATTATTTCCTCTTAAATCTACATCCACTACACTCCCCGGCGCCACATTCACTCGACCGGCCAAAACCGGCTCAAAATTGATCTGATCCACCACTAAATTATAGACTTGCACATTTCCTGCCAGTTTCGGCGCATTTAAACTGCCACTAATTTTGCCATTAAAATCAGTTTGGCCGGCAATTAAAGGCAAGCTAACACCTTGATTGCTATTGTTGAAACTTAACCCATATTTTGCCAAATCTGCTATATTTAATTTCTGTGCCTCTACATTTAAATCAAAATTATTTATTTGCAATCCTGCTGAGTTTTGTGTATTTATATCAATCACACCACTTGCATTTAATTGGGCTGATTTTGCTTCTTTAATTTGCAGCCTTCTGCCATCCCAAGCAATCACCGAAGATAACGGATCATTCAAAAATGCCACCCCTTCAGATAACCTGACTCTACCTTCAGCCCTAATTCCTGCTAGACTTAACTCGCTCAAACTTCCGCCTACATTCAAATTGCCATCTAACTCGCCTTTTAACTGATTAGAAAAGCGGCTTATTTTTACATTTTCTGGCTCAACTGTTGCCTGCCAACGGCCCCCATTTAACTGCACATTATTAGCAGTAATTGTTCCCCCAGCCAGCCCTAAATTTCCAGAACCACTACCGCGAATTCCTGCTAAATCAAAGTTATTTGTTAACCCCGCAAACGTAAAATTACCCGTAAAATTTCCAATTTCTGAAGCAATTTCTCCCACTTGCGCCGGCAACAAAGGCTGAACCGGCAACCCAGCCGCCGCCACCGTCGCTTGCCAACGGTTGCCGGTCGTGCTAACGGTCACATCTGCTGCCCCTTGCCCAACCCCCAATCTGCCAGACCCATTTATCGCTACTTCCGTTAAATTAATCTCTTCATTTTCTGGTGCTTTTAATGCAACATCAAAGTTGCCATTAAACCGACCTAACAACGATGAAGGCACATTTACATTACCCCCCACAAACGGACTCACCGGCACTTCCACCGCTTCCACCGAAGCCAAAATCTGCCCTTCTTGGCTGTTAACCGTAACATTTGCTCTGCCATCTGCCACCGCCAAATTACCCGAACCATTCACCCGGATATTATTTACATTCACTTCCTGAGTGCTACCCGAAACCTCAAAATTGCCATTAAACCGGCCCAACTGTTCCGACACACTAGCCACCGACACAGCAAAGGCCGGTTGAATATCATTTGCTTCTACCGTTGCGGCCCACCGGCCCTCCGCCACCCGCAGATCCCGCACATCCACAGACCCACCGGCCACTGCTACCCGCGCCGCCCCATTAACACGAATTGCATCATTTGTCAAGTTATTTGTTGTACCGGATAAAGTCGCTTGAACGGTGGCGGGGCCGGTGGGAACGTTGGCCGGTATGGCCACCAACTGTCCCACTTGAATTTGCGAACCTTGAACAGCCGCCTGCCATTGGCCATTTTCAAGAGTGCCGGTGATAGTCGTATCGCCACCCGCTACCTTTAATTGCACATTGGTACTACCAGAAATCGTATCCGCAGAAATATTATTAATAGGGGCAGAAAAAGTCACATCACCCCCCAAAAACTCCACCGGCAAACTAGCAATTTCTGGCGCAGAAATAGGCAACTGTTGACCAGGAGGCGAAAAAGAATTTGCCAACTCAGCTAACTCGCTTAACTCCAAACCAACCGGCTCAACAATCGCTTGTAATTGGCCGTTACTTATCTCAGTTTTAATACTTGCCGCACCCTGAGCAACACTCACCAACAAATTGCCATCAGCCGTAATATTTTCGGGAGAACTTGCCGCCGTATTCCCCGAAAGTTGTAAACGACCGCTAATAATTTGCCCTGGAATATTCGTATTAGAAATTTTAGCGTTTGGATCTTCAATAAATTCTCGATTAGCAAGTTGAGCAAGTTGGCTTAATTTTAAACCCAAAGGTTCAATAGTTGCACTCCATTGTCTGCCAACTAATTGACCCGAAAGCGTCGCCGTCCCCCCGGCAACTGTAGCAAGAGTATCACGCAATAAAATCGTGTCGCCCGCAATAATAACCTTGCCGGTTGCCGGAAAAATTGCCTCTGGCGCTTGCCAATTAACAGTAGTTTGCAACTTATCCGCCGGCCCGACAATTTCGCCAGTCGCAGAAACAGTACCAATTCTAATATCAGGAGAAACCCCATAAACAGGGCCGTAAAAATTCCCCGGTAATTGAGTTGCATTAAACCCGAAAGACAACGAAGTAGGCCGGTCTTGTGAAGCGAGGCGAATTGTGCCAGAAGAAGTAATTTTACCCCCAGCATTTGGCGTAGCCTCAATATCTTTTAATTCAACAAGACCCTTAGTAAATTGAAAATTAGCGCTGAGTTTTGCTAAATCAACACGGTCAATTTTTAACGGCGGTTCTTTAGATTGATTATTATCAGGAGTGCGAACATTGCCAACAACAATTGGCTCAGTAATTGGGCCTTTCACCAAAATATCAAGCTGGACATTTCCCGCCGTAGTAAAAGGAATTTTTACATCTATAGTTTCTAAAGCATCACTAACATTCACCGGCCTAACAACAATGCCCAAATTAGAGTTACTTCTTAGAGAAATTAACCCATTCGCCACCGCCGGCACTTTGCCATAAATTGTCGTGATATTTCTAACATTAATATCATTGCCAAGAAACTCTAAATTTCCATTAGTTTCTGATAAAAGCTTAGGCAGAGGATTTATTTTAGCAACAACTGATTTTACCCTGGCTGTGCCGCGAATTTCGGCTTGTTCTTGGGGACGAATACGGATATCTAAATTGCCATCAACTTTGCCGCTATTTAAAGCAATAGGTAGCTTGACAGTGCGAGCAAGCAAACGGTATAAATCAAGAGCTAAAAAATCTTGAGCATTGACCTTTAAATTTGTCGGACGATTGGGAAGAAGCGTTTCTCCTTGAATAGCAAAAGAACCCCCCGCAGCCGGTTTGCCTTCCACTTGATAAAGATAAAGTTGGTTTTGTTCGCGTAGTTGTAGTTGACCGTTAACCGAAAATAACCTAATGGGAAGATTAGCAGTTTGAGGATTATTTGGACTCAAAGAAGCCGGCAATAAAACCACCGTCGCATTTTGCAATTTTAGGGTATCAACTTCTGTTTTAATAACCCCAGAATCTTCTTTTTCTTCTGGTTTCGGAATTTGTACCCATTCACCGTTTTGCTCTTGTTCTATATAGGCGTTTGGGTTAATTAATGTAATATCGAGAATTAGCTTTCTTGTAGTGATTAATTGCAGCAAATTAAAGTTAATATCAACCGCCTCAACCGTAGCACGGTCAGGGTCAGTTGGGGTAGCCGGCAACGCCGAAGGGCCAAAGCGCAGACCATTGTAGGTAAAATCTTCGACTTTTCCGAGTTGTACCGGACGTTTTAAAGTTTGGGTGAGTTCTCTTTCTACCAAAGGCGCCAGGTCATTATTAACAAAATTCCAGCCATAAATACCACCGGCTGTCACTCCCGCTGTCGCCGCCACACCCAAACCGATGCCGGTAAATTTCAAGCGCCGTCGCCAGTTGGGCCGGTTGGGGCGTTCTTGCGGTTGATTGTTGCTTGAATTTGGGGAATTAGTCATTTTTTCCTCACACCATTGTTAGACTTTTTGGTTATAATTGGCTGGTTTTACGGCCTAGCTGCTACCTTAGTTAAGGGAGCAAACAGAGTAAAGTGTTTTAATGCGTGTTACAGATGACTGATTAACTGCAAACTTTGTTCGCAGGCACATCCTATTCTCTTAAAAAGTCGGTGAATACCAGCCAAAACCCAAACAATTTACTATTTTCCGGTTTTTAACTCATTTCAAGTTTATAAAGCCTTCTTTTAGGAAACAGATTATACAGGAGAAACATCAAATTGCGGAAAAACCTAATAGGATTTATATGAACGGATCTTTTAAAAAAAATCAACTACGTTTCAGTAGCCGATATCACACAGTCAAGAGAAAAGGACACTCGGTTAGGGTAGCACGAACAGACGAACTTAGCATCCTTGGATAAAAAGATGCCGGAAAAAATATAATTTAATGTAATTAAACGTAGATTGTAGGGAGCAACAAAAAATATGCCAACGGCTGTATTTCCTGAATATGTAGGCGACGAAGAATTGCTAGAAGGTTTTTACGAGGGAGTTATCGATCTCCCTGATAGTGTGTTTGAATCAGGCACAACAGTCGGCAGCCCTAATGGAGGGAGTGGAAATAATTCGGGAACCGACCAAGCAGACAGTCTCAGAGGAAACACTGGATCTGATACTTTATTAGGATTGGCAGGAAACGATACCATCGAAGGAGTCGGCGGCCCCGATTGGCTCTATGGTAATGGAGATGACGACTCGATTCTAGGGGGCCAAGATTCAGATACAATTTTGGGCGGACGGGGAAATGACTTGCTGTTTGGCAACGAAGGAAGCGATTATCTCAACGGCAACCGCGAAAGCGATACCCTGTTTGGAGGTGCTGGTGATGATTCAATTTATGGCGGTCAAGATAACGATAGCCTGTTAGGGGAAGCTGGAAACGATACCATGTTGGGAAACTTGGGGGCGGATACCCTGACCGGCGGAGATGGCGCTGATCAATTTGTGATTGCTAAAGCCACCGGCGGTACAAGCCTCTCCAATGCAGATGTAATTACTGATTACCGGCCCGGACAAGATTTAATATTGTTAGGCGATAATTTGACAGTGCAAGATTTACGCCTCTCTGCCGGCACCGGCGAGCAGCAGGGAAATTTGGTTATTCAACTACAAGAAACCAATGACTATTTGCTAATTTTGCAAGGTATTGCAGGAAATAATCTCGGCGGTGGTAATTTTAGTCCGGCTGTATTTTAGGCTAGTGCAGAGAATTACCAGAATCTTCAAAAAATTGCCCCAAAGCAAAAAAATCGGCGGCAGGTCTGGAGACTTGCCGTGTTATTGGATGATAGGATTCAAGATAAAACCAAAAATTTTAGGATGAAACTATAGGCCATGCGAGTGTTTGTCTTGCTTTTTAACACCGGCACAGAAAATGAGGGCATCCACACCCTTAAGGATTTGCGTTCTGAGCGCAATAAAGTTTTGATGTTTGAATCAGAAGACGATGCTACGCGGTTTGGTGTACTTTTGGAAGCTCAGGATTTTTTTAACCCTTCTGTAGAATCGGTGGACTCGGAAGAAGTTAAGGAGTTTTGCCGCAGTGCCGATTATGATTGGGAAATTGTGCCAGAAGGGGCTCTGGCTGTGCCTCCAGAAACAAATGTGGATCAAACAGACTGGCAAAAAGAGCAACGAAGAGAAGCTGGTGAGATGTCACAATCAGAGTTAGATCGGATTCGCCGGCAATTAGAAGGGCTGCTTTAGGAACCCAAAGAAGAATGAATAATTTAGAAGAACGCGGACACCTACTCACTGAACAAGTTAACCCCAATAGCCAAAACCTTGATCAGCTTAGTTCTTTGGAATTGGTGGAGTTGTTTAATTCTGAGGATGCAAAAACTCTTTCGGCTATTGCTGAGGCTAAGGAACAATTGGCTAAGGCTATTGATATCGGCGCTCATCAATTGCATCGGGGTGGCCGGTTGTTTTATGTGGGTGCGGGGACTTCTGGCCGGTTGGGAGTTTTGGATGCGGCGGAATGTCCGCCTACTTTCTGCTCACCGCCGGAGTTGGTGCAGGGTATTATTGCTGGGGGGGCCGGTGCGCTGATTCGCAGTTCGGAAGATTTGGAGGATCGCGCGGAAGATGGGGCGGAGGCTATTGCTCACCGGCAAATTACTGAGTTGGATGTGGTGGTGGGTATTACTGCCGGCGGGACTACTCCTTTTGTTCAAGGTGCTCTGAATGCTGCTAAAGCACGGGGCGCTAGTACGGTTTTGATTGCTTGTGTGCCGGCTACTCAGGTGAAGTCTGAGGCGGATGTGGATATTCGTTTGTTGGTGGGGCCGGAAATTTTGGCCGGTTCGACGCGACTTAAGGCCGGTACGGTTACTAAGATGGCTTTGAATATTATTTCTACCGGCGTGATGGTGAAGCTAGGTAAGGTTTATGGTAATCGCATGGTTGATGTGGCTGTCACTAATAAAAAGCTACACGACCGCGCTTTACGAATGTTGGTAGATTTAACAGAGTTAAGTCGGGAAGATGCTGGTTATTTGCTTGAGCGTAGTGGCCGGTCGGTGAAGTTGTCTTTGCTGATGCACTGGACGGGGTTGGATAAGGAGGCCGGTGTTGAGTTACTTAATGCTCATCAAGGTCAACTGCGACCGGCCCTGCTTAGTTATCAAAAATCTCAGCAATAAGTAGGGGCGGGTTAACCGATTTTTTTGATTCTTGCATGGTTCTCGCTAAACCCGCCCTTTATTCTGGTTTTTCTAAATCTTTTGGAAGGCCGATCTCTACAATAAGGTGATTTATTTTATGATAGTTCTTCCTTATCGATTTTATTATATCACGCCGGCCTGCATATTGTCAAGCGATTTTTGGCAGAAATTAGGTTTTTTTTTGGCTTTTTTTGATTCGGAAAAGTTGAGGAGAAAAACCGGCTTTCTCAAAGGTTTACTTACAAGTGAAAAAGCCGGCTTCTTAAGACTAAATCGTAATGCCGGTTTGAGTGATATCGTTTTCCACAACTAACTGCAAGTTGCCTTTAGTGTAGGTAGTTTCAGTTGCACCAAAGCTGCTAATGAAACCAAAGCCGGCTAAATTGACTGTGATAATATCGCCGGTGTCACCACGCACTGTTAAACGATTGAAGCCACCAGAAGCACGAGTTTCTTCAACCAAATTCAACAGAGAACCATAACTTAAAGTTAAGGTGTTATTGCCGGTGCCGGTTAAATCGATAGTTTCAAAAGAAGCGATTTTAGTGTTATCTGCGGTGCCGGTGAGGTTTAAAGTTATGCCACTTCCTGCTAATACCAAAGTATCATTTCCTAAACCACCATCCAAACGGCGGAAATTAGCATTGTTGATGCTGATAGAATCATTACCTGCACCACCATACATCAGGGTATTAGTAAAACCACCATCGCTGAGAATATCATCGCCGGCTGCACCAACTAAAGCTTCATCATTTGCGGTGCCGGTGAGATTATCAACAGCATCGGTACCTAGTTGAGTGACGGCGCCGGTGAAGTCTCCACCAAATATGACGTAAGACTTGCCGGCATTAGTACCAGAAGCAGGATCAGCAAAGGGAGCACCAACAATTAAATCAGCCAAACCATCACCATTGACATCCCCTGCACTGCTGACAGAAGAGCCGCTATTGTCATAAGTCG
The DNA here is from genome assembly GCF_025370775.1 of Ancylothrix sp. D3o. Taxonomy (NCBI): domain Bacteria; kingdom Bacillati; phylum Cyanobacteriota; class Cyanophyceae; order Oscillatoriales; family Microcoleaceae; genus Ancylothrix; species Ancylothrix sp. D3o. The sequence continues at coordinate 623,322 of NZ_JAMXEX010000002.1, read as the reverse complement.
CCTCACCATTGATGATAAAACCACCAGTACCGAGAGAACTTAAATTAATTGCCGTATTGTCTGTTTTGCCAAACACCAGATATGACTTGCCGGCATCAACTCCTGAAGCAGTATCAGCCAAGGGAGCACCAACAATTAAATCAGTCAAACCATCACCGTTGATGTCGCCGGCACTGTTGACAGAAATGCCGCTAAAATCATTAGCGGCCTCACCATTAATGATAAAGCCCTCAGTACCAAGAGAATTTAAATTAATAGCATCAGTGTTTGTTTTGCCAAACACCAGGTATGACTTGCCGGCATCAACTCCTGAAGCAGTATCAGCAAATAAAGTACCAACAACTACATCAGCCAAACCATCACCATTCACATCGCCGGCAGTGTTGACAGAAACGCCGCTCATATCACCAGCCGCCTCGCCATTGATGATAAGACCCCCCGTACCGAGAGAGCTTAAATTAATTGTATTAGTGTCTGTTTTGCCAAACACTAGGTATGACTTGCCGGCAGCACTACCAGAAGCAGGATCAGCATAGCGGGCACCAATAATTAAATCAGCCAAACCATCACCGTTGACATCTCCTGCATTGCTGACGCTCCAGCCGCTTTGGTCACCAAACGCCTGTCCATTAATGATAAAACCCCCCGTACCGAGAGAGCTTAAATTAATTGTATTAGTGTCTGTTTTGCCAAACACCAGGTATGACTTGCCTGTATAGTTACCAGACGTAGGATCAAAACCAGGATTACCAACAGGGAAAGAAGCCGGACTACCACCAGGAACACCAACAATTAAATCACCAAAACCATCACCATTCACATCTCCTGCACTGCTAACAGAATAGCCACTCTGGTCAGACGCCACCTCACCATTGATGATAAAACCACCGCTACCGAGAGAGCTTAAATTAACTGCATTAGTGTCTGTTTTTCCAAACACAACGTATGACTTCCCGGCACGATTAACAGAAGCAGGATCAGCATCGGGAGCGCCAACAATTAAATCAGCAAACCCATCACCGTTTACATCTCCTCCACTGCTGAAACTCCAGCCAGTCCAGTCACCAGCCGCTTCACCATTGATGATAAAGCCCCCAGTACCGAGAGAATTTAAATTAATTGCAGTAGTGTCTGTTTTTCCAAACACTAGATAAGACTTCCTGGCATTAATATCAGAACTAGGAGTATTACCAGGAGCAGCAACAATTAAATCAGCCAAACCATCACCGTTGACATCTCCTGCACTACTGACAGGAAAGCCGCTCATTTCATTAGTCACCTCACCATTAATTACAAAACCCTTTGCCCCCAATGGCAAATTCGTCCCCGATACAATATTACTCAAATTCACCGCATTAACCGAAGTGATATTGAAATTCACTGCTGCTTCAGCAGTCCCTCCATTTTCATCAGATACTGTGTAAGCAAATGAGGCTCTACCTGTAGCTGTGGGATTAAATTTTACTACCCCATTTATCAGAGATACTGTGCCATTTGTGGGATTAGAAACACCCGTAACAGTCAAGGTATCATTTTCTACATCGGTATCATTTAGCACTAATTCTGAAGCTTGAATTAAAATTCCTGTACTCAACAAAACTGTTGCATCTGGCAGAGGATCATCCACAGCCACCGGCTCATCATTAACAGCATTAACACTCAAACTTGCCGTATTTGTATTACTACTAAATGCCGTTATTCCACCATTTATTGACGTATCTGCTACATCCCCATTCGTTCCACTTGTAGTATCCCAAGCACGGAAAGTAATATTTCCCGAACTACCGTTATAATTAGCATTCGGAACAAAACGAATTTTATTAGTAGTAGATGCCGTTAAAAGTCGTGCCGTTGTTGAAATATCTACGTTACTTTCTGTTGTGGCTGAAAAATCATTCCAGGTAGTTCCATCTATTGTGTATTGCCATTGGCCATTAGTATTATCAACACCTGTTACAGCAATACCTTTAACAGCGCCAGTATCAACATTATTTATTAATGATGTGAGTGCCGTAATATCAACTGCATCGCCTATATTTGTCGTGACATCTTCATCAATAGCCGTGAAGGTAACTGCTGTTGCTGTTAAAGTTGGCGCATCATTGACATTAGCCACAGTAATATCAAAGTTGCTTGATACTGAAGCATTACTTGTGTCTGTTGCTGTCAATTTTATCGTTAAAATACCGACATTCTCATTAGCTGGAGTTCCCGAAAATGTCTGAGAAGCCGCGTTAAATTGTAGCCAGCTTGGTAGATCACTTCCATCTGCAAGAGTTGCACTATAAGTTAGGCTGTCTCCGGCATCAATATCTGCAAAAGTGCCGGTGGGTATGGTGAAGTTAAATGCTGTATCTTCTGTGGCTGTTTGAGATGCAATAGTACCGGCAGTTGGTGTGTTGTTTTCGGGTGCCGGTGTTGGTGTTGGCGTTGGTTTGGGTGTGGGATCTGGTGCCGGTGTGGGTGTGGGATCTGGTGTTGGTGTCGGCGTTGGTGTGGGATCTGGTGTTGGTGTCGGTATAGGATCTGGTGCAGGTATAGGATCTGGTGTTGGGTTTGGTGCCGGTGTTGGGTTTGGGTTTGGTGTTGGTGCCGGTGTTGGTGTTGGGTTTGGTGCCGGTGTCGGTGCCGGTGTTGAAGCAGCCAAGCCAACAAAATCACTACGCTCAATTGTAAGCGCTTCAATGCCCCGTAAAATTGCTAAATATTGGTTTGTGATTGTTTCTTGAATAATGCTAAACCCAGCATACTCTCCAGAGCCGGCAAATATCCTTAATTGCTCAAAAGTTAATCCACCCAAGATTTCAATTTTATCTTGACCTTTGACAAAATCTGTAACCCAATCTGCATCTTTAATTTCTGCCCCGCCGGTGGATAATACTCCAGGGACATCTTTGCGTAAACCTATCACAAAGATATCATTACCCTCTGCGCCGGTAAGGGTATCTGCACCTATATCTCCAACAAGTCGGTCATCTCCCTTATCTCCTGATAAGATATCGTTGCCGGTGCCTCCGTTGAGGGTGTCGTTACCTTTTCCCCCGGCTAGAGTATCGGTGCCGGTGTTTCCGAAAAGTTGATCTTCTCCACCATTACCATATATTAAATCATCACCGCTACCACCGATGAGAACGTCTTGCCCGTTCCTGTCGTTGTTGCTGCCGTCGGAACATCCACCAAATAAAGTATCGTTGCCTAGTTCACCATTAACTGTATCATTTCCTAAATCTCCAGATACTTGATCATCGCCAGCCCCACCCTGCAAGAGGTCGTTTCCTTGTCCCCCGCGTAGGATATCATTGCCGGTGTTGCCAAATATTAAATCATCGTCTGCATTGCCAAACAATAGATCGTCATTACCTAAACCAAGTAAGATATCGTTGCCGGCTCTTCCAGCGAGGGTATCTGCATCTATTGTTCCGATTAAAATATCGTTATTGAGGCTGCTTTGTTGTGACATGAATTTAAGGATTGTAGAGTTTAAGATGTTGAGCAGTAAAGGTGTAGCCATCAAGCAGAACAACAGGAAAGTCAAACCTCAAAAGCTCTTAAATTTACTGCTAAAGCCTGTACGCTTGCTAAATGTCTCTCACTTTTTCTGCATTTAGAAATATTATGTTTGAGTCTTTAGGGAGGTGACAACAAAAAATGTCAGAAATATTGTTTAAACCGGCCCCTAATAAAGAAGAGTAAAGCAGTTGACATCCATCCCCCAGCCATGCTATGCTAAAATTGATAAGGAAGAACTATCTTGCAAACAAAAGAAGAGTGCGCTTCCCGCTACCATTAAGTAAGCGGCGACAAGGAATTTTTGACAAGAGCCACCGGCCAATATACTTAAAGTAGGGGTCGTTTTGCTCAGAGAAAGTCACACCGACAGATATCTCTCTGGACAAATTGTCTTGCAGACGACTCAGGCACTATTAATTAAATGAAAGCAAAGGTTGAGAAATGGCGATAGCGACCGAAAACGCGGCAACGATTGCAATTGTGCTAGTAGCTTTAGGCATTTTGGGGTGGGGTTATTACCGAGCCAAACCCTTCGGCAAACTGGGAGTTTTAGCTTGGCTGCAATCTGTTTCTTTGATGGCTCCTTGGTTGATTTTTTTTGGTTTATTTGCTGCCGGCGTTTATCTTAATTTAGTCAGCATTTTGTTTTTATTAGTTGGCTTTGCTGGATTGTATATTTATTTAGGAAATCAATTACGAGCCAGTAGTCAAGATACAGCTTTGCGGGAAAAACTGGAAGCACTTTTAAAATCTGAAGCCACACCGGCAGTTTCAGAACCAAAACTCGAACCAAAAACCGATAACCCCACCAACACCACTCAAATACCTCCCATCCCAGACGGCGAAGTGCTGCCGATTCCGGGGCCAGACTTGCAAACAATTAAGGAAATTTTTGGCATAGATACCTTTTTTGCCACCGAAACAATTTCCTATCAGGATGGGGCAATTTTTAAAGGCAATTTGCGCGGAGAACCGGCCACAGTTCAGCCTCGTTTAGCAGAAAAATTACAAGCACGTTTAGGAGAACGCTACCGCTTATTTTTGGTAGAAAATCCAGACAATAAGCCGGTAGTCATTGTTTTGCCGAGTAGCAATGACCCTCAACCGGCAACCCTCCAGCAAAAAATTCTCTCAGTTGTGTTAATATTGGCAACCTTGGCCACAAGCCTCGAAACCGCTGGATTAGTAAGAAACTTTGACTTTTTTAATAATATCAATCGGTCGGCGGAAGTGCTGCCCTTTGCCGCAGGAATTTGGGCGATTTTAATTGCTCACGAAGTCGCTCATCAAGTAATGGCAAAACGCTATAATATTCGTTTTAGCTTGCCTTATTTTTTGCCGGCTTTGCAACTAGGCAGTTTTGGGGCGTTTAATCGTTTTGAGTCGCTTTTACCCACTCGAAAAGCGCTTTTTGATGTGGCTTTTGCAGGGCCGGCTGCGGGGGGTTTGGTATCTTTGGGGATGTTAATAGTAGGTTTATTACTTTCTCATCCAGGTAGTTATTTTGAAATTCCTTCCGAGTTTTTTAAAGGCTCGCTGTTAGTGGGAACTTTAGCGAAAGTTGTTTTAGGAGATGCTTTGCAACAACCTCTGGTAGATGTGCATCCGCTTTCCGTTTTGGGATGGTTAGGTTTAGTGGTTACGGCGCTGAATTTGATGCCGGCCGGTCAGTTAGACGGTGGTCGTATTGTCCAGGCAATTTATGGCCGCAAAGTGGCCGGTCGAACTACAGTAGCGACTTTAATTGTGTTGAGCTTGGTGGCTTTATTAAACCCTTTGTCGCTTTATTGGGCAATTGTGATTTTGTTTTTGCAACGCAATCTCGAAAGACCGGCTTTAGACGATATTACAGAACCAGATGATGCTCGTGCAGCTTTGGGGTTGTTGGCTTTATTTTTAATGCTGGCAACTTTGGTGCCTTTAAGTCCTGGTTTGGCCGGTCGTCTGGGGATTGGCAGTTAGAGGGTTGTTTCCAATAGCTTCGCATCCCTTATAAGGTTTAGGCTGGTCAAAAGCACTCAAAGTATCCCCTCTCTGTGCAAAACCGGCCTTTTTTTAAAACTCTTGATCATCCCCGCCCAAAACCTTTTGGCATGAAAAGCGGTGTCATACTCCTTAATCACTTCTTGCCTATTCACTATCATGGAAATAAGAACAATTAAACGATAATCCTCTAGTGTTTGGGGTGTGCTTTAACGTGCTGTTACTTTTAGATTTTGATGTAGTGATGACTGGCAAAAGGCGCGAATGGGAAAGTTTTTCTCACTTGGGGACTTGCTTTCTGCCGGTGGCGGTTTATGACGAAATTGAGTTGTTGATGCGCGATGCTGCGGAATCAACTCAAGAGTTGGTGGCTGGGGATTTTTTGCGTTTTTGGCCTCGCAGTGGTTGGCAACTTACAAGTGCTACCGCTTCTCATACGTCTTTGCAACCGGCGAGTGGGGTGGAAGGCAACCGACAAGCTAGGCTGATGGTGGCGGTGGCTCAATGTGCTTATGGGTTGTCGCAACAGCAGCCTAAACAATTGGTGGTTTTTGTTTCTACGAGTTTGTCTCTGATTAAACGTTTGCAGTCTTTGGGAGTTGTTAATCTTTGTGCAATTCCAACTGTGGCGCTGTTGCAGTGGGCAAAATCTGGGGTAGAGCCGGAGGTGGTGTCTGAGCAGTTACGGGTTTTGGAGCAGTCTTTGCCTGTAGCTTCTCCTTTCCTTGATTCGCCAATGTCGGGTTTTAATGATGATGCTCAAGGCTCAAAATTCAATCACTCTACAATCGCAAAGCCAAAATCTTCTTCGTCTCGTTTGCCAACAACAAAAGCACCAAAATCTTCTTCGTCTCGTTTGCCAACGACAAAAGCACCAAAATCTTCTTCGTCTCGTTTGCCAACAACAAAAGCACCAAAATCTTCTTCGTCTCGCTCAGGTGACTCAAAATTCACAACAAAGGGGCAAAGGCGACAAGAAGAGATTCCTGAGATTTATAGGGAGCCTTATAAGGATATTTCGGAGCCGGCTTATGTTCAAAGGTTGCCTCGTGTTGTAGCGCATCGAGCAAAAGGCCCGAATTTTTTTGCCTCTTTGATGTCTTCTGCAATTGCACTGATTGCTTTATTGATTGCGGTTGGGTTTGCTTGGCGTATGATTCAGCCTTCTAGTTTTGATGTGTTTTGGCGACGGCAAGTGATGCCGGTTTGGCAGCAAAAAATTGTCCCGGCTCTTCCGCAACCTCTGCGGCAATTTGTCGGCAAATGAGGGGGCTCGACAGGTTGTACAGCTAGAGATTGTTTTTCTGGTAAAAATAATAACCTTAACCTCCCCGTGGTGAAAGGGTGAGGTGGTGTGAGGAAGGTTATAAGAAGTTTGATTGCACAGTTTTAGATTTTAAAGTTGCTTGTAAAGCTTTGGTTTGCAAGGGGAAGCCTGTATCATCGTTTTCGTAAAAATTGGTTTTTGACCGCAGGATTATCACAAATCTTAAGCTTAAATTTTCTCAAGTTATACCCTTGAGGGTGAGTTGCTTTTTGAGATAATATGATAGATTGTACTGAAAAATACTTTTTTTATGCACTTTTTGTGCTGCTGCTCCCTAAATTGGAGGTGAGGGGCTATGTCTATAATGTCGTTTGTGACTTTGCTGGTCGCTGTTGGCTCTGGCTGTTTGTATCTAAATGCTTCGGGGGAAATTGCCCGAATTATGGCTTTGACGATACTGGCGATCTGTTTTGTTTTGCTTTTGGTTCTGGCACCTTGGCCTGTTCAGTTGAGTATTTTATTTTTGCTTTTGTTCGTTACAAGAAAAGTAGTTTGGCCCCAAGAAGGCCGGTTAAGTTAAGTTTGCTTGCCATGTCCTGACATTTCAGCTTTGCCTATAACAAGCTAAAGTGGGGGATTGTTATGAAGGGGTTGGGTTGGGATTTATGCAAGAATTAGCACTCATTTTATTCTTGGTTGTTCTAGCGGTTGCCATAACGTGGCTGGTTGCTTATGTTGCACTTTTGGTAAACGGTTTGTTGATTTTTTTTAGGCTACTTCCTGAGTGGACTTGGACGGTTGTTTTGCTGATTTTGACGCTGGCTACGGTTAGGGGTTTGCGTTATTCACCAGACTAGATAAGTGATAATTGCTTGCCGGTGGAAAGGGTAGGATTTTTAGGTATTAATTTTTTACCGGCCTCTTCATACAAATCTGCTTTCCCAGCCTGATTTTTTTAAAATTATCCCGATTCGGGCCGGTTTGCCCCGACGCAAGTTGTTGAGAGTAGCTTAACAACTGTTAATGTTTTTCGGGCGGGTTTTTGCGAAAATTCCGTATATTCCGCGATGAAGAAAAATTGATTGAAGAGGCAAACTGGTATGAAGGGCTACTTAATGCTGGTTTCTGCCTGTGCGACAATCGGCACAGATAGCAGAACCGCAACATCCTAGCCGATAAGCCACCGGCGCTTAAGGGCCGGTTTGAGGCGATGGCAGAATTTTTAGAATTAATGGGTATAAATTTTAACCCTTAGCTAAAAAAAATTTTTAAATTGTTCCGCATTGTGCGGAAATCAGGGTGTAGCTGCTAAAAAGAAAAATCTCGCAAAAATAAGACATCTGCGATCTTAGGCGGCCATGAATAACCATACACATAACTACCTCTCTGAAGTTTCGACAAATCAAGCCGTTAAGTCACCTAACCCTTTAATATTGGCGATGGCGCTGACGGCATTGTTATATTTTACTGTCGGCTCAACGTTGCCAACAAAAAAGACCGCCCTCAGGCAACAAACAAGCGCTATAGTTACACCCCCTCAGAAACAGGCTATTGTAGAAAATTCGTCCGTGCAAGTAAAAGTGCCTTATTCTGTCGCCAATGGTCGCAAATAGTAGAGGCGATAAAGCACTGGCAAGTCCGGTAGCCGGCTCATGGTGGGCCGGTTTTTTTATGGGAATGGTTGAAAAAAATCACCCGTTGAGGTGATGCGATTTTTTGGAAAAAAAGGGAGAATATTTGATAGGGAAACTAATTAACGTTTAAGCAGTCTTAGCACTTGAGGATTTGAATTATTATTTTTCCTCTAGGGGACGCTGGGCGAAACTTTCATCTACCACTTTTTCGCAGTATTTCATGTAATAAAGTTGTTGAGTTCCAAGAATTGTATGCAACGGTTTTCTAAGTTTTCTGACTTCTACGAATCAAAGAATGTGAGTTTGTTTTACCAAGTTTTTGCTGGGTTGCTGTTAACCGGTTTTTTATCGGTGGGTGCAGAATTCATGCTGATCAAGGAGGCAAATGCAGCGCCGCGTTCAGCACAACCGGCCACAGAAAGAGCGCAAAATCCGAGGGGAAATCGTTTACCTCCGGTTATTGCAAATGCTGTCCGCCGTGATTTATCGCGGGTAGCGAATGTGCGAATCAATCAGCTACAGGTAGTGAGTGCGGAACGCAAAACCTGGCCGGATCGTTGTTTGGGTGTGCCGAACCCAGCAGAATTATGTGCGCCGGCGTTGACGGAAGGCTGGCAGGTTGTGATGTCGGATGGTTCAAGACAGTGGACTTATCGGACAGATAACACCGGCCAAACGGTAAGAATGGCTAGAACTCCTAATTCAGAAGGTAACTTGCCGGCTTCCGTGAGTGAGGCGGTGCGAAAAAATTTATCGATTCGGCTGCGGGTACGTCCAGAAAGTTTATATATTGTGAGCGCGTCACAGCGGCAATGGCCGAATGGCTGTCTGGGAATTAATCAACCGGGTGTGATGTGTACTCAAGCAATTGTTGATGGTTGGGAGGTGAAAGTTGCCAGCCGCAACAGTGGGCAATTAAATGATAAATTCTGGGTTTATCGCACTAATTCTAACGGTTCTGTTGTAGTTTTAGATGAATCTGCCAGCGCCATTGGTGATAGTGGTACGGTTAAATCTGCAATGATTCCTGCTAATGAATTGCCGCCGGCTTTGGGTAAAGATATGGTGTTTCGGGCAATTTCGAGTGGCGGGTTTGCCGGTCGCACTTCTGAAACAATTTTGATGCAGGATGGCCGGTTACTTCAAAGCTTTTTAGTGGCGAATGGTTCAACTCAACGGCAAGTTATTCGGCAGCTTTCTGTTGATGAGTTACGGCAGTTTATGGCGACGGTGGAAAGGCAGCGTTTATCTCGTTATAATCGCATGGATTTTTTACCAGCACCGGGGTCTGCTGATTATATGACGGTGACGCTGACAAGTCGGGATACAACTACTCGTTTTGCTGATAGTATTCAAGGGCAATTACCGCAAGATTTACAAGCAGTTGTTCGCGCTTGGAATGATGTGGTGAACCGGCGATAACTACGAAAGGGCGGGCACTTCTGCACCGCCCTAAAGAAATTTTATTGATAATATTTGGCCTGAATTTCAAACAACTGAGCATAAGTACCACCAAGCTTTAATAATTCTTCGTGGGTGCCGGTTTCTACAATTTTGCCATTTTGCAAAACAAAGATGCGATCTACCATCTTCACCGTTGAGAGGCGATGGCTAATTAAAATTGCTGTTTTACCTTTAATAAGTTGGCGAAATTGCTCAAAAACCTCATATTCCGCTTTGGCATCAAGGGCGCTTGTCGGTTCATCTAAAATTAGAATTTGTGCTTGACGTAAAAAAGCTCTGGCAATTGCTACTTTTTGCCATTCTCCGATGCTTAATTCTTCGCCTTCATCAAATTGTGTGCCTAAAGTTGTATCGTAGCCTTTTGGCAGTCGGGAAATTACACGATCTGCGCCCGATTCCTGTGCAGCTTTGACAATATCTGCGGTTTCTTGCAATAAATTAATATTCCCAAACCCTATATTTTCCTGCGCTGTGAGATTGTAGCGGGCGTAATCTTGAAAAACTACACTAATTTCTCTCCGCCAGTCTGTAGTATTCAATTGTTTTAAATCAATGCCATCGATAGTAATGCTTCCGCTGGTTGGATCATAAAGTCGGCATAAAAGTTTAATTAAAGTTGTTTTTCCGGCTCCATTTTCCCCGACTAAGGCCACCGTTTCTCCGGCTTTTATTGTTAAATTAATATCTTCCAGCAAGGCGCGATTGCTATGGGGATAATGGAAAGAAACGCTTTCAAGTTGGATTTGGTTTTGGATGGGTTTGGGGACTGTTTGGGGGGATAAAGGTTCAACAACTGCTCGCTTTAAATCGAGGAATTCGTAAAGAAGAGACAGAAACAAACTATTTTCATATAAACTCGCTAAACTGTTGAGCATTTCTCGCAAAAAAGTTTGTCCTCTTTGAAATCCTTGGTAATACATTACCAGTCCGCCTAATGTAATTTGCCCTTGAATTGTTTGGTAAGCAATGAAACCACAAGCGGCATAAACTGCTAAGGTGCTGCTTGCTTGACTCATTAATTCGGCAAGATTTCGTTGTTGAGAAAGGGTGAGTTTTTCTTGACGTATTTGAGTACGGAGATTTTGATAGCGCCGGCGAAATAAAGAACCCAAATCAAAAAGCCGCACTTCTTTGGCATAGGAATGATTAGTTAACATCAAATGGAAATAGTAAGCTATTCTTTCGGGCATTGTCCAACTGCGCTGTTTTTTATATAGCTTGCCGGTGTGCTTGAACCGCACGAATAAACTGGGAAGCGCTGCTACAAATAACACGGCTGCAATTCCCCAATGCAAGGATACTAATAACCCGGCAATTGCTATCAAAGAAATGGCATTTTGAGCGAGTTGTACCAGACTGGTTAGGATGCGGTTGGGCCGGTAAATGGCTTCTTGTTGGGCGCGATGGAGGGCGTTATAAAATTGGGAATTTTCGTAATATTCTAGGTCTAATTCTATGGATTTGGCGTGGAGGAGATCATGCACAAAGTCTGTAACAATTTGAGACTGTGCCTCACTGGCATAGCCAGATAAAGATCGACATAAATCGGAGAGTAAAGCGGTGATTCCTGCTAAAAATACAAACAGCAAAACTTGATAAAATGCCGCTGTTCCGCCACCTATTCCTGCTGTCACTGTATCGACGATCAGCTTCATTAAATAAAGCGATAGTAAGGGCAATAAACCTTGGATCAGTAACAGTATAAGACTGGCGGTTGTCCAAAGGTGGGTGCTTTGCCAAACTAAACGAATGGCTCTTTTTAGGTTCTGGAGGAGTTGGAGTTGATTTTTCAAAATGGCAAAAATGTGATTAGATAAAAAGATAGATTTTTTGAGTTAGGATAGGGAGAAATGACTCAGGAGCATATACGGTGGTACGGCCTCTACAGTAACTTTAATTTCCTGGTAATTGTTTAAACAATCTTATTGTATTGTATGCGTTAATAATCAGGGAATTAAAGCAGTAACGCTAACCTCTCCCCACAATAACGCCCGACCCTCACAAAATATCCAGCCTGATTGGTACATAAGGAATTTTCGCAACCAGTATCGATAGCCAAGAAGTAGTAAACTGAGATTAAAGAGTTTGCTTTGGTTTTGTTAAGTGCCACCCCTTAAAGCGGGTCAGATCAGGAATTAAGAGGCTTAAAGGGCTGAAATTAAGCAAATTTTGAGACTTGAATAACGAATTTAAGGAAAATTTAGATTATGAAAATTAACCGCATTCACCACGTTGCTATTATTTGCTCAGATTATCAAAAGTCTAAGCATTTCTACACGCAAATTTTAGGATTTTCTATTATCAAAGAAACCTACCGGCAAGAAAGAAAATCTTATAAATTAGACTTAAGTGTGGGGGATAGCGGCCAAATCGAGTTATTTTCGTTTCCTAATCCACCGCAACGCCCTTCTCGCCCCGAAGCTTGCGGCTTGAGACATTTAGCTTTTGAAGTAGAAAATATTGAAGAAACAGTTATAAATTTGCATAATAAAGGCGTAGAAACTGAAGAAATTAGGCTAGATGAAATCACAGGCAAACGCTTTACTTTTTTTAAAGATCCCGATAATTTGCCTTTGGAAATATACGAAAGATAAGTGGTAGAGGCATTGCCCCATTGAGGAGGCCGCCCTGTAAAGATTTATCAAAAATATCCTGAAAGCTGGCACTCCAAACAGAAACAGCAGAGAATGGTATAAAATAATCAACCAAAACCTAAACAATGACAGGTAGAAAAGGAGAATAAAAAATGGTCAGGGATGTACAAAGTTATGATGTCATAGGATTTGGTGATGAAGTTCCGGGGGTGCTGGCTGTAATTGCGGCTGCTAGAGAATATCGCCGGCGCACCAACAAATATCCGCGCATATTGTTAATATCAAAAAACAACTTGCAAGAAGGCATTGGCGGGCATTTAGTGCGGGGAAGATTAGCTTATTTAGACCGAACTCAAATTGATGCAGAAACACGCAAAAAGTATGGGTTAGGAACTTTTGGAGATCCGGCCTCTCTATATAAAGAATTTTTGCAAAAATCCGCTGTAAATGGCATTGCTCTTGACCCACAAAAAGCGGGGGAAGCCCTCAAGCAAATGTTGAAAGAAGCGGGGGTAAATCTTCTTAGCAACTTCAAAATTGCTTCTGTGACAAAAAGCGGGCAAAATTTGACAGGAATTGTGGCATCTAATGGCATAACCTATAATGCAAAAGTTTTTATTGACGCTACTGTGAATGCCGAATTAGCGCAAGCAGCCGGAGTGAAAAAACACAAAGGCTTTGAAACTTTTGGTTTACCCGAATCAGAATTGCCTGTTACCTTAGTAATAGAAACACAAGGATTGAGCGTTAAACGAATCAAAGAACTTGATTTTGCTTACAACAAACGCTTTACTAACCCCGCCGATCAAGAAGCCCAAAAATATTTGCTGCAAGCTGCTGGCTTTGATGCAAAACTTGCCGAAAATCTCAAACAAGAAATGCTTGATACGCGAGGAAATTTGCGAACATTATGGGCCGGTAACGATCATATTGATATTCGTTCTCCAGCCTTATCAGTGGCTTATCATTCATTTCGCGGCATCAAAATGTCTTTAGAACAAACGGGTGTTTTATTGGATGAAGGAAACGTTGCCATTCTTCCGGGGGAAAGACTTTCTTGGAATGCGCTGTTATTTAAAGTTTCAGGAAGCGAAGCCGAAAACCTCGCCAGAAATGGAGGAAAACCAACTCCAAAAATGCTCCAAGAATTTAAATTTGCGGAAACTTGGCTAAAAAGTTTAGGTGCAACTTCGGTGACACCTGGTTCAGAATTATATATCCGCCACGCCGGCAATGTCATCGGAGTTGTAGAACCTCTCAACGGTTCTAAAATGTTGTTTGGAGGCGTTGCCGAAAATGAAGCCATCGCCACTTTTAGCTATCATTTCGATGTCCGGGGTGGAATTCCGGGACTTGGCGACACAGCCAGCACAAAAGGCTGGGGAAAAAGCCTTAATTTTCGACCGCCATTATTTAATATTGGCATTCGCCACGCCTTAATTAAAAACGTTCCTAACCTTGCTGTTGTCAGTCCTGGGTCTGGTTTTGAAGGCTTGGCTTCCTCGGCAGGAAGAATTGTAGAATTTAATGCGGCTGTGGGACAAGGTTTAGGAATTGCTGCCATTATTGCCGTTCTTAATAACCGTAATCTTGCGGATATTACTAACCTAGAAGTGCGAAAAGTCTTAGATCAAACCGGCCAAACTCCCCGCATTTTTGGGCAAAACTTTTCTTTTGAAGGAACCCTACTTGCTCAATTTGAAAAACTGGTGTTGGGGCCGGTGGTTGCTTAAGGTTCGTAATTGGGATGCTGTGGAATACTAAAAACCCAGTTTCGTCAAAGAAACTGGGTTTTTAGAAAGCGTTTCTGTACTTCAAACAACGGCCAAACCTTTAATTAAGCTTCCTTATCCACCACCGAAGGACGATTCACCGGCTCAGGAAACAAACGCTTAAAAAACCGATCACGTTGCGCCGGTGTTTCTGTTGCCCAACTTGACAAACTTTCATAGAAAAAGAACGAAACTCCCGCCAAACCTCGCTGACGTACTTCCTTCACTTGTTCTTGAATTTGCGATAGCGGAACTGCTCGACCTTTTAAGCCGCTTAAAATTCCAATTCCCACCGGCACATGAGTTTTTGCTAACCCAATTTCTTCCCGTTCCAACTCTGCAATAAACCGACTCAAATCATTGCGATAAACCTGCACAATAATCTCCTCAATCCAACCCCGTCGCTCCCAGGTAAACCAATCTTGTAAATGTGTCGGTAAAGCATAGTGTAACGGATTCGGAGACAGCGCCACAATACAATCTTTTTTCCGCGATTTCACCTCTTTAAACAACCGCTCCATAAACGCATTCAACTTATCTGCACGCCAGCGCACCCAAAACGTCTCCTTAAAATCATCCGAAGGCTTTTGTTTAATTTCTTTTTGATACAAACTCACCGTATAATCATCATATCCAAACTCTGCCGGCAAGCCAAAATGATCATCAAATTGAATGCCATCTAAATCATAATTCTCCACAATTTCACTCACCAAATCTACAATAAATTGCTGTACTTCTGGGTGGAAAGGATTCAGCCATACCCTGTCATGTATTCCCTCTCGATAAAGTGTTGTCCCATCCCGGCGTTTCGTAATCCAATCAGGATGACGTTCCACAATTTCTGAATCTGCCGGCATCATAAACCCAAACTCAAACCAAGGCATAACCGCCATCTTTTTCTTATGCCCAATCATAATAATTTCTTTGAGCATATCTCGCCCTGGTTCCGTTCCCAAATCTGGATCAATATCCTCATCTAAAGGCGTTACCAAACGCACAGAACGCCCCAAAACTTTCTCAGCAACTTTACTCGGATAAAGCGTATATCCCCAATTCCAAACAGTCGGATAAATTGTATTAAAATTCATCGACTCCAAACGCTCAACCGCTCTGACAATATTCTTGAGCGAAAACAAAACTTGGCTGTCAATATTTGTAATCCAAACACCTCGAAGCTCACCAGAAAATGAAGGATTATTAACTAATTGAGCGGTGGCCGGTGGTAATTTTAACTGTAATGTTACAATCAAACTCAGAAAAAATGCCAAAGCCGGCACCCATTTTTGTAACCTAAACATTTTCTTCAAACTACCTCAATTCTCGTTAATCCTTATTATTAACTAAACTGTCCCAACCTTTTCAGGAATCAACCGCAAGTTTTCATCAATAACCAAATCAAAACAAACAGACATACTCTTCTATTTATCAATGCCTTATTCTATCAAGTCTAAAATTAATCTTATTTCCTAAAAATTAAATTAGTGTCTATTTTAACTTTGCACCGGCAACTGGCTACAATAAAAACCTCTTCTTTTAGAAACCCAGTTTTTAGCATCCACTTCTATCCAACAGAGAACCGCTATAATAATCAATATTCTCCTTAGAAATAAAGGAAATTAACTCTATGACAGCACAACCTCTACAACAGCCGGCCCAGCCTCAAACCCCCTCCCCCTTTGACCCCCTTCCACCAGAAAAAATTAAGAGAATTATTGAAGAATTAGATTCTTGGTGTAATGTAGGAGAAGAAGACGCGCAGGAACAGCGCGAAACTCTGGAATACTTAATAAAAGCACTCGATGAAGATCGTCTCTCCTACAGAAAGCTATTCCCATGACAATCGTATTACTTGATTCTGGCCCGTTGGGATTAGTAACAAATCCTAGTGGGTCAGCCTTGGCTTTGGAATGTCAGCAATGGCTGCAAAGCCTCCTTCAATCGGGGACTTCCGTACAAGTGCCAGAAATTGCCGATTATGAAGTGCGCCGAGAACTACTACGCGCCGGCAAAATTAAAGGATTACAAAGGCTAGATTTTATAATTTCAGAACTTGGCGTAGTTTCTATTAATAGAGAAGTCATGTTAAAAGCAGCAGAACTTTGGGCAGAATCTCGCCAGCGCGGTCAACCAACTGCTAATAATCAAGCTTTAGATGGTGATGTTATTTTAGCAGCCCTTGCCTTTTCCATTATTAATCTAGGTCAAAACGTAGTTATTGCTACTACAAATGTCCGCCATCTCAGTCGGTTTGTGCCGGCTCAAATGTGGAACGAAATTAACTAATATCATCCTACATATATTTACCTCAAATAATTAACTAAACTAAACTTCAAATTTCCTCATGTTTACCTCATATATCCAACAAATAACCTTGAGAAGCCACCGATTAAAATCAGTTTGTACACGCATAATAAAACCCCCGAAGGGGTTATAAAAGTTTATTCAGATTTTTTAGGCAGCAAAGCAGGTTTTACTCGTCGATGTGAACACCCTATTTTAATCAGTAGCTTATTCCTGACGCAGAAAGTTTAACAACTCCCGGTTAACAGTTTGGGGCGCTTCTTGTTGAATCCAATGCCCGCACTCTGGCACCAATTGCAACTTAAAAGGCGCAGCAATTAAGCGATCTAAACCCTCAATCAACCGGCGACTTAAAAACGAATCTTCCTCACTCCATAACACCAAAGTAGGCACCGTAATCAAATCAGGAGATCGCCCCCAATTTGCCATCCAATTTTGAGGTAAAAGCATTTGCCGGTAATAATTCAAAGCCGCCGCTATCGCCCCCGGTTTTTCCAAAGCCTGCTGATAAAGTTTCGTAGCTTCCGCCGTAAAAGGCGTTTGCCGAATCGCAGTTTCACGAAATAACCGTTTCACAAAATCCTTTAAATTTTGCTGAATCAACCACTCAGGAATCCCCGGAATTTGAAACGCAAAAACAAACCAACTGCGCCGCAACTGATCAAAATTTCCTGCCAATTCTTGCACCAACCGATCTGGATGCGCTGCATTTAAAATAGCCAACCGGTTCAGATATTGCGGAAATTTTTGTGCCAAATGCCAAGCTATCGTACCGCCCCAATCGTGACCCACAATGTGAGCGCGAGTATATCCCAAATTAGAAATTAAACCACGAATATCCGCACTTAAAGTATCTAAATCATAACCAGAAGCAGGTTTATCCGAATCATTATAACCGCGTAAATCTGGCACTACAACCTTAAAATGACGCGCCAGAGCAGGAATTTGATAGCGCCAAGAATACCAAAACTCAGGGAATCCGTGCAGGAGAATTACTAAATCTCCCTCACCTTGGGTAACACAGTGTAAGCGAATTCGATTTGTTTCAACAAAATGATGTTGCCAAGGTGAATCTTGAAAACCAGTCATCAACACTCCCACAATCTCCCGCGCTTTGTGCGCCTCACATAAAGTAAGTTAGTGAACGAGTATTTGGGAGGCTTGATGAGGTTGTTTGGCTCAAAAAAACCGCCGAAACCGTAGTTCAAGCCCCCATTTTCCAGCCTAACATTTTGGGGATCAATCACCAGCAACAATCGTAAGAGCAGAGCAAGAATGCCGGTGTCTTGACGTGCATCTCAGCAATCAGGAAAATGGGAGACAAAAACAACACCAACAAGGTTTTATACCTTTTGGGCGACGACGGGACGCTCTTGGGCCGGTTGGACTTGGTACTTCACCAAATTGCCCAACTCGTGAAGCTGGCTGATCGCTTCTGCCCCTTCGAGTTTCATCAGTTCCCGGTCATCCCGCATCTCCGTCCAAGTAATCCCATAATCCGACACCAAAAACCGAATTAGATGATTATCCGCAAGGCTGACCATAAACGAAGCGCTATTCATTTGGCCCCCGCAGGTATAGCAAGAAGCCAGATAACCCCGACGCTCTAGCACAATGGCCAAAGCCTGAAGGTTCATCACAAGATCCTGTACAAATTGACGATGTTGGTCTGCAAGTCTAAGAAACACAATTATCCTCCTTATCACCACATTTCACATTTTAGGTCATTTTTCATACTTTCTTAAGATTTTGGTCGCTACCGGCCAAACGGTACGCTCATAAACCCTCAAAAAGTTGAAAACCCGCTTCCAGTGGATTGACGGCCAAACTTAAATTGTTTTAAGGTATGATTTGCCAGTCCTATGTCTGTCGAAAGACAGAAGGCAACCAATTTAGCGCACCTCTTCACCTACATTTCACCCCCACCCGGAACTGTCCGCTAAAAAAGTTCAGGGAGTCTTCAGCTTGTTGTGGGAGTCTCAAGGGTTTTTGGCCATCTATCTTAAGGCCGGTTGCACCACAGAGAACCTTAAACCTAAAGTTCTCAGCAAATCCACAAAACTTTATAGCCTTAATAGCTCACCTGCCTGCTCTGCAAGATCCGGCTGGGGTACAGCTTTGACAACATATCCTCTGTCGGGATAATAATTTTCGCTCATTCCAGCAACAATCTTTAATTAACACCAACATCAACTCCTGGGTAAAAAATTTGTAGGCTCAACAATACCTTACTTTACTTTTAGTTGGAACTGCGAATAAATTGTTCCCTCCGCAGGTATATTCCCCCAGCCACTACCTCTCTAACAATTTGCTGATTTTTTCCAGCTTAACCGGCTTCAACCAACAGCAAAGTATAGACTTACACACTTAGAAAAAATCGCTCATAACCTAAGCTCCCAGAGACTTAAAGCTCTTATTATTGCTTCAATTCCCCGTCAGCAGCGCCCTGCCTTGATTGCGGTCTCAGCCACGCTTTTTTGTTCCCTAAAAAACTAAAAACAGCTTGCCTAGAGTCAAAAATGACCGTTCCAAGCTGCCGGCAGAATGTTTTAAATTAGTTATCAGAGTGATTGAAAATTCCTATAAGCTTTCAGCCAGTGTGCCGGTCAAATCACCGAGTTTCAACAACAAGAGATGACAAATTTTAATTATTCAATTGCCACCACCCCATAGCCGGCCCAATAAACAGAACCGTCACCCAAATAAGAGCCAACACAGCAATGCCGATCCAACTGCCGCGAGTTGTCCACTTCATAAAATCTTTAGATTGGCTTTTCGTCAACGGCAACCAAGGAAAAACATAAGATTCTTGGCCGTATTTCTCGCCCAGAGCATCTTTACGACGTTTTGATTCACCCATAATTATTAATTATCACCACAGGTTTCAAAACGATAATAGCGCCAACCTGAGAAAGGCGTCTCACTTTCTTAACAAAATTAAAGCTAATTACTCATTTAAGCCGCCGGGGCTAACCATCAATCCAAAACCTCATAATCACCAGCAGCAAACAAACTTGCATCCAAATAATCAATCCTCGCCAGAGGGCTGAGAGCCGACAAAACCTGAGAGCCATAACTGCGGTGGAGAACCCGACTATCGAGCAGAGCCACAACCCCTTGCCGGTCGCGCACCGCAGCAACTGCCCGCTGCATTTCACACAAAGCCACCGGCAACAAAAACAACCGAAACCAATCTTGACGCTGCTGCTTATAAAAAGCCACCCGTCCAGCCACCAGAGGATTTTCCAAAGAAGGCACCGGCAGAGTCGAAATCACCAACAACTGAGGAGCCGGCATCACCCCCGCCTTAGATCGCCAAAACTCCCAACCGGCCACCAAAATTCCATTCTCATCCAAACCCGTCTTTTCCACCTGAACCCGCGATCCGAACTCAGCCGCCAATTGAGTACCGATAATCCTCTTCAGAGGCGTATCCCCCACCAACAAAACCACCAAACCCCCAGCCGGATCGACAGCACTCAACAACGCCCGGATATGCTGCAACAAAGCCCCTTGATATTGCGGCGTATTCGGCAGAGGCAGCCGGTCAGGCAAATAAAGCTGGATTAACTGATTACAGCGATCAGGAGCAAACTTCACACAAGTTAACTCACCCAAACCCACCCGATGCCGGTAAGCAGAAGCCTCAGCCTCCAAATCTATCGCCCCCCCGATCAACACCACCGGCTGCATTTGCCAAATCTCCTTTAGGGATCTTGCCACCTCAACCGGCCCGCAAAGCAAAGAAAAGCCGCCCTGAGCCGGCCAAACTTCCGCCCATAAAAGCGAATTAATAGAACCCCACAAACGCCAAAAACTTCCCCAGCGCGAAGGCAACTGCTCCACCGCATTAGCCTCCAGCAACACCGCCAACAAACCCCGTAAAATTTCAACTTCCTCTTCATCGAGCAAACAACACTCATAAGGATTAGCCGGATGCTGATAAATCGCCCGCGTCAAACTCACCCGCGCATCCCGAATCTCTTCCACTTTGTCAGGAAACGCCAACATTAGCTCATTCCAATCCGCCGCCTCCAAACGCACCGTCAAACACTGCTGAGCCCAACTCTCCAGATCATCAACCCCATCAAAAATCGTCGGCACATTCGGAGGAATTGCCCCCCCGCCAGAGAGCCGGTCAGCCAACCAAACATCAGGAGTCATCAAAAGAACCCCCTTAAAATCCGGGTGAGGCCAACAAGACCCCTGCCGGATCGGCTTAGACACCGACACCCACTGCTGCAACTGGGGAATTTCCACCATCAACAACCGCTGCAAAACTGCCTCAGTTGCCACCACCACCGCCGGCTCAGGCCACATCAGAACCGGCATCAAATAACTCAACCGATAACGACCGACCGACGAACCCGGTGCAATACCAGTTTGCATCAAAGCACTGCGTCCCAATCGCAAAGCCCGCGCCACCAGCCGCGCCATCGTTAAATGGTGCGGCCAGTTCGGTTCTCCACTGGAGCGCAGAAAACTGCGGAGCGAGTTGTGGACTTCTACCTCAATCACAACGGGTCAGAAGAAAGACTGCGATTTTCATTCTGACACAGCCAAAGGGACATTCGTGCCCTCGACGGGACAAACGCGGGACACCTTAGCGCCGTCTTGACCTAGCCGGCCGGCGACTGCCAGCCCCGCTAGAACCAGAACCACTGCCAAAACGGGGTGAGCTTTTTTGGTTGCTTGAAGACCCTTGTCCCGACTGTTTCAGCGTACTCGTCCCAAAACCTGATCCCGTAGGTTTACCCGTCGAACTTGGTCTTGAGGGATTCGCTGTAGTTGAAGAAGGAGAATTGATTCGTCCTGTACTGCGGAACTGAGTGCGATTTCGCTCCACAATCGGCGGAGCTTGATAGCGCGTTTGGTAACTTTGCACCGCTTGATTATAAGTTCTGCCATAACCGCCATAGCCCGTCATCACCCCAGGCTGATAAACCGGCGGCATATAGTAATGAGGCGTAAACAGCATACTTCCAATCATTTGACCGGCCAAAGCCCCAGCAAACGGTGTCCAAAAACTCGACTCTTGCCGCACAATCACAGTTTGAGGCTGGCCGGTTTGCGGATTAGTTTGAGTTTCAGTAACAGCATGGACATATTCAATTTTGAAGTCTTCTGTTAAATGCAACGATTTTTGACCATTTTCCACTTTTAAGTAACTTTTTTCACCGGCTTTCTCTTCCTCTTCTGTCAGGCGGGCCATTTGTAAATCCGTCGTCCGAACCAGCGAGGGCGAGGAATTCAGCAAAAATAAGCTATATTCCCCATTGCTGTCATTAAAACTCCCTTGCTGAACAGGATACTTACCATCCGCAATTTTTGTGTTGGTGCTGGTCGCCACCGGAGCTTGATTTCTATTCGGTTGGGCCACATTATTGTTTCCACCCCCACAGGCAACCGTCGTCAAACTTAACGAAAAAACAATCAACAGCGTAATCAAGTTGCGAAACATATACACTCCATGAGTGGTTACTACAGTTTGCTCATCTTACAGAGGCGATCCCCAATCACGAACGCCACTAGGCTACACTCCCAACCGCCGACCAACCTGCAAACATAACGTTTAGCAACAGTAGCGGCGGCAGATCGCGGCTGCATCAACTTAATGCACCACTCTGTTCAATTTTAGAAGACACCCAGTACAGACGTTCCGTCGAAACGTCTCTACCCACCGGCCTATCCAACTCTAATTTTATTGAAATACCCAAAATACTGCTACAAATAACTACCCTAAAACTCAATAAATAAGGCTATGTAGGCCAGAAAATAATGCAAATAAAACGAGAAATACAAATAAATTCCCAGATGTCTTTACTAGAGGCCGAACAAGTAGCGGTTAATTCCGCAATTATTCCGAGCAGAACAACACAAAACTTGTCAAAGTATGAAGGTAATTTTTCATCCTAAAGACTGATTGACATCCACCCCTAACCCTTAACCATAAAAGTACAAAAAAATAATCATCCCCAAACACCACAACCGCCCCAACAAAAAATCTTCCCTAAATGACTTGTTAACCTTTAAAATCTAAAATGGGAGACTGAAAGCCAAGAGCGAAGCATCCCGCATCCGATGGCTTCGCCACGCCATAGTCTACCCTCAAAAAGCCAAAGTAAAACTTTTTCATGGGGAGCGACTTAGCAGAAGCCTAAAAAATTAAAACCTAACCAATCAATACCTTAACCATGAACTTTCCCAAAAAAAAAAGGGTTTAAAGCCTAGCCCTAGAAGGCCGACTTTTAGATGATATAGTATATTTGCGTAGAATTATTCAACGTAAAATGAGAGTTTTAGAATTCAAAGCCAAGGGTAAAAAAACTCAATATAGTGCTATTGACGAGGCAATTTAAACGGCTCAATTTGTCCGCAATAAGAGTATCCGTTTTTGGATGGATAATCGAGGTGTAGGAATCAAAGAGTTATACCGCCTCAGCAAAACACTCAGAGATGAGCTTCCCTTTAGAGCAGATAAAACAAGTTAGGTTGAGAAGTCAAGCCGATGGGTACTATCTTCAATTTTGGATTAGTGCTGAAAGCCAAATAGAAGCACAACCTACAGGCAAGACAATCGCTTTGGATGGAGGGCTAAAAAACTTCTATACCGATAGCAATAGTTACTCCCAACCTAATCCAAAGTTTTATCGAGCTAGTGAGAAACGGTTGAAGCTTAAACAACGCCGTATTTCTCCTAAAAAAAAGGTTCTGCCAAGCAGACAAAAGCCATTAATTGACTAAAGCGAGTCCACCTCAAACCAAAGTAGATAACGTGTTCGCGTAGCGTGCGCGTAGCCCATAGACTTGAGGATTAAAAATTGGTCAAAAATCATTGTCTCGCCAAGTCCATTAATGATGTTGGTTGGTATCAGTTCAGAAAACGGGTGGAGTATATGGGGGTAAAGTTGGGCAGAATAACAGTAGCAGTTAATCCAGCCTCTACTTCCCAGAAATGCTCTAGTTGTGGTAAAACAGTCAAAAAGTCTTTGCCAACAAGAACTCAAATTTATTCCTGTGGGTTTGTGTTAGACCGAGACTGCAATGCAGCTATCAACATTCTGAGCCTAGCCTGGAGTACCGTAGGGCATACGCGAACTTTGGTTCGGCTTCGCTCACCGAGCGTAGTCGAGGTGAACGCTTCTGGAGATTTGACCTCTACTGAGATGGGAGCAATCTTGTCGCAGCAAGTTGGATCTAGGAATGAAGAATTTTTAAGCCTTTAGGCTGGGGAGTGTCAAGCTATCACTTAAATTAGTTATTGTGGAAAAAAACCAGCATCCCCAAGACCAGCATCACCAAGACCCAAGACCGATAGCGTAATTCATCGGACATGGGGCGCGATAGCCGGAAAAAAAGATTTTTTTTATTCCTGATGCTTTGTTTTTTTTCCTTATTCATTGTTCGTTAATTTCCCTAAACCATTCACCGTAAACAATTGCGATACTGGACACCTCGCCTGACGCGCTTGGGAGTCGCCCCGATCATGGAAGAAACCCTCAAAATTCTGGTAGTAGATGATGATCAAGTAGACCGGATGGCCGTGCGCCGTGCGCTCCAAAGCGCCCGCGTGCGAATGGAGCTATCCGAGGCACCAGACTGCGCCACAGCCCTCGCTACCCTCTATGAACAAACATTTGATTGTGTTTTTCTTGATTATTTATTGCCAGATGGAGATGGCCTCACCCTCGTTAAAGAAATTCGCTCTGCCGGCTTTAAAATGCCATTAGTCGTCTTAACCGGCCAAGGAGACGAACAAATCGCCGTTGATCTAATGAAAGCCGGAGCCTCCGACTACCTTTCCAAAGCAAAAGTATCCTCAGAAAATTTATCAAAAAGCCTACACAATGTTGTCCGCCTCCACAAAGCAGAAATGCAGGCAATTATCGCCAATCAACAAAAACAAGAAAGTGAAGAACGCTACCGCCTAGTCTTAGAAGGAGCCAATGACGGGATCTGGGACTGGCACATTGGCGAAAATCAAATTTATTGGAATGACCGGCTCTTTGAAATCACCGGCTTAGCAGGTGGTCAATTTGCCGGCACCTACGAAGCCTTCTGCGAACTGCTCCATCCCGACGATAAACAAACCTTCATAGAAGCCCTCGAAGCACACTTACAACGCAACATCGAATTTAACGTCGAGTTACGTCTGCGTCACACATCCGGACAATACCGCTACTGTATGGCCCGCGCCAGAGCAAGGCGAACCAGCACCGGCGAGCCCTTTCGGATGTCAGGCACAATCACCGATATTACTGAACGCAAACAAGCCGAAGAAGCCCTGCGATTTTTAGCCGAAGCCAGTCCCATCCTCGCCTCTTCCCTCGACTACAAAACCACCCTCGCCGGTATCACCAAACTCGTTGTCCCAAATCGAGCAGACCTTTGTTTTTTTGATGTCGTTACCAACGACAACCAACTACAACGAATAGGCTGCTTTCACAACCAGCAAAACCCGCCAGAAATATTTAACCAAATCCAAAACCACAGCACCACACCCACCGACAAAAATCTCCCCCTCGCAAACCTTGGCACCGGCTTTGAAGCGATCTTCATCCCCGATATCAACCAAAATAACGGCTCCAAAATAACCAACCCAGCCCACCAAGAACTTATAGAAAAACTACAAATCCGCTCACTCATCACAATTCCCCTAGTCGCACACAACCGTAAACTAGGAACCTTAACATGGGCCTTAGTACAAGGCTCGGTGCGAACCTACACCCAAGAAGACTTATCCTTAATGGAAGAATTGGGCCGGCGTGCAGCCCTGGCCATTGAAAATTCCCGCCTCTACCGCGAAGCCCAAGAAGCAAACCGCGTCAAAGACGAATTTTTAGCCACCTTATCTCACGAACTGCGTACCCCCCTCAACGCCATGCTGGGATGGGCCCAGCTACTTAAAAGCCGCAAACTCGATCAAGAAAAAACAATCAAAGCGGTAGAAGTCATCGAACGCAATGCCCGCTCCCAAACGCAAATGATCGAAGACTTGCTGGATGTATCGCGCATTATCACCGGCAAACTACGCTTAAATTTCCGCAGTTGTAATTTATTAACCGTCGTCGAAGCTGCTTTAGATACAGTCCGCCCCACCGCATCTGCCAAGGGCATTGAATTAATCTCCTATTTTGACCCACAAATAGGAGAAGTCAAAGGCGACAGTGACCGCTTACAGCAAGTTGTTTGGAATTTATTATCCAACGCCGTCAAATTTACCCCCCCAGGGGGGCGGGTTGAATGTTCCCTAATTCAAACCGATCACCGCGCCATTATCCAAGTCAAAGACAGCGGTATCGGCATTAAACCGGAATTTTTACCTTATGTATTTGAGCGGTTTCGTCAGGCAGATAGTACAACTTCTCGCGCTTACAATGGTTTAGGGTTAGGTTTGGCCATTGTCCGTCATTTGGTCGAATTACACGGTGGCTCGGTGGCCGCAGATAGTGGCGGTGACAGTACCGGCGCTACGTTTAGAGTCTCAATTCCGTTTGGGGAATCTCAGCCGGTGGTTGGCGGTGTCAAAGCTGCTGCTATCCTCTCCAAGGATGCTCAACAACAACAGAAGGAAGCGTTATTTCCGACGGTACCTTTAGCTGGTTTACAGTTGGTCGTGGTAGATGATGAATTAGATACGCGAGAGTTGATTTGTGTGATGCTTAAGCAATACGGAGCCGAGGTGAGAGCAGCGGCTTCAGCCCAGGAGGCTTTGGCATTGCTGGATGAATTGGTGCCCGATGTCTTAGTCAGCGATATAGGAATGCCGTTCCAAGATGGCTATGCTTTTATTGCTCAGGTGCGCCAACGTAGTCCAGAGCGCGGGGGATTGTTACCAGCTTTAGCTTTGACTGCTTATGCTCGTGACTCTGATCGCGCTCTGGCTCTTGGGGCGGGGTTTCAGTTACATTTAGCTAAGCCGGTGGAGCCGGTGGATTTGGCGAGGGCTGTGGCTCAGTTGGCCGGTCGAGAAGTTAGTTTGCAGAGTTCGGAGGTTCCTGAAAACTGAAACTTTTATTTTTACAAAGGTATCAATTCAGGAAAGTTTTCTAAAACTTGGTCATCAGTAAGTTCGTCTCCGAGTTGGGCCGGCGAAAAATGCACTTGAATCGCTCGGAGACTGTTTTGATAATGCAAATTAATTAGAGCTTTTAAACCTTGCGTCAGGGCATCAATATCAGCAAGATCCGTTTCTAATGGGGCAACTTCTCCTACATAAGCTGCTGTAATCATCACCACTAGGTTATGTGTCACCGGCAAAGTTAAAGGTTGATTTGTATCGGCTGTATAGAAATCGGAAGTTTGGCTTAAATAGCGGGAGGCGGAGTCTGTGAATAACTCTGATACATAGTCACCGGCGGCTTCTTCTTGCCAAAAAACATCGCCTTCATTGGCGGCGCTTTGCCAGTAGGATGTAGCTTCTAAAAGACTTTGACAAACTTTGACTAATTCGGAGCCGGTTCGTACTAAATCGCCTTGTTCTTGTACAGCAACTCTGGCGGCTTGATTAAGAACTCCCAATAAAGGAGCTACATAATCACCGCGACAATGAACAAAAAGGCGACAGACTACAAAGCGGGTACGTCCAGTCATTTTGTTGAAACGATCTCCGAAAGCGTCAAACATTTTTTCTCCTGTTAATGATAAATTAAAAGTTGTCCATTTCTGGCTTTATTTAAGAATAACCAATTTTACAAACTCTGTCCTTCCATTGAATAAAAACCGCGAATAAAATCTACCAAAGCGGAGAGAGGAGGCATCACCGGCGGAACATTTGGCTGGGGGTTCGTGTTTTTATTATTCGCCGGATTGGTAGGATTCATAAAGCGTTTGCCAAAACTGGGGTCGTGATATAAGCTTAAGGTTTGGTCGCTGGAATTGAGCAAAAGTGTATGGGTGGGGGCTTTAAAAAAGCTGGTGTTTTCAATGGCCGGTGGGATAATTTTTGATAAATCAAGAGCATTGGCTTGATTGAGAGTTTGACCAAGGGAATTACTTAATTGTTGAATTCGCCTTAAGTCCGGAATACTCAGATGATTTGTGGCATGATTTCGCAGTTGCTTAATTGAAGTGATGATGCTTTTTTGGGTGACTGTGGCATTTTCAAAGGGAAGAATTGCCACATAAGCGGTGGATAATAGTTGTTCATCGTTCTCAACCCGAAAGGTTAAAACGGTGCGGCGGTAGCCAACGGTAATACTGGGGGGTTGGGTTAAGCCGGCATATTGCTGACTGAGATTATAGTAAGCAGCGGCTAGGGCAAAGTTTGCCACAGAGTCGAGAGGAGCATCAATGATGATGCGAACAGTGGGGGGTGTTTGATTAAAGAACTTTTTCGAGTCGTCGGTATCAAAGCGGTAAATTTGACTGTGATCGCCGTGAGGACTAACATCGACCCATTCGCAGATCATGCCATCGGTTTTGAGGCCAAATCGAGACACAGCATAAACTTTCGCTCCTGTCAAGGTGGCTCCTGATAAATCGGCACCGACCCATTCAGCGCGGATCAGGTTGGCTTGGGTGAGGTCGGCGTGAACTAGACTGGCGTTGAGTAGGTTGCTGTTACTGAGGTTTGCTCCTATTAAGTTAGCGCCGCTGAGTTTGGTGTCGCTGAGGTTTGCCCATTGGAGGTTAGCGCCAGAGAGGATTGCCCAGCGGAGGTTAGCGCTGCTGAGGTCGGCTCCGCTGAGGTTGGCGCGGTTAAAGTTAACGTGGCGGAGTTCAGTGTTGCTGAGGTTGGCTCCGCTGAGGTCGGCGCTGCTGAGGTCGGTTTGATTGAGTTTGGCTTGTTCGAGGTTGGCTCCGGCGAGGGAGGAGCCGCGTACATCGGCTTCGCTGAGGTTTGCACCGCTGAGGTTGGCGTTTCTTAGTTTTGATTCTCGCAAGTCGGCGGCGTTGAGGTTGGCTTGTTCGAGGTTGGCGCGGCTGAGTTCGGCGCGGATTAATTCGGCGCGGATCAAGGAGGCTTGGACAAGGTGGGCGTCGCTGAGGTTGGCGCGGACTAAGTTAGCGACGTTGAGGATGGTGCCGTTGAGTTTGGCACGGCTGAGGTTGGCGCCGCTGAGACGGGTAACGTTGAGTTTGGCTTGGCTGAGGTTGGCGCCGCTGAGGTTGGCGCCGCTGAGGTTAGCGATGCTGAGATTGGCGCCGGTGAAGTTAGCGCCACTGAGGTTGACTCGGCTGAGATTGACTTCACAAAGGTTGACTCCTGAGAAATCGCGCTCACCGGCTGCATATCTATTTAGTAATTCCTCAACTTCCATTAGTTTGTGACCGTTTTAATCATTTTTAGGGGATGTGTATAAAAGAGTGGGTTTTGGGATCGGTATGAGACTTTGTTTTTTTGTTTATTTGGAGGAGAGAAAATGTAATCCTTGGATAAAACTGATGACAACGCTTACTGGGGGTAAAGCCAATTGCTGGTTTTCGGAAAGGGAGGAGGCGCTTAGTTCGATGTTTTCGGTGGCGCTGAGCCAGCGTTTGCCAAAGTTCGGGTTATGATGCACATCGAGGGTACGGTTTCCAGAGTTGGTGAGTACGGTTAGGGTGGGAGCGGCGAAGAATTTTTCGCGTTTTACCATTTTGGTAAAGGTTTCAGATTTTTTGATGTCCGCAAGTTTGCCGGTGGCTTGATTGAGTAGGTTGCTGATATCGGGCGATTCAATCATTTCGACTAAGCGAAAGATTTTTTCTTGGGAGATGACGGCATCTTTAAAGGGAAGGATGGCGACGTAGGCGGTGGAAAATAAACGGGCATCGCTATTTATCCTAAAGGTTAGGGTGGTGCGTCGTCCGCTGACTTCGATATTAGGGGGGTTGCTGAGGGCGGGGTATATCTGAGCAACTTGGTGGTAGGCGACGGCGAGGGCGAGGTGAGCATCAGCAGTCAGGGGTGCATCAACGGTGATGCGGACGGTGGGTAGGGTTTGGTTGAAAAATTTTTTTGAGTCTTCGGGGGTGAGCCGGTAGATGGTGGAACGGTCGCCGTTTTCGCTGAGGTCTACCCATTCACAGATTAACCCTTCGGTTTTGAGTCCGTAGCGTAAAACTTCGTAGAGTTTTGCGCCGGTGAGGGTGGCTCCCGATAAGTCGGCTCCCATCCAGTCAACTTCGATTAAGTTTGACTGGGTTAAGTCGGAATATACTAAGCTGGCGTTGAGTAAGTTGGCATTGCTCAGGTCGGCTCCTCTGAGGTTTGCTCCGCTGAGTTTCGCTTCGCTGAGGTCGGCCCAGCGAACGGTTGCGCCGGATAGGTCGGCCCATCGCAAGTTTGCGCCGCTTAAATCGGCTCCGATCAGTTTTGCTCCTGATAAGTTGGCGCGTCGCAATTCGGCGTTTCTGAGGTTGGCTCCGCTGAGATCGGCTCCTCTGAGGTCGGTTTCTCTCAGGGTGGAGCGTTCGAGGTTGGCTGCTTTGAGGGATGCGTTGGTGAGATCGGCTTCACTGAGGTTTGCACCGGCTAGGTTGGCTTGTCGCAGTTTTGCTTCTCTGAGGCTGGCTCCGTTGAGGTTGGCTTCGCTGAGGTTGGCGCGGCTTAAATCGACGCGAATCAGTTCCGCCCGAATCAGGGCGGCTTGTATTAAACTGGCATCGCTGAGGTCGGCTCGGATCAGGTTGGCAACGTTGAGATCGGCTCCGTTGAGGTTGGCTCCGTTGAGGTTGGCTCCGTTGAGTTTGGCGACGTTGAGTTTAGCGTGGCTCAAGTTGGCTCCACTGAGGTTCGCTCCCCCTAAGTTGGCGATGCTCAAGTTGGCCTGGCTCAAGTTGGCTCCGCTCAGTGTGGCTCGGCTCAGGTTGGCTTCACAGAGGTTGGCGGCCTGAAAATCCCTGACTCCGGCTGCATATTTTCTTAGAATTTCCTCAGTTTCCATCGGGGTTCCCTTTTAAGCATCCCGACTTTTACAGTCACAGGACTGGGCATTCCCATGCTAACGTTTAGGCTGTTCGTTAAGCGGTTTGGCGCTGCATGGCTTGGTAGATGTGAGCTTTTATATCGTTGAGTGAGGGTTTTTTTGGCTGCTTTGGGTAGGGCTTTTGTGGCATTTTTACCCCCAGCGGGGGCGCTGCTGCCTCTGCAAATTCCTACTTAATGTCAGTTGGTGGCAAAATTGTACAATAGGAGGCCGTCTCTATTTCACCGGCACGCCTAAAATAAGATGTTTTCGCTACCTACTATATCCTGATTTTACCAAGGTTTCTACTTGTTTTTTGTCTGGGCTCACGGTTTTGGCTTTTGTTTCTCGCCTTGTTTTTTGCCAGCAATGTTCAATGAATGCCTCTTGCTTGGTTTCTGATTGTCCTCGCTTTATGTTCTTGCCAGCCAAAATTCCTGACTCTCTGTTTCCTAAAATTCTCTGCTGTCGTTGGCAAATTTTTCACGTTTTTGCGATAAATTTGTCACAGCGTTGTCATAAGTGTTGTCTAAATTAATAATAATCGGCTAAAATTAGCGATGAGTGCAAAGAGCAATTCCTACTCTGCCTGAGCATTAAATTGCAAAAGGCTACTCTCTAAAATCTTTGGCAAGCAACTCAGACTAAACCTTTTTGGAGAGAGGTTTTTTAGGTCTTCTCTTAGCACTCCAAGGTCGGTTTTTTGACTATTTTTGTGACAGGTGAGAGCAATGCACACACAACCCCAAGATGTCAATAAGGTTTCTGCCGAATCTAATACTGTGGAATTAAAATCTTCAAAGCCTAATTTTTATTGGAAACAGTCGGTGAGCTATTTATCAACTATGCTTCTGGGTGCTGCTATTGCTTGGTCGGGCAGTTATTATTTTTTTAGCCATGCTTCTATGCCGCAGACAAGACCGGCTCTGGCACAAGCTATTGCAAGTCCGGTTCAATCACGGTTGCCTTTGAGTGCTGATGGCTCTAATTTTGTGACACCGGTGGTGGAAAGTGTCGGGCCGGCTGTGGTGCGTATTGATGCTTCTAAAACGGTTACTTCTGAAGTACCAGAGGTTTTTAATGATCCGTTTTTCCGTGAGTTCTTTGGCGGTGTGCCGGTGCCTCCCCAAAGGCAAGTTCAAAGGGGTTCGGGTTCGGGTTTTATTATTAATTCTAATGGTCAAATTTTGACGAATGCTCATGTGGTAGCTGGTGCGGATGAGGTACGAGTTACTCTCAAAGATGGCCGCAGTTTTAAAGGTCGGGTTTTGGGAACTGACCCGGTTACGGATGTGGCGGTGGTGAAAATTGAAGCCCAAAATTTGCCGGTGGTGAGAGTTGGTGATTCGGAAAAACTCCAACCGGGTGAATGGGCAATTGCTATTGGCAATCCTCTGGGTTTAGATAATACGGTGACGGTGGGAATTATTAGCGCTACCGGCCGGTTAAGTTCTCAAGTCGGAATTCCTGATAAACGGGTTAGCTTTATTCAAACTGATGCGGCAATTAATCCGGGCAATTCGGGCGGGCCACTCCTCAATGCAGCGGGTGAGGTGATCGGTATGAATACGGCGATTATTAATGGAGCCCAGGGGTTGGGTTTTGCTATTCCTATTGCTACTGCTCAACGCATTGCCGATCAGTTGATCGCTTCGGGTAAAGTGCAGCATCCTTATTTAGGTGTTCAAATGGTGACCCTTAGCCCAGAACTTAAACAAGAAATTAATAGTAACCCTAATTCTGGTTTAACAGTAAATGAGGATAAGGGGGTTCTGGTTGTCCGGGTGATGCCTAATTCTCCGGCGGCGAAGGCCGGTTTGCGCGCGGGTGATGTGATTAAAAAAATTAATGGGACACCGACTCTTGATGCTTCTACGGTTCAGCAGGTGGTAGAAAAAGGTCAAGTGGGATCTAAATTGTCTGTAGAGTTGGGCCGTAATGGACAAAGTTTAACGGTGGCTGTGCAAGCGGCCACTTTCCCGGTGGAACAACAGGAGCCGTAAGATTTTAACGTTTCATCGTTGAGTATAAAGTTTGCAATCAGTAGGTCTGGGTGGGTTTGGCATAACCCATCCTTTTTTTTGTTTTAATTAGAAATTATGTCTCTAAAATAGGTTTTTCTGTTTTTAGCAACTATCTAGCCAGCTTAATGTTGTGACTGCTCGAAAGATGAGAATGCGGCTACAGCACCTCATGGTTTAGGAGGGTTTTTTAAACTTTTTTGTGGATAGCGTTAATGAGAATCAAATTTTTGGAGTTTTTGAGCCGTGAAAATTTTCCCGTTTTTCAAAAATATTTCGCCTCTTCAAGCGATGTTGCTGGCCGGTTTCTTGCTGGCGGTCATTTTCTGGCTTGATTGGACTATCAAAAATTATCTTTCTCTATCGATTTTTTATTTGGTTCCCATTTCTATAGTTACTTGGTTTGCCGGCCGGTTTTATGGTTTTTTTATGTCCGTTGTCAGTTCGGTTTTATGGTGGGCTGCGAATTTATCAGATTATCCCATTCCTGTCAATGCGGGGATTTATTGCTGGAATACAGCGGTAAGATTAAGCTTTTTTTTATTAACAACTTATTTGCTTTCAGAATTGCAGAACTCTCTGCGGCGAGAAAAGCAACTTGCTCGTACTGATTTTCTCACGGGGGTTGCTAATACCCGCTTCTTTTTTGAATTTGCGGACATTGAAATTAAGCGGGCGCAACGTTACCGTTATTGCTTAACTATTGCTTATTTGGATGTGGATAATTTTAAAAAAATCAATGATCAATTCGGTCATAAAACCGGAGATGAGCTTTTAAAATTGTTGTCTAAAACTATTAAATCAAAAATTCGCTCAACGGATTTGCTCGCTCGGATGGGTGGTGATGAATTTGCAATTTTGATGCCGGAGACAGCTTACGAACAGGCTCAAGTTGTTTTAGATAGAGTTCAAAAATGTTTGCAGGAAGCAATGCAAGAGCATCAATGGCAGGTTACATTTAGTATTGGGGCGGTGACGTTTATTAAAGCGCCAAATTCTGTAGAAGATTTGATTGAAAGAGCGGACAACCTGATGTATTACGTCAAGCATAACGGCAAAAATTTGGTTAAGCATGAACGCTTTGAAAACGAGCAGACTTAGGAATAAAAAACTCGTCCAGACTTGGAAGTTCTATCTGTAGATAGGGGAAGATGAAGCCATTTATTATTCCCGTTGAGGGGTTTTTTAAAATAGCAATAGTTGTAAGCTGAACTCTTACGAAATCTTGAGATATTTTCTCTAGGACACCGTGGGAGATGGGATTTATGAAACTGAAAAACTCCAATTTATTCAGGCTGAGTGCTGTAATTTTAGTCACCGGCAGCAGTTTTTTTTACGGGATGCCGGCATTCTCTCAAACTACAACTAGCCCGAGTAATTCCACACAGGATACCGGCAACGGCGCTACACCCAGCGGCACTACTATTATGCCCAGCGGGAGTCCGGTTCCTGGCCCTAGTGCAGTTCCGAATGGCAATACGGGTTCGGGTACTTTTGTTAACCCGCCTAATTCAACGACTCCTACTGACACCATGATCGCACCGAGTGGAACGCCGGTTCCTGGCCCTAGTGCGGTTCCCAATGGCACCAATAACACGACGGTAACGCCGAATGGCACTGAGGGTGCTGCACCGAGTTCGTTTCCAAATGGCACAACTTCCCCTGGGACGCCTAACCCTGCCGGTACGACAACAACAGAACCAGGCTCGACCACAACTACTCCCAATAATGTCAACATTACCCCGGAAGGTACGATTATAATTCCTTAATTTTGGGTGAGTTTTGCCTGTAGTTTGCAGCTTCGCCTATAGGAAAGACACCGCTTTTAACCCCCCTTTTTCAGGGGGGGATAAGTGGATGCTGATTTAAGGGGGAAAACCCAAAGAAAAGATTTTCCGAATCTCCTTTAAAATAAAGGAGAATCTAAAATCTACAATTCTATGATTATTTTGGTGATGGGAGTTTCGGGAGCGGGAAAATCAACAATTGGGAACTTATTGGCAAAATCTTTAGGCTGGGAGTTTAGCGATGCAGATGATTTTCACCCACCGGCCAACATCGAAAAAATGAGCCTAGGAATTCCGCTTTTAGATGCAGATCGTTTGCCTTGGATTGAGAAAATGCAAACGGCGATTGATGGCTGGCTAAAAGAAGATAAAAATGTTGTTTTAGCTTGTTCAGCGTTAAAAGATTCCTACCGAAAATTGTTGCAGCCAGATGCAGAAAAAATAAAGTTAGTTTATTTGAAAGGTTCGTTTGATTTAATAAACCAACGCCTCACGCATCGGCAAAATCATTATATGAAAAGTAATTTATTGTTCAGTCAGTTTGAGACTCTTGAGGAACCGCAAGAGGGGCTGTGTGTAGATGCCGGTGAACCGCCGGAAGTTATTGTGGCTGAAATCAAGAAAAGTTTGGGAATTTAGAGAATTTTTTTGCCGAGTTTAAAAGGGGAAAAAGCCACCAAAGAAGGGCTATTTAACCATAAAAATTACAACTCATCTTCGTCGGGGAAGTCGCCGATGCTTTCGAGACAGGGAAAAGAAGATATTTCTTCAGAGTAGCTGTCTGTGCTGAGGTCGCCGATAGTTTCCATACAGCTAAAACTGTTAATTTCTTCCTCATAATTGTCTATCCAAGATTTTGCCATTTCTAAGGCTTCTTCTTCGCTTTTGGCGTTGCGGACGGGGATGTAGTGATGTCCACCGCCATCCCACACTTCTACATAAAAAGTTTGTTGAGTTTGGAGAATCCAATTTTTGTAGGTTTCTGCTGGTTTCATACCCTTAAAAAAATGCTAATTAATGGATGAAATACGCTGAGAATGCCGAGGTTTTGTTTGTAAAGGTCGCTGAATTAGGATAAAGTTTGAGGGTGGATAAGTTGATATCCTGCTGCTTTTATTTTGCTATTGGCAACTCGTGCATTATAAGACCGAAGCGACTCAACAGAAGCATCCCAGGAAACGTTGGGTAAGCCGTGACGCTGTGATAAGCCATCCAAAAGTTCTTGACTGGTTAGGTAAGCATCATTAACTAAATTGTAAATGCCGTTGAGCCGGTTTTTTCTGGCATATTCGATTGCCCCGACAATATCATCTAAGTGTATCCAGTTGGTGATGTCTTTTCCTGTCCCCGGACGGGTTTTTCCAAAGGCGGAACTAAATATTTTTTCTATTTCTCTTCCGGGGCCATAAATTCCTCCGAGTCGGAGAATACAAACTGCTAAATTTTCTGATCCAGCTTCGATTAATGCTTGTTCAGTTTGGGCTAAAATTTGGCCGTTTTCATTGCCGGTTTTAAGGGGTGTTTCTTCATCTACCCACTGGCCGTTATGGTTGCCATAAACTGAATAGCTGCTGGTGTATATAATCTGTTTTAGGGTTTTGACTTTTTGCGCGGCTAAAACTAAGTTCTGGGCGGTTTCAAGATATGTTTGGCGGTAGGAATTTAGGCTACGGGCACCGACACTTAAAACTACCACTTCTTGATTTTCTAGTGCCGAAACTATGGCATCAAAATCACTGCCTTTGACCAGTTTTACCTGGGGGGAAATTTGCTGTAAAGAGGTAATTTTTTCGGGCGTTGTAGTTGTGAGGGTTAGGTTGTGACCAGTATTTTGCCAGAGTTTTGCTAGTGCAGTTCCGACATATCCACAGCCAAGGATGGTAATGTTCATCGACATTGTGGTGAAAGTGGCGAATGGGTCTGAGGTTAATTTGGCTAAATTATAAGCTTGAGAGAAATTTTAACTTTTGTTGATTACTGCTGTGACGCTTTGCCGATGAGTTATTCCCCATGACCCCATTTGCTTAGAATGGAATATCATCAAAAGGTGGCTCGTCATCGGGGTTGATGATTTCAGGATCGCCGGTGAGTTCTGGTGGTTCTTTTTGCCGGTCTATCCAGCGCTTTGCTTGGGATATGGCATCGCGTTCGGATATGGCGTGTGGGACTAAAACGCGATGGTTGCCTTTTCCGTCCCAGATGTCAACGCAGTAAACTTGCTGGGCTTTAATAATCCAGCCGTTGTAAACTTCTGGTGAACTCATAACCTCGTCTCCACAATCTGCCGACAATCCCTTTATCCTCACCCTAGCATGATTAGCTTCGGCTTTGGTGTGTTTTGTGGGCAAGTTCTGTAGTATTTTTTGGTAACAAGCAATTATAAGGATTTTGGCAATGAAGCAGCTTTTCACTTTGGTAAAGCATCGGCTGCCTTATCATATTCGGTTGATTTTGTCAATCGTTGTTTTAGTGGTAGCGACTCAGTTGATAGGACTACCGGCTTTGGCAACAGGCGTTTATGAAATTCCTAGTCTGGCGGCGGGTGATCCGACTTGGGTAATTGATAAGGATGAGATTATTAGCCGCATTAACGAAGGAAGTATTAGCACTAAACTGGATAAGCTGGCAAAAGAAACAGGCTTTGAGGTGCGATTTGTAACGGTGCGACGGTTTGATTATGGCGAAACGGCTGAGACGTTTGCTGATAAGCTTTTTGATAAATGGTTTCCGACAGGCGAAGCGAAAGCTAATCAAGTTTTGTTGGTGTTAGATACAACAAAAAATACTTCGGCAATTCGCACGGGTGATGATTTGAAGTCTATTTTGTCTGATGAAATTGCCGAAAGTGTGGCACAGGAAACTTTAATGGTGCCTTTGCGCGAAGGCGATAAATATAATCAGGCTTTTCTGGATGCTGCTGATCGGTTGGTAGCGGTGTTGTCGGGAGAAGCTGATCCGGGGGCGCGCGTGGTTGCTGATACTTTAAATGTGGAACGCACGTTTAAAAAGGCCGAAGAAACTGATCAGGGTAACTCGACAATTGTTGTGGTGGTGTTGTTAATTGCGGCAACGGTTATCCCAATGGTGACGTATTTCTGGTATCAAGGTTTTTCGTAATTTGTTATTAGTCATTGGTCATTGGTCATTGGTTATTTGTTTTGTCCTTTGACTAATGACTAATGACTATGGACAAAGGACGAATGACAAATTAATCTTGAATATAATCCTGGCCGTTGATTAAACAAATTTCGGCGCGGACAAATTCTCTACCGAGATAGGCGGCGTGATCGAGCATGGTTACAGGGCTTGGTTTGGTTTCTTCCAAGAGTTTAACGCAGAGTTCTTTAGCAGTTCTGCCGGTGAAAACTTCGCTATGGGTGCGTTCAACTTTGCCGCGTGCGGGGATAACTTGGCCGGTTTCGGGATCGACAGCTAAACCTTTTTCATTGATGGTGTTGCTGAAATGTTTGGCACAAATTAAACCGGCTTCTTTATCGAGATAAATAAGAAAATAGCCGCCTGGATCTAATTCTAAAGGGCGTTTAGAAAGTTGCTGGTCTATGGCAGTAATGTTGTCTGCTGAAGTCATGGTAAATTTTCCTATCTGGGTAGGGTGGGCTATGCCCACCAAAAAAAACCGGTAGGCAGAGCATGGTTCTACTAAGCCGGCACTTCTATTTTTGTGGTTCCTGCCAACTCAAAAGCTTCGTGGATGACTTGTAAAGCTTTGACGCCGCTTTGTTCATCGACTACACAACTAATTTTAATTTCTGATGTAGCAATCATTTGGATATTGATTTTTTCTTTTGCTAAAGCATCAAACATCTGTGCTGCTACCCCCGGATGATTGATCATGCCTGAACCCACGACACTGACTTTAGCAATAGCGGTGTCAACAACCACCTCAGCGCAACCTAACTCGGCGGCGAGAGGTTCTAAGATTTTGCGGGCGTCTTCAGCATCGGTGCGGGCGACGGTAAAAGCGATATCGCGGGTGGGTAGTCCGTTGATAATGTGGCAGCGCTGGGATTGAATAATCATATCGACGCTAATATTTTTTTGCGCTAAGAGGACAAAAATCTTAGCGGCCATGCCCGGACGGTCGGGGATGTGGCGAATGGCTAAACGCGCTTGTTTCATGTCGAGGGCGACGCCACGCACTGGGGGAGAGGGCGGGGAGGCGATCAAGGGCGGGGAGGGGGGCTGTGAGCCTACGATGGGAGAGGTGCTGAGGTCAAAGCTTTTGCAGAGGGCGCTGATGGCTTGGTCGATTCGTTCAGCTTCAACGACGCAGCTAACTTTGACTTCTGAGGTAGAAATCATTAGGATATTGACTTCTGCATCGGCGAGGGCTTGGAACATTTGGGCGGCGACGCCGGGACGTCCGATCATGCCGGCACCAGCGATGCTGACTTTGGCGATGTTGCGTTCGACTAAAACTTCGGCTTCTTCGGCTGCGCTGGGCTGGGAACGAAGGGTTGGGGCGATGGCTGAGGCGACGGCTTCGGCTGAGTTGAGGGTGTTTTTGGTAACGGTAAAGGCGATGTCGTTGGTGTTGAGTTCGTGGATGGATTGGATAATCAGGTCTACGTCTAGGTTACACCGGCCTATTTCGCCAAATAAACGGGCGGCTATACCGGGCCGGTCGGGGACGCGGAGGAGGGATACTTTGGCTTGGTCGGTGTCAAATTCGATGGCATCGACGGGGTAAACAAGTTCTAAGCCTTCGACGGGACGGCCAACGCGGGGGGGTGAAGTGACGAGGGTGCCTTTGTCTTCTGTCCAGCTTGAGAGGACGACGAGGGGGACGGCGTAGTTACGGGCGATTTCAACGGCGCGGGGGTGGAGGACTTTTGCCCCAAGGCTGGCGAGTTCGAGCATTTCATCACAGGTGATTTCGGCCATTAATTGGGCGTTGGGGACGAGGCGGGGGTCTGTGGTGAAGATGCCGGGGACGTCGGTGTAGATTTCGCAGCGATTGGCTCGCAGGGCGGCTGCGAGGGCGACGGCGGAGGTGTCGGAACCGCCGCGTCCGAGGGTGGTGATTTCGAGGTCGGTGGTGTTGCTGATGCCTTGGAAGCCGGCGACTACGACGACTTTGCCTTGTTCGATTTGGCGTTCAATGCGTTCTGTCTGGATGTTGAGGATGCGGGCGCGGGTGTGTTCGGCTTCGGTGACGATGCCTACTTGGGCGCCGGTGAGGGAGATGGCGGGCTGGCCGAGTTCTTGGAGGGCCATGCTGAGGAGGGCAATGGAGATTTGCTCGCCGGTAGACAGCAGCATATCCATTTCTCGCCGGCTTGGGTTTGGGGAGATTTCTTGAGCGAGTTTTACGAGGCCGTCGGTTGTTTTGCCCATTGCTGAAACAACTACGACTAATTGGTTGCCGGCTTTTGCTGTTTTGATGACTCTTTGGGCTACTGCTTGAATTCGCTCGACTGTGCCGACTGAGCTTCCACCGTATTTTTGAACGATTAAGGCCATAGTGATTGGGGATTAGGAATTGGCGATTGGCGAGGGGGGGTTGGGGGTTGGGGATGCCGGTTGACCACTGCTCTGTCCCCATTTTGCATAAGCTTGTATTCTTACCACATTTTAGGTTTTTTGTGTAGGGTTATTTTGTTTTTATTTACAATCATTTTTGAAAAAACCCGGTTTCTGGGTTTCGTGTAGAAACCGGGTTTCTGGGTTTAGGGGGCTGCGGGTTCGCTTGGTGGGGGAGCGGCTGGGGTGGCTGGTTGGCTGTTTTCGGGTGCGGGTGCGGGTGCGGGTGCGGGGGTTTGGCTGACGCTTGGGGGCAGCCAGGTAGGCATTTGGAGGTCGGCGGCTGTGCCCGTTGTTGGGGCCGGTTGGCTGCTGGCCGGTTGTTCGGGTGCGGGGGTGGTTGGGGTTTCGGTGGGTTGGGGGGGTGCGGGGGTTTCTGTTGGGGTTGGTTGGTTTTGTTGTTCAGATGGGGGTGGGGTGGTTTCGGTGGGTTGGGGTGTGCTTGGTTGTTCGGGTTGGGTTGCCGGTGGGGTTAAAGGTGCCGGTTGTTGGGGTTGGGTTGCCGGTGGTGTTAAAGGTGCCGGTTGTTGGGGTTGGGTTGTCGGTGGGGTTAAAGGTGCCGGTTGAGTTGGTTGGTTTGCCGGTGGTGTTAAAGGTGCCGGTGGTGTTAAAGGTGCCGGTTGAGTTGGTTGGGTTGCCGGTGGTGTTAAAGGTGCCGGTTGTTGGGGTTGGGTTGTTGGTTGTTGGGGTTGAAGTTGGGTTGCTGGTTGTTGGGGTGTGGGTGGGGTGTTGTTGCCAAAGATGACTGGCTGATTGTAAAAGGTGTCTTTGCCGGTGGCTGGATAGGTTTGCTGTCTGGCGGCTTTGAGGGCGGCTTCGTCGATGGCGGGATCTCCAGAGGAGGCGGTTAGTTTGGCATCGGTGACTTCGCCGTTGCTGTTTGTGGTGACAGCTACGACGGCATAGCGGGGTTCTTCGGGTGAGGCGGCTGATTTAGGTGGCTCAACGTTGATGGTGGGGGCGTTGGCGCCGTAGGTGATTTCGGGGTTTTGCTGTTTGGCTTGCTCGAATTGGTTGAAGCCGGCTTGCAAGGCGATGATTCCCACGTCTCTGCGTACTTGGGTGGGATCGATGTTGGTGTTTTGGGCTTGTCTTTGCTGGTTAAGCAAAGCCTGCATTTTCTTTTGATTTTCTTGGATGCGAGTAGCTAACTGGGTGCGGTTGCCTGCGGGGCTGTTTTGGAGGTTGGATGGGGGTGTTTTGGGGCTGCCTATGTCGGTTGGCACTGTGGTGTCAAGAAAGGGGTTTTTGGTGGGATCGGCTGGGGTGAGGTTGGGGAGGAAGTTGGGGTTGTTGAGGCTTGGATAACCGAGGGCTGTTGCGGGGGGTGGGGGTGGCAATTGATCCCAACTGCCGGTTTGGGGAACGTTGGGAAAGCTGGAATTGTAAGAGGATGTTGAGGGGAAGTTGGAGGGGAAGCTTGATGCAAAGTTGGATGGGAAGCTTGAGTTGGGGAGGGGTGGGTTAATTAAGGTTGGGTTTGGTTGAATGCTGAGGTTGGGAAAGCTGAGGGCGGGGAGGGGGCCGGTGGTTGAGCTTGGTATTGGGGGGAGGGGCGGGATGTCGGGGATCGGGGGTAAGGGCTGCGATAAGCTGGGGGGTATTTCGCCGGCTAGGGGTGGCAAGCTGGGCGGTAAGGGGATGGAGGGGAGTTTGAAGTTGGAGGAGAGGGGCGAGAGAGGGGCGAGGCTGTAGGGGTTTTGGCCGGTGGCAAGGAGTTTTTGTTCTTCGGGGGTTAGCTGGACAACTTGTACTTTGCTGAAGCCTTCGTTTTGGTTGTTGTTGCCAAAGGAGAACACCGGCAAAGTGATTCCGAGCACGCCGTGCAGACCAACGGAGGCGGCAATTGCGATGGTGGTGGGTTGCAGGATAGCGCTGCGAACTGAGTTGAGGATGGGGAGGGTGCTCGTCATAATTTGTATAAGTGGTGGTTTTTGGAAGCGTGGGTGTCAATAAAGGGGTTTTATATCTGAACTATTCTTAGGCGATGGGAAAATCAGGGAATTTCTGAAAAATTTTAAATCTATGTTTGGGTTTATTGCGAGTTTTAATTTTGGTTTTGACGGTTTGCGTCTGGGGTAGGGTCAACTATGGGGGGGATTGCTTCTACATTATTATTTATGTGGAAGCTTTGTTTTGTTGACTGGGTTGGTTTGGTTGATGTTGCTTTGACTGTTATGAGTGTTAAAGGTTATCGGTTTGGGTTTTGAATGTCAATAGGTCTAAGGGATAGATTTGCCGGCCTTGGGAGATATTTTTACACAGTTCTGCCAGGTTTTTTTCGCGGAGGGGCATTTGGTTGATTTCTTCGAGGGTAAACCAGCCGGCGCCAAGGGAGTGTTCGTCTGCATAGGTTTTTGGTGGGGTGTTGTCTTGGGGATGGGCACTCAAAAAAACTCGCAGGCGGGTCATGTTTTGGTTGGGGAGGGTTGTGTGTTCTATTTGAAGGATGCCGTCAAGGGTGATGGGGATGCCGGCTTCTTCTTGGGTTTCGCGTTT
The DNA here is from genome assembly GCF_025370775.1 of Ancylothrix sp. D3o. Classification (NCBI taxonomy): domain Bacteria; kingdom Bacillati; phylum Cyanobacteriota; class Cyanophyceae; order Oscillatoriales; family Microcoleaceae; genus Ancylothrix; species Ancylothrix sp. D3o. The sequence goes on along the minus strand of NZ_JAMXEX010000002.1, from coordinate 581,054 downwards.
TGCTGCTTCTAATATGTTTTCGCCAAATTCTACGTTTCCCCCCGGAAAGTACCAATGTTGTTGATACCGCAATTCTTGAATGAGTAAAAATTTGTTGTCTTTTTGAACGATAACAAAGGCATAATAGGATGTCGGTGTGGCTTCACGAGGCATAGGTTAAAAATGGTGTTTCCAATTGTTATTTTACCAGGTTTTTTTGCGGGTGCTTCTGAATACCGCGAAATGCAAGATTGTTTGATTGATTTGGGGTTTCCGACTGTGACTGTACCGTTAACCCGGCGTGATTGGTGGCCGACTGTGGGGGGCCGGTCTTTGGTGCCGGTTTTGCGGAAACTTGATGCAACGGTTAAGGGGGTTTTGCAAGAGTCTGGAAGTGAAAAAGTTAATTTAATTGGTCATTCGGCTGGGGGTTGGATTTCGCGGATTTATATGGGAGAAAAGCCTTATGTTATTCATGGGGATGTTTTGGAAGATGCGGGGTTATGGGGGGCTTTTTCTTGTGTGGCTAGTTTGGTGACTTTGGGTACTCCTCATTTTAGCAAGTATGAGCGCTGGACTCGGAAAAATTTGGATTTTGTTAATGATAATTATCCGGGGGCTTTTTATCAGAGTGTTCGCTATATTTGTGTTGCTGGTAAGGGGATGTTTGGGGCGCGTCGTCCGGGGGCTTTGTTGGCTTACAATAGTTATTCTTTGACGGTGGGTGTGGGAAATTGTTGGGGGGATGGTATTACTCCTATTGAGGCTGCTCATTTGGAGGGGGCGGAAAATTTAATTTTGGATGGGGTTTTGCATTCTCCTCGACGGGTTGGTTTGTGGTATGGTTCGGCTTCTGTTATTCCTTTGTGGGCGAAGTTTTTGCAGTAATTTTTACTTTTTTTGGGGGGGTGTTTTGAGGATTTTGTCTTTTTGCATTTCCCCGATTAGTGTGTCTGCTACTATACCGGCACCATGTGGGGTAAAATGTACTCCGTCAGCGGTTTTGATGTAGCCTTTTCTGCCGGTTTTGTTGGGGAGTATGGGGGCAAATTTTCCCTTGACTGAGAGAATTTCCCAAGTTGAGATAAATTCGATTTTGGGGTAATTTTGGCTGACTTGTTTATAAATTTGATTGAAGATGGGGAAAAAGGTGTTGTAACGAGTTCTGCTGGTGATTGGTTGGCCGATCCAATAAACTTTTCTGACAGAGGAGGCGCTGATTAATTTGGCGTATTTGTCTACTCTTTGCTGGTAGGCTTTTTTCCAAGGTTCTGTGAGTGCTGTTCTGTATTTTCCGCTAAAGTCTCTGATGTCTTGGTCGTCGTTTCCTCCAAACATTACTACTAATACATCTGGTTTATAAGTTTTGAGGAGTTTGCTGGTGCGATCATACCAGTTATAGAAGTCAATTCGATTTAGGCCGGTGGATATTTTATAATCTAATTTGATGCTTTTGATGTTATATTTGGCGATTAAGTTGTTTTGAGTAGCTATGGCTACTTCATAGATAATTGAGTCTCCTACAAATAAAAATCTTCTGTAGGGTTTTTGTGGTTTTGTTGTTTTGGGCGTGTTTGTTGGTTTTTTGGAGGGGGTGGTTTCGACTTTTTCAATGGGGGTTTCTGGTAAGGGTTCTTCTTCTGGTTCAGAGTTCAATTCTTTGATGTTGTTCCAGAATTGTTGTTCTTGGTTTCTGAATCCTTCAATTTTGATGTTTTCTGCGGTTTGTTTGATTTCTTCGTTGGCTAAGTTTTGGGAAACTAAGCTTTTGAGAAACCAAGGAAAATCTACCCAAATTAAGGTCAGAATAACTGCACAAGTGATGAGTAAAAATTTGCCGTCTTTTAACATGATTAAAAATTGAAATAAATAAATGGTGGAACGGTACTCGGCCCCAATTTGAGAATAGTATAGGTGCAAAGCGATATTATGGCAATCTGAATGATGATATGGCTGCGGTTCAAGGTTTGTTTAAAGAGATGGCTAAATTTATCGCCATAAAAGTTTAGGGCTAAAATTAAGGCTAAACAGGCGTAGAGTTGCCAATAGTTAAACTGAATAGTTTTGATGGGAGAGGTAAAGATACCGCTGATAAATAGGCCAGCAGTTTCTAAGCTTACGGCGTTAAAAAATATCCAGGTAAATGTAATGAATAGGAATGTTATTAACCAATTAATTAGAGGGGCAATTTTGGCGAAAATTTCAGACTTGAAAGGAAGTTTTTTAGCGGTTTCTTTCCAGAGATGATTGACAATTAAGCCGATTCCGTGTAAGCTTCCCCAAATAATAAATGTCCAACCGGCCCCATGCCAAAATCCTCCGATTAACATGGTTAAAAATAAGTTGAATAGTTGACGAGTTTTGCCTTTGCGGTTTCCACCTAAAGGGATATATAAATAATCTCGTAACCATTCGGATAAACTAATGTGCCACCGGCGCCAAAATTCTTGGAGGCTACGCGATTGATAAGGCATATTAAAGTTAGGAACTGGTTTAAATCCAAGTAAGCAAGAGATGCCATTTGATAAGTCGGAATAGCCGCTAAAGTCAGTATAAATTAAGCCGGTATAAGCAAAACTAGCAAGTATTAAATCTAGGCTTGAGTATTGTTGAGGTGTTCTGAAGGGAAGTTGAGTAAAGTTAAATAAAAAGCTGGAAAGGGTGTATTTTTTGAATAAGCCTGATAATATTAAAACAATCACGTCGGCGATTTCATAGTTATATTTTGTTGGCTTGTTAAGTTGTCGGTAAAATTCAAGGGGTCTAGCTATGGGCCCGGAGGCAATTTGAGGAAAATAGCTGATATAAATGCTATAATCTATGAGGTTTGGGCAGAGAATTTTATAGTGGTAGCAGTCTAGGAATTGAGCAATGATTCTAAAGGTATAAAATGAAATGCCAACGGGAGCAATAATTTGAATTATTGGAAAGCTTGTTTGCAGATTAAGAGAATTGAGAAAGGCAAATAAGGAATCAGCAAAGAAGTTGAAGTATTTAAAGACTCCGAGATAAAAAAGGTTGAGTGTGATCGTGAGAATTAAAATCAATTTTCTGTGAGTTTGCTTAACAGAGAGCAGTTTGAGTAAGCTGTAGTTGATGAGCATATCTGTAATGAGAAGTGCCAAAAACCAACTACTCCAGAAAGAATAAAAGATGAGGCTAACTACCAGCAAGAAAAGTTTATAGGTAAAAACTTTGCTTTTGAAGAAAATAGCACAGGAAAAAACTAAGATAAAAAAGATTAAAAATTGGTAAGTGGGAAATAACATGATGCCAGAATTAGCTAAAATACGCTTTTTTTCAAGGAAGTGAGGTTTTAAAGAAAGCCGGTTTGTTTAAGAAAGCGGGTTTCTATTAGCAAAAGAATAAAGCAAGTTTAGCACAGGCTTTTACATTTAAGGCGGTGGAAAGAGAAAATGCCGATTGCGAAATATTGACAATGTTCTATACTATAGCAAGATAAAAACGTCTGTTGCTGAAACCGTAAGCGGCAAATCCTATGAGTATAATTACAGTCAAGGTTAAACCCAATTCTAAAAAACAAGCAATTCAAGAAGAAGCGGATGGCAGTTTAACTGTGTATTTGAAATCGCCGCCGGTGGATGGGAAAGCGAATCAAGAATTAATTGAGGTTTTGGCAGAAAAGTTTGAGTTACGCAAATCTCAAATTACTATCAAAGCCGGTTTGTCTTCTCGAAACAAACTTATTGAGGTAGAGGATTAAAAATCTATGGAAATGCCACAAACTAATATCAGCTTAAGTGCGGTGTTATTGGCCGGTGGGAAAAGTTCACGGATGGGTCAAGATAAGGCTTTGCTGGCTCCAAAAGGCATCGCTATGATTCGCCATTGTTTTGATATTGCGGCGGCTGTTTGTGAGAGTGTTTATGTGGTTACGCCTTGGCCGGAACGCTACCAAGAAATTTTACCCAAAGAGTGCCAGTTTGTGCGAGAGGAACCGCTTTTTGGCTCGACAGAAACTCATGGGCCTTTGGTTGGTCTTTTGCAAGGTTTAGATGTGGTGGAAAGTAAGTATGAGTGGGTGTTGGTGTTGGCTTGTGATTTGCCTAATTTGCGTTTAGATGTGTTTGAAGGTTGGTTAAATTATCTGGTAAATTCTCCTGAAGAAATGATGGCTTTTTTGCCAAAAGATGAGAGAGGATGGCAACCGCTTTGTGGTTTTTACCGGCGCCGGTGTACGGTTTTAATGGAGGAGTATATTAAAAAAGGGGGCCGGTCTTTTCAAGGATGGTTGCAAACGGTGCCGGTGCAAGAATTGCCTTTAGCTGACCGGCAGATATTATTTAATTGCAACACAGCGGCAGATTTGCAGCAAGTCGCTACAGATAATAGTCCTTCTTTTGGCTGAGGTGGGGAAAAAGTTTTTCAAACTAAAGGGGGATGGCAAGCAAACAGACAAAGATTTAAGCTGTGTTTAAGTTGAATGATTCTAGGCGGTGAAAAAAAACACCAGGAGAGTCTAATGAGCCTTGAACAAAGAGCCGCTGCGGTGGCAAAAAATATAGAAGGAAAAATTCAAGAAGCTGCGAGCGAAATAACTGGCGACCCTAAAGATAAAATTGAAGGTCAAGTCAAACAAGAACAAGCAGCCGCTATGCACGCAAAAGAAGATATGAAAGATAGCGCTAAAGAGATGATTGACCGCGCTTAAGTTTTCAACAACACAAATCCTGCCAATTTTTCCAGCAAGTGATACATTTGCTGGATTTTATTTATGGGGGGGAAGGAGGCTGATCTAAAATAATCCCCTCATGGTTTGGGTTTGGGGGGGTTGTGATGGATTTAGGCCGGCGTAAACGATAGATTTTTTTGGGGTTGGGGTTGCTGGTGGGTAGACGTTCCGAGGGAACATCTCTACCCAGTGGACAGTTGGGGAACCGCAACAGGATGGGGAGAAAATGCAAACCCCATTCGTCAGGTGTGGGTGAGAACCGGCTAGACAGTTGGGAAACTATACCGTATTCTCTTAAAAATTAAAGAGACTGTAGCGACAATAAAAACATAGCAGAGGAACCGCTCTCGTTATTACTACAGTCAATTATTTAAGATAAAGAGGTAAATGGCATGAAAACTAATCTTGGGGTTAAAGTTGTTGCTTTTGCTACCGCAGCACTTTCGACACTGGCTGCTTTTAGCCCTATCAATGCTCAGGTTTTATTTGGTAAGAAAGAAGTTGAGCAAAATAAATTTATTGTCGTGGCGCAACCGCTGCCAAATAATCTTTATAAGTTGCTGGTTTTTGAGCAAGTTTCAACGCAAAGAGCTTGCTGGAGTGAAAGTGGTGCTCAACCGGCTACTGTTGAACCGCTTTTGCTGAATTTTGATTTCACCGGCATTTGTGGCCGCAGTGTAGATAGTAATGGCTATTCTATTCGCATGGCGGATCAAGATTTAGGCTGGCAGTACACTTTGCGTTTAGTTCCAGAAGGAAATGATGTGCTTTTGGTGGGTGTTCCGGCTAAAGATCCGAATGGCCCTACGGTAACAATTGGTCGCACTTTTGGGGTTTCTAATACTTTTTCAAAGGTGGTTCTTAATCCTGGTTGGCGGCTAACAAAACGTACTTATCAAGATAAAACTTTAGGTCACGTTTATTTTACCAGCGATACTGTTTTGGGTGGCGTTCCTGGTGGTAATACTGGGGGAAATACGGGCGGCAATACGGGTGGAAATACGGGCGGAACGTTGTTTGCAGATATCCGAAATGATGTGTATGCCTCGGAGATTGATCAAGCGGTTACAGCGGGGTTTGTAGCTGGGTTTAAAGATAATACTTTCCGTCCCCAAGAAACGCTGACTCGTGAGCAATTGGTTTCGATGGTGGTGGAGTCTTTGGCTAAGATACCGAATGTAAATGTTAGTTTCCCCACAGTAGTTTCTGCTCGTCCTTATCCAGATGTGGAAACAAGCCGGTGGAGTGCTGCAAAAATTCAATGGGCGCGGGATAATAATATTATTAGCGGCTATGGGGATGGCACATTTCGTCCGAGCCAAACGGTAACGCGGGCGGAAATGATTGCGGTGTTGCGTCGTGCAGCAGAAAAGGGTAAAACAATGCGCGGGTTGCCGGCTACTTTGACGCCTAAACAACAAGCAAAAGTTTTCAATGATACGACAGGACATTGGGCTGCGGATACGATTTCTCGGATGTCTGGTTATTGCAATGTGGCTTCTGCTTTTAATGAAACGGGTAGTGCTTTTTATCCGAATACGGAGACTCGCAGAAATTATGCGGCGGCGGCTACTTTGCGGATGCTTAATTGTGTGAAAACTGATAAGTAATATCTCAGCGATTTGAGGTTGAAGGTTTTTAAAACCCGGTCTTTTAAAGATACCGGGTTTTTTTGATTTTAAATTTTGTATTAGGCTGGAATAAGTGAATCGCCAATAGCTACAGAACCGCTGTTAATAACTGTGGCTAAAACGCCGGTTTGGGCGTGGCCAAATTTTTTTGGTAATAGGGAAAAGAGGGGAATATCGCGGATGCCGGTTTCGGGGTTGACTTCAATATTTACACACCGGCCAATACGAGCAGTAACGGATATTGTTGCTGTTCCTAATTGAAATTGTTGCCCGATCCAGTTAAATTCTTCCCAAGCAGAAACGCCTTGAATTACAAAATTAGGACGAAACCGGCGGACATCGGCGGGATGATTTGTAGCTTGGCTAATGGTGTCTAAAGTTGCTTGGCTGACTAGGGAAATATGCACTGGTTCGCGGTCGGGGTAGCGGCTTTCTCCGTTGGTATTTCCTACTAAATAGAGGGGAGCTTTTTGGGGATGCCTTGCGGTGTCGGTGGGGGTTAAGGATGCTAAATAGCCGGTGAAAAATGCGCTGATTAAATTTCGTCCGGCTTGGGTAAAAGTTTCGCTTTTGAGAAGTAAAACACCGTTATGTTTGACCGTTAAATTGCCTGTTTGGTGGTCATAATAACACTCTAAAGCGGCAAGTCCAGGCCAGTCATTTTGCATGGCAAAGTTGCCTTTAGACATCCAAGGTATTATTTCTGGGGGCTGAGTTCCGTCTTCTGCATACATCAAGGCAAAAGCGCGATCTCCTGTGATCCCATGTTGGATTTTCAAGATAACTTTTTCGGTGGGATGGGGAGTTAAACCCTTGATGGGATAGGTAAAAATTTGTTGGACGGTTGCTGAGGTCATTTTTATGTAATATTTTGGGAGAGATTTTTTATTGTATCATCAGACATATTTTTAAAATGATTTACTTTGGAAAGGTTAAGTTTTTATGTATAATTAAAGGGTTGGGAAAGTTGGAGTTAGCTTGGGCCGGTGGAAAGAGCTTTTTAGAATAAAAATTTGGCAAAAGAAAGAGAAAGCTGGCAAAACCCTATCAAACAAAGGTAAACCGATAACATAAAGTAAATTTGGTTGCCCCTTGCAGGAAGTAACCTAGGAGAAAATTAGAGAGCGATGCTGTTAAAAGAGGGTAATTGCAAGTAAAATGAGTTGGTATGGGATAGGGAATTTGTTTATAAACTAAGTTTTAAGTTGCCAAAGCCATTAAAAGCCAATTAACAAGCAAAAAATTATAACCCATGAAGCCGGATCAAGAGACTGCATCGAAAGGGAATATTTTAGCCGTTGACGATACTCCCTTAAATTTATATCTTTTAACAGAGATTTTATCGCTGCACGGCTATCACGTCGAAGTAGCAGGGAACGGCAAAAAGGCTTTAGAGTCTGTGCGGTTGAATCCCCCAGACTTGATTTTGCTCGATGTTTTAATGCCTGATATGGATGGCTATGAAATTTGCGAATATCTAAAAGCAGGCGAGGAAACCCGCCATATACCTGTGATTTTTTTAAGTGCAAAAAATGAGGCTATTGATAAAGTTAAGGCTTTTAATAGTGGGGCGAATGATTATATTACAAAACCCTATCAAAGTGCGGAAGTTTTAGCGCGAATAGAAAATCAATTAAGCATCGGTCGCCTTTCTAAAAAGTTGCAAGAGCAAAATGCACAACTTCTACTAGAAATTGAGAAGCGACAGCAACTTGAAACAATGTTACAGAGGCAATTTTATTGTAGTGAGTTTATTCGATATTTGACTGATAAGATTCGCTCGGAAATTGACTCAAAAAAAATCTTTGAAACGGCTGCAAAACAAATTGGGCAAGCGTTAGGGGTGAACCGCTGTGTAATTTATACTTACAGCCCCAAACCTTTTGGAGAATTGCGAGTAGCGAGTGAATATTTAACGAAGGGTTATGAGTCTTTAAGAAATTTAAATATTTCTCCCAGTGCGAATGCTTATGCGAATAAATTGTTATTAATTGATAAAGCCAGAGCAACAGAAAATGTCAAAAGCGACTTGCTTTTATCAAACTATCAGCCGATAGTCCGCAAATATAAAATTAAATCGATGTTGGCAGTTCGCACTTCGTATCAAGAGCAACCAAATGGCGTTATCAGCTTGCAACAATGCGATAGTTTGAGAAAGTGGACAGACGAAGAAATAGAACTTATAGAAGCGATTGCTCAACAGTTGGGAATTGCCATTGCTCAGGCAAATTTGCTGGAACAAGAAAAAGAAGCACGCAACAAATTAGACCGGCAAAATTTGCAACTCCAGCAAGAAATTAAGGAACGCCAACAACTTGCCGCCGAACTGCTGAATAGCCAAAAACGTTTAAGCACCATCATTGCTACAAATGCAGACAGTTTAATTGTCGTAGATGCGGCTGGAGTGGTGAGATTTGTCAATGCGGCGGGTGAAGTTTTATTTGGTAAAAGTTCTATAGAATTGCTGGGTAAAAATTTGGGTTTACCGATTTTGGTTAACGAAGCAATTGAAGTAGAAATACAGCATCCAGAGCGGGGAATGATTGCGGCAGAAATGCGCGTGGTAGAGATTGGTTGGGAAGGTGTCAATGCTTATTTAGCTTCTTTAAGAGATATTACAGAACGCAAACGAGTAGATCGAGAAATGCGTTTATTATTAACAACAACACAAGCGATTGGACGAGCCGGCAGTGTCAAGGATGCTTTGGCGGTTATTTTACGCTTAATTGGCGGGGCAATTGGTTGGGATGTGGGGGAGGCTTGGGTGCCGGCGGCGGATGGTAAAGTTTTAGAATATAGTTCGGGATGGTATGGGGATGGAAGTGATTTTGAGGTGTTTTCTGAACAAAGCGAAGGGGGGAAACTGGCGGCGAATGAAGCGTTAGCAAATCGGATTTGGTTATCGCAACAATCTGAATGGATACAAGATTTTTCTAAAAGCGAAGTTTCGGTCTTTTTACAAAGCAAAATTGCTGACGATATTTCGTTAAAAACTGGCTTTGGGGTGCCAATTATTGCGAATGAGCAAGTGGTGGCAGTTTTGGTGTTTTTCCAAGCTGTAAAAAGTCTGCCAGACTCGCGTTTATTGGAGTTGGTAAATGCGGTGGCGGCGCAATTGGGTTCGCTGATCCATCGCAAACAAGCAGAAGCGGCACTAAAAGAAAGTCAACAACGCTTGCAGCTTGCTTTAGAAGGCAGTGCGTTAGGATTGTGGGATTGGAATATCCAAACCGGCAAAACTTTTTTTGATGTTCAGTGGAAAAAAATGCTGGGCTATGAACCCGAAGAAATTGAAGATCATATAGACGCATTGTGGAGGTTAATTCATGCGGAAGATTTACCAAAAGTCAAAGAAATTTTAGAGGATTATTTTGATGGCAAAAGCTCTACCTATGAAGCTGAATATCGGATGCAAACTAAGCTGGGTTTGTGGAAGTGGATTTTAAATCGGGGTAAAGTTTTTGATCGAGATTCGCAGGGAGTTGCTTTGCGGATGGCTGGCACCCATCAAGATATTACAGAACGCAAACAAGCAGAGCGAGTATTGCGAGAAAGTGCGGAGCGAGAAAGGGCGCTAACTTTAGTGATTCAACGGATGCGCCAAACGCTAGATATTGAAATTATTTTCAGCGCGACTTCCAATGAATTGCGGCGAGTTTTAAATTGTGATCGGGTGCTTGTTTATCGCTTTAATGAAGATTGGAGCGGGCGAATTGTTGCTGAGTCTGTGGCGAATGACTGGGTTTCTTTGCTCAATATAAAACAAAATGATGAGGCTCTTTCTGAAACCCCTATTGCTGGGGATGATTGTGGGGTAATTTTTTTACAAAGTTCGGGCTTTTCTCTGACGGATAGTTATTTGCAACAAACAAAAGGCGGTGCTTATAATCCTTCGAGTTATTTGGTCGTAAGTGATATCTATCAAGCTAATTTTCAATCGTGTTATATTCAGATTTTGGAGCAGTTGCAAGCGCGCTCTTATATTACCGTGCCGATTTTTTGCGGTGATAAACTTTGGGGTTTGTTAGCAAGTTATCAAAATTCTGGTGCTCGCAATTGGAGCGAAACAGAAATTAATATTGCTGTTCAAATTGGTGCTCAGTTAGGTGTGGCTTTGCAGCAAGCAGAGTTGCTGGCACAAACCCAACTTCAAAAAGCGGCTTTGCAACAAGCTGTTTGCGCTGCGGATGCTGCTAATCAGGCAAAAAGTGAATTTTTGGCTAATATGAGCCACGAGCTAAGAACGCCGCTTAATGCGATTTTGGGATTCACGCAGGTGATGAGCCGCGATGCTTCTCTCAACCGGCAACAACAGGAAAATTTAGGGATTATTAATCGGGCCGGTGAGCACTTGCTGGAGTTAATTAACGATATTTTGGAAATGTCGAAAATTGAAGCCGGTCAACTTTCGCTAAACAAGGAAGATTTGGATTTAATTAATCTTGTTGATACCTTGGAAAAAATGCTGGCTTTAAAAGCCCAATCTAAAGGTTTAGAGTTGAGTTTTGAAATAGGCGCTGAAGTTCCTCGTTATGTGCGAACGGATGGGGGAAAACTGCGCCAAATTTTGATAAATATTTTGGGAAATGCTCTTAAGTTTACCCAAAAGGGTCGAGTTATTTTGCGGTTAAAAGCAGTTCTCCCTTCGCTGATTTTTGAAATAGAAGACACCGGCCCAGGTATTGCTCCAGAAGAAATGAATTTGCTTTTTGAGGCATTTGGGCAAACTGAAAGCGGCAGAAAATCACAACAAGGTACTGGTTTAGGTTTGTCAATTAGCCAAAAATTTGTGCAATTGATGGGCGGTGCGATCCAGGTCAAAAGTAAGCTAGGAGAGGGAAGTTTATTTAGTTTTGATATCCCCTTTGAACCGGCCCAAGCCAGGGACATTACAACAAAAAAACCGATGCGTCAAGTTTTAAGTTTAGTTCCCAATCAACCGGAATATAAAATTTTAGTTGTGGATGATCAGCCTGAAAGTAGGCTGGTTTTAAGTAAACTTTTAACTTCAATTGGTTTTGTTGTGAAAGAGGCTGAAAATGGCGCTGAAGCTGTCAAAATTTGGTTGAGTTGGCAGCCGCATTTGATCTTTATGGATATGCGAATGCCGATCATGGATGGTTATGAGGCAACTAAACAAATTAAAGCTTATTCTGAATCAGAACAACCCGTTATTATTGCGCTGACTGCTAGTGCTTTTGAAGAAGATCGGCAAGTGGTTTTGGGGGCCGGTTGTGATGATTTTATTTGCAAGCCTTTTCGTCAAGAAGCTGTGCTAGAAAAAATCAGCCAATATTTGCAAGCTGATTATGTTTTTGCTGAGGAAAAGCCATCGGATAAAGATGTCAATTTTCAAAAGACTGTCAGTGATGCTGATTTAAAATCTCAGTTATTGGAAATGCCGGCAGATTGGCTGAAAAAGTTATACATTCATGCTTGTCAATGCAGCGATGATGCAATTTTTTACCTAATTAAACAAATTCCAGCCGATAAGTTAGATTTGGCAAATTTTCTCACGGCGTTAGCGAATGATTTTGAGTTTCAAAAAATTATGGATTTCGTGGGGGATTTGGGATAGTTAAGGGTTCTATTGACAGGTTAGGGATGAATTTACGCGGTAGTGAAGGGTTTAAGGGGTAGCCACGCAGCGACTACCCCTACAAACGGTTATGATGAAGTTTCCTTAGTGAGGGTTGTTTTGGCAGTTAATGATGGATTGCTGAGACTTTTAAAATAGATGCTTCCTGCGGTTGCTAAAAAGCTGAAATAGGCTATGAACTGAAGAAGATAAAGTTTTGATCGGTAGCCAAACAAAGCTTTGAGGATAACCCCCGGAAATTCGTTATCAGGTAAAAAGCCGGTTGCATCCCAAACTTTCGGCCCCAAAATGCAAGAATTCCGGGAAAAACAAAGGCTGCTATCGGGGTTAAGTTGAGAGAAAGTAGCGGCGGCCAGGTCGAAATTTTTAAGGGCAGAAACAACTAAACCCGATACAATTAATAATAAAAAAATGCCCATGATTTGAAAGAACAACCGCAAGTTTATTTTCACTCCCCATTTAAACAACAATGCGCCGATGATGGCAGCCACAAAAATGCCGGCAAATGCTCCAAAAGCTGGGACTAACCCTTGCTGAAAGCGGGCAAAAATAAATAAAACCGTTTCAAATCCTTCTCGCAAAACAGCAATAAAAATTAAGGTGAAAACTCCCCAGCCAGCAGCCATTTTTGAGTCCGAAAGAGCAGCACTGACTGCGCCTTCGATTTCTGTTTTAAGGGTTTTGGCTTGCTGAGTCATCCAAATTAACATCCAGCTTAACATTCCGATTGCCACCACGCTTAAACTTGCGGCAAGTAAGGGTTTAATGAGGGGGGCATAAAATTGATTTGAATGGCTGAGAATTTGCATTAACCAGCTAAAAATTAAACCAACAATTACACTAGCTGCAATGCCTGCAAATATGCCCGTGTACACCCAATTATTAAGCCGGCTGGCATTGGCTTTTTTAAGGCAAGCTAGGACAATTCCGACCACAAGGGCGGCTTCTACTCCTTCTCGTAGAGCAATTGCAAATGTGGGTAAAGCAGAGGTGAAATCCATAGGAATTGGGGGCTGATAATTAGAAATTAGGAATGAGAAATTGCTTTTATTATCGCTTAATTTTTTGAAGTTTTGAGAGTAGTTTTCTTTTCTGGTTTCCCCGTTCCAAGTCTTCCTTTCCTCCCCACTGGTAAAAAAGTTCTGCCTGTGATGGGTGTGGATGGGGGTAGATTTCCCCAAACCCCCATTCCTAACTTAACTGAAGTCGCGCAACATTTTTCTAATTTCGATGTTGTGCAGTTCTTCTTGACCGATTTGTGTGCGGGCAAATTCTTCTAAATAAACGCTGGCATCTTCGACAACATCAAGCAAGTCTTTATAAAGTTCGAGGGCTTTTTTTTCGTGGTTAAGACTTTCTTCGAGAATGTCGCGGACGGAGTGTTTGTAAGTTTCTTCAATTGGTGAAATTTTTTGGCTAGGATGACCTTCTAAGCCGGTGAGAATTTCGCCTACTTGCTGCGCGTGTAAGAGAGATTCTGTGGCTTGCATTTTAAAAAAATTGACAATGGGGATACGATTGGGCCCCGTTACCATCAGAGAATAATGTGTGTAGCGGACGACACCGGCCAGTTCAAATTCCATGATGCTATTCAGCAGGCCAATTGTTTTTTGTAAATCGAGGTCTTTCATTCTGGCTCAAAGATCCATTGTGATTTGTGTTTATTCTATTATGCTTCTTTTTGGGTTGGTGGTGTGTAACAAAAAGAGCTTATTTGGCCGGTGGGGCATTTTTGATGGGGAAGAAAACCCGGCCAGCAAGGCTTTGAAAATAAATTGCGCCAATGGTGAATAAAAACAGCAAATACCCGACGGCTTGGACAACATAAAGCTTATCCGTGTAGCCAAAAAGCGCATTCAACAACAACCCCGGAAACTTATCTTCGGGTAAAAATTTCGTTGTATTCCACACCAGCGGGCCAAGGATGCAAGAGTGAACTTTTGCGAAATGTTCGTAATAAACACAAAGCGATTGTGACTGCCGATCCATCTGAGCTAAAGTATTAATCGCCGTATCAAAAAGCCCCAAGGCTGAAACCACCAATCCGGCGACAATTAACAATAGCAAAATTCCCATAGATTGAAAAAATAAGCGGATGTTAATTTTGACACCCCATTTAAACAATAAAACGCCAATACTTGCGGCTACTCCTAACCCAAAAAGCGAACCTAAAGCCGGAATTAAGCCTTGTTGAAATTTTGCTACAATAAATAAAACCGTTTCAAATCCTTCGCGGACAACTGCAATTAAAATTAAGCTAAAAATACCCCACCCAGCCCCCTTTTTATCCTGATTTAAGGCGTTATTCACAGCGCCTTCAACTTGCATTTTCATAAATCGGGCTTGCTGAGTCATCCAAATCAGCATCCAGCTTAACATTACAATTGCTAAAACGCTAAAGCCGGCTTCTAATAAAAATTCTATTACGGGTGCAAAAGGATTATTAGACTTACTTAAAGCTTGCAATAATGCCCCAAACAATACACCAATAAAAGCGCTGACAATTAGGCCAACAATCACGCCGGCATACACCCAAGGTGCGAGATGACTTTGTTTTGCTTTTTTCAAACAAGCAAGGACAATTCCCACAACTAAGGCAGCTTCTACGCCTTCACGGAGGGTGATTACAAAAGTCGGTAAAGCAGATGTGAAATCCATTATTTTTAGTGATTAATTGTTATAGCTTTGGGCTTTGCCTACCAACAATTAAGCCGGTGGGCAAAGCCTAGCATAAATTCTAGGATTTAATGACTTTTTGGCTGTTATCCTCGATGGTTTTTACAAGTTTGGAAACTTGCTCAGGAGTCATCACCGGCGCCGCTGGGGGAATGGCTTTCGGCCACGCTTTTGTTAGGTCGGCCATGCTTTTTTCAATGGCTTTATGTGCTTGGGGATGTTGTTTTTCCATTTGCTGAGAAATGGTTTTATAAAGGCTGTTGGCATAGATAACAAACCCGCGAGAATCTTGATACTCAATGGCCGCAGAAATTTTGCCGCTGGCGATGGCAGAACCATATTCCGAATTGGCTGCATCGAGTAATTCATTAATTACTTGCAGCACAAATTTAGGATCGTTGCGTTGTTGTTCTGGTAAGCCTTGAATCGCGCTATCAATGGCTTGCATTGACGCTTCAAATTCTGGTTTAATTTTTTCGCTTTTCCCGTTGGCTTTTACTAGGTTTTGCAGGTTGATTAAAGAAGATTTGAATTCTTTAACGTTGCGTTCTTGCAGTTGTTCTTCTACATCGATATATATTTCTTCAACGGGGTGGCCGATGTGGGGTTCAGCTTGATCTGGTTTCTGTTGATCTAACAGTTCTTTGGCGACTATTAAATGACCTTTCATTAAGCCGAGTTTTGTCATATAATCAATGTCTTTGGCTTCACCTGTGAGGGTGATATCTTCGACCGTTACCATGTCTTTAATTTGGTCAAATTGCTCTTGGGTGATGACTTTCTTGCTGACTAATTCTTCTGTGTTTGCATAGGGCCGGCTGCCTTGAATTTTGTTTGAGAGGGCCGGTACTCCCAGTTTGGCTTCGAGTTTGTCTAGTTCTGACAAAATGGCGCTGTTGATATTAATTTTTTTGCCGTTGTTGTGGCTGCCGCCATGCTCATTTGAGGCTGTGTTGGATGTGGCAGTGGGGGTGGCGTTGCTGTTGGGGTTTGTGGCAGTGTTGTTGTTGGCAGAATTGGTGTTACAACCGGCCATCAGCATTAAAGCGGCACTGGCAAAAATTAAAGATTTAAGACGAAAAGAAAACACCATAATTACTTTCCTATGTGACCGTTTTTTGAGTAAATTATCTCAGAATTAGAGGTTTTTAAGCCTTTTAAAATTTGCTCGTTAATCTCTCGCACTGCGACAAAATTGCTTTAGACAAATCGATTAACTCAGGCAATTTACTTACCTGACCTGGAGGTAGCGGCAAGCGATTTAAAGTAACTGTCCCGTTTGCAAGCTTGGCTTTTATGAGAATTAGAGACTCCCTATTCTCTCTCTACTGCTAAAGATTGTCAAGGTTATTGCTACAAATTATCAAAAATTTTAAACAATGACATCAAAGTTACCCATGCAGCCGTTTTCTGCAATGTTGTCTTGATGGGGGTGAAACATATACCGGCCCGGATAGCGGAAACTAAATTCTAAGATATGACGCTCAGCCGTTCCCATCGTTATCACATCGGTTTCTTGAGTGGGGGTTAAAGTGCGACCCGTTGGGTACACTTGAAACATATTCGCATGAAGGTGAAATGTTGCTGCGGCTTCAAATTCAATCATATTCAACACATAGGCACGAATAAGCTGATTTTGATAAATTTTGATGGGGTGGTGCATATAATAATCGGGCAATCCATTAAAAGCATAAAGCTCATTTTTGCCATCATCATTGACATCATATCCAGCCATAATCAAGACCATTTCATCAGCCGGCGGGCGGGGTTTTGGGGGGTCTATAATAAACATTCCATACAACCCTTTATTAATATGACGAGTCACCGGCTCAATGTGGCAATGATAGAGGTGAACCCCAAATGGTTCTGCATCAAATTCATAGATGGTAGCTGTGTCGTGACGGATCGGTTTTACCCCATCCATTTCTGAAGGGTGGATGCCATGAAAATGCAGGGAGTGAGGATGACCGGCCTGGTTGAGAAAGATAATACGAAGACGATCACCTTCTGTGGCTCGCAAAGTTGGCCCCGGAACCCGCTTATTAACATTCCAACTGTTAAATGTAACGGCGTTATTTAGCTTAATTTCCGTTGTATTTGCCACCAGGCGATATTCCCGAATAATTCGCCCGTTTTCTTTTTTAACGGTGCCATAATCAAAGTCTCGTAAAACCGCCATTGGATTAAAATCATTGCCTGTGCTTTGGGCTTCATTTGGCGAAAAATCTGGGATTTTTGCAGCGGTAAATTTTGGTTTTTTCAATACCTGTGGTAAGGCAATGGCAGCCCCCGCAACACCGAGGCCGGCAAGGCCCATTTGCAGGAGTGTACGACGGTTTAAAAACAGCGGTTGACTAGACATTGTTTGAGTTTAAAAAGCACGAATGTAAGGTTTTTGTGTGATAAATCAAAGATATTTTTGAGTTTCTTTTCAGTTAGGTGGGCCGAGCCTACCGGACGTTTTAAGTTAGTTTATCATTTTGGTTGCTTAACTTTATTAAAAATGCTCGCTCTTGGCATCAAGCACCGTTTCTAGTTTCCAATTTCTAAGAAGCCAAAAAGGGTAAATTTTACAGGAAATTAACCAACCATATCTAAAAGCTGGCCCTTATTTTACCTAACTTTTTTTGCCGTTGTTTGGCTGACTTAAGCGGTGGAAATGAAATAATTTCGGGCCATAACGAAACTTTTAGCAGAAAATAAGGGTGATTTTGTCCTTTTATGTTGAAACCGCTTTTGTTGGCAAATTTGCTCTTTCAGTACCACTGTAGAGATTTTTTTTGGCATTTGTTTTCATTTAGTCACAATAGATATATTGTCAAAAATTTGCAATATATTTGTAACATTTATTTACAAAACCTGCCAGAGAGAGGCCGAAAGGGGGATTGGCCAAGCGCTCTAACTTATACAGGTAAACGTATTTAAGTTTCTAAGACTTTTTGACACCGGCCCGAAATCTCAAAAAAAAATCTTATCCAACCTTTCAAACTCATCATCATTATTGATATTTACTTTCATTAAAAGCATTTTTGTTACCAAGATATTGAAAAGCATTGAGTAACAATAAATTATATGAACTTATGAAATAAAAATTAATTTTTTTGCTGGCCTTACACCTTTTTTCAAAAAGCAGAATCCCAATCACTGAAAGCCAAGCAGGGAAATAATCAATAAAAATCTAAAACTTAAAATCTAATCGGGACAAAAGGGTAAGTGGGTAAATCCCCCCAGATAGGGATTGTAAAATTGATAGTAAGTCTGCTTTTCTAACAAAAGACTCATTACATTTCAGGGAGGACACTAAATGCACATTCCCGATGGATTTGTTTCTCTGCCGGTGGCAGTGGCAACCGGACTCGTCACTGCTGGCGTGGTGTCAGTGGCACTCAACAAAGCTCGTGACGCTTATGGAATAAAACAAGCGCCACTTTTGGGTTTAACAACCGCCTTTATTTTTGCCGCGCAAATGGTTAATTTTCCCGTTGCCGGTGGCACCAGCGGACACCTTTTAGGAGGCACCTTAGCCGCGATTATATTAGGCAGTCCTTGGGCCGGCACGCTTTGTATTGCAACGGTCTTAATTATTCAAGCAATTTTATTTGCTGATGGAGGAATTACAGCTTTGGGAGCAAACATTTTTAATATTGGAATCATAGGAGTTTGGACAGGGTGGATTCTCACCCAAGTTTTGCAACGATTATTAGGAGGTAGTAAACGCCGACTGCCTTTAGCCGCCGGCATAGCAGCCGCAATTAGCGTAGTAGCAGCAGCAGTTGGTTGTGGAATTCAATTAATTTTATCAGGAACCGCACCGGCCAATTTAGTTTTACCAGCAATGAGCGGAGTACATATCTTAATAGGCATTGGCGAAGGCATAATTACCGGCGGAGTTTTAACTTATTTAGCAACAGCAAGACCCGATTTATTACCCGGAGAACAATCAGAAATTAAAGGATGGTTAATCCCAATTGTTAGCATTTGTTTAATTGCCGGTGTTTTGTCCTTATTTGCTTCTGCATGGCCCGATGGTTTAGAAAAAGTTGCCGAAAATTTAGGATTTTTAGAATTAGCAGAAAACGTCCGCGTCAGCATTCCCACACCCTTTGCAGATTACAGTATTGAAGGATGGGGGCCCGTTGGTACCAGCATCACCGGCCTTGTAGGCAGTGCAGCTTCTTTTGGTGTAGCATTTGGATTAGCCAAGCTTACCAAACCAAATAATGCTTAATCTTTCTATTCCTTTTAAACTACGGCTCTCGTTAATTGTTGTGATCGGAGCCGCTTGTTTAAAAACTCCCGCTTGGTCATGGTTAGCAGTTTATGCCGGTGTCGCCCTCGCTTGGGCAATTGCCTTGCGCGTGCCGGTAAAACCACTTTTTAAATTACTCGGTTCCGAAATCATTTTACTAACCCTCATTGCGTTTCCCCAAGGTTGGGAACGCGCTAGTTTTTTGCTTGTTCGTTCCCTTGTTTGTTTGCTGACCATGAACAGCTTCCTATTAACCTTACCTCCCCATAGTTTTGCAATAGCTTTGCAAGGTTTACCCCTACATCCATCCTTCAAAGAAACTTTACTTTTAGCCGGTCAATATCTCGAAATACTGCTTGGAGAAGTCAACCAAATGCAGAGAGCCGCTCAGTGTCGAGGTTTGGGGGGTGCAGCAGGTTGGTTGCGCTATACCAGTGCATCAATGATTGGAGCGCTTTATCTACGCAGTTTACAACGATCCGAGCGCGTTTATAATGCAATGCTGCTGCGTGGCTATCAAGGAAAATTGCCCAGCGATGATAAATTTCCTCCCAAAGAAAGAGCCATCTTAATCGCCCTCAGCTTAATTGCTGCTAGTATAACGATAAGCTCCTATCTGAAATTCTAAATCCAGGGAAAATATCGCTTGAGTTCTTCAATATTTGGTCAATCAAAACCAGCCATCCAAGTTGAAAATCTGGTCTTCAGCTATCCCAACCAAAAACCAACCTTACAGGGAATTTCTTTGAATATTCAGCCTGGGGAACGCCTCGCCTTGCTTGGCCCAACCGGCTCAGGAAAAAGCACATTATTAGACAACTTAGTAGGCTTAAAACAACCCTCATCAGGCCAAATTTTTATTCAAGGAACTCGCCTTGAAACCTCCAACTTAGCCCAAATACGCCGGCAGATAGGTTTTTGTTTTCAAGATGCAGATGACCAGCTATTTATGCCCACCATCCTTGAAGATATCACCTTTGGCCCCCGCAACTACGGCGTGCCCCCCGCCATAGCCAAAGATAAAGCCCGTCAATTGCTCGCAGAATTTGGTTTAGAAGCTTATGAAAATCGTTCCGCACACGAACTTTCTGGAGGCCAAAAAAGACTAGCCGCCCTCGCCGCAATTTTAGCCTTAGAACCCTCAATTTTAATCTTAGATGAACCCACAAATGGTTTAGATCCCGGTTGGCGCCGGCATTTAGCCAAGGTGTTAATAAACGCCACAGTGGATGTATTATTAATCGCTTCCCATGATCTCAATTGGATACGCAAAACTACCCAAAGAGCAATAGTCTTAACCGACGGAAAAATACAAGCCGATGCGCCGGCAAATGAATTATTAGAAAACGCCGAATTATTAGAAAGTTTTGGCTTGCCGGTGGACTATTAAAACCTACCTCCCAGCTTAAGCTGGGAATACTCCATCAAACACTACAAATTAAACTTTTTTACCGCATCTTCATAAAGCAAACTTGCCAGATCAAAAACCTTTTCTTCATCCTCAAAATCCTCACCAAACTTATTTTTAGCCGCCTCAATACACAATTTCATCACTTCTGCTGAACGGTCGATATATTCCCCTATTTCTTCTATTTCTGCCGATAATTTGTGATTTTCTGGCTGCTTTTTTCTTTGCACCTCTTCAGAAAACCCCGATGCAATAATACCCGCCGGCAAAGCAAATAAGCCAATCCCAATAAAAGCCAACATAGCCCCAAAAAATTTACCAATCGCCGTAATAGGGTAAATATCCCCATATCCCACCGTCGTCAGCGTTACAACACCCCACCACATCGCCGCCGGTATGCTCGGAAAAGCTTCAGGTTGGGCCTTATTTTCCGCGAAATACATCAAACTTGAAGCAAAAACCAGCAAAATCAACACCTCTAAAAACGTCATAAATAACTCTTGCTTTTTATTTCCCAACACCCGTAAAATTGTTTGCAAAGATTCCGAATAGCGAATTAACTTTAACAACCGCAACAAACGAAACACCTCCAAAGACTCAATCAAAGCCACTTGCGGAAAAACTGCCATCAAGTAAAAAGGCAAAATTGCCATCAAATCAATCAAAACCAAAGGCGTAACTGCATATTTAAGCCTGCCTTTAATTGGATGTGCATAGCGAACATCAGCCGTGCATGACCAAATTTGTAAAATATATAAAATGGTGAAATAAATTAAAGCAACTTTTTCTATACGCAACAAAGAAAATTGATAGGTATTGTAAATAGCTGGCAAAGTTTTTAGAATAAAATCAGCCACATCTAAAATTACCAAAATTGTTACGCTGTAATCATCCAACCGGCGCAGCCAATCATCTGAATTAGAAACTTCTAAGATTTCATAAACTCGGTGTTTAAAAGCTTCATACATCTGGCTTTATTCTCCTTTTAATTAATAAAAATAATTAAAAATAAAAATGCCGGTGTAATCCACCGAACACTAGCTTTTTCAGCATTTTTATGATGATTATGCCACTAAAAACCCAGAGTTCTTAAATCAACAAATAATAGAAAATTTAAAGCTCGGCTCCCTTGGGCGACAAAACTGGATGCCAAAGCCCAGAACAACAGCCAAAATTAGCAAAAACGTAAAAATTTACCGTCAAAGAAAAAACTATGGTATTTTCTTAGTAATTTCTTAATATTTCTTTGACGAGGTGTATCAAATAGTACGGAAAGCCAAAAGCAGACCGGCTAACCTCGTTGGAAAAGTCATCCATCACAATCTTGGGGCTAAACCATCATGCGGTTAGAGCAGTTGCAAGCCTTCTTAGCAGTCGCGGAAACCGGCAGCTTTCAACAAGCAGCTAGAAAATGCGGAGTCACCCAATCAACCATCAGCCGGCAAGTGCAAGGACTAGAAGCCGACCTAGGACTGCCCCTGTTTCACCGCACAGCCCAAGCTAAACTCACACTAGGAGGCGAACGGCTGCTACCCCGCGCCAAAAAAATTTGCTCAGAATGGCAAAACGCCCATCAAGAACTTTCCGATCTCATGGCCGGCAAACAACCCGAACTCTGCATAGCTGCCATCCACTCAGTTTGCGCCTACAGCCTACCGCCGGTATTATTGCAATTTGCCAAAGACTTCTCAGATGTGCAACTGCGCGTTACCTCCCTGGGAAGTGATCGTGCCCTGAAAGTGCTTAAAGACGGACTCGTAGACCTCGCCATTGTAATGAATAACCGCTTTCTCACCGCCAGTCCCGATCTGATCGTAGAAAGCCTTTACAACGAACCCATCGAAGTCTTAATGGCAGCCAATCATCCCCTCACCCAATACGAAACTATACCCTGGACAGAATTAGGCCGGTATCAACAAGTGCTCTTCAAAGACGGCTACGGAATGCAACGCCTCGTCCAAGATCAATTTGACCGGCGCGGCATGAAACTACAAGCAGCCCTCGAACTCAACACCCTAGACGCCTTCCGGGGAGTCGTCCGCTGCGGCGAATTGATCGCCATCTTACCCCAAACCGCCCTCATCGAAGCTCAACTTGACCCCACTCTCGCCATCCGCAAAATTGAAACCACAAACGACACCGGCATCAGCAGACAAGTCGTTGTTGTCACAAGCCGAGATCGTCTGCAAATTCCCCCCATAGGCCGGTTTTATCAACTCGTCAAAGAACTTATGCCCGCCTACTTCACCCAACTTACCACCAAAAATTCCCCCTCGCTTTCCCCACACACACAAGTCGCCTAATGGTTTAATCAAATAGGGGAAATTTGTAAATTTTAAACACAGGGTAAAGTTGCAAGAATGAGTGATGCGTTTAGAGAATTGCTGAAGAAAGTAGGAAGCGGCAACCACACCAACAAAGACTTAACTCGAAGCGAAGCCTTTCAAGCCGCCGAAATGATGCTATTACACCAAGCAACCCCCGCCCAAATTGGTGCATTTTTAATCTCCCACCGCATCAAACGGCCCACAGGTGAAGAACTCGCCGGAATGCTAGACGCCTACGATGAACTCGGCCCAAAACTCCAACCGATCAACCTTGCCCAAAAAGTCGTTGTCTTCGGCAGCCCCTACGACGGACACAGCCGGTATGCGCCCATCCTTCCCATCACCGCCCTAATTTTAACAGCCGCCGGAGTGCCGGTGATTCTGCACGGCGGAGACAGAATGCCCACCAAAGAAGGCATCCCCCTCATCGAAATATGGCAAGGACTAGGAGTACACTGGAATCGCTAC
Source organism: Ancylothrix sp. D3o (assembly GCF_025370775.1). Taxonomy (NCBI): domain Bacteria; kingdom Bacillati; phylum Cyanobacteriota; class Cyanophyceae; order Oscillatoriales; family Microcoleaceae; genus Ancylothrix; species Ancylothrix sp. D3o. The sequence goes on along the minus strand of NZ_JAMXEX010000002.1, from coordinate 558,024 downwards.
GATATACCCCAGATACAAAAAATATTAGAAAAAACCCTTCTCGGCTTTGTATATCTACCTAACCATTTTCCCCTCGCCCAACAAATCGTTCCCTACCGTTCTCAAATCGGCAAACGTCCGCCCCTGTCTACCTTAGAACTGATCTGGTGTCCCTATACCGGTGATTCTCACATTATATCAGGCTTTGTTCATCCTCCCACCGAAAAGATGTTTCAAATATCTCACCAATTGCGAGGATTTAACACCTATACAACCGTCAAAGGATTAGAAGGCAGTCCAAACCTACCCAGAGATCGCGCCGCAATTATTGGCACCCAAAACCCTGAAAAAAGCTTTGAGCACATCATCTTACACTCGTGGGAATATGGCTTAGGCGGAAAAGATGTTCCCCTAAGCGAAACCACTTTTGAACTAATAAGAGAAATCCAAACAACCCTGCAAGGAAAACCCACAGAAATGACAAAATCCGCCATTTGGAACGGAGGCTTTTATTTATGGCATTGCGGGATTTGTTCAGATTTAGAAGCCGGTTTAGCCAAAGCAGAACAAATGCTCATCAAAGGAGAAATTGCCGAAAAATTAGAACAAATAAAAGCGGCTTGTGATTAGAAAGAAAGAAAATATTGCTTAAATCTCAGGATTTTTTTGCCCTTAAAACTAACCGCATCTCCGACAAGGAAGCCAAACTGTAAACAAACTCCCAACCCCAACCTCGCTTTCTACAGAAATCCTTCCCCCGTGTAACTCTACACACTTTTTCACCACAGCCAAACCCAAACCAGTCCCCGGAATATCGCCAACATTTTCCCCCCGATGGAAAGAATCGTAAAGAAATTGCCGGTCTTCCAGCAAAATCCCAATTCCCTGATCCCGAATTTGAAAAATAGCCATTTCCCCCTCGCGTCTTAACGTCAAATAAATCGAACTTCCCTCGCCGGAATATTTAATAGCATTTGACAACAAATTAGTTAAAATAGAACGCAATAATTTTTCATCAACCCAAGCCTCCCCACCACACCACTCAGACACAAAAAAAACTCGCTGATTTACCAGCAAACTCACCTCCACTTGTTCAATTAAAACTAAACAAAATTCAGTTAAATTCAACAATTCTGGATGAAAATCAAGCTTACCGGCCTCTGCACGAGTTAAAGTCAAAATATCTGTTAATAACTGCGTCATCGTTTTAGCAGACATTTCAATGCGATTGAGATTTTTAAAAGTTTTCTCCTCTCCCCATCTTCCCCCCGAACTTTTTAACGATTGAGCAGAAAGTAAAATCGTACTTAAAGGCGTGCGTAACTCGTGAGAAGCCATCGAAAAAAAGCGTAACTTCAATTCACTCATTTCTCGTTCTTTTTCCAAATACAGCCCCACTTCTTCCACCCGTTTGCGTTCAGTAATATCTTGACTTACACCGACGCGGCGGTAAATTTCGCCCGCAGAATTTTTAATAGGAAAACTGCGGTCAAGAATCCAACGAATTGAATTATCAGGACGAACAATCCGATACTCAATTTCTATCGATTTCTCCCTATTTTTCAGCATATTTGTCATCACGCTTTCTCTATCTTCTGGATGAACAACGTCTAAAAAAGACAAAACATTTTTATATAAACTTTCACAACTGCGCCCCCATATTTGCTCATAAGCAGAATTAACATATAAAATTTTTGTCAACTTTAGATCGCTCATCCAGAAAACTTCGTGAATATTTTCGGCAATTTGGCGAAACTTTTCCTCACTGACTCGTAAGGCTTCTTGCGCTTTATTTTCTTCGGTAATATCTCTGGCTAAAACCAATGTAGCCGGTCGGCCTTTAAACATCAAATCGTGAGCAATAACCTCAACATCAATCACAGTTTCATCTTGTTTTATATGTTTTCTTATCCCCTGCATAAAAGGAAATAAATAAGGTTTATCCCCAGCCACAATATCGCACAGCCGCAGGGATAAAAATTCTGCTCTCGAATAGCCATAATGTTGAATCGCCGCCTCATTCACGGCCAAAAACTCCAAAGTTTCCTGATCATAAACCCATAGCGGATGAGGGTTTAGTTCAAATAAACTACGGTAACGTTGCTCACTTTCGCTCAAAGTCTCTTCAAATTGCCGGCGTTTTTGAATTTGCTGGTGTAACAACGAATAAACAGCAAAAAGCAAAGAAAAACTCAACCCATGACCCACTACATCAAGCAACATTTTATAGCGAAAAGTTTCTTGAGATTCGGCAATTCTTTTTTGTAAAATCAATTGCTCTTCCCCTTCCATTTCCGCAATCACTCTCCAAATTGCATCATGCTGTCTAATTCCCAGATCCGTTAATTCAATTTGAATTGCTCTATCTTCAGGATTTTTTTTATAAAGCGCGATAGACTGTTTAATTAAATCAACCCGCAGAGCAATTAACGGCTCAATCAAATCAAGCCGGTGTTGCTGGGTTCTACTATTCGCTGTTAATATCCGAACCTCATCAAACTTATCCTTGATCGTTTCAACAGAGGTCTCATAAGTAGATAAATAACTGTCTTTTCCCGTAATAACATAACCACGTCTCGCCCTTTCAGCATCCCGCAAAGTCGTTAAAACTTCTTTAACCTTTTGCAGAACCTCATAACTATATTCAACTTGTTTTTGACGTTCAAAAAGCTGGGTTGTCGTCCAATACCCCCCACCACTCACGCCACAAAGAATCAAAACCGCCCCCCAAAAACCCGCCGCACTAAACTTTAACTCAAACGCCCATTTCATCACAGCCAAATTCTCCCAAAAGCCAAATATTTCCCAATCGTTCAATACCCGCAACCGGCTCGTATAAGCGTGGTGAAGTTTCACTAAATCAGGTATATTGCAATAAACCTCCGACTAACAAAACATCTTCCCCATCAAACCGGCCTTTTATATCCCAACAAGGTGTACCCAAAAATGCGGATTTTGCTTGTAGAAGACGATATCCGACTAGCAGAAGCCCTCTGTGAAGCCCTCAGCGACCAACTTTACGTCGTCGATCACCTCAAAGACGGCGAAAGCGCATGGAATCAAATCCAAAAAAACACCTACGACCTAATCTTGCTAGACATCAATCTGCCTAAACTCGACGGACTAAGCCTATGCAAAAAAATCCGCACACACGGACACACCTTACCCATCCTTATGCTAACAGCGCGAGACACCAGCAACGATAAAGTCAACGCCCTTGATGCCGGTGCGGATGATTACGTTGTTAAACCCTTTGACTTGCAAGAACTCCTCGCCCGTATTCGCGCCCTCTTGCGGCGTGGTAATACCTCCACCCCCCCCATACTTACTTGGGGAAACCTATCACTCGACCCCAGCACCTACGAAGTCTCCTATACCAACCAACCCCTACACCTCACGCCTAAAGAATTTAGCCTCCTCGAACTACTCTTGCGAAATGGACGCCGCGTACTTAGCCGGTCAGTTATCCTAGACCGGCTATGGTCATCAGAAAACCCCCCAGAAGAAGAAACAGTCAAAGCCCATATCAAAAGTCTGCGAATGAAACTAAAAGCCGCCAACGCCCCCGAAAACCTCATAGAAACAGTACACGGTCTGGGATATCGCCTTAGCCAACTCAGCTAAACTGTTACGTTCCCCAATTCTTCCCGAAAACTTCCCGAATTATTTTTTTTTCCTTCCTTGAAAGTTTTATAGCAGTTGTTGTAGTCTCAAAGACGAAAGCAAAAAGTAACACACTTGCTTTTTTCTTTTCTGCTTGATTTACATATTTTTGCGGGGGCGATGTCAATCCCACTGAGCGCCATCCTCCCCCTAAAGTTTTTTTTAGTCTATACAAACCATCTTCCTAAAGCCTATTCCCCTAGATAGATTCACACCCAAAACCACCGCACTCACCACCATTAATCAAAACCTAAAATCTAAAATGGTAGAATAGCCCGTCTGGCAACCCAACCGGCCCAGCCCAGGCAAAAAACCGCAAACATAACCAAAAAATATAACCGCAAACCTCCAAGGAGTGGAAAACGTGACCCTGACAACTGAAGCCCAAGAAAAAACCTTAAACCAAATACCTGAAGAAATTTTTACACAACTATTGCTCAGCCGAAACAACCTCAGCGGCATCGAATTAATAAAAGTAAACTTAAGCGAAGCAAACTTAGTAGGAGCAGAATTATCTAGTGCAAACCTCAGCGGAAGCAAACTCAAAGGAGCTAACCTAAGCTACGCCAAACTTTTACAAGTTAACTTACAAAATGCAGACTGCGCCGAAGCCAGTTTATTTGAAGCCAATCTCAGTAATGCTCAACTCGCTAAAATTAACCTTTGCGGAGCCTTCCTCTGGAGAGCTAAACTAACCAGAACCAATCTTTTAGCAGCCTCTCTCTGTGAAACTGACCTAAGCGAAGCTGATCTAAGTTTTGCTCAACTCACAGAAGCCTCTCTGATAGGAGCTTATTTAGTAAAAACTAACCTCTCTGAGGCCAAACTCTGCGGAGCTAAACTACAAGAAGCTAACCTCACCCGCGCAAACCTCTGTAATGCAGACCTCCGCTGGGCCAACTTAACGGGAGCCGACTTAACCGAAGCCAACCTCGAAGGTGCAAACCTCTACGGCGCAAATCTTACGGATGCCAAACTCTTCAATACCATCATGCCTAACGGGGCTATTTTACCAAACAATTTGGCGGTTGCTTAAGGGTGCCTGGAAGATACCAAAACACCTTTTAGGGTGGGCTATGGGCACTCTTTTTTAAACCGCAGATAAACGCAGATGAAAAACCCGGTTTCTTGAAGAAGCCGGGTTTTTAAAAACTTATATTTTGGGGAGATTACAAGGTTTTTATTCTTGTTTTAATAAGATTAACTGCCGGTTTTGTAGACTTCTTACTTCGTTTAACTCTACAGTAACTTGCTTCAAAATTTCCTCAACAGTTTTATTACTATCACAAGCTTGCATAAAGGCAAATTCGCCATCTGATAATTCAACAACTTGATAGTTGTAATCAAACACTTGTTGAGAAGGCCAACCCTGAAGACAAGGTGAAACCACCGGCCTAGCTTTCATAAGCTTTTCATCTTCATCCCAATTAATTTTAGCCACCGGCGCCCGACCCAAGAAAAACTCATAATGCGTAATATTCTCTGGATCTAACAACTCAACCAGCCGGTAATATTCCTTTTTATTTAAACTTTTTGCCCGTTCAATTAAGGCCGGTTCACTACCTAAAAGCCGGTTTAAATTCCAATATTCAGGATTAGAAAAACCAATAAACTCTAACCCAGAAGCATCGATTAACTCAAATAAAGTCTCAACATTGTAATCAATTTCTTGGGGATGAACATACATATCCGCAAAATTGGCATCCCGCATATTTTCCATTGACCACCGTTCTTTTTCGCGCTTGACAAGACGGTTGTTTTGTGGTAAAGAAGCAAAAATTTGTCTGCCAACCTTAACGCCATCTTGATAATCGCCGCGCTTGTCGGCTTGGAGCAAAGAAATTGCCTTTTGCATAAGCTGAATTTCCCACCGGCCCAACTCAGCATAGACAAAAATGTGCATCAACCCCCCCGGAGCAAGCTTAGAAGCCAAAGCCTTAATTCCCCGTATCGGCTCAGGTAAATGATGCAGCACTCCCACACAATTAATTAAATCAAACTCCCCCTCAAGCTGGGCACAATCATACAAACTCAAGTGCTGGAACTGGACACGATCTGCACCCGATCTGCGGCAGCGTTCCTTTGCCACCTCCAGCGCCCCGCCGCTCAAATCAATACCAGTCACAGAAGCTTCGGGGTTAAGATGAACCAGATACTCAGTACCTACACCTGTACCACAACCGGCATCAAGAATACGAGGCTTTAAAGTTTCGGGATAGGAGCCGGTGCAAAAAGCATAAGCAGCAGGCCAACTCCAACGCCAGTTATAACCCGGTGGAGCTTCATCAAGCAGAGGTTCAGGGGGAAAAGGGTAAGTATCATAAAGCCGACTCACCGCCGCGCTAATTTCTTGAGAATTCGTCATAGAGGCGATTAGAGATAGAGGAATCTGGAGAGGGAGAGAGTGCGCTAAACAGTTTACCCGATCTGCGATCTGTATTTATCAATAGTTGAATAGCTCAGCCTTCCCCCGATGGGGAAATGTTACAAAACTTATCTTTTTTCTCAGCAAACCAGCCTTAATACTTTATGATCGCCCACAGACTAAACAAAATTTGTCCGACACAAAATTTAACAAACGGGGGGAGAGAGGCCGAAACGTTTTAATCTAAAAAAACTGGAATCAGAGCCAACACCTGGCTGAGAGATCCATAAAAAAGAAGGCTCTTGAGAGGCCAAACGTACTCGCAAACCTTCAATCACATCCGATAGACCGCAGTAATACATACAAATTGGAGCTTTTGACATCGCATGAGTGTAAAAGCAAGTGGTGGAAGCTTAGTAGCACGTCCGCAACTATATCAAACCGTACCAGTCGCAACCATATCGAGCGCCGAACAGCAAGACCGTTTTTTGCAAAGAGGCGAACTCAGCGAACTGGAAACCTACTTTAAATCTGGAGCCAAGCGCCTTGAAATTGCGGAAATTCTGACAAAAAACTCAGAGTTAATCGTCTCAAGAGCAGCAAACCGGATTTTCACCGGCGGTTCGCCGATGGCCTACTTTGAAAAACCCGCAGAGCCCGTGAAAACGGCAGCGGCGCCAGTAATGAATACCAAAGAAGGCATGAAACTGGGAACCGTCACCTATGTGGATGCCAAAGGCGGCGGATTTTTCGAGGGATTAAAAGGACTGTTTACCCTGTCTCCGGGTGGTGGCCCCTTGCCTCCTGGGTTCCAACCGATTAACATTGCTCGCTATGGCCCAAGCAACATGAGCAAATCCCTACGGGATTTAAGCTGGTTCTTGCGCTATCTAACCTATGCTATTGTGGCCGGTGATCCAAACATCATCGCCGTCAACACTCGCGGGTTACGGGAAATTATCGAAAACGCCTGCTCGACACCGGCAACGCTTGTGGCGCTGCAAGAAATGCGGGCCGCGTCCTTGGGGTATTTTAGACAAGACGAAGATGCTAAAAATATCGTAGGTCAGTATTTTGAAGTGCTGATCAGCGAATTTAAGGCTCCCACACCTTCTAACAAAGTCCGTCAGCGTGAGAGCAACGACCAACAAGGTTTAGAACTGCCGCAAATTTATTCCAATGCAGCCGAACGCCGGCCTAAATTTGCGATGAAGCCTGGTTTGTCGTCTTCTGAGAAAAATGATGCCGTCAAGGCTGCCTACCGGCAAGTGTTTGAGCGCGATATTACCCGCGCCTACGGCTTGGGAATTTCTGATTTAGAATCCAAAGTTAAAAACGGCGAAATCTCCATGAAGGAGTTTATCCGCCGGCTTGCCAAGTCTCCTTTGTATCGCAGTCAATTCTTTACGCCGTTTATCAATAGCCGCGCTTTGGAGTTGGCTTTCCGTCATATCTTAGGCCGTGCGCCGTCTTCGCGTGAAGAAGTGCAAAAATACTTCTCCATCGTGTCTACGGGTGGTTTAGCGGCTTTGATAGATGCGTTGGTAGACTCGCAAGAATACGCGGATTATTTTGGCGAAGAAACTGTGCCTTACTTGCGTGGTTTGGGTCAAGAGGCCCAAGAATGCCGCAACTGGGGGCCACAGTTTGATTTGTTTAACTACAGTGCGCCGTTCCGCAAAATTCCTCAGTTCATTACGCTTTATGCGTCTTATGAGCAGCCGTTGCCTGATCAACACCCCTACGGTAGTGGGAATGATCCGCTGGAAATTCAGTTTGGGGCTATTTTCCCGAAAGAAACTCGGAACCCCAGCAGCGCACCGGCACCGTTTAGTAAGGATACCCGCCGGATTTTAATTCGTCGCGGTGCAGGAATTGAAAACCAACTCAGCAACCCAGCCGCACGGGGCAATAATCCGGGTAGTTTGGGGCCGAAGGTCTTCAAGTTGGATCAAATTCCTAGCGGCACCATGAAGTACGGTAAGCGCGGTGCGACGCCGGTACAGGGTGTGAGCGTTAAGTATTCGGAAAGCTCAACCCAAGCGATAATCAGAGCAGCTTATCTGCAAGTTTTTGGCCGTGATGTATATGAGGGTCAACGCCAAAAGGTTGCGGAAATTAAGCTGGAAAACGGCGAAATTACGATGAAGGAGTTTATTCGGCTTTTGGCGAAGTCGGATATTTTCCGCAAGATGTACTGGACTTCGCTTTATGTTTGTAAGGCGATTGAGTATATCCACCGGCGTTTGTTGGGCCGTCCGACCTATGGACGCCAAGAGATGAATGCTTATTTTGATCTTTGCTCGAAGAAGGGTTTCTACGCTTTGGTGGATGCCATTATTGATAGCAAGGAGTATGAGGAGGCATTTGGTGAGGATACGGTGCCTTATGAGCGTTATTTGACGCCGGCCGGTCAATCGCTGCGGTCGCTGCGTGTTGGTACGATTGCTGATAAGGGTGCGAAGGCTCCTGAAGCGGAAACGACTCCTCGCTTTGTGGAGTTGGGTGCTGTGCCTGAGCGTTCGCCGGCTGAGGTGGATATGCGTTTGGCTCAAGGTGTCCAGAAACGTCGTGAGCAAACGAAGGTGTTTAAGCTGACGAACCGGACACCGGCTGAGGCTCAAACGGTGATTCAGGCTGCTTACCGGCAAATCTTTGAGCGTGATTTGAATCCTTACGTTATTAAGAATGAGTTCACGGCTTTGGAAAGTAAGCTGCGGAACGGGGAAATCACCGTTAAGGAGTTTATTGAGGGGTTGGGTTGTTCCAGCCTGTACGTTAAGGAGTTCTATGCGCCTTATCCGAATACTAAGGTGATTGAACTGGGGACGAAGCATTTCCTCGGACGTGCGCCGCGTGATCAGGCTGAGATTCGGAAGTATAACCAGATTTTGGCTTCGCAGGGTATTCGTGGGTTCATCGGTGCGATGGTGAACAGTATGGAGTATTTGCAGGCGTTTAATGAGGATGTGGTGCCTTACCGCCGCTATCCAACTTTGCCGGCTGCGAATTTCCCGAATACTGAGCGGTTGTATAACCAGTTGACGAAGCAGAATGAGGATTTGGTTGTTCCTTCGTTTGTGCCGGTGAGTTCGGATGCGAATATGACGGCTAAGTTGCCTTTGACTTCTAAGGCGATGGCGTCTATGCCTGGTAAGAGTGATTTGGTGGGTGTTGGCCGGTCGGTTTCTGCTGAGGGTGTGAAGCCTGTGGCGGCGACGAATGCGGCTCGGATCTATCGGATCTCTGAGGGTATGGATGCGAATGAGTGGAGTTTGGCGATTGAGGCTATCTACCGTCAGGTGATGGATGTCTATTCTGCACAGATTCCTGCTGAGTTCCGTTTAGCGGATGCTGAGGCTAGTTTGCGTGCCGGTGAGATTTCGGTGCGTGAGTTTGTGCGTGCTTTAGTGTGCTCTGAGGCATACCGTGAGCGGTTTGTGGTGGCGTTCCCGCAGGCTAAGGCGGCTGAGTTGATGTGCCGTCATGTGCTGGGACGTATGCCGGCGGTTGCTGAGGTTGCTCAATGTGAGAAGCTGATGGCGGAGTGCGGTGTGCCTGCTGCGGTTGCGATGTTGCTTGATGGTGCTGAATATGCTCGCTATTTTGGTGAGAATGTGGTGCCTTACAAGCGCTAATTTTATGTAGTTGTGCTTGAGCAACATTTTTAAGTTTAAAACCCTGGTTTCTTTAGAGAAACTAGGGTTTTTCTTTGGAGGTTTATGGGGTTAATAAATGGTGTGGTAGGTGTCGTTTCCGTCTATGGGTAAGTGTCGGAGGCATTGGTTTTTTAAGTCGGGTTCTAGGGCTAAGTCTTCTAGGGGAAATACACCGAGTAAGGGGTCTTCACCTCCTGGGAGTTCAATACAACTATAAGAGCCTTCTCGTCCTTCTACGTTCAAGGCTGCATTTTTGAAGACGCGGACTGTTCGGTTGCCGGCTGCGGTTTTTACTACTATTTCTCCGACTGGGGTTAAGCCAAGTTGACTGATGATTTCTGCGGGGAGACAAAGGCGGGTGGCGCCGGTGTCTACGAGGACGTTATGCAGGGTGATGGAGCGAATTTGATCGACGGGGATGAATCCTCTTTCTGCAAGGATTTGATCTACTTCGTTTGTGACGGTGATTGTGGTGGTGACTTTTCCCATTTGGGTGTTGGTTGGGGATGGCATGGTAGGGGTTTTTTAGATATTACACTGATTAGTATAGTGTGAGGAAATGGTGCCGGGGATGCCTAGAGGTGGGGGCCGGTTCTAACAGCCTGTATGCCTGTCTTTTCGCTCAGGACAACTACTGTTTCAAGAGGGTGATTTGCTAATTTTTATCATTCAAATAAATAGATATTTTTCTCTGAAGAAAGAATAAATAAGGCTTGATCTTATGGTGGATGTTAGCTAAGCTCTTATATAGAAACAATTATCTTTGGGCAGAGCGGCAATGAGTGTAAATACGATAGAGAACGCAAGGCTATTTAAACCAACCATCTGTAATATCGATGGAGAGCAAAAAAAAGGGAAAGTCCTGGCAGTAGCTACCTGGGTAGACAGGCAACAAGTCTGTTTCCTTGTTGAAGGGCTTTCGATGGGAGAATGGGTGCCGGTTTCAGCACTTGTTGACTCAGAAACAGTAATTCAGCCACAAGTTAAACAAAACGAGCAAAAAATCCATAAAAAAGCCCAACAAGAAGCCCAACAAGAGGCGGAACAAGATGTTAATTATCTCGTGAAGTGGATAACGGATGTTCAGCAAGCCGTAACGAATAAAGCCACAAAAGATATTGAAACAACACTTTACTTTGTGACGGAAAGCCAAAAATTTATCTCGCAAAATATTGAAGCCGGTGGGCAAGCTGTCGGAGAGGCCGGTCAAGAGGCTTTACAGTTCATCTCTTTAGCTTTTAAAGGAACTGAAAAAGCAATTGCAGATTTAGTGCAACCGATCATTATTTTGTGGAACGGAATCTGGGTAGAGCGTATTGTTGAGGGGTTGATAAAAGTTGATGCAGAAAAAGCAAAGAAAAATGTCAACAAAATTAAGGAAGATCACCCAGATCGCTCACCAGCACTTATTGCTCAGATACTCATTAATGAAAAGGCAATTTGGTCAACAGCCACAGGCTTGCTTAATCTGGTGCCAGGCGTAGGATTGTTATTAGACTTTGGTACTACTACCCCCTTACTCATCCAAATGGTTTACGAAATTGCCTATGCCTATGGTGAAGATATCAAAAACCCCGAAAAATCTAGTGAAATTTTAGCAATTTTGGGTTTGACTTTGACGGCTGATACTTTACCAAAATTAGGTCTCGCTTTTTTACTCAAAAACACTCCTACTGCAAGCTGGGCGGTCAGTCCATTTGTGAATGCAATGGCATTCTTAGCGGTTGGTTATGCTGCTTGCGAGTATTATGAAGCTAAAAAAGCAATGCCAAGCGCTGCGAGTTTTGCGGCAGAATATCAAACTCTTGAGGTGAAAGTTCAAGCTTATATTAAGGAACTTATCTCTGAAAAGTCACAGATCCAGAAGGTTATCGATAAAGCTTTGTCTGTAAAAGAGCAACTTCCTGCAACCTAAAGATTGTTTTTCACAATTGATGTGAAGAAAGCCGGTTTCTTATTTGTTTCCCTAAAACATAGACACCGGCTTTCTCATTCAAATTGTTAACCAAATCAAGCATAAATGGGGCCACCGGCCCCAATCAATCTACAAGTTTCCTAGGAATTTTCCTGCAACCACGCAATTAAATCCGAAAGTTGAGAAAAATCCAAAAGCGCCTCTCCTAACTCCTCTAATTTCGGTAAAGATAAGCTTTGAATTTGCTGTCGCAATTGCTCATCTACACCCCCAACACGGCGTACAAGCTGGCGTATAATAAGTGATGCAGCTTCCTCTTGTTTTCCTTGTTGGAGTCCTTGTTGGAGTCCTTGTTGGAGTGCTTCTCGCCGGCCTTCGACTCGGCCTTCCTCAAGAATAGCTTGATAAGTGACAGATTCGCGCATAAGATCGCTCCTCAATAATTGTTGAATTAATCGGTCTTCAAACCGTAAACCCGCCAGAACATAAGCACAAGCACTAATATTCTCGCGTTCCGAAGTTGACTCTATTCTAGCGACTTGCTCCGCCACTTGGGAGAGCAACATTTCCGGCGCATCACTCCGTGTTAAACTCGCAAAGGGAAGTAACCCAGGATTCCCTAAAAAAATAGCCGGATCTTGTTCCCACAAACGAATCACCCGATAGCGATGCGTCGTAGTTCGATCTTGATACATTTCAGTAAAAGCAATCTCAGAATTTGTCGGTTTTAAGAAAATGACAACCTGCTCAACGTCACAATTATATTGACGTTTTAGCCTCACTGAATAATCCAGCATTCGGAAAGGTAGCGGGGGCGTAGAAACCGGCAACGTTTGAAATTCAAGGTGCAGAATTGATGACAAAATTTGCAGAAAAGTCAGAGAATCAGCACGAATTGGTTCTTGGTTTAACTCCGTCTTGATGACCTGGATATCTGTCGTTTCAACGGACAGCAACCAGCGAGCAAAATCCACTGGGTATCTTTCTGCTAAAAACTTACAAGTGTTATCGTAAGCCAAAATTCCTACAAGTTTTATAAACGACTTTTTAATATTACTTCGTAATTTGCTAATTGAAAAGCTTAATGTTATTCTTTGATCAACGAAAAACAGCTTATCTTTTGGCCGGTAGCTGAGAATATATTTTCGCCATATAAGCGATAGAAAATATATCACAAAAATAAAAACTTTACAAGAATTGACGAGAGATTTATTCGGGGTTCTAGTGAGTTAAGTATCAAATCCGTTCAGCTAGTTTTAACGACATACTTAATTTTCATCATAAATATATTTTATGACGAACATATTTATCAGTGAGATTCACTACGACAACACCGGCACCGATGCAAACGAAGGCATAGAAATAACTGGGCCGGCCAACACAAACCTAGCAGGTTGGAGCCTCGTTCTGTACAACGGAAATAACAGAAATTTTTATAACACTCGCATTCTTTCCGGCATAATTCCCAACCAACAAAACAACTTCGGCAGCCTATTTTTTTCTTATCCGACAAACGGCATACAAAACGGCCCTGATGCCATTGCACTTGTAGATAACAACAACAACGTTATTCAATTTCTCAGTTATGAAGGCATATTTACTGCCGCTAACGGGCCGGCCATTGGGTTAACAAGTATCGATATTAGTGTAATTCAAAACGCCGCTCCCCTCGGTCAATCTTTGCAACTAACAGGCACCGGCACCACTTCCGCAAATTTTAGCTGGACATCCGCAACAAACAGCTACGGAACTATTAACACCGGCCAAACTTTTCCCCTTCCCATTTTACCCGGAATTACAATTACCGAAACTGCCGACAGCACAAATGTAAACGAAGAAAATCAAACAACCGATACTTACAACATATCCTTAAATGCAGCCCCTACAGGACAAGTAGAAATAACAATATCAGCAGATAGCCAAACTCAAATTAGTACAGATGGCGTTAACTTTTTAAACTCAATTTCTTTAAATTTCCCCACCACAAACCCTCAAACAATTACTGTTAGAGCAATTAACGATTCAACAGTTGAAAACTCTCCTCACACCGGCATCCTCACTCACAGCATCACCAACAGTGCTGATCCGGCATACTCCAACATCCTTACACCCATCCCCAACCTGCAAGTCAACATAACAGATAATGAAACTCCGAATACTCCCCCAACTGTAAACATCCCCATTTCCGATATCGCCATTGTTGCCGGCACAGCATTTAGTTTTAAATTGCCAGAAAATATCTTTGTTGATGCCGATGGCGAGCCGCTTACCTACAGCGTAACACTTAGTGATGGAACTCTCTTACCTTCTTGGTTAAATTTTGATGCGCTAACGCTTACTTTTGGAGGCACATCACCAGAAAATATTCAAGAAACTTTGAGGTTTTTAGTAACAGCAAAAGATAGTGCCGGTGCGAGTGTTAGCAATTCTTTTAATTTGCTACTAAATTCTCCCACACCCTCGCCAACACCGGCACCCACAGAAACTTCTACGCCAACACCGGCACCAACAGACACTTCTACATCAACACCAACATCGGAAGTTTTTGCTGATCCTGATGTGAGTTGCCTGTGCGATATTTTCCCAACACCAAGCAGCTTTATTACCAACCCAACACAAAACAGTTTAAACGGTAGTTTGTCTGATGATTTTATCACCGGCACCGATAACAGAGAAAGCATTAATTCTAGCCTTGGAAATGACACAATTATCGGCAAAAGTGATAACGACAACCTGGTTGGTGAAGATGACAACGACTTGATTTTTAGCAACACCGGCAACGACTATATCGATGGCGGAAAAGGCAGAGATACAGTATTTGCAGGCAAAGATAACGATGTCATTTTAGGCAGTGAAGGAGACGATATTCTCTTAGGAGAAATTGGCAATGATACGATTATAGGCGGGACAGAAAATGACTTAATTATTGGCAACACCGGCCACGATATTATCGATAGCGGCAAAGGAGAATATCTAATATTTGCCGGTAAAGATGATGATATTGTCAAAGGTTATGCCGGCAATGATACCATACTTGGAAACTTCAACAACGATACAATTTGCGGAGGAAAAGGCAACGATATACTCTTTGGAAATAGCGATTTTCATATACTAGATGGCTGTGAGGGAGACGATACACTTCAATGCGGAAAAGATAACGATATTCTGATTGGCGGAAAAGATAATGATATCCTCGATGGCGACTTCGGCAGTGACACCCTCAGCGGCGGACTAGGAAACGACAACTTTATATTAGAAAAAGCAGCCGAGATGGATATCATCACCGATTTAAAAAAGGGGGAAGACTTGATCATTTTAAGTGCCGGTTTAACCTTCCAAGAATTAATAATTACTGCCGATATTAACTCTAATATTATCAGCACAGGTTCCGAATTACTTGCCACTCTTAACGGCGTTCAACCTTCCCTTATCGATGTGTCTGATTTCCAAATAATTTAGCTGGTAAAACCCGATTTCTATAAGAAACCGGGTTTGTAGCATACCAAATTGCTCTAAAAAACACTCTAAACTCGTGCGTTTACCTTGCTCAAAGCATACCAGGTTTTATTGCCCACAATTCCATCGGCTACCAAACCAGAATTTTTTTGAATTGTGCGAACCGCAGCAACAGTTACTTCCCCAAAAATTCCGTCCATTGCGCCAAAATAAACACCGGCATCTCGTAAAGCACGTTGCAAGGTTTTTACCGCTTCGCCTTGAGAACCTTTTTGTAAAGTCGGCATATTCACAGGGGCGCCGGTGTATAATGCTTTCCAAGTCAACGAACCCACAATACCATCCGATTTGAGAAACATTCGGTATTGAAAAGCTGTAACCGCCTGTTGTACATACTTCGAGAAAGAACCATCAATCGAGAAACCGTTGGGTAGGTAATTCCAGCGAATTAAAAGCTTTTGCAACTCTTTAACATCATTACCTTTAGAACCTAACTGGAGAACCGGCTTATTTAATTGAGCAGCAAATTCTTGAGATTGAATTGATTGGTTGTTGGTGGATTGCATTTTGGTGTTCCTTGAGTTAATAAAGTTGATATTTGAGAGAGTGTTGAATGCCCAACAGGGCATTCATTCCAACCAGAGTAAAATTCGCAATTAACAGCCCACAGGTGCGTAAATTTTGCTCAACGCATACCAGGTTTTATTGCCCACAATTCCGTCAACAACTAAACCGGCATTTTTTTGGAAAGTGCGAACAGCAGCCTCAGTAATCGGGCCAAAATTTCCATCATTTACGCCATAATAAGAATTAGAATCGGCTAAAGCGCGTTGCAAAGTTTTGACTGCTTCCCCTTGAGAACCACGTTGCAACATTGGCATATTCACAGGGGCGCCGGTGTACAATGCTTGCCAGGTATTCTTGCCAACAATGCCATCCATTTTCAAAAATACTCGATATTGAAAAGCTGTAACAGCATCTTGAACAGTGGTAGAGAAATAACCATCAATGGAGAAACCGTAGGGAAGATAATTCCAGTGAATTAAAAGCTTTTGCAACTCTTTAACTTCATTACCTTTAGAACCAAACTGGAGAACAGGCTTATTTAATTGAGTAGCAAATTCTTGAGATTGAATTGATTGGTTGTTGGTGGATTGCATTTTGGTGTTCCTTGAGTTAATAAAGTTGATATTTGAGAGAGTGTTGAATGCCCAAGAGGGCATTCATTCCAACCAGAGTAAAACTCGCAATTAACAGCCCACAGGAGCGTAAATTTTGCTCAACGCATACCAGGTTTTATTGCCCACAATTCCGTCAACAACTAAACCGGCATTTTTTTGGAAAGTGCGAACAGCCGCCTCAGTAATCGGGCCAAAATTTCCATCATTTGCGCCATAATAAGAATTAGAATCGGCTAAAGCGCGTTGCAAAGTTTTGACTGCTTCCCCTTGAGAACCACGTTGCAACATTGGCATATTCACAGGGGCGCCGGTGTACAATGCCTGCCAGGTATTCTTGCCAACAATGCCATCCATTTTCAAAAATACTCGGTATTGAAAAGCTGTAACAGCATCGTGAACAGTGGTAGAGAAATAACCATCAATGGAGAAACCGTTGGGTAGGTAATTCCAGTGAATTAGCAACTTTTGCAACTCTTTAACTTCATTACCTTTAGAACCTAACTGGAGAACCGGCTTATTTAATTGAGTAGCAAATGCTTGAGATTGAATTGATTGGTTGTTGGTGGATTGCATTTTGGTGTTCCTTGAGTTAATAAAGTTGATATTTGAGAGAGTGTTGAATGCCCAACAGGGCATTCATTCCAACCAGAGTAAAACTCGCAATTAACAGCCCACAGGAGCGTAAATTTTGCTCAACGCATACCAGGTTTTATTGCCCACAATTCCGTCAACAACTAAACCGGCATTTTTTTGGAAAGTGCGAACAGCCGCCTCAGTAATCGGCCCAAAATTTCCATCATTTGCGCCATAATAAGAATTAGAATCGGCTAAAGCGCGTTGCAAAGTTTTGACTGCTTCCCCTTGAGAACCACGTTGCAACATTGGCATATTCACAGGGGCGCCGGTGTACAATGCCTGCCAGGTATTCTTGCCAACAATGCCATCCATTTTCAAAAATACTCGGTATTGAAAAGCTGTAACAGCATCTTGAACAGTGGTAGAGAAATAACCATCAATCGAGAAACCGTAGGGAAGATAATTCCAGTGAATTAGCAACTTTTGCAACTCTTTAACTTCATTACCTTTAGAACCTAACTGGAGAACCGGCTTATTTAATTGAGTAGCAAATGCTTGAGATTGAATTGATTGGTTGTTGGTGGATTGCATTTTGGTGTTCCTTGGGTGAACTTGTTTGTCCTTACATTTCTAACGATAAGGGGTGTCACCCCTTACCCCCTTCCCCCGGTATGCTCATCCAAAGGTAGATGCTTCAATCACCCCCCCCTCTCACCCAAAAGGATGAGGCCAACCCTATGGAGGAGGGTTATATATGCGTAGTGCTTCTCACTCAAAGTATCTTATAAATAAAGTATTCCCTCTCCTTAGCTAAAAATCCCACCCTTAAAACCGGCCCCTCTGTTTTGGCCCATCTCCGGCCCCGTATGAAAAAAATATTAAAAAATATTAAGCGCTTGTCAGAAAGCAAACCTCATGCTGCAAAATATCCGTATTTGCAAAAACTAACTGGCGTTAAAAGTCTGAAAGCGGCACAGATACCCTTAAAATACACAAGGGACATCTAAAGCCAGTGCAGAAGAAGCGGCCCAAAAGCCACTTACTTTATAAGCACAGCCAAAGACCAACCCAGCAACCGGCCTAAAAAGCCGAGTTTACATATCATTGGGAGGAAACCGTTAATGAGTATCGTCACGAAATCCATCGTGAATGCTGATGCCGAGGCCCGTTACCTGAGCCCTGGTGAATTGGATCGCATCAAAGGCTTCGTCACCACCGGCGAACGCCGCGTTCGGATTGCCCAAATCTTGAGCGAATCCCGCGAACGCATCGTCAAACAAGCTGGCGACCAACTCTTCCAAAAACGCCCCGACGTCGTGTCTCCTGGTGGAAACGCTTATGGCGAAGAAATGACCGCCACCTGCTTGCGTGACCTCGACTACTACCTGCGCCTTATCACCTACGGAATCGTTGCTGGTGATGTAACCCCCATCGAAGAAATCGGTATCGTTGGCGTGCGCGAAATGTACAGATCCTTGGGTACCCCCATTGATGGCGTTGCCGAAGGCATCCGCGCAATGAAAAACGCAGCTTCTTCTCTGCTGTCTGGCGAAGATGCAGCCGAAGCCTCTTCCTACTTCGACTATGTGATCGGTGCAATGCAGTAAGGAATTATTCCCTACTGTTAAACCGTAACAACGAATAACCACCGAAAATTAGGCAGTTTAAGGAAACATCAAAGATGCAAGACGCAATTACTTCCGTAATCAACTCTTCCGACGTTCAAGGCAAATACCTTGATAGTTCTTCTCTCGACAAACTGAAAGCATACTTCGCCACCGGCGAACTCCGCGTCCGCGCCGCAACCACCATCAGCGCCAACGCAGCCACCATCGTCAAAGAAGCAGTAGCCAAATCTCTGTTGTACTCTGACATCACCCGTCCCGGTGGCAATATGTACACCACCCGTCGCTATGCAGCTTGCATCCGCGACCTCGACTACTACCTCCGTTATGCCACCTACGCCATGTTGGCCGGCGACCCGTCCATCCTTGATGAGCGCGTCCTCAACGGTTTGAAAGAAACCTACAACTCCTTGGGCGTTCCCATCGGCGCTACCGTTCAAGCTATCCAAGCTATGAAAGAAGTTACCGCCGGTTTGGTGGGTGCTGATGCCGGTAAAGAAATGGGCGTTTACTTCGACTACATTTCTTCTGGCTTGAGCTAATAAAGTCCCTTGTCCATTGTCCTTTGTCCTTAGCTAAGAACAAATGAGCAATGACGAATGACTAAATAATTGGGGTTTGGGCCGTCCAGAGTGAGTGTTAGCCTGTTTAAGGCTTATTTATTCCAAAATAAATGAGTTTTTTCGGTCTAATATTGACTCTTGATGCCCAACCTTCAATAAAAATTATGGGCTACCTCGCGTGCATTAGCCTCCGCATCGATAGTAAAATGCAAAGCTTGTCAGCCAAAAAGCTCGTCGTTCGGTCAAATCATCCAAATTTGACTAATAGTAAAAACGACCAAACAAACGCTTACTCCCCGTAAAATTTTTTAAATAATTTACCGGCGAGACGTTGACATTAGATAATTAATTCACATCCAAATTTTTCATATCCCGCCAGGAGAAGAAAACCATGAGAATGTTCAAAGTTACTGCCTGCGTTCCCAGCCAGTCGCGTATCCGCACTCAGCGCGAATTACAAAACACCTATTTCACCAAATTGGTGCCTTACGACAACTGGTTCCGTGAGCAGCAACGGATTATGAAAATGGGTGGCAAAATCGTTAAAGTTCAGCTAGCTACCGGCAAACCCGGCACCAACACCGGCCTGCTGTAATAGCCACTTTAGTTTGAATCACGCTTTGAAAAGAGGTCGCTAGTAGCGGCCTCTTTTTTGTGATTTGTCATTTGTGATTTTACCAAGGACAATTGACAAAGAACAAATGACCAAGGATAAAAAACAATTGTGAATATAAGCCGGCTATTACCGATTTTTGACCCTTCCGTAAAAGATTGGGCGTGGGAAGCGCGGATATTGCGGTGGTTAACCTTCCTGTGGCTGTTTACCGGCCTCATAGTCATGTATTCTGCATCCTATCCTAGCGGCTTTGTAGAACATGGCGATGGCTTGTTTTTTGTGAAACGCCAGCTAGTTTGGATATTGATCGGTTTGCTAGGCTTTAATATAATCGTCAACTCCCCCCTGCGCTACATCATGGGGATAGCAAATTTTTTAGTTTTGCTATTGCTGGGCTTTATTTGGATGACGCAGTTACCCGGACTTGGACAAACCGCTTTCGGCGCAACTCGCTGGCTAAAATTGGGGCCGGTTTTGATTCAACCTTCGGAATTAATTAAACCATTTTTAATCTTACAAAGCGCTCGTATTTTTGGGCATTGGAACCGCTTTTCTTGGGGAGTCCGCATTACTTGGCTGGGGATTTTTGCCCTTGTTTTGCTTGGGATTTTAAAACAGCCAAATTTAAGTACAACAGCCCTTTGTGGCATGACATTGTGGTTAGTAGCGCTGGCGAGTGGTATTCCTTTCAATCAACTGGGGGGAACCGCTTTAGCCGGCTTAATGTTAGGGCTTTTAAGTGTAACTTTTCAAGAATATCAACGCCGCCGGGTTTTATCATTTTTGAATCCTTGGGCCGATGCAATGGGAGATGGTTATCAACTCACCCAAAGTTTAATGGCTGTGGGTTCGGGTGGAACCGTAGGAAATGGCTTCGGAATGTCGCAACAAAAGTTATTTTTTCTGCCAATTCAATACAGCGATTTTATTTTTTCTGTGTTTGCGGAAGAATTTGGGCTTTTCGGATGTTTAGGGTTATTTTTGTTGTTGGTTGCTTATGGAACAATGGCGCTGAGGGTAGCATTTAAGGCTCAAAATATTTTACATCAATTAGTAGCAATTGGGGCGATGGTTTTGATGATTGGGCAGTCGTTGTTAAATATTGGTGTGGCAACAGGTGCGTTACCTACAACCGGTTTACCTTTGCCTTTAGTCAGTTATGGTGGTAGTTCAATGATTGCCAGTTTGTTGACTGCCGGTTTGTTAATTAGAGTGGCAAGAGAAAGCAGTGGTGGCGAGGTTTCGTCGTTGGAAGAACGCCGTCAAAAACGCCGACGCCGGTCGGCGTAAGTTAAAGTCAAAAAGTGATGAATAGGCTTTAGAAGATATGAAATTAAAAGTGCGTCCGCATCCAGCAGAAGCGGTTTCTATTTTAACTCTAATAGATACTTTAGAATCGCTTAAGCAAGTTTCGGCGCATCGAAAAATGCCGGTGGAAACCTTACTTAAACTTTCCATCGGGCAAGGTTTAAGGCAAGATTTAGCAAAGACAACAGTAAAGCACCGTCATGTCAATTAACAGCAAGTTTTCACCCTGACCTTAATTCGATTAACTCAGTATATTTACTGATCTCCTCGGCTCAAGGAGAGTGATAAGATAATTTCGTTCCCAGTAAACTACACATATCTTTATGGCTTCACTTCATCCCCACATATCCTATACACACTCTTTGTCTGAGCTTTCAGTTAATAAAAAAGACCCCTGTGAGGTTATTCGAGAATTAATATCAAACTCCTATGATGCACGGGCAAATAGAATAGAAATTTATCCATTATTGAAAGAAAAAGGATTTATTTACTTTGACAACGGTATTGGTTTAAGCGAGACTCAAGAAATTAATGGGATAACTCCTTATGAGGCTTTTTTCTCTATAGGGATGTCTACAAAAATTCAAGGAGAAGCTATAGGCTATAAATGTCAAGGATCAAAGCTATGTTTTGCTTCTACAAAATTTACCTTGATTACCAGATGTAAGGGTGAGGAAAATTGGCGTTCAATATCTATAGATAATCCTAAAAAGAACTTAAAAGTTGAATTTGATATTTCCTCGCAAAAAAATGAGCAACCTTGGGAAAGTCTAGCGGCTTTATTTAAGATCAAAAATTCTCAAATTCAGCCGATTCTGGATAAACTTAATCAAGAATATTTTAGAGATAAATTTAACACAGGAGCTATGATCATTGTTGAAGGTCTGGAGGTGAACAACTTTCCGGATTATTATGATTCCAAGAAACATAAAGATGAGGAATTGTCATATTTAAGGAATTACATACGTTTTTACACCCGACATGGTGATATGAGAATTCTTCGCCCTAATGACACAGGATTTCCAAACGATAAACAAGAACTTTTTAAAAGCTGTACTGGTTACAATGATCAATGCAAGTTATATCTCTGGACAGAAAATAAATTAAAAAAAATTGAAGTTGGGTATCCTTATTTAGAAAAGCCAGATGACTCTGATAAGTTAACAATCAAAAGTCCGGCCAACGTAGCAAAACTTATTGATGGAAGGTTTTATGAGCGGCTTGCTACTAATTTTGAATTTGAAGGAATGACTTATTGCCTAGTTTTGGCAATTGACGGAAATCGCCGAGCAATGGACAAATATTCCCAATTAAGCAGAAAAGGTAAGAAACAAAGTTGTGGCATTAAATTGACGGATCAGAGAGGGACATTTATTTGCGTTGAAGGAGTTAAAATTTGTAGTTTTAATGAAATTTTTGAACAAAGCCAGTTAGATGATTATGCAGTTCTGGCAACTCCGGCGGGTCAATGTCACTATACTTTTATGATTAATGGCACCTTTGATGTGGTAACGAATAGAAATTCTTTAACGGACGCTTCCTTAAACGTTTTGAGAAATCCTTCTTTCGTGGATGAAATCAAATATTTTTTTGATAAAGCCATGAATAAAGAGGTATTTAAGGAATTGATAGAGCGACTCAACAAAGAGAACCAAGAGGTCAAACTAGACACTTATACCAAAAAACTGAATAACCTAAAAAAAGGAATTAAACACAGGCCAAGATTTATGGTGGATATTGAGTCATTTAAAGATAGATGGATTGTAGAGCCTAAAATGGGTGAAGAGCATTGGGTAGGAGCCTTATACACAATGTTTGCTCATCTTGTACCTAATGATTCGCCTTATGCGGATATTTGGCTACGTCCGCGAACTTTCTCTAGCATGGGAATTGATAGCATTGCTGTTGATAACGCAGAGAAATCTTTAGATGAAAATGTCCACAAAGCCCTGGAATATAAGTACGCATTTTATCCAAGTGATGAGTTTAATCATCCCTTGATATTGACTTCTCAGATCATCTGTTGGGAAATGCCAGCCGGAGAAAATAATGAACAGATTGAGGATTCATACGAATACTCTGGCTCCATAGTTTTCACTGAGCAGCTTGACGGTATAGGTTACGAAATTCAAAATATCGAGAATGACACCAACGGCGACGTTCATGGAGGAAAGATCAAAGTTATCAGTCTTAAAAAACTGCTACAAAAAACTTTTCCTAATTCTACATGGAAATCTGCGCCAGCAGTTAGTAAAAAAAAGGGCACTACTTAATCAAGATAACTTGAGATGTTAAGCAAATCATCTTCTAAGTGTTAGAAAAATCACAGCCCCAGAAAATTTAGCATCCAAAGCTCAATTTCTGGGGCCAAAAATTCCTTACAACTGCTGAGGATCAATTCCCATTTCTCGTAGTCGCGCCTCTAAAACTTCCCGCCGCCGGCGTTCCTCTTCTAATAACGCCTCAGCCTGCTCTGCACGTTGCTGTTGTTGCTCCTTTTGTCGTATTAATTCCACATAAGAAGCAAAACGCTCACCATCAGGCCGGCAAATCACCAATTCCCCCTCAACCACATCCAATTTTATCCCCAATCTCGGACTTATCCAACCCCTCATTTCTTCAATAACTTCTAACTTATTTTCAGCGCGTAACCATCCACATAAATCGCCCTTTTCCGGGTCAAACAAATAATACTCTTCAACGCCGTAATTGTTGTAAAATTCCTGCTTTTTCGCCATCTCCTTAATCGTATTACTTGGCGAGAGAATTTCAAACACCACGATGGGCGGAATATTATCTTCAAGCCATTGTTTATAAGAACCTCGATATCCCTTGGGCCGGCCAAAAACCACCATCACATCCGGCGCTGTACAAACAGCATTATTTCCCTCCACCGGATACCACAACAAATCCCCCGCTACAAACACATTTTCATCATCTTTATATAGCCCATCTATTCCCCCCTGAATTGTCACAATTAAATGGTATTGTTTCGTATTATCTGCCATTGGTTTCCCGTCGCTATCTGGGTAAATAATTTTAGATTGTGCCGGTGATTGCAGTTCGAGCATTTTGCTATTCCTCCCCTAGGCTTTTACCATTATTATAAAGGTAGGTTGGGTTAAATAACCCAACCTACTATAATGACTAAAAACAACCCAAACTTATGCAAACAGCAGATACAAACTTAGAAACAACCTTACCCCTGCGCCTTTGGACAGTGGAAGAATATCACCGGCTCGCAGAATTCGGAATATTAACCACTGATGAAAAAGTAGAATTAATTGCCGGTCAAATCATTAGAAAAATCAGACCTCAAACACCTATACACGCAACCGGCCTAACCTTAACCCGCCTATTAATTCAAAAATTATTAGCTAAACAAGCCTTAGTCATAACCCAACTGCCGATCACATTAAATGATTTTTCAGAACCAGAACCAGACATTGCAGTAGTCATACCCGATGAATTGCGATATCTTGCCAATCACCCCACCCCCGCAGACATCCATCTGCTAATAGAAATAGCCGACACAACCTTAAAAACAGACACCGGCATCAAAGCCAAAGAATACGCAAAATCAGGCATCAAAGAATATTGGGTACTCGACCTCAAAAACCGGCAACTTCTTGTTTTCAGACAACCCACAGAAACAGATTATCAAAACAAACAAACACTCCCAGAAAACAGCAGCATTTCAGCCCTACAATTTCCCCAAATTAACCTTCAAATTCAACAAATGCTACCACCGGCCATCTAAAAAAAACGAAATTTCGGCCCTTAACTAAGTTACAATCCGAAATAATTAGGCAAAGCACCGGCCAGCATGATAGAAACACTTAAAACCCAGCTATACCACCTCCAACAACTCGCCGATAACCTAGTCACCGGCCAACTCACCCACCTAACCCCCCTCAGCATCGCCATCATCTTTCTAGCCGGCCTCCTCACCAGCCTAACCCCCTGTATGCTCTCCATGCTGCCCATCACCATCGGCTACATCGGAGGCTACGAAGCCAAAACACGCCTCCAAGCCGCCGCCCAGTCCACCTGGTTTTCCCTAGGACTAGCCACCACCCTAGCCGGCCTCGGCATCCTCGCAGCAGTAGCCGGTCAAGTCTACGGACAAGTAGGAATTGGCCTACCTATCATCGTCAGCATCATCGCAATACTAATGGGCCTAAACCTCCTCGAAGCCCTCCCCCTCCAACTCCCCGCCTGGGGTTCCACAGACTGGATCTCCAAAGACCTCCCCGAAAGCCTCAGATCCTACCTCACCGGCCTTACCTTTGGCATTGTCGCCTCCCCTTGCAGCACACCGGTTCTCGCTACCCTCCTAGCCTGGATATCCACCACAAAAGACCCCATCCTCGGCAGCCTCCTACTACTCTCCTACACCGCCGGCTACGTCGCCCCCCTCATCCTCGCCGGCACCTTCACCGCCAGCCTCAAAAAACTCCTAGAACTGCGCCAGTGGTCATCATGGATCACCCCCCTAAGCGGCGCCTTATTAGTAGGATTCGGCGTATTTTCCCTACTATTTAGACTTGTTCCCGCCGCCTAACAAGCAGAAAATTTCTAATAAAAAATCTCCGCATCTTTTGCCCCTAACACCACAAAATGTTAAGATGACAGTAAAACCAAAAGCCTGCAACCATGACCAAAATAAACCCATCCCAAACACAGGCAGAAGAAAAAATCATCCCATCTCCACCCAAAACCGCAGAAGCCAAAGCCTTACAGCGACTTGAAGACCTCGAAGCCGGGGAAAAAATAGATTGGATTACCACCATACAAGAAGGTGATTTAATAGACGATCAAACCCTAGATAAATGGCTGACAAAACGTGGCTACTCAGGCGAGGTATGAAATTCAAATACACCCGCTGGTCTACAGAGAAGACCTTGGCGAACTACCAGAAGAATTAGCAACAGAATCGTTTATCGAATTTATGAAAAACCCGCTCCCAAAAGGGTAGTTATTATCAGCTTTGGCGAACACGATCCAGCTTATGATTGAGCAAAAGAAAGAGCCGGCAGAAACTAAAAGTGCCACCTTTTTACAGCTTTTTCATTGACAATATTTTTTTGATAAATCCCTGCCGACAACCAACAAATGACCCCCAACAACACCTCATACCCCAACCTAACAAACTGGTTGCTAACCCCCCAAAAATTCATCCGTAAAGAAATCCTCCCCCTAATCGCCGACCTAAGATTAGCAATCATCCTACTATTAGCCATCGCTGTCTTTAGCATATCCGGCACCGTCATCGAACAAGGACAAAACCTCGAATACTACAAAAGCAACTACCCAGAAAACCCAGCCCTATTCGGCTTTTTAACCTGGAAACTCCTACTCGCCCTCGGACTCGATCACGTCTATCGAACCTGGTGGTTTCTATCAATATTAATCCTGTTTGCAACCAGCCTCACCACCTGCACATTCATCCGCCAATTCCCAGCCCTAAAAGCAGCACAACGCTGGAAATACTACGACAAACCCAGCCAATTTCAAAAACTCGCCCTTAGCACTCAAATACCCACCGAAAACCTCAATACTCTTGAAACATTACTCCAAAAACGCCGCTATAAAGTCTTCCGTGAAGGCGAAAAAATCTACGCCCGCAAAGGCATAATCGGACGCATCGGCCCGATCATCGTTCATGCTAGTATGCTGCTCATACTTGCCGGTGCAATTTGGGGCACCATGACCGGCTTTATGGCACAAGAACTCGTTCCCAGCGGTAACACCTTTCAAATTGAAAATATCATCGATAGCGGCCCTTGGGCAGCCGGTCAAGTCCCCAAAGATTGGGCAGTCCACGTTAACCGCTTTTGGATCGACTATACCCCCGACGGCACCATCGATCAATTTTATTCTGACCTTTCCGTTGTTGATAAACAAGGCGCAGAACTCGACCGGCAAACCATCTACGTCAACAAACCCCTCCGGTACAAAGGTGTCACCATGTACCAAACCGACTGGGGAATATCTGCAATTAAAGTGCAAATCAATAACAGCCCTATTTTCCAGCTACCAATGGCCTCCCTCGACACCGCAGGAAAAGGCCGTCTTTGGGGAACGTGGATACCCACCAAACCAGACTTAAGTGCCGGTGTTTCTCTTCTTGCAAAAGACCTGCAAGGAACTCTCCTCATTTACGATACCACCGGCAACCTCGCCACCACAGCCCGTCCGGGGATGTCTGTTCAAGTTAATGGAGTTACCCTCAAAATTCTCGATGTTATTGGCAGCACCGGCCTCCAAATTAAGGCAGATCCAGGCATTCCTATGGTCTATCTTGGCTTTGGGTTACTGATGTTAAGTGTGATGATGAGTTACTTCTCTCATTCTCAAATTTGGGCGCTGCAAAAAGATGGAGAGTTATATATCGGTGGCCGTACAAATCGCGCTCAAGTTGCTTTTGAAAGAGAGGTAATTGAAGTTTTGGATACCATGAGCGCAAAAGGATAGTTTTTAAGCCTCGCAGTGGAGATGGACGCAGATTTAGCTAGGATTTCTGCGTCCTCTGTTTAAGCAAAATCTCTTTCTTTAATTTGCGTTTTTTGTATGCTGTACTTCTATGACTGTATGCACGTTTCCTCTAGGGGCAAAGTCTCCTTTGACGTTCATTTCTAAGGGATCGACAGCCGCAACCAAATCATCTAATATTTGATTAACCGATTCTTCATGGGAAATATAGCGCTCTCGGTAACTGTTGATATATAGCTTTATGGCTTTTAGTTCTACTACTTTTTGATCGGGTACATAATTAATATGAATTGTGGCAAAGTCAGGGTATCCAGAAAAGGGACATTTACAGGTAAATTCTGGTAAGGATATGCTGATGTTGTAGCGCCGGCCCGGTCGTGGATTTGGAAAAGTAATTAATTCTCCCTCGGCAATATTGCGTTCACCGTATTTCATTTCTGCGGTTTCTTTTGTTGTTTGGTCTGACATATCGATTTTAGAGTTAAAATTTTAGGCCGGTGGTTCTTATTTAGAACCCGGATGATAAGTATAGTCATAATTTTAGGGTTTTTCAATCACCGAGGATTGATTGGGCTTTGATTTTTTGCGCTTGTTAGAAGTTTTTGGTCGGTTGCTTGACGAATCGTTGTCTGAGTTGCTGTAATCAATGTGGCTGGCTCGAATCAAAGGATGTCTTTCTTTTTACTCCGCACTGCGTCTGCTAAACTTCAATCAATGTCTTTAACCTCAAGCGCGATCTATGCGAAATGTTACCACCACCGGCAATTCTACTCCAGCGGAATCTTCGGGTTATTCTCCTGCTGTTCCCATAACCGTTTATCGTGAACTCTCCGCAGAGTTAGATTCTACGAAAGCTCAACTACAAGCTACCAGCGTCCATAATCAGCAGTTATCACGAGAAAATCAATTGTTGCGTCAAGAAATTGAAAAGTTGATGCAATCAGCGTTTCGCGCCCAGCAGGCTGTAAATTCTCTTCAGTCTCAGCCTAGTCCTTCGTTTGCAAGCGAGACACTTCACCAAAATAATGCAGCTTTTGCTGACTATAGTAATGAGCCGGTGGCAAAAAACCCTTTTGCGGTTTTGGAGTCGGAAGCGGCTGTCTCTCCTGCCAAAAACCGATTATTTACTGAAGAACAAGAAACTCGTCCGCGCCGGTCTCAAAAACCATCAGCCCGCGATATGGGGGGGATGTGGTTTGCTGTGGCGATTTTATTGATTGTTGTCGCTGCTTTTGGGGCCGGCTATTGGGTCGTTCGTCCGATGTTGCTTAAACGCTAATTTTATTTTTATAGATGTATTGTCCGGCAGGCTTCTTACTTGCCTTTGGCTCAAAAACATCAAAAAGGTTGAGTTTAGCCTTTTGCTTTACCCAACCTTTCATTAGACTTATTCCACGCGGTTAAAAAACCGCTACCTTGAACCTGGCCGTTTATCCCTAGACGGCAGCAGCTTCCTTGGGACGAGCCTTATAAAACTCCGTAGGAACAGGCTCGTCAGCACCCATCTCTGGATAGAAGCCTCGCGGAATCTCTCGCATTGTTACCTGTTCAGCCTGAAGCGCAGTTTTTAGCACTTGCATCGCTAATTTTGGCTCACCGGCTCCACAGAAAAATAAATCGGCGGCGAAATATCCATACTCAGGCCAAGTATGAATAGCGATATGGGACTCAGCTAAAGTGGCTGTGGCCGTCACTCCGTGAGGACTGAACTGATGCACACACAGGTCAATGAGAGTCGCGCCTCCAGCTGAAATCGCATCTATCAAG
This sequence comes from Ancylothrix sp. D3o, assembly GCF_025370775.1. Lineage (NCBI taxonomy): Bacteria > Bacillati > Cyanobacteriota > Cyanophyceae > Oscillatoriales > Microcoleaceae > Ancylothrix > Ancylothrix sp. D3o. Next base: position 528,856 of record NZ_JAMXEX010000002.1, on the reverse strand, counting down.
GCGCGGCGGATGCGTTCAGGATCGTTGAGAAGGTCGCCCGGAGACTGCCAAGCTTCAACAACCAGATGGGTTCCCATTTGTTTCATTCTGCCCGTTTTACTCCACCCTAAAATATCGCAAACCTTTAGAATATATCACAAATTTTGACTCCTCTCAAGCCTTTATTAGACTTTCGATGCCTAATTTTGTGAATTTTTTGTAAAGTTTTTAGAAGAATTATGATGGATGTCTCATTCCATTGGGTAAAACAGCACCATCAAGCAAGGTTCCATTCAAACAAGCGTCCGCTAGTTTTGCTCCTATCATATTAGCGCCGGTTAAATTTGCCCCGCTTAAATCAGCGCCACACAAATAAGCCAGCAGCAAACCGGCACCAGACAAATTGCAAAAACGTAAGTTTGCATCGCCTAAATCAGCCTCAAGCAAATTCGCACCGGCCAAACTAGCCCCACTTAAATTGCAAGAACGCAAATCAGCCCGCGTCATTTCAGCGCCATTCAAATCAGCCCCAGAGAGCAGCAAACCACTCAAATCAGAACCACTTAAATTGCAAGAACGCAGATCGGCACCTCGCAACATAGCATTTTTAAGTTTGGCTCCCGTCAAATTAGCGCCCCGCAAGTTAGCGCCGGTCAAATTACAGCCACTAAGATCAGCTTCGCGCAAATCAGCCTCACTCAAATCAATTTCTACCAAACAAGCCTGCTGTAAATTACACCGGCCTAAAGAAGCCCGAATCATCATCGCCCCACTAAAATCAGACCCAGACAAATCAGCCTCACTCAAAATCGCCCGATTCAGCTTAGCGCCCTTTGCCTTCACTTCCGACAAAACCGCACGACTCAAAGAAGCACCCATCAGCAAAGCCTCCTCTAAAACAGCCATGCGTAAATCAGCCCCCACCAAAGACGCAGACACCATCGTACTTTTTGCTAAATTTGCCCCCGTCAGAGTTGCCCCACCGAGACTACACCCACTGAGATCAGCCCGCATCAAATTTGCAGCAATTAAACTTGCTTTACTCAGCGTCGAATCAATCAACGTCGCCCCCGAAAAATCCGCCCTATATAAATCTGCTTCACTCAGGTTAGCAGCCACCAAAGATGCCCCCGAAAAATTAGCTTTCTTTAAAACAGCGCCCCGCAGATTGGTTCGGTTTAAATTCATCCCACCAAAGTTAGCTTTCACTAGCTGGGCACCGCGAAAATCCCGCTCCCCTTGGGCGTGACGGTTCAACAGTTCATTAGCGCTCACAAGCTCGTTAGTATTCATAAAGATTTGCCTGATTTAGCTTAAAGTTGCAATTGTTGCGGCTCAAACCAAATAAAACTCTATAAAAGTTTGAGCCATAAAATAGTGCCTTAACCACAACTAAGCTTCACGGCTATACCATTTTGGGAGCGAAAATTTTAAACTCTTAAATTTGAAAAGCCTTGCAGAACAGCAGTTTTAAGACGCCATTCCGGGCACAAACATATCCCTCGAATGGTATGGCCTTGAGGCTTAGCAGATAAGTAAACGCTTAGGCCGGCCCAAAGCTTGATCCAGCCGTCATCGTCCACGACTTTTCTGGGAGACTCGCCACCAGATCGAGGAATTGCTATGTATATTCTGCTCTTTTAACTGCCATTAGACGCTCACGCCCTGGCAGCCAATTTTCACGGTGCCGGTTCGTATTCATGCAAATTTTATCGTTGGTTCATTTAAAACTTTACAAAAAAAGGCCATTAGCTGCGGTTCTGTCACCCCGCTCGCTATATCTATTTTGTTGGCCGGTTGCAGCCTCCCTAAATTAAAGATAATCTCGACTGCCTATTTGCCGCAACCGGCAGCCTTAATGCTTAAGTCCCTCCGACCGACACCCCTAAAACCCCCTCGCCGGAAAGTATCAACCATAGCTGACATTTGTTTTAATCAATAAACAAGCAAATTAACTATTTACAATCCCCAGCTTTTACAATAGAAACATCCTTGAGCAATTCCCCAGCACACAAAACCCTAGCCCAACTTTTCGTTCCACAGCTTTAGGGACAGAGCCGGCCAAAAATAAAAAACAATAGTTATTTTTATTACTGGTTGGTTTCGCACGGGATAATCTCAAACACCCTTTTAGTGAAAAAACAACCGCACCCCTTAATTTCCTAAACAAAAACATCCTGCCTTACCTAAAAAAAGGCAACAAAAGATAAAAGCTATCCCTCCTCAGAGTGTCGGCTTTTCCAGAGACTCAAAACCCACCCTTGTTACCCCTCTAGCCGGGGGCTGACAGCAAAAAATGACAGAACTATCTTTGAACAACTCTGACATCACAACCTTATTTAACCTGTCAGCAGAGATATTCTGCATAATCAACCCACAGGGAAACTTTGAAAAACTCAACCCAGTCTGGCAAAACCTTTTGGGATGGACACCCGAAGAACTTGAAAGCCAAGCTTGGATCTCCTTTATTTACCCAGACGACGTAGCCGGCACCCTCAACAACCTCCAACACAGCAAACCTGATACGCCCTGCGAGTTTGAAAACCGCTTTCAGCATAAAGATGGCCTGTATTTGTGGCTGCGTTGGAGAGCCATTCGCGATCAAACCGGCACAATTTTTGCCACCGCCACCGACATCACCCCCATCAAACGCCTGAACCGGCAATTTTCCAGCCAACGAACCATCAACACCCTCTTTAGCTCCTCCAGCTTTGGCGTCGCCGTTGTAGACAAACAATTACGCTTCTTACAAATCAACCAAACCCTAGCAGACATTCACGGCATCAAACCGGCTCAACACCTGGGCAAAACCTACCGCCAAACCTTACCCCACCTCGCCCCAACCATTGAACCCCTCCTCCACAAAGTGCTTCGCGCGCGGACAAAAAACGCTGTAACCCAAATTGTCACCACTACCGACAAGCCAGAAAACAAACGCTACTGGCAACTATCCGTTTTTCCCATCGACGAACCCCCCCAACCCATTAACAGCCTCGGTATTCTTGTTAGCGAAATTACCGATATCAAACTTCGTGAAAAACTGATCGACCGCCGGCTGGCATTATTTGAAGCAGTATCCCAAATTTCAACACTTGTGGGGAGCGGTAATTTTTCGCCTAATCATATCTTGCAAATTTTAGGAGAAAATATCGGTGCTAGTCGTGGCTATATCTTTGAATGCAGCGCCGGCGGCACAAAAATAAACAACAAATACGAATGGTGCTCGCCTCTCACTCCACCCCTAATTTCTGAAGAGCAAAATCTGGCAACTATCGATTTTTCTTGGTGGGTAAATCAACTTGCCGCCGGTGAATCGATCAATATTGCAGACATTTCTACCCTACCAGAAGTAGCCGGTACTGCTGCACAAATTCTCCGGTCACAAAATATTCGATCCCGTCTTTGGGTTCCCATCAAAAGCGCCATCGGCACCCTCACCGGCTTGATCGGTTTTGATGTCATTCATACCCCAGAAAATTTATTAAACGATACTTCTAATACATGGCTAGAAAGCCAAGAAATCCTCGCTATCCAAACCGTCAGCGAAATTTTGTCTCGCGCCAACCACTGCCAAGAAATCACAACCCAACTAAGCCGAATTTCCCGCATCCTTAAAGCCAAAACTGCCTGCAAAGAAGTTGCTCAAAATGCAACCAATTCCACAGAACTACTGCAACAAACTTGCCGTATTTTGGTAGAAGTGGGCGAATATAGCAATGCTCGTTTATCAGAACCGGCTACTGATCCAGGCAACAACAAAGTAAAATTCTTCTCTGCCTATAATGTTTTGCCGTCATTGCCTCTCGCCGTTGGCGACACGCCGCTATCAACTGCTTCGCTTTTGGCTTCCGACTATGCGCCTATCAGCCAAATAACCACCTCAAACATCAATCAATCCTCGGTTTCTCTTCCTTTGGTGGCCGGTGAATTTAATTTTGGAAATCTCAACATTCATGCCAACGATCCTAACGCCTTTCAAGAAGAAGAAATCAACGCTTTAAACCAACTGGCCTCCGAAATTGCTCAAGCAGCCGCTCGGACTACTTTACAGCCCACTTTTCCAGCGCCAAATTATGCAAAATTTTTCGATTCGGGGCCGGTTTTATCCCAACCTCATGCTATTTTTAGTACCAGTTTAGATGGCACTTATTTAGACTTTATTTCCGCCGAAAACTTTGAACCTTTGATTCCTGCTAATGAGTTGATAGGCAAAAAAGTTTCGGAAGTTTTCCCGGCACCCCTTGGCGAAAAAATTATCGAAATTATCCAGCAAGTTTCCCGCACCGGCATTGACCAAACTTTTGAGTATCAACTATTAATCAATAACCAGTTACGCTCGTTTGTGGTTCGCAGTTTCCGCTCTTACCGCAATGAGGTTTTATCCTTTGTCCAAGAACTCCGCCTTCGTGCTGACAATAACCCTCAATTACAATCCTCTACACGCTTAATTTTATCCAATCAGGCAGAAGGCCAAAATCTGGCTATTTCTCACTTGATTGAAATTGTTATTATTACCGACACTTTGGGGGATTTGATTTATATTTTCCCTGAAAATAAAGCTTTTGTGGGCTATTCTATAACCGAGCTTTATGAATTTAAAAATATTCAGCGGCTCTGGGGCGAAATTTTGGGGGATGCTGCTTTGTTGACGGCGGGAGAAATCAAAAATAGGGAAGTTTCCGTCAAAGATAAAGGGGGGGAAACTCGCCAAATCATAGTAAATATCAATCGGAAAAATAGAGGAGATTGCCTTTGGATTTACACTTGTAGAGATGTAAGTAAAGTAGATTTAGTTAATAAAAGTTTGTTATCTTCTTTGGCAGCAAAACCTATTAAAAAAAGTCAGCCTTTATTAGAAGAAAGTACCCAAAGCTTTGAGAAAATTTTTGATGAGGGTAGCCAAGGAATTGCTTTTCTTAGAAAAGATGGTATGTTTTTGAAAGTCAATTCAAAGTTTAGTCAATTGCTGGGATATACAGAAGCCGAGTTAACAAAACTGACTAATGCTCAAATAACTCATCCAGAAGATTTGGAAACCGAGTTAACGTTATCACGATTAGTTTTTGCCGGTGAGTTGCCGTCTTACACAATGCAAAAACGCTATCGGAAAAAAAATCAAGAACTGGTGTGGGCACTTGTCAAATTCTGTATAATTCGAGATGCTGAGGAAAAACCCCTTTATGCTTTAGGCATGATTGAAGATATTACGCAACGCAAAATTTTAGAAACAGAATTATGCCAACTTAAGCAGGAGTTTGAGAGACGCTTAAAAGAACGTTTGGAACATTTAGAAAAGGCAAATAAAGAACAGGAAAGTTTTTGTTATACGGTGGCTGAAAACTTGCAAGCGCCGTTGCGAAGTATTAATGGCTTGGGTGCGGCGCTATTGGAAGATTATTTACTATCGCTTGACTTGACCGGCCAACATTACCTCCAGCGCATCCGCAATGCAACAGAGAAAATGGGAAAACTGATAGAGGATTTATTGTGGTTGTCGAGGATAAAATGCCATAGTGTGGAACGAGTTCCGGTCAATCTTAGCTATTTGGCAACGGAGATCGCTGTACATTTAAAAGAAACTTTTCCGACTCGTGATTGTAATTTCGATATTGCCGAAAACCTTGTCACTTATGGAGATTTTCAACTGTTACACCTGCTGCTGGAAAATTTATTGAATAATGCTATTAAATTTAGTGCCGGTTTAGCAGTAGCTAACATTGAATTTGGAGAAAAACTGCTGGATGGAGAACGAGTTTATTTTGTGTGCGATAATGGTGCAGGGTTTGATATGGCTTATGCCGAAAAACTGTTTACTTTTTTTGGCCGGCTGCACCCCGAAACTGAATTTGAAGGCACCGGCATGGGTTTAGCAATTGCTAGGCACATTGTTGAGAGTCATTCAGGACGAATCTGGGTTGACGCTGCTCCAAATAAAGGTGCAACATTTTATTTTACTCTGAGTAGATAAAACCCTTCAAAAATCAGGAGTGAGCGCCTTTTGAAAACAATTAATTTCACACTAATTTGCCTAAAGTGAGCAACATAAAACCCTGATTAATACCGTTCAATTTCAGCAATTCTCAAACTAGGGAAGCAAAAAAATTAGGATAAAACTTTACACAATAAAAAAATGAGAGGGTAGTGAACAACCAATTCTCACCAAACTTATCAAAAATGTTGAAGGAAAGATGGAGAAGAAAATTATTTTGTTAGTAGAAGATAATTTAGATGAAGAAGAATTAATAAAGAGAGCCTTGAAAAAAGGAAATATTCCCCATGAAATTATTGTAATGAATGACCCAGTGGAAGCGCTGGATTATTTGTTTGGAACCGGCATTTATAGCGGACGTGATTTGAGAATTATGCCTAAAGTCATCTGGCTGGATTTAAACCTTCCGAAAATGGACGGCTTAGAAGTATTGCGTCGTCTGCGTGAAAACCAACGTACAAAATTAGTGCCGGTGGTGATGCTGACGGCATCAAATCAGCAGGAAGAGATTGTAAAAAATTATGGTGTGGGTGCAAACAGCTATGTTCGCAAACCAGTTGAATTTAGCGAATTTGCCTTATTGGTGCAACAGTTGGCTGTGTATTGGTTACAAGTCAATCAAACTCCACCAGTGTTGATATTATGATGCAGCTTCAACATATCAAGGGCTGTCGGTACTGGCAGGCGATGGCACAATAAGAGTGGACAGTGAGAGCAGGCACAGAAACAAGGTTTGCTCTGGCGCTGCCATTAAACAGGAATAAAACGCGATGAATTTGGACTTATCGGGTGTAAATCTATACGGTTCCTCACAGATAACTGGCCTCCGAAATGCCAGTCGAAGCGGAAGCGACCGGCAAGCATCTCCAGAACAGTTATCTTTGTCTACTGTGGGTGAGTGTCAGAATCATTACAAGCCCCTAACAAGGAAAATTGAAACGATAACCACTTACTGTAGGGACTGCTTTGTTGAACCCAGCAAAGTCCTATTGGAGGAAAACTGCGTGCAATCATCGCTGCAAGTTTTAATTGTCCAAGATTCTGAAGAAGATGCCTTATTGCTGGTACGCGAGTTGCAGCGCGAGGGTTACGAGTTAAGGTTCTCTTGCGTGGCAACGGCGAACCAAATGAGCGCCATGCTGGAGTCTGGTGTTTGGGATGTCATTTTGGCAGTAGATTGTTTGCCAGAATTCTGCATCCTAGAAGCGTTGGCGTTGGTTCAAAAAAAGGATCAACAACAACCATTTATTATTGTCTGTGATCCCCAGCGTGAGCCGTTGGCACTGGCGGCGATGAAAGCCGGTGCAGATGACTATGTGACGCTGGATAATTTGGCTCGGCTGGTGCCGGTGATTGAGCGGGAATTGCGATCTGCGGAAAGACGCCGGTGGCATATTGGTGCTGAGGCGGCTTTGCGAGCCTCAGAACGCCAACTCAGGGCAGTTTTTAATGGAGCCCTCGATGCAATGGTGATTGTGAATGACAGCGGACAATTTATGGAAGTCAATCAAGCCGCGCAGAGCTTTTTTGGCCTCACGAAAGCAGAATTGCTCTCGCGCCAAATGAAAGATTTTTTAGTTACAAACAGCAATTTTTCCCAAACTTGGCAAACGTTACTAGAAAAAGGTCAAGTCACCGGCGAACTGCGGATGTTACTGCCAAATGGTAGCACTCGTGATGTGGAATATTCAGCCACCGCCAACCTGCTCACCGGCCTACATTTAGCAGTTATTCACGATATCACCGAACGGAAACAAGCCGAAGATCAATTGCTCTATCACGCTTTTTATGATTCTCTCACCGGCCTGCCTAATCGGGCTTGGTTTTTGAATTGTTTGGGACGTTCTATTCGTCAAGCTAAACGCTCAAACAATCGTTTATTTGCTGTTTTGTTATTGGATCTTGACCGCTATCAAGTAGTTAAATATAGCTTTGGTCATTTGGTTGCCGATCAGCTTTTGATTGCGACGGCTCGCCGCATTGGTACTTGTTTAAGTCCTAAAGATATGATTGCTCGTTTAGGTGCGGATGAATTTGCAATTTTGTTATCAGATTTAGGCGATTGGCAAGAAGCTAGAGATATTGCACAGCGTCTGCATCAAGAGTTACGCTTGCCTTTTCATCTCCACGAATGTGAATTGTTTAGTACAGCGAGTATTGGCATTGCTCCAAGTAGTTTAGGTTTCGAGCAACCAGAAGATTTTCTGCGGGCGGCGGATACGGCAATGCACCATGCTAAAAAATTAGGTGGGGCGCGTTCCGAAGAGTTTGAAACTTCGATGCACACGCGGGCAATTAATTTATTGCAGTTAGAAACTGATTTGCGCCGAGCGCTAGAGCGTCAGGAACTTCGCTTACATTATCAGCCGGTGGTTTCTCTGGCTACCGGAAGTATTACAGGTTTTGAAGCGTTGGTGCGTTGGCAACATCCAGAACGGGGTTTTATTTCTCCTTTGGAGTTTATTTCTGTTGCAGAAGATACGGGTTTGATTATTCCTTTGGGTGCTTGGGTAATGCGCGAGGCGTGCCGGCAGTTGCACGAATGGCAATTGTTAATGGCTAAACATTTGCCTGGGGAAATAATGCCATTGACGATGAGTGTTAATCTTTCTGGGGTGCAGTTTGCTCAACCTGGTTTGATTGCTCAAATTGATGAAATTTTAGAGTCTACTGCCATTGCTCCGAGTAGTTTAAAGTTGGAAATTACCGAAACCGTGATTATGGAAGCTGCCGAACCGGCAACTAATTTACTTTTGCAATTAAAAAAACGTGACATACAGTTGTGTATTGATGATTTTGGCACTGGTTATTCTTCTTTGAGCCGGTTGCAACGTTTGCCGATTGATACTTTGAAAATTGATAAGTCTTTTGTTGGCAGGATGAGCTTGGAAAAGAAAAAAAATTCCGGGGGTTCTATGGTTGTTAGTGATGCTGCGTTAGCGGAAGTTGAGATTGTTAGGACTTGTATTAATTTGGCTCACAATTTGGGGATGAATGTTGTTGCTGAGGGGGTGGAAACGGCGGAACAATTGGCGATTTTGCGGTCGCTGGGGTGTGAGTTTGGTCAGGGATATTTGTTTTCTAGGCCGGTGGATTCTGAAAAGGCTCGTTCTTTATTTTTGTCTAAGTTCCAGTGGTAGGTTTCGGGAGTTGGTTAGCGTTAAATGTTTTTTAAGATCAGGTTAAAAAGCAACTAAGAACTAAGTACCCACAGGTGTAAAGGGGGATTATGAATAAATGTTTAAGTTTCTTTAGGGCAGGTTTGGCGGTTTCGGTTGGCGTTTTATAGTTATAGGTAGTTTGTTTTGGAGGGTTTGGTTATGTTTGAGGTGGATTTTTCTCCTTTAGAGGCTTGTTCTTTTATTCCGGCTGATAAGTTGGTGGCTTTGAAGCATCCTTTGGCTCAAAATCTTGAGTTGTCTATTCCCAGTTATAAGGAGGCTAATTCGGCTGAAATTCAGGCTATCCAACGCCGCGAACGTATTCCAGGGGTAGTTAAGCGGATTATCCCTTTTGATCATTTGGTTTGTTGGGAGTATTGGTGGTGTGTTCCTGGGCGTTTTTTGTTGCCGGAAGATGTGGATTTGTTGAATCGGGATCGCTTGCGTGTAGAGTCGATTTTAGAAAAGTTGGTTTGGTTATTTGGGGCTTGTTGTTTTCATAATGGCAGTAGTTGTGATGGCGATCAAGAGTTGATTTTTGATTGGGAAAAGGTTCTGGAGTTTGCGGCAAAGCAGGGGTTTGATTCTTATTTGTTAGATATTGATTTTTTCCCAACGGCTAGTAAGTTAATTCAGGATGAAAAGAAAGTTTCTCCTAACCATATTGCGGTTGAACCGGCCCACTGGCATATCGAGTTTTTTCACCTTGAGCCGGTGCAGGGGGGTTTTGAAATTGTCGATCCTAAGCCTCGTTGTAGTTGTCAAGTTTGGACGGCTAAGCCTTTTATTAAAAATTTAGAAACCGGCACGTCTCAGACTCGTTATGATTTATGGATTTCTAGCCCTTTAGATATTACTCATGCCTTTTGGCTAACGTGAAATTTAATAAAAAAGTATAATAAACTTTAGTTTTTTAGATGAGGAAAAGTTAGATTTTTTCGCGCGACTAACTTTCTCTTCTATAAGACAAGTACAGACGCGGGAGTTATGGATTTTTGGAGTTATGGAATTTGCAGCAAAATTAACATTTTTAACTTAGCAATTTTGTATATAAACCTAGGCAATATCCACTCTTAGGGCAGGGTAGAAGTTACAAGCATTACCCCTCGTGAGCCTTGCCAAAAAAGCAATAAATCAACAATCTGGGTGACAATTTGATTAATTGCTTGTGAGTGAGTTTATATGAGCGCACAGATCCGATTTTTGGGGAGGGTTCGTATCTGTGCATCTCATAGACTACAATTTGTTAATTACCGGGCTTTATTGCGTTGTCCTTTGGGGCCATTTTGCTGGTGTTGTTGCCGGTGTTGTTCCATTTGTTGCCGCTGTTCGGGAGTTAAAATTGCCGCCATTTGCTGACTCGAAGCTTCGTGTACTTGCTTCATTCTCGCTTTTTGTTCTTCCGAGAGATTGAGTGACTGAAAAACTCGACGGGGGTTTTCTCGGTTGGCGCGAGCAGTTTCTAAGCGTGCTTTTTGTTCAGATGTCAAAATATTTTCCATCTGCTGACGCTGTGATTCTTTAATGCGCTGCATTTGTTCTTGCTGTTCTGGCGTTAAATTGAGCCGGTTTTGCCGCTGTTTTGTATTTCGTTCACCCCCGGCAGCAGGAGGCGCCGGTGGCATATTTGATTGTGACAATGCCGCCGGAATATGAGCAAGGGATAAACTCAGAGAAAAAGCGCCGGCTAGCAGAGGCAAAAGTTTAATTGACTTCATAGAGAAAATAGGTTTCATACCAGTAGGAGAGAAACTAAAAAGCGAACTTTTCAGTGGTTCGATGTTCCCATTTTAGACACTGGCTTTGCTCTTCGATAAGGATCAAATTTCCTAACTTGATATAGGACTTTAGTCCTAAAGTGATTAGGATTAAAGTCCTAGTCTGTCATTTTCAAAGGTGAAATAAAGTAGAACTAGAATCATCTTAACTACTGCGGCCTCTTTTTTTTCAAATTCTGCACAAACGCTCAAACTGTTTCCCCGTAACCTCTTATGTACAGTCATTCATCTATGGTGCCTCACCCATCAATTCTTAAAAGCCACTCGTTTCGGCTTATTCTTTATCTGGAATGGATTTTGTTGGGCATTATGTTGCTTTTGCAAATTCGACCGGCCCGATTTGGCATTAATCCAGCGTCGCTAGGGTTCTCAATGTTGTGTTTAATCGGTTTCGGTTTGATGGGGCTGAAGTTGCCGGTTCAAAAATTCTCTGACAAATTAGGTTATACTCTCCTAGAATTTGGCTTATTATTTCTAAATTTTTGGTTGGATCATCGGACTGGATTTTTTCCGATGTTAGGTCTTATTATTGTAATTCGCGCTTGTCTAATGTTTCAGCAAGCCGGTCGTTTGATTGTCACCTCTCTAGTATTTATTGCTTTTTTGTTGATGCAGTTTTTCGGTTTAACAGCATCGCCACGCCCACACCACAGACCTATTCCCATCCCAGAGTCGATAGCTAACACAATTTTGACGTTGAAATTAAATACAGTTGTCACCTTTGGGCTGACGCTTTTATTTATGTTGTTATTAGTAAATGCTTTATTGGCAGAACGCGAAAGTCGAGAAAAATTGCTGAAAGCTAATGATCAATTACGTCAATATGCCTTACGAATTGAAGACCAAGCAACACTACAAGAACGTAATCGCATTGCCCGCGAAATCCATGATGCTTTGGGACACGCACTGACGGCGCAGAGTATTCAGTTAGAAAATGCGCTTTTATTTTTGCCGCCAAATGCTGAGAAAAGTGAAGCGTTTTTACGAGAAGCCAAACAGTTAGGATCTACAGCTTTAAAAGAAGTACGCCGGTCAATTTCAACGTTGCGATCTAATCCTTTACAAGGGCAATCTCTGGACGTAGCAATTACTAAAGCTGTGTCTGAGTTTCGCAATAACACCAACATTGAGCCTGAGTGTACCATCAAATTATCCCAGCCAATTCCTACGGAAATTAGCACGGCGCTTTATCGAATTGTGCAAGAGTCACTGACAAACATTTATAAACACAGCGATGCAACTTTTGTCAGAATTGATCTGCACAATACCGCAGAAGCGATTTTTCTGCAAATTGAGGATAATGGTAAAGGGTTCGATCCAAACGTAAATTCTACAGGGTTTGGACTCCAAGGAATGCGGGAACGAACAACGGCGCTGACAGGAAAGTTTTTTCTGACAAGTGAAAGTGGGAAAGGTTGCTGCATTCGTGTGTCAATTCCGTTACCGAGGCTGGGCTTATGACTGATGTTAAAATTCGTTTATTGTTGGTGGATGATCAAAGAATTATTCGTCAAGGCTTGCGGAGTCTTTTAGAGGCAAAACCTGATTTAGAAGTAGTGGGGGAAGCAGAAAATGGTCAGCAGGCGGTGGCGATGGTGGAAGCGTTGCATCCTGATGTAGTTTTGATGGATGTGCGAATGCCGGTGATGGATGGGGTGGCTGCAACTCGGATAATTTGTCAGAATTTTAGTGATTCAAAAGTGTTAGTTTTGACAACGTTTGATGATGATGAATATGTATCTAAGGCGATGCGTTTAGGGGCGAGAGGTTATTTGTTAAAAGATACCCATTCCGATGATTTGGCGGCGGCGATTCGAGCAGTTCATAAAGGTTATACTCAAATGGGGCCGGGTTTGTTAGAAAAAGCGATAACACCTGCGGTTTCTGTGCAAACTATGCCTACACATTTACCTCCAGAATTAGCAGGGTTAACGGCTAGAGAACGAGAAGTTTTATGTTTAATTGCTACTGGAGCTAATAATCGAGAAATTGCACAAGCCCTTTATCTTTCGGAACGAACGGTCAAAAATCATATTACCAGTATTTTGAGCCAGTTAAATTTGCGTGATCGCACTCAAGCTGCCGTTTTTGCTAATGCTTTTCTGCCTTTATTACGCCAAGAAAATTAAACAAAAATATCCACGTTCATCTGCGTTCATCTGCGTTTATCTGCGGTTAAAAAATGCCCCTGACCTACAAACTAAGGAAAAATCGAGTTTGTTATTAGTTGAAAAAAATGCAAACAAATGTAAAAATAACAATAAAACCATTGACATTTTGGCAATTGTGAACTCTGATATTTGGCTAAAAACAAACAAAGTCTCTACGCCTTCTGTACTTAAAACTCTTTGGGCGGATAGCCTGACGGTATTTTGGGGAGATTGGCTAGAGTTGCGGGTGCGTATTGCTCAGGTGGCTGCGTCTGGGTTAGTTTCTCCACTTATTTATATTCTGGCTTTTGGTTTGGGGTTGGGTAGTTCTGTCAAACCGGGGGCTGGGATCAGCAGTGATTATGGCAGTTATTTAGAGTTTATGTTGCCGGGGATGGTGGCGTTGTCTTCGATGGCGATTAGTTTTGGGGGGACGACGTTTTCGATTTGTGGCGACCGGCTGTTTAGTAAGACATTTGAGGAGATGTTATTGGTGCCGGTGCATCCGCTGGCGTTGTATTTTGGCAAGATGATTGCGGGTATTGTCCGGGGTTTGATGACTTCGGGTTCGGTGATTTTGGTGGCGATTGTTTTCACCGGCAAAGTTTGGGCGTTCCTCAATCCATTGTTTTTGCTGATGCTGATCCTAAATTGTGCTGTGTTTGCCGGTTTGGGGGTGATTTTGGGGTTGAGTGTGAAGTCGTTGGAGAGTGTGGGTTTGGCGAATAATTTCTTGATTGTACCGATGTCGTTTTTGGGGGCGACGTTTTTTGATCCCGCGACATTGCCGGCGGCGTTTAAGCCGGTTGTCTATTTAATGCCGTTGACTTATACGAGTATTGGGTTGCGGGCGGCGGCGTATTTGCCGATGTCTAAGTTTCCTTGGTACAGTGTGCCGGTGCTTTTGGTGGTGGCGATAGGACTTGCGGCGGTTGGTGCCTATAAGTTTTCACACCAGCAAGATTGAATTGGTTAAAGGTCAAAATGCACAAGTCGTCCCTTGTTAAGGGGGGTTTGGGGGGATCTTAGTCACAGGGCAAATGACTTTTGACCAATACATTTTTTTTTAAGAATTGTGTACCCCACCGTGATATGATTGCGGTGGCCTGAATATCCAAGCTTATTTTGGTGAACTTGCCACAAAACGACTCTCACGAACCCACGTCTACGGCGGAAGAAACTTCCCCGTCTGGTTCTGCCGCATCAGAACCAACTGGCTCAATGCAAGAGTTTTATAAACTACAGCAAGATTTGCTGTGGGGGACGATTGCATTAACGGGGATAATTTTTGTCTCTGTTTGGTTGGCTTACTCAGTTAACATTGCCCTTAATTATTTGATCGGGGCGTGCACTGGTGTGGTTTACTTGAGAATGTTGGCGAAGGACGTTGAGCGAATAGGCGTTTCTAAGGAGCGCCTGAGCAAAACTCGTTTGGCTTTATTCATTGGGTTGATTGTAGTAGCAACTCAATGGAATCAACTACAGATAATGCCAATTTTTTTGGGATTTCTGACATATAAAGCCGCGCTCATCGTTTATGTGTTGCGGACAACACTCTTGGCTGACATTAAGTAGTCAGACGAGATAGCTGAATTTCTCGCATCTGGGGAAGCCTCCTGAATCAATATGTTGGATGTGTTAAACACCCTTAACTCGCTTTCCCTCGCCAAACTGGAAGTTGGCCAGCATTTTTACTGGCACCTTGGTGGTCTCAAAATACACGGTCAAGTCTTTTTGACTTCGTGGTTTGTGATCGGTGTGCTGGTGATTGCTTCGCTGGCTGCTACTCGGAACATCCAGAGGGTGCCGAGTGGTATGCAAAACTTTATGGAGTATGCCCTGGACTTTATCAGGGATCTGGCCAAGAACCAGATAGGCGAGAAAGAGTACCGCCCTTGGGTACCTTTTGTTGGCACTTTGTTTTTGTTCATCTTTGTGTCGAACTGGTCGGGTGCTTTGGTTCCCTGGAAGCTGCTTCATTTGCCAGAAGGTGAACTAGCTGCTCCTACCAATGACATTAATACAACGGTGGCGCTGGCTTTGCTGACTTCCTTGGCATATTTTTATGCCGGTTTTAGCAAGAAGGGTTTGGGGTACTTTGCCAAGTATATCCAACCGACACCGATTCTTTTACCGATCAATATTTTGGAAGATTTTACCAAGCCGCTATCGCTGTCTTTCCGTCTTTTTGGTAACATTTTGGCGGATGAGTTAGTGGTGGCTGTGCTGGTGCTGCTGGTGCCTTTGTTTGTTCCTTTGCCGGTGATGGTGTTAGGTTTGTTTACCAGTGCAATTCAGGCGTTAATTTTCGCCACGCTGGCTGCGGCCTATATCCATGAAGCTTTGGAAGGGCATGGCGGTGAAGAGCATCACGATTAAGCAATCGCGCTCTGATTTGGTTTTGATGGGGAGTTTGAGTGGAAACATTCAAATTGCATAAAATCAAGACTCTTTGTTTAACTTTTTTCTTGTTCGTTTGTAGTTGTACTTAGGAAAAAATCATGGATCCATTAGTTGCTGCTGCTTCCGTTGTTGCCGCTTCTCTAGCTGTTGGTTTGGCCGCTATCGGCCCTGGTATTGGTCAAGGTAATGCAGCAGGTCAGGCTGTGGAAGGTATTGCTCGTCAGCCCGAAGCTGAAGGCAAAATTCGCGGTACTTTGCTGCTTAGCTTGGCATTTATGGAAGCGTTGACCATTTACGGTTTGGTGGTCGCTTTGGTTCTGTTGTTCGCCAACCCCTTCGCTGGCTAAGGTTTTTGCTTACGCTTGAGATGTGTACGGTGCGTTTTTAACGTGCCGCTACACAACCTAGATACGGCAAAAGCCGGCCCTCGTCAGTTCAATGAGATACTGCCCAGCAAGAAGATTTATTCTTCGTCTGGTTTAGGCAGTTTTCTGTGAGTTTTGACTGGTTCATATTAAGAAAGCAGAGCCGCGAACCGTTGCTATGACATACTGGACGTTTTTATTAGCAGTTGAAGCTGCAAAAGAGGAAGCGGGGGGGCTGTTTGATTTAGATGCAACATTGCCCTTAATGGCGGTGCAGTTTCTACTTTTGGCAGCAATTCTAAACGCGATTTTCTATAAGCCCCTGAGCAATGCGATTGATGAGCGGGATTCTTATGTCCGCAACAATCAAAAAGATGCGAAAGAGCGCTTACAAAAAGCCCAATTGTTAACTCGTGAATATGAGCAACAATTAGGCGATGCTCGCCGGCAAGCACAGTCAATTATTGCGGCGGCGGAAGCAGAAGCGCAGAAAGTAGCGGCGGAGCAAATTGCATCTGCCGGTAGAGAAGCGCAAGCTATCCGTGAACAAGCCCAAAAAGACATTGACCGGCAAAAACAAGAAGCGCTACAAGCTCTTGAGCAACAGGTAGACGCTCTCAGTCGCCAGATCCTCGAAAAACTACTTGGCCCTGAGTTAGCCAACCGTTAAAAAAATACAAAAATACAAAGTTTGTGTTTTTTGGGTTGGTAACAAACACACACAGTAATGGATTTGGTATCATGGGGACTTTTTGGCTATTGGCTACAGCAGCCGAGGCAGTAGAAACTGAATTAGAGCATGGTGGTTTCGGTTTAAATTTTGATCTTTTTGAAACCAACCTAATTAACCTGGCGATTATTATTGGAGTGCTGTTTTATTTCGGTCGCGGCTTTTTGGGAAATGTTTTAAGCGAACGCCGCAATCGAATTGAAACAGCAATTAAGGAAGCCGAGCAAAAGCTGCAAGAAGCAGCAACTTCGCTTTCTGAAGGCCAGCAAAAATTAACTCAAGCCCAAGCTGAGGCTGAACGCATCCGCGCTGCTGCTCAAGAACGAGCAAAAGCAGCAAAAGAGGCGATTATGGCGCAAGCTATTAAGGATGTGGAACGCTTGCGGGCTGATTCTGATAAGGATCTCGAAACTGAGAAAGAGCGGGTGGTGAATGAACTTCGCGCTCGTGTTGCAGCGATGGCGTTGCAAAAAGTTGAGTCTCAGTTGAAAGAGCGCTTAGATGATAATGCTCAAGGGCAGTTAATTGACCGCAGCATTGCGATGCTAGGGGGTCGCTGATGAAAAGTTTAGTGAGTTCTGAAATTGTAGAACCTTACGCTCAGGCTTTGATGTCTGTGGCGAAAACTCATAATTTAGCTGACCGTTTTGGGGATGAAGTTCGCGCTTTGGTGAGTGCTTTGGAAGGCTCTGCTGACCTAAGTCAATTTTTGGCGAACCCCTTTATTAAAGTGGCAGACAAAAAAGCAGTATTGCAGCGAATTGTGGGCGATGAGTCTCATCCTTTCCTGCGTAATTTTTTGATGCTGCTGGTTGATAAGGGCCGCATTCTTTTTATAGAAGGAATTGGCAAACAGTATCTTGCTCTTTTGCGTGAACTGAATCAAACGGTTTTGGCAGAAGTTGTTTCTGCTGTTGAGCTAAATGACGCTCAAAAAGAATCGGTGAAACAAAGAGTGCAAAATATTACCGGCGCTCGTTCGGTGGATTTGCAAACTACTATTGACCCCGATTTAATTGGCGGTGTCATTATTAAGGTAGGCTCGCAAATTATTGATGCGAGTTTGCGTGGTCAACTGCGCCGTATTGGTGTACGCTTAGCGGCCTAACTGATGGGAATTTGGAGTTGGAATTTAGACATTGGCTGTTTCACAAATGACCAATGACCAAGGACTAATGACAAATGACCAATTTACAAACAACTGATTACTGATAAATAACAGCAATGGTAGCAATCAGACCAGACGAAATCAGCAGCATTATTCGGCAGCAGATTGAGCAGTACGACCAAGATGTTAAGGTTTCTAACGTTGGTACGGTGCTGCAAGTTGGAGACGGTATCGCTCGGATCTATGGTTTAGAGAAGGCGATGGCCGGTGAACTGCTGGAGTTTGAAGATGGCACTATCGGGATCGCACTGAACCTCGAAGAGGATAACGTGGGTGCGGTGTTGATGGGTGAAGGCCGGGAAATTCAAGAAGGCTCTTCTGTAACCGCGACTGGCAAAATTGCTCAGGTGCCGGTGGGTGACGCTTTGGTTGGTCGCGTGGTGGATGCTTTGGGCCGGCCTATTGATGGCAAAGGCGAAATCAACACCTCTGAAAGCCGGTTAATTGAATCTCCGGCTCCTGGTATTATTGAGCGCCGCTCGGTTTATGAACCGATGCAAACCGGCATTACCGCTATCGATGCGATGATTCCCATCGGTCGTGGTCAGCGGGAATTGATCATTGGCGACCGGCAAACCGGCAAAACCGCAATTGCGATTGACACGATTATTAACCAAAAATCGGAAAACGTGATCTGCGTTTATGTTGCCATCGGTCAAAAAGCCTCTACGGTTGCTAACGTGGTCAACGTTTTGCAAGAAAAAGGCGCGATGGATTATACAATCGTCGTCGCTGCAAACGCAAGTGACCCGGCTACCTTGCAATACTTGGCTCCTTATACCGGCGCAAGTATGGCTGAGTATTTCATGTATAAAGGCAAGCATACGCTTGTTATATATGATGACTTGTCCAAGCAAGCCCAAGCTTACCGTCAAATGTCTTTGTTGCTCCGCCGTCCGCCGGGTCGGGAAGCTTACCCTGGGGATGTGTTCTATCTCCACTCTCGTTTGCTCGAACGCGCTGCGAAACTCAGCAACGAATTGGGTGAAGGTAGCATGACGGCTTTGCCGATCATTGAAACTCAGGCCGGTGACGTTTCTGCCTATATTCCGACGAACGTTATTTCAATTACCGACGGTCAGATTTTCTTGTCTTCTAACTTGTTTAACTCTGGTTTCCGTCCGGCGGTAAACCCTGGGATTTCTGTGTCCCGTGTGGGTTCTGCGGCTCAAACCAAGGCGATGAAAAAGGTTGCAGGTAAGGTGAAATTGGAGTTGGCGCAGTTTGAAGAATTGGCTGCGTTTGCTCAGTTTGCTTCTGACTTGGATCAAGCAACTCAAAACCAATTGGCTCGCGGTCAACGTTTGCGTGAGTTGCTGAAACAGGCTCAAAATTCTCCTCTGCCTTTGAATGAGCAAGTAGCAATTATCTATGCAGGGATTAATGGTTATCTTGATGATATCCCTGCGGATAAGATATCAATTTTCACCAAGGGTTTCCGCGAATATTTGCGGACTAGCAAGGCGAAATATGGTGAAATCGTGCAAGGTCAAAAACAATTGACTGATGAGGCAGAAAATCTGCTCAAAGAAGGCATTTCTGAGTTTAAGCAGTCCTTCAAGGCAGCCGCTTAGTGTTTCTCTGGTTCCCAGGCGTTGCCTGGGAATTTCTTCGTTTTCTCGTTCCCAGGCAATGTCTGGGAATGCCTATTCAGAGGCTCTGCCTCGTTCTACATAGTGAGGGAGAGCCTCACGATCTGCGTTCTCTGGCTTAGCCAGGGCACGAGAGTATAAGGGGATAGAGGTTAGGAATTATGGCAAATTTAAAGGCAATTCGAGATCAAATTCTGTCGGTTAAAAATACAAAGAAAATCACTGAAGCAATGCGTCTGGTGGCGGCGGCTAAGGTTCGTCGTGCTCAGGAGCAGGTGATTGCTACTCGTCCTTTTGCGGATCGTTTGGCTCAGGTTTTGTACGGCTTGCAGGCGCGTCTGCGGTTTGAGGATGCAGACTTACCTCTGTTGAAACAACGTGAGGTTAAGTGTGTCGGTCTTTTGGTGATTTCGGGTGATCGCGGTTTGTGCGGCGGTTATAACACGAATATTATTAAACGGGCTGAGGCACGGGCTAAAGAACTGAAGGCGGAAGGTCTGGACTATAAGTTTGTTTTGGTTGGACGTAAGGCGATTCAGTATTTCCAACGTCGAAATCAACCGATTGCTGCTACTTATACGGGTTTGGAGCAGGTGCCGAATTCTTCTGAGGCTTCGCAAATTGCTGATGAACTTTTGTCGCTGTTTCTGTCGGAAGGTGTGGATCGCTTTGAGTTGATTTATACGAAGTTTGTTTCGTTGATTAGCTCTCGGCCGGTTGTTCAAACTTTGTTGCCTTTGACTCCGCAAGGGTTGGAAGTTACGGATGATGAAATTTTCCGTTTGACGACTCGTGGCGGTGCTTTTGAGGTGACGCGGGAGAAAATGGCTTCGCAGGTTAAGGCTCTCCCCCGCGATATGCTTTTTGAGCAAGATCCTACTCAAATTCTTGATGCTTTGTTGCCGCTTTATTTGAATAATCAATTGTTGCGTGCTTTGCAGGAGTCTGCTGCTAGTGAGTTGGCGGCGCGGATGACTGCGATGAGTAGTGCAAGTGATAATGCTAAGCAGTTGATTGGTTCTTTGACTTTGACTTATAACAAGGCTCGTCAGGCGGCAATTACTCAGGAGATTCTTGAGGTTTGCGGTGGTGCTGAGGCGCTGCGCGGTTAAAGTTAGGTTTAGATATTTACGAGTGTTTGGCGTCTGGGGTGACTCAGGCGCTTTTTTTGTGGGTTGAGGTTGGTAGAGACGTTCTGGCAGAACGTCTGTACGGTGCCGCTGTCTACACGAAAGCCACCGGTTAAAACAGGTGTCTACAGGAAGGAAGTCCCGAAGGGACTATGAGGTGGTGGGGGGTTGTTAGAATTAGGGGCAGGAATAGCAATGGATTTTATTTATTTAAGGGCGTTATGATGACAGCAATTTTGGAAAAGAAAAACGCTGCTTGTTTTCAGGAAGGTTGCTTGACTTTATATGATGTGTCTTGGCAACAATGTGAGGCAATTGAGGCGGCTTTTGAGGGGATTTGTGGGTTGCGTTTTGTTTATTTAGATGGAATTTTGGATATTATGGCTCCGCTTTCTGATGAACATGAAGAATCTAAAAGTACAATTGGTTTATTAGTTGAAGCTTATTTGCAACATATAGGTATTCGGTTTTACGCTCGCGGTGGCCCTACTTTGGGGAGTAAAGCTTTGGGTGCGCGAAAGGAGCCTGATGAGTCTTATAGTTTGGGGTCAAAAAAGCCGGTTCCTGATATTGCAATTGAGGTGGTGGTGACGAGTGGGGGTGTGGAGGTTTTGGAGGTTTATAAGCTTTTGGGGGTGGCTGAAGTTTGGTTTTGGCAAGATAATCAAATGATGGTTTTTTGTTTGGGTGAGGGGGGTTATGTGCGGTGTGAAAAAAGTGGTTTGTTGCCAGATTTGGATTTGGTTTTGTTGTCTAAATATGTGAATTTTACGGATCAATTTGATGCTGTTAATGAGTTTCGCTCTGTGATTCGTGGGGAGGATGTTGGTTAGGATATTTGCTATAAATTATTGGTTTTAACTACTAGCACTTAAAATCAAAAGTGTGTTTTTATAATCAAAAATTCGATTTCCTTACGCGAATAGCTACCCTAGAAATAGATCACTAAAAAGGGTGGAAAATGCCCACCCTACCAAACCTAAACCGGCACGTTATCTCGAATAGCACCGGCAGTTGCTAATGTTTGCGCCGCTTCTTGCATTAATTCTATATCTTTTGCCAACCATTCCCGCCGGCCTGTGCAATGATGGGCAATTAATAATCCCCATAACCCTTGAGCATTGAGAACCGGCACCACTAAATTTGCTCGCACTTTTAGCTGTCTCAAAAAATCTCTATGGCATTCGTGTATTGGTTCGGTTTCTATGTCTGGAACGGCTCGCACTCTCCCCGCTAAATACATGGCGGCATAATCTCCATTAAAACATTGATCTGGGCCGGTTTGTCCGATAATTGATAAATTTTTATCGAGCAAAGATTCAAAAGTTACTTGTCCTTCCCATTGCCGGTAAAAGTAATATAAAACCACCCGATCTACTTGTAATGTTTGACGCAGGTTGTCTGTTGTGGATTGGACAATTGCATCTTTTCTCAGGGTTTTATAGAGCCGGCTTGTAATTCTTTCTAAGTTCGCATCAGACATAAGTATTCTTGTGTGAGATGTGGTTGTGTGCGGATGGGATAAAGTCAGCGAACACGCTCAGCAAAAATATCTGAGGGGTGTTATTTTACTTGTTTCCCCCCAATCTTTGATTATAACATAAATGGTCTTTTAATCTCTTTGTTTCTTGACCAACCGGCCTTTTTCAGCACCGGCCATGATATAATTTTTCTGCAAGTGCCGGCTTTCGCCTTTGCAAAGGAGTCTTAATAAATGCCGCAAGATTTATCATTAAATGAGCTATTAATTAAAATTAGCCAAGCTTACACAGATGCAGAAAGTAAAGTGGGACAATGTAATGTTTTAGTGATAGGGAAAACCGGCGTCGGCAAAAGTACGTTAATTAATGCTGTGTTTCAAGAACGTTTGGCAGAAACCGGCGTGGGAAGACCAATTACTCAAAGTATCCGTCAATATACAAAGCAAAATTGCCCGATTACTGTCTATGATACTCTGGGGTTAGAGTTGGATGAGGAAAAAGTTAAAAAAGTTCAATTTGAAGTCGATAAGCTGATAGAAGACCAAAGAATGCTGCCGGCAAAGGATCATATTCATGTAATATGGTATTGTATTAATCACGAAACGGGCCGGTTTGAGGAAATTGAAGAGGAATGGCTGAGGGAATTGGTACATAAAGAAGTGCCGGTGATTTTGGTTTTGACACAGGCAATTTCTCTTGATGAGGAAGAGAATAGCAGCGAGTTTTTGAAGTGGTTGGAGAGGAAAAATCTGCCGGTGAGTTATTTGGTGCCGGTGTTGGCAGAAGATAAAAAGGTAGGGAAGTTTAATATAGAATCTTATGGTTTAGAAAGATTGGTGGAGGCGACGTTTGAATTGTTGCCGGATGTGGCACAAAAAGCTTTTGTAAAGGAGCAAATTGCTAGTATTAAATTGAAGTCGGAAGCGGCGTTTAAATATGTAAGTGGTTATGTGGCTAGTTCGGCTATTGTTGGGGCTTCTCCTATTCCGTTTTCGGACGCTTTGCTGTTAATTCCGATGCAAACAACGATGCTGGCTCATATTACGGTAATTTTTGGATTGCCGTTTGATAAAGCTTTTATTAGTGGGGTGCTTTCTTCTATAGCCGGTGTGGGGGGAATGGCGGCGACGGGGAGATTTATTGTGACGAATGTTTTGAAGTTAATTCCGGGTGCGGGGACGGTTTTAGGTGGTGCTATTTCGGCGGCGACTGCGGCGACTTTGACGATGGCTTTGGGGTTGGCTTATATTGAGTTATTGAGGGTTTATTTGCAGGCTCAAATTAGTGGGAAAAGTTTGTCTATGGGGGATTTAACGCGGTTGTTTGGGGAGTTTTATAAGGATTATGCGACGTCGGGAAGGAAGACGCTTAAGGATGATGAGCCGGTGCCCCGTGAGATTGATATTGAGTAAAGCGCCACCGGTTAAAACCGGCGTCTACAGAAATAAAACCCCGGTGGGGTTAGATAAGTTAATTATTTAGTTTGA
This sequence comes from Ancylothrix sp. D3o, assembly GCF_025370775.1. Classification (NCBI taxonomy): domain Bacteria; kingdom Bacillati; phylum Cyanobacteriota; class Cyanophyceae; order Oscillatoriales; family Microcoleaceae; genus Ancylothrix; species Ancylothrix sp. D3o. Next base: position 505,443 of record NZ_JAMXEX010000002.1, on the reverse strand, counting down.
AAGGCTTTTTTCGGGTAGTTTTAACCGGCGACTAAAATTAAAATCGGCACCTACAATAAGAAAATACAGTTTTAGGGTTAGAAGCGATGGCCGGTGGGGGGATTTTTTGCTAGACTAGATTTAGTTTAACTGTTATAAAACAATGCTCCAAACAGAAAAAAATTCTCACTTCCAAAAAGCTCTAGAAATCTTAGAATCTCTTACGTTGGAAGAACAAGAAGTTATGGTAAATATTCTTCAAAATCGCATTAAACAACAGCGCCGCGCTGAATTGGTTAATGCTGTTAATGAATCTCGCCAAGAATATGCACAAGGAAAAGTTAAAACAGGCTCAATTGCTGATCTATTAGCGGAGTTAGACAGTTAATGCGGTTGCTTTGGAGTTCTAGGTTTGTGAGAGATTTTAAGCGCGTGTCTCGTCAAAATCCACAGCTACGCACGGCTGTTGAAGAAACTTTGCAACAATTGACAGCAGATGCCTTTCATCCTAGCTTGAAAACTCATAAGCTGAAAGGAGATTTATCGGGCGTTTGGTCTTGTTCTATTGATTATAGCAATCGCATTCTATTTGAATTTGTGCCGGATGACGATTCTCAGGAAGAGGTGATTTTACTTCACACTCTAGGTTCCCATGATGAGGTTTATTAGAAGGGGTAGTACATAGCTGAAAAAATTTCGAGTCGCCTGCCGGTGACAACCAAAAGGGAAAAGAAAAGAAGGGAAAAGAGCAAAAGTGCTAAGGGCTAAGTCAAGGGGAAACAGCAACGCGAAAACTGCTGAACCTCCACCAGTAGGCAGGCTGAAGCCAGTCACGATAAGCGCAACGGCAAAGCCTCCCATAGTAGTACCAAGAACCTCCACGCCGTACCCGGTATTGAGAATCACCTCCAATTTCCCAAGCGCTACCATCCACAGGCGCACCATTATAATTTTCATGCCAAACATCCTGACACCATTCCCAAACATTGCCGTGCATATCGTATAAACCAAAGGCATTGGGTGGAAAACTGCCTACATCTGTTGTTTGTTCACTATCTTTTCCTTCTGGTGCAGAGGCGTAGGGATACTTGCCATTATAGTTAACTAAATCTGGGGTTATTGTTTCGCCAAAATGAAAGGGTGTGGATGTTCCTGCACGACAAGCATATTCCCATTCTGCCTCACTCGGTAAGCGATAATTTTTGCCGGTTTTTTTGCTAAGTCTGGCACAAAATTCGATAGCAGCCTCCCAGCTTACTTGCGAAACCGGCCTATTTGTACCTTTAAAAAGAGATGGATCTGGGTCTAAGTCTTGTTTAACTTTGGCTAAGCTTGCAACTGCTTTCCATTGTGCCTGAGTGACGGCATATTTCCCCAGATAAAAAGGCTTGACTGTTACCGAATGTTGCGGACTTTCATTGTTGCTTCTGTCAGCTTCTGAAGTGGGGGAACCCATGTTAAATGTACCCCCTGGAATTGATACCATATCTAGTATTATCCCAGCGCCTAAATCTTCTGTGAAATATTCGGCTTGTTGGCGTTGGCGCTTAATTTCTTTCCCCTCAGCATCCACAGTCACTACTTCAAAGTCAAACGATTTTAACTGCATTTGCTCAATCCTTAATTTATTATCTAAAACCTCTCTATATTCTACATTTATTTGTAAAGCAGGCATCTGGCCTGCTTTACATCTACACTGCAAGGGTTAACAAACCACCCTAAACCCCAAATTATCCTCTTTTTTCTCCACCAAATCTCTATCCCGATAAGCACACCGGCACATCAACAAATTACTACACCAAGAACCCCCACGCTGCACCCGAAATTTATCATCTCCGCCTATTTTCCAAACTCTACCATCAGTAGGTGCTTCCTGATAATTATCATGCCAAAAATCAGCGCACCATTCCCAGACATTCCCGTGCATATCATACAAGCCAAAATCATTAGCAAACCCAAAACTACCCACATCAGTTGTTTCTTGAATTTCCTGTTTTTTCCAACCAAACCATCCCCCCGACACCCCCGCATCAAAATTAGCTAACTGCGGAATCATCGTTTCCCCAAAACAAAAATCCGTCATCATTCCCCCCCGACAAGCATATTCCCATTCCGCCTCTGAAGGAAGCCGGTAACTTTTGCCAGTCAGCCGCGAAAGTCGGGCACAAAACTCGATAGCATCTTCCCATGAAACACACTCCACCGGCCTATTTTTACCCTTAAATTTTGCCGGTTCTTTTTCCAAAACTCTACTCACTTTCGGCAAACTTGCAACTGCCTTCCATTGCGCCTGAGTCACGGTAAATTTCCCCATAAAAAACGGCTTAATTTGCACCGAATGCTGCGGATATTCCCGCGTTAAATATTTGCCTCTTGGCGAACCCATCAAAAAAATACCCCCCGGAATAGAAACCATTTCTAAACTGACTCCACCTGGCAATTTTTCCACAAAGCTTTCTGCGATTTTGCGTTGCCGGTTAATTTCTTTCCCCCGCGCATCTAACCTAATTACTTCAAATTCCGAAACTTGGTTCACCGGCTCTTTTTTCTCTGCCGTTTCTATCGCCTTGGCTTTTGGCTGATTGATTGCCTTTTTGCTACTTTGTGCTACCGCGACATTTTTGGCTACTTTCGTTTGCAAAACTTGCAAAACTTCCCCGGCTGACTGATATCTTTCCTTCACATAATCAGACAACAAATTATCTAAAATTGCCCCAAGTTGCGGCGAAAACTCTATTCCTTCGGGCAACTTTTCTCGCCATAACCAATTGCCAGTTAAGTTATCATAAAGCTCATCTGAACCATCATCTTTTGGAAAAATCCCCGTCATTAACCGAATACAAGTCACAGCCAAACTATACAAATCACTCGCAGGATAAGCTATACCTCGCATTTGCTCAATTGGTGCATAACCAGGCGTGCCGGTCATTGTACCTTGCCGGCTTAATAAATTCCCCGTCCACTGTTTCGCTACCCCAAAATCAATTAACACATATTCCCCCCCATTTCCCCTACCAAAAACAGGTAAAAATTGCCGATTTTCCCGCTGAATAATATTATCAGGCTTAATATCCCTGTGAATTACCTTTCGCTCATGGATAAACTGCAACAACGGCAAAACATCACCCAATAATTCCCTTATTTGCACTTCATTAAAAGTTTGCTTTTGTGCCAACTCCATCAAAGTTTCACCCTTAATGAATTGCTGCACTAAATATAAACAATTACCTTCTTGAAAATAAGCATAAAGTGTAGGAATTTGCGGGTGATCTTCCAAATGTATAAGCTTTTCTGCTTCCTCATTAAATAATTGCACAGCCTTTTGATAAGCAGCCGGTATAAACAGCGAAGGAGCAAACTGTTTTACTACACAAATTGCCCTACGCCGGTCTTCATCTTGCGCCAAAAAAGTCTTAGCAAAACCGCCTTGACTCAACGGACGAATTATGCTATATCTTCCTCTAAGTAAAAGCGAACTTCCACAGCTTTTACAAACTTTTGCACTGCTAGTATTTTCTGGTTTTTGGCAACTTGGATTTAAACAATAAAGCATTTTTTAGACAAATCAAATAAAAATCTAATTCTATTGTGCCGCAAATTCTGGTAGGTTGGGTTTCGTTCCTCAACCCAACCTACCCGACACAATGTTAAACTAAAGAAAATTCTATCAAAAATCTCATCATGTCCAAAACCTTCAATTATCCAACCCCCCGGAAAGCTGAACAATTCGACGACTATCACGGTACAACCGTTGCAGATCCCTACCGTTGGTTAGAAGATCCAGACTCGGAAGAAACGCAACAATGGGTACAAGCACAAAACGAAATTACCTTTAAATTTCTCGAACAAATTCCCCTCCGCGAAACCCTCAAACAACGACTCACCAAACTCTGGGATTACGAAAAATATAGCATCCCTTTTAAACAAGGAAACCGCTATTTTTATTATAAAAACGACGGCCTGCAAAATCAAAGCGTCCTCTACACTTTAAAAAGTTTAGACGGTGAACCCAGAGAATTACTCGACCCAAATAAACTTTCTGAAGATGGAACCGTTGCACTTTCTGGAACCGCCATTAGTGAAGACGGAAATTTATTAGCTTATGGCTTATCTTCCTCTGGTTCCGACTGGCAAGAATGGAAAGTTAGAGACATCGAAACCGGCCAAGATTTAAACGATCATCTCCAATGGATAAAATTTTCTGGTGCATCTTGGACTCACGACAATCAAGGCTTTTTTTATAGCCGGTATGATGAACCCAACGAAGCCACAAAATTAGAAGATGCAAACTACTTCCAAAAACTATATTATCACAAACTTGGTACACCCCAATCTGATGATATTTTAATCTATCACCGGCCCGATCAAAAAGAATGGGGATTTGCCGGTGGAGTCAGCGAAGATGGCAAATATCTGATAATTTCCGTATGGCTAGGAACCGACCCCAAAAACCTCGTTTTTTACAAAGATTTAACAGATTCAAATAGCCAAGTAATCGAACTAATCAACGAATTTGAAGCAAGTTATAGCTTCATCGATAACGACGGTACTCTTTTCTGGTTCCATACCGATTTAAACGCACCTCGCGGACGAGTTATTGCCATCGATATCAACAACCCATCAAAGGAAAACTGGCCAGAAATCATCCCCCAAACAGACGAAGTTTTAGAAAGTATTGGCTTACTGAATAACCAATTTGTTGCCGACTTCTTAAAAGATGCCAGAACCCAAGTTAAAATCTTTAACTTAGATGGTTCTTTTGTCCGCGAAGTTGAACTCCCCGGAATTGGTTCAGCAGGAGGTTTTGGTGGCAAACGTCACGACACAGAAACCTTTTATAGCTTCACCGGCTTTACCTCCCCCGCCACCATTTACCGCTACGACATGATCACCGGAAAAAGCACTGTTTTCCGCAAACCCAACGTAGATTTTAACCCCGAAGAATACGAAACCAAACAAATTTTTTACCCCAGCAAAGACGGAACACAAGTTCCCATGTTCATTACCCACAAAAAAGGCATCCAGCTAGACGGAAACAACCCCACCTATTTATACGCTTACGGCGGCTTTAGTATCTCCTTAACCCCCTGGTTTTCCGTCGGACAACTTATTTGGATGGAACTCGGCGGAGTCTTAGCTATCGCCAATTTACGCGGCGGTGGCGAATACGGCGAAGACTGGCACCAAGCCGGCATGAAACACAAAAAACAAAACGTTTTTGATGACTTTATTTCCGCCGCCGAATGGTTAATAGAAAACAAATATACCCAACCCAAAAAACTCGCCATTGGTGGCGGAAGTAACGGCGGTTTATTAGTAGGCGCTTGCATTACCCAACGTCCCGAATTATTCGGCGCAGCCCTCCCCGATGTCGGCGTTATGGATATGCTACGCTTTCATAAATTTACCATCGGTTGGGCGTGGTGTTCTGAATACGGTTCCCCCGAAAATCCCGAAGACTTTAACATTTTATACAGCTATTCTCCCCTGCATAATTTGAAGCCAAACACCACCTATCCTGCTACAATGGTAACAACCGCAGACCACGATGATCGCGTTGTACCGGCCCACAGTTTTAAATTTGCAGCCACCCTCCAAGAAAACCACACCGGCGAAAACCCCGTTTTAATTCGCATTGAAACAAAAGCGGGTCATGGCGCCGGTAAACCTACTGCTAAAATCATCGAAGAACTTGCCGACAAATGGGCATTTTTAGCGAGAGTTTTAGAAATTTCCTAAAACAAAAAAAACCTGGATTGTTTAAAGTCCAGGTTTTTAAAAACTATTGTTTACGTTTATTCAACAGTTAAAGACACATTTGATTGGCAGAAATCAACAATTGAGGGTTCCGCCACAGAACCATCTTCAAAACCGACCGTAATTGCCCACTCACACTGACTACTATCGGTCGCTTTATCCCAAATTAAAGTAAGGGAATCACCAGAATTAATAGGGCCATCTAATGTAAAATCACCCACAGTCTCATTTCCTGCTACTTCTGCTGCCACCACCGTCACAATAGCTTTAGATGTGTTATTGGTTAATTTAAATTTGTACTCTCCCGGATTCTGTGCCAACAACACATTTCCTGTTTTATTCTCAAAAGATTCTGCTCTCACAGAACTTGTTTGCACCCCTGCAAACACCAAAGAAATACCAGCCACCAACACGGCTAATTTTTGATTCAATTTCATTTGTTTTCCTGCTAGTTATAATTAACACTTGTCAGCAATGCACCCTGAAATCATAAAAAATCCGCTCTTAGTTACGAGCTTTACTTTAGATCGCTTAAAAGTTTTTTTTGTTCCCCAAAAAACAATAAAGAAACAGCTTATAAACTAAAACCTGATAAATAATTTAATATCATGGATATTTTTGAATGTCAAGGGCTGTTAAAAGCCAATTTGAAATTTTTAAATTTTCTTAATATAAATTAAGCATCCTGGCCAGCTTTTCTATTTTAATTATCAGCATCAAAATCACTTGACTCTATCTAAGCCAAGCAAAAAAATACCTAAAAAACAATTCAACAATCATCCCCTATTTCTCCAAAAATAGGGGAAAAACCCTTAAGCATTTGCTGACAAAAACGGAATACTTTCCGCAAACTTATCCTTAACTGTAACGCCTTGTTTTTTTGCCCAAAACTGACTTAAAAAATGAATTTGGCGCAACCCCACAACTAAATTTAAACCAGGTACAAACATCCACCAAACCGTTAAAGGTTCCTTCAACCCCGCCTCACGGTAAAGCCCATTCACCGTCTTATAAAGCTTAAACTGCACAATATAAATCCAGACAATTCCTAACAAAGAAAACCAACCAAACCACCCCGGAACATCAGGATCAAAAATACGCAATAATTGCGGAATTGCCACCCCCAACACAAACGGTAATAAACACTTTGTACCAGACCACCCCTCACCATTATACCGGCGCAACTCTTCCTGAATAATCCACTTATACCAGCCATAATATAGCAAGCCGGTTACACCCGATAACAAAATCACTTGCCAAAGCGGACGAGGTTTTCCCAAAGCTTTTGTATCCATAACTACAAATTATTAGCAATGATTGCCAGATAGTTAACATTTCGTAATATACAAGAAAAAACCCACCCTAATAAAAAACTTAATAAGGTATCTCAGACCCTTGCATATTTTTTCTTATTCTGTTAAGCCTTTTTATATAAACCAAACCAGAAAATTACAAACTAATTAGAAACCTCTTGTTACAAAAAACGTCAGCTAAAAACCATAATTCTCATATTTTGTGCGGAGTACAAAGTGATTACTCTCACCTTGGTGCATCGACTTTCCAACCTACCGGCCCAAAGCTGGACATTTGAAAACCAAACGCTGATCCGCGTTGGCAGATCCGCCGACAACGACGTTATTTTGCACAGCGCAGTCGTTTCCCGCCACCACATCGAACTCAAACGTCGAGGGTGCCGGTGGACACTCGTTAACCTCAGCAGTAACGGAACCTACCTCGAAGATCATGCCATCATCGAAGTCCCCGTTACCGATAATATGATGATCCGCCTCGCCAATTCTGGCCCCCAAATACACATCAAAACAGGTATAACCCACTTTAAAAACCTCCCCAAACCCACTCAAACAACCTCTGGCGCAATCATTTGACGAATAGCCAAAGCAGTAGCCGGCGCCAACAAAACCCCATTCCGGTAATGGCCGGTTGCCAGCAAAACATTTTTATAACCAGATAACGCTTCAATCACCGGCGCCGGTCGCCCTTCTGGACGCGGACGCAACCCCGACCATTTTCTCACAATCTCCCCGCCTTCTAATTGCGGGCAAAATTGCACTGCTTGACGCAAAACCTCATCCAACAAACCATCATCCGCCACATCCGTAAACTCAACCGTCGCCCCCACCCAATAATCACCACCACCAACCGGCACAATGTGCACATCATTACCCGTAATCACCGGCTCACAATTATCCGCCAAAGGTTGCGGCAAACGCAACAACAAACCTTGACCCAAAACCGGCTTAATTTCCACCTGATTTTGCAGACCAAAACTGCCCAAACCCGCCGCAATAACCACCCAATCAGCCCCTATAATTCCCCCCCTTATCCTCACCTCAACCCTGGCTTTTTCCGCATTAAAATCAAACCCCTCAACCCCCACCCCAAACTCAAAAACCGCCCCATTTCTTTGAGCACCATCAACCAAAGCCGCAGTCAAACCAACCGGATCAACTTGCCGGTCATCAGGAGAAAAAACCGCACCCAAAACCCCCTCACAACACACCTGCGGAAAACGTTTTTTAAAATTATCCAAACCAATAATTTCTAACTCAAAACCCTGTGATTTACGAACCTCAGCAAGATGTTGTTTTCTCCCCAACTCCTCCTCATCAAAACACAACATCAAAATCCCATTCCGGTTATATAAAATCCTTCTTCCCGTCAACTCTTCCAACTCAGGAATTAAACTTTCATAACGCCGCATACTAGCCAAACGCAACCGCCAATTTTTCCCCTTCACCTTATGACTAACCACCCCCATCAAAACCCCAAGCGCCGCCGCAGTAGATCCCAAAGCCGGTTCATCCTTCTCCAAAACCCTAACCCGCAAACCCGAAACCCTACTCAACTCATAAGCAATAGAAGCCCCAACAACCCCACAACCAACAACAACAACATCCATAAAAATCTGTTAAACCCTCAAATATAATCCATAAAAAAACCACAGACAAACACAGAAAAACAATCCTATTCATCAGCGTTCATCTGCGTTCATCTGCGGTTAAAAATTAAACCTGCGGAACCAACTTCAAATAAGCATCAAAATCATTCAAAGCCTGGTTATACTTCTGTACCGCCAAAGTATAATTACCCACCTCCGCAGCCTTATCAATAGCCTCCAAATCAACAAAAAGGTCTTTCGCCGCCTCACGCGCCTGCGGTTGATCCTTCGGCAACAAATTGCGGTTTAAATAACCAATATCCTGCCGCAACTGGCCCAAAGGCCCGTGAATAAAAGAACCAACATTCACCCATTCGCGTTTTTTAATCAACGCTTGCAACTCATCCATCCGTCCCCGGTACTCAGCAATACGAGGTTCATATTTCTTAATAAGCTGAACTTGAGCCGGTGTATAAGTCGCCGCCTTTGTCGCCGCAAAACTGGCAAAACTAAAGAAAAACGACGCAAAAACCACCAAAACAACCGCCAAAACTGACCGAAAACGAGACATAACCAAATTCTTTGTCATAAACCAATCACTTAGCGTTCCGAACAAAAATATATCAAGATAGGGCGCTCAATGATTAGGGAAAACAGACTAAACTTGCATATTTAACACAAAATACGGTGGGCATAGCCCACCATTCCCCTAAACCTCAGAGCGCCGTAAAAATGTTGTAATCCCATTTCCCACGTCTTCCGACCAATGCTCCTGGGGATAATGAGCACTTTCTGGCAACTTCACCACTTCTTTAGTTTGCAAAATACCCGCAAATTTTTCTGCCCCTTCAAAACTTAACCAAGGGTCAGTCATTCCCCACATAACCAAAGTCGGATGACTCCAACCGGCAAAACCGCTTTCAACCTCAGCCATCGCCTGATTAAGTTGCAAATTGCGAACCGTATAAAGCAAACTACGCCCAGCAGCAGAAGTCTTCAAAAAAGGCCGGCGATAGATATCTAAATCTTGATCAGAAATGGGCAACCGGCAACCGGCCTCAAGAATGCGCTCAACAGAAAGAGGATCTTGAGTCACCATATCGCCAACAAACGGCAAACCAAGCTGCTGAATACGAAAAGGCACCTTAGCCTCCTTAAAAACCGGCGCATTCAAAATCGCCAACCGGCCAACTTGTTCTGGGTAACGCAAAGCATACTGCAACCCAACCGAACCCAAAAACCCCTGCACAACCAAATGAAACTTATCAACCTCCAGCGCCTTCACAAACCCCCCCAAAGCCTCAATAAAAGCATCAGGAGTATAGGCAAAATCGCGCTTTTCTGGCTTAGAAGACAAACCAAACCCAACCCAATCAGGCGCAATACAGCGAAACCCATTTTGCGTCAAAATCGGCATCACCTCAGTCCAACAATGACTCTGAGAGGGAAACCCATGTAGCAAAACCACCGGCAACTTATCCGATTCCCCCACCGGATTAGACTCCCGATAAAACCACTCTAAATTGCCTACTTTAATTAAATCTTGTTGAATAGCCACGATCTTACTCAAAAAGCCGGTCAACTTTTGAGCTTACCGTCAAGTGGTAACACTAAGCAAGAGATTTTTTTTCGACTTCTCTTTTTTTCCACTATTCCAACTTTTCCAACATTTCCAAACTTTGTTTATTGCCCGATAAATTCTTGGCTTCTCCGGGTAAATTCACCGGCACCACAGCAGGAAACTCAACCGCAGCCGCGAGTCGGTATTTAGCTTTTTTTAAGCGTTGTGCTGCTAACAGTTTTTCTGCCGGTTTTTCCGCCTCCGAAAAAGTTATCTCCGCCATTTCCAGGGCCGTTTTCGCCGCCTCAACATCTATTTTATTGCCTCTTTCTGCCTCATTGACCAAAATTGTTATTTCATCTTTTTCTACTGAAGCAAAACCACCACTTACATAAATAGGAATCCAGATTTTTTCAAAGCGAATTTTCACCAGGCCGGTGTCTATCATCGTCATCAGCGGCACATGACCTTTAAGAATTCCCACCAGGCCGGTTTTTGTTGGCAAAATTATCTCAGTGGCCGGTGCATCCCAAATTGTTTTTGAAGGAGTCGTTAAATGAAGATTTAAAGCCATATAAAATTGGTAAACTGTAAATCAGTTGTAGCAAAAAATTACCAAAAAATCAGTAACAATTGTACTAAATTTTCCTGAAATTGCCGGTTATATTAAATCCGGTTTATATAGGGTCTGTTCGAGGGTCGTTTTTTTAACCAGTGGAGCAGGCATCCTGCCTGCTCTTAGCGGCTCATGTTGCCAGATCCACAGATAAATTACCTTTTGGGCATCGGATTTGGTATAAGGCCGTTAAAACCGATAAAAAAAGCTGGGAGAAACCCAGCCAAAAAACTTACAAAGCTAGGTGTAACCCAGCTTACTAAAAATTAACCGGCTTAGGCTTCATCCAACGCCGCAATACCGGGGAGAACTTTACCTTCGAGCAATTCCAAACTAGCGCCGCCGCCAGTAGAAATGTGGCTCATTTGCTCAGCCAAACCAACTTTTTCCACAGCAGCAACCGAGTCACCACCACCGATAATTGTAGTAGTACCCTTGGGAGTTAATTCTGCCAAAGTCCGAGCAATAGCTTCCGTACCTACAGCAAACTTATCAATTTCAAAAACCCCCATCGGGCCATTCCAAATTACCGCCTTGCAATCGGCTAAAGCTTCTTGGAAAAACTTAACAGAATCCGGGCCAATATCTAAACCCATCCAGCCATCGGGGATATTTTCAATGCTGACAACTTGAGAATTAGCATCAGCAGCAAATTTATCAGCCACAACCACATCAGTAGGTAGCAACAATTGCACACCTTTTTCTTTAGCTTTAGCTTCTAAAGTTTTAGCAAGTTCGAGTTTATCTTCTTCCACCAAAGACTTACCAACATTCAAGCCGCGAGCTTTGAAGAAAGTAAACACCATCCCGCCACCGATGATCAATTTGTCGCATTTTTCTAGCAAAGTTTCAATCACACCAATTTTGCTAGAAACTTTAGAACCGCCAATAATTGCAGCTAAAGGACGTTGGGGATTTTCGATAGCAGCTTGCAAATATTGCAATTCTTTTTCAATCAAATAACCGGCCACAGAAGGCTTAAGATATTTGGTGACGCCTTCGGTGGAAGCGTGGGCACGGTGAGCAGTACCAAACGCATCGTTTACATACAAGTCAGCATTGGCGGCTAACTTAGCGGCAAATTCCGGGTTATTCTTTTCTTCATCGGGGTAGAAGCGGACGTTTTCCAACAAAGCGACATCGCCGTTTTGCATATTGGAAATGGCGGCTGCTACTTCATCGCCAATGCAATCATCGCACTTGACAACGGTTTTACCCAACAATTCCGAGAGACGTGCAGACACCGGCGTGAGGCGGTATTTTTCCTCAACACCTTTGGGACGTCCGAAGTGAGAGCACAAAATCACCTTTGCGCCTTTGCCGGCTAAGTCTTGAATCGTCGGCAGTGCAGCCCGGATACGGGTATCATCGGTGATGTTGCCGCTATCGTCTAAAGGCACGTTAAAATCGGCCCGCACCAACACGCGCTTACCCGCTAGGTCTGACTCCGATAAATTTGCTACAGTTTTCTTGGGCATTGATAAAACCTCCTAATTGCGTTTTTTTGTTTAAATTCCACCGCATCTCTTGCGAAACTCAAGAGCGGTTGGAAGGAAATCTACCCGACGGTGCGCCGTAAACATTTTATCGAAGAGTGTGTCTTGGAGTGACTTTATGTTTAAGACTGTTTTATTTCCCATGGATCAAAGCCGCGAATCCCGCGAGGCTGCGGATACTGTTGTTAATATGGTTAAAACCTTTAGCAGTCGTTTGGTTTTGTTGTCGGTGGTAGAGCCGGCAGATCCCGAAACGCCTGCCGGTAGCACGATGTCATCGCCCGATGCCATAGCGGAATTGCTCAAAAATGCTCAATCGATGTTTTCTCAAAAAGGCATCGATGCTCAAATTATCGAACGCGAAGGCAAGCCGGCTTTTACGATTTGCGATGTGGCTGACGAAATTGGCGCCGAATTGATTATCATGGGGTGCCGGGGGATGGGTTTAACTGAAGAGGGCGCTTCTGAGAGCGTCACCAACCGCGTTATCAACCTCGCACCCTGTCCGGTGTTAATTGTGCCATAGGCATAAATCGTCAATAGTCAATGGTCAAAAGTCAATGGTTAAGGGTCATTGGTCATTGTTCATTGACTTTTGACAAATCACAAATGACTTTTGACAAAGGATTTTTGAAAAATGAGTATTCAATGGTATCCGGGGCATATTGCCAAGGCTGAACGGCAACTTGCAGAACAGTTAAAACGAGTAGATGTAGTTTTGGAAGTGCGCGATGCGCGTATTCCTTTGGCAACGCAACACCCGCAGATAGAAACTTGGGTGGGGGGCAAAAGTCGGGTTTTGGTAATCAACCGGCTTGATATGATTCCCCCCGGAGTGCGGCAAAATTGGGAAAAATGGTTTAGATCCGAAGGCGGAACAGCATATTTTACCGATGCACAAAATGGGCAAGGTGTCAAGTCTGTTTTAAAAGCTGCTCAGGGTGCCGGTGTGGCCATTAATGAAAAACGGGCCTCGCGGGGAATGTTGCCGCGTGCGGTGCGAGCGGTGGTGATAGGATTTCCGAATGTGGGAAAATCGGCGTTAATTAACCGGCTTTTAAACCGCCGGGTGGTAGACAGTGCAGCGCGTGCGGGGGTGACTCGTAGTTTGCGCTGGGTAAGAATTTCACCAGAAATTGAATTGTTGGATGCGCCTGGGGTAATTCCTGTGAAGCTGGAAGATCAGGAAAATGCCTATAAATTAGCAATTTGTGATGATATTGGCGATGCTTCTTATGAGGATTATTTAGCGGCGGTTAAGTTGATAGATTTAATGACTTATGTAGAAGCGATCAGCGAGGGTTTAGTGAGTTTGGAGGGCGTTAAATCTCGTTATGAAATTGACCCGTTATTGGGGAATGCTGAGGATTTTTTGCAAAAGGTTGCTCAGGTGAAGTTTAAGGGAGATGTGGAGAGAACTGCGAAGTTAATTTTAACTGAGTTTCGCAAGGGAATATTGGGGCCGGTGCCTTTGGAATTACCGCCGGTGATGTGATTTTAGATTTTAAATGGGTAGGTTGGGTTCGTTTTGTGGCGGTAGTTCGGCACCGAAAAGAAACCCAACAAATGCTACTTAATTTTACAAGTGTGCGGCGTAGCTGGCGGAGCCAATTAAGCCAACTTCGGGGTTTAAAACTACCCGCACCGGCACTCTTTCTACCAATCCAGAAACCCGTCCTTTATGCCTAAAAGCATCCATAAATCGGTTATCTTCTTGAAGTAATGGCAAAATTTTTGCAGCAATTCCTCCGGCTACATAAAGACCGCCATAGGGTAATAATTTCAAGGCTAAATTTCCTGCTTCTGCGCCGTAAGCTTCCACAAAAATTTGCATAGTTTCTTCAGATAAATCATCGCTTTTTTCTAAGGCGGCTGAAGAAATGGCGGCGGCGGGATCAACAGTTTTTTCTTTGCGTCCTGCTTGCTGTTCCCAACTGCGGACAATTTCGGCTACTTTTGAATTGTGACTGCCTTGCCGGTCGCGTAAAAATTGATAAATTGCTACAATTCCTTGACCGGAAACGACCCGCTCAACCGAGACACGAGTGATGCTATATTTATCAATCAAATACTCCAATAAATCAAATTCTAATTGATTGCGGGGCGCAAAATCTGTGTGCCCGCCTTCTGTGGAAAAGATGTGATAATTCGCGCCTAGGGGAACGCCAAAACATTGCCCCAAGCCGGTGCCGGCACCGATAATAGCAATGGGTGCTTTTATATCAAATTTACCGGCTTGTAAAGTATGAATATCTTCTGAGTCTAAAGCTACAACTCCGTAACCAACAGCGGCAAAATCGTTGATTAAACTTACTTTGCCAATGCCTAAATCACGTTCTAGCCGGTGTGCTTCCAATAACCAGGGTAAATTGGTTAATTTGGCTGTGTTATTAACCACCGGCCCCGCAATGGCAAAACAAGCTTTTTCGGGGATTTGTTTTTCGCCTAATGCTGTTTCTGCTGCTGCCAAAAACTCCCGCACCAGCGGGACTAAATCGGGATATTTTGCACTTGGATATTTTTCTTGAAAGAGGCGAATTTTACCTTTTGATTGCACATCCGTCAAGCGTAAAATTGTTTTAGTTCCGCCAATATCACCGGCTAATACTTTTGTCATTTGTCCTTTGTTTTGGGTGTAAGGTTAATTGTTAATGGTCATTTGACTCTATTTTAAATGCGACGTATCGCCATTGAGTTCTATCAACCATTGTTCACCATGCCGTACCAATTTGAAAAGGCAACAAAGATTAACTTTCATTTCGGCGTCAGCTTGGTTATTAGTTAAGCCCAAAACGGCACCTAAAACAGAAGCGCCGTGTCCAACTAATAAGATATCTTCGGGGTATTCTTCGGCGAGCAGTTTTGCTGTTAAAGCGGATCTGCCAAAGACTGTTTCCTCAGTTTCCGGGTAAGTGGGGATAACAGCAGAAGAATAGCTAATGTCAAGATTTGGAAATTGGGAATGTAAGGCGCTGATGGGGAGAGTTTCGGGTTTTTCTGTCATCCATTCGGCGTTTAGCCATTCGCTTAAACCGGCCTCAACTTTCACCGGCACTCCAATAATGTCGCTAACCGCATGGGCTGTTTGTACGGTTCGCAAAAATGGGGAGGCAAAAATATGTCTAATTCCGGCACCTTTGAGGCGTTTTCCTAGCAGTTTTGCTTGTTCGATTCCGTCATCCGAGAGGGGAGGATCGTACCGCCGTTCTGCTGTATTAAACCATTCTGGGTTAACAAAGTCGAGCCGGTTTGCGTGTCTTGCGATCCAGACAATTTGAGCCATTTAGGGAGGAGAGTGATGGGGGTT
The DNA here is from genome assembly GCF_025370775.1 of Ancylothrix sp. D3o. Taxonomy (NCBI): domain Bacteria; kingdom Bacillati; phylum Cyanobacteriota; class Cyanophyceae; order Oscillatoriales; family Microcoleaceae; genus Ancylothrix; species Ancylothrix sp. D3o. Next base: position 489,828 of record NZ_JAMXEX010000002.1, on the reverse strand, counting down.
TAGCACATTTTACAGCGAACGTCACGAAGGATGAAACAACCTTGCCGTTACAGAGGCCGGCTGTTAAGCTGATTGCTGTCAATCTTGGCACTAGCAAACTTGTTGTAGCCTGATTATATATTTCATAACCAGTTGGACAAAAAGTTTCTATTAATTCCTTTTTTAGCAAAGGATAGATCCTCACTTACTTTTCCTAATTACCAATCACGAATTACCAATCACCCGAAAACTATGCTACAAATCAAATTTCTGTGCGATTCTGTTCTCAAACAACAACCCCTGCAATCTTCGCAATTATCCGCCGAGCAAAAATGCGATATCAAAGCAGGGTGCAGTTATGATGTGCAAGTGTACACACCCATGCTTGATCACGTCAAAGTTACGTTTGCAAACCAGAATTTTCAAGGTAAAAATACTTGGTATGTTTACCAAAAACACGCGGTTATAGTCAAAGATAAAAAAGTTGTTTGTCCGTCGGAAATTAAACTCAAGGTTCCCTATAAATCGCAGTTGGATAATACAGCCTATCCCTACGGAACTTGCAATGTTACGAGCATAGCAATGGCTCTTTCTTATTTGGGTTTAAAAGGCAAAAATCCCAAACAACAACTCGAAGATGAGTTTCACCATTGGATGCAAGCGAAAAATTTAGACCGGCATTCCCCTCAAGATTTAGCTAAATTGGTGGAAGGTTACGGTTACAAAGACACCTTCAAAACAAACGCCACCGTTGAAGAAGTTCAAGAGTGGTTAATTCTAGGTAATCCTGCTGTCATTCACGGATATTTTACGGCATCGGGTCATATTGTTTGCGTGGTTGGTTTTAACCAAAAAGGCTTTATTATTAATGACCCCTATGGTCAATGGCACTCTGATGGCTATGATACTTATTCTTCTGGTGCCGGTTTGACTTATTCCTATGGAATGATTGATAAAACTTGCCGGCACGATGGCGATTTCTGGGTACATTTCATCTCCAAAAAGTAAGAGCTTTTTAGTGTTGATAAGTTCAATAACAACCCGGTTTTTCCAAAAGACCGGGTTTTTTATGTTGGCTTTGTGCGGCAGATGCAAGCTTATTTTACACAGATTGGTGGTTGGCTTGTTTTAGGGTTTAATTGCCTGCTTAAAAACAAAAAATTTCTTATTATTTTTTTGCAAAATTTAATATTTTGTTATTTTATGTTATTTTATCCCCCTTACAAAATATTTTTGTTTGAGTTATAAACAGATCACACCCCTTTTCTGCCAAACAAATTTTCTATGAAGCTCAATCAGAAGCTCTACCTGTATTCATCCCTTGCTCGCTTTCCGTTGCTGAAAAAAAGTTACACTGCCAAAATTATGATCGTGGCGTTTTTAGGAACCCACGTTCCTCTGTTAGCTTTAATTTTTAGTTTTATTACATCACACTCGGATTCTTGGCAAACGACCGTGCGAGTGTTGGTAGTTGCTTTGGTGGCTACACTAATAGGAACAGGCGCAACTCTCTACGCATTGCGTCATTTGCTGATGCCGGTTATTTTAACATCCGATGCCCTGCAAAATTATGTGAAAAATAAAAAATTGCCTGTTCTCCCTACAAAATTTATCGATGAAGCGGGAACCTTGATGGCTGATACTTCCCAAACACTTCACCAACTCGATGAATTAATTAACTATATCAGTCACTATGATGCGCTGACGGGATTGCCCAATCAAAATTTATTCTGCCAACGCCTGGAAGGAATTTTATCTCAGACTGAAAATAAACAGCGACTTGTGGCTGTTTTTTTAGTAGGAATTGATGATTACACCGGCCTCAGTCATGCCTTAGAACAGGATACCTTAAGTTTTCTTTTAAGAGCGATTGCCCAGCGGTTAACAACCTGTATTTCTTCCCATGATATCCTGGCTCATATAAACAAGGATGAATTTGCCATTGCTCGTTTAGAAATACCTTCTTTTGAAAGCGCTATCAGTTTAGCCCAATTGTTTGTGACATCCCTAGAAAAGCCTTTTTTAATAGAGCAACAAGCGATTCATATTACAGCCAGTGTTGGCATTGTTTTGAATGCTTTGGACGAAAAAAATGATGTAATTAAGCTGCTGCATCAAGCCAATATTGCCCTTTATCAAGCCAAAGAAAAAGGCCGAAATCAATATCAATTTTTTTCACCGGAAACTAATGCTAAATTACGGGATCGCTTAATTTTAGAAAATGAATTGCACGGGGCCCTAAAAAGAGGTGAAATGGTGGTACACTATCAGCCTTTAATTGACTTGCAATCCGGCCAAATGACAGCCGTTGAAGCTCTTGTTCGCTGGCAACATCCTCAACGCGGTTTAGTGTCTCCGGGGCTGTTTATTCCTATTGCCGAAGCTAATGGTTTAATTGTGCCTATTGGTGAGTGGGTTTTACGCACTGCTTGCGCTCAAACTCGTCGCTGGCAACTTGATGGTTTACCGGCAATTCGTATTTCAGTAAATTTGTCTGCACGACAATTTGAACAACCGAATTTAGTTGAGGTTATTCGGGAAGTTTTGACGGAAACCGGCCGGGAAAATTCTTTCCTTGAATTAGAAGTAACGGAAAGTTTTTTGATGGGTGATGTTCAACGTTCTGTTAAAACTTTAGAAGAATTGCGCGAGTTAGGAGTCATTCTAGCGCTTGATGATTTTGGCACCGGCTATTCTTCTCTTAATTATTTGAAACGTTTTCCGGTTCATATTCTAAAAATTGACCGTTCTTTTGTCCAAGATTTGACATCCAATTCTGATAGTGCTGCTGTTACTGATGCTATTATTGCTTTAGCAAAAACGCTGCATTTAGAAATCACGGCTGAGGGTATAGAAACGAAAGATCAGCTTGATTATTTGCAAATGCGTGGTTGTGATGAAGGTCAAGGTTATTATTTTAGCAAGCCGGTGCCGGCTGAAAATATTGCTGCTTTGATTAATAAGAGTTTTTCCTAATCTAGGTTTTTTTTGTTGGGCTGGAAGAGTGTTATAATTAAACCGCAGATAAACGCGGATAAACGCAGATAAATAGGATGGTTTTTTTATGATGCAAGCGTATAAGGTTAAAGGGAAAGTTGATGCGGCGGGTCGTTTAACGCTGAGTGAACCTGTGAATTTACCGGCTGGAGATGTGGAAGTTTTTATTGTTGGGGAAGTTGAAAAAGTGGCTGATAATTTTACAGATGAAAAAAAAACGGTGGCTGAACAACTAACACGCACAGAACTCAAGTCTAGCAGCAATATTTTTAGTGAGTGGTTAGCGCAAGCTAAACCAGTTTCACCAGATTTTGATGAAGATGCTGTAAGATGGGAAGCGTTAAAAGAGAAGCATGGATTGTGAAAATTTTAATCGATACTAATGTTATTATGGATGTCGCTCTTGAGCGGCACCCTTTTTTTGAGGACAGTAACCAAGTTTTTACTTTGGTTCAACAACAAAAAGTAGAAGCCTATGTATCGGGTTCAACTTTTGGCGATCTTTACTACCTGATCCGCAAAAATCAAGGCCGAGAAGGTTCTCTTGATTTTTTAAGGCGTTTAGTAACTATTTGCAGAGTTGCTACTGTTAACCAAGATGTCATTAACCGTTCCCTCAGTAGTAATTTTAGAGATTTTGAAGATGCCATACAATACCACACCGCTATCATCAATAATCTGGAGGTTATTGTTACCCGCAATACCCAAGATTATAGAGAAGCTTCTTTGCAAATTTTGACCCCTACTCAACTTTTAGAACAATTCACAAGTTAATAACATTTATCTGCCGGCATCCTCAAAAATGCCTTCACTCTCAACAAACTCAGGATGCGACGCCGGCTATCACAAATCTGAGATAATTAACATCCGGTCTATTAGGTTAAAAAACAATGCGACTCTCACAAATGTTATTTGTCACCCTGCGGGAAGATCCAGCCGAAGCGGAGATTCCTAGCCATAAACTTTTGTTACGCGCCGGCTATATCCGCCGCATCGGTAGCGGCATTTATGCCTATTTACCCCTGATGTGGCGCGTTCTCAAAAAAGTATCGCAGATCGTCCGCGAAGAAATGGACGCCACCGGCGCCCAAGAAACTCTGCTGCCACAACTCCAGCCTGCCGAACTGTGGCGCGAATCGGGCCGGTGGGATACTTATACAAAAGCCGAAGGTATAATGTTTGCTCTCACAGACCGGCAAAAACGGGAATTAGGACTTGGCCCAACTCACGAAGAAGTTATTACTACAGTTGCCAAAGAAATGATTCGTTCCTACCGGCAACTCCCTGTACATTTATATCAAATTCAAACCAAATTCCGTGACGAAATTCGCCCCCGTTTTGGCTTAATGCGCGGACGCGAATTTATTATGAAAGATGGCTATTCTTTCCACACAAATGAAGAAAGCCTCAAAAAAACTTACGCAGATATGCACACCGCTTACAGTAATATGTTGCGCCGGTGTGGTTTAAAATTCCGTGCCGTTGAAGCAGACTCCGGCGCCATTGGTGGGTCTGGATCTCAAGAATTTATGGTGCTTGCAGAGGCCGGTGAAGATGAAGTTTTATACACCGAAGATGGCAACTATGCAGCTAACGTAGAAAAAGCCGTTTCTATTGCCCCCGATGCCGAAATCTCGCCCTTCAGCAGTTACGAAAAACGCGAAACTCCGGGGACAGATACTATCGAAAAACTTTGCAAATTCTTGAAAACTTCCCCCACCACCATTGTTAAAAATGTCCTTTATCAAACTGTGTATGATAATGGGATGACAGTTTTGGTATTGGTAAGCATTCGTGGTGATCAAGATGTCAACGAAGTAAAACTGCAAAACGAACTTACCAGACAGGCGGGGAATTATGGCGGAAATACGATTATTTCTCTGACGGTTCCCGATGCAGAAGCACAACAAAAATGGGCAGCAAAATCTCTTCCTTTGGGTTACATTTCTCCCAATTTAGAAGATAGCTATATTGCCGGAAGTAAAGAAGTTTCTTCTAAGTTTTTGCGCTTAGTTGACTACACGGCGTATAACTTGAAAAACTTCATCACCGGCAGCGACGAAAGCGGTTATCACGTTGTGGGTGCAAATTGGGATGAAAACTTCAAACTTCCACCAAAAATCTTTGATCTCCGCAAAGCAAAAGCCGGAGATCGAGCTATTCATCACTTCGACCAAACATTACAAACTGCGAGAGGAATTGAAGTCGGTCATATTTTCCAACTTGGCATCAAATATTCCAAAGCAATGAATGCTACCTTTACCAACGAACAAGGCGAAGAATTGCCTTTAGTGATGGGATGCTATGGAGTAGGTGTTTCCCGCTTAGCTCAAGCAGCCGTTGAGCAATCTTACGACAAAGATGGTATCATTTGGCCGGTGGCAATTGCTCCTTATCACGCCATTATTACCATTCCCAATATCGGAGACAAGCAGCAAATTGAGATAGCAGAAAACCTCTACAAAGGTTTAAATGAAGCTGGTATTGAGACTTTATTGGATGACCGAGATGAGCGGGCCGGTGTAAAATTCAAAGATGCAGATTTAATCGGCATTCCCTATCGCATTGTTACCGGAAGAGCCATTAAAGACGGTAAAGTGGAAGTCGTAGAACGCGCCACGAAAAAAGCTCAAGAAATTGCTATTGAGGACGTAATTTCTACCATCAAAGAATGGATGAGTAAGGCGATTGAAAGTTAAAGAATAAAGACAGCAGACGCTTGTTAGGGGCGGGTTATTCTCAATTTATTGCGCCATAAATCTTTAATAAACCCGCCCCCTCTTGGCTGTATTTATGGGTCAAAAAAAAGGTTTTTGCTCATTCAACGGGCTTAATAGGAAGATGGATAATAAATTCAGATCCTTGTGTAATTTCGGAATCACATATTAATTTTCCGCCGTGTTTTTCTTCGATAATACTGCGGCTAATTGATAGCCCTAAGCCGGTGCCTCGGCCTATAGGTTTGGTGGTGAACATTGGTTCAAAAATTTTGTTTTTTACTTCTTCGGCCATACCCGCACCGTTATCTTTAACGCGGATAATGACTGATTGGGAGTCTAAAGATTGAGTATGAATTTCTATTTTACCCGGCTGCTTTGGAGAAGCCAAATAACCACGAGTACCGGCTTCTTCGATGGCATCAATGGCATTAGCAATTAAGTTCATAAATACTTGATTGATTTGGCCCGGATAGCAAGTGACTAGGGGAAGATCGCCGTATTTTTTAATAACTTCTATGACTGGCCGGTTGCCTTTTCCTTTGAGCCGGTGTTGCAAAATTAATAATGTGCTGTCTATTCCTTCGCGGAGGTTTACCGGCTCTTTTTTGGAGGAGTCTGAGCGGTAAAAATTTCGCAAAGAAAGGCTTAAAGCTTGTATGCGTTCGGTTCCTACTTTCATAGAAGCGATTATTTTTGGCAAATCTTCTAGTAAATAATCCACTTCTATTTCTTCGGCGTGTTCTTGAATTTGGGGTGCCGGTGTGGGATAGTTTTCTTGATAAAGCCGCAAGTGTTCGATAATATTTTCCATAAAGCCTTCAGCGCAGGCAAGATTCCCAGAAATACTGCTCAAAGGGTTATTAATTTCGTGCGCTACACCGGCCACTAACTGTCCCAGGGTAGCTAACTTTTCTGTTTGCACCAGTTGCAGTTGAGTTTCTTGTAAAATATGCAAAGCGTCACTAAGTTTATGGGTACGTTCGTTGACTCTCTCTTCTAACTCTTGGGTTAGTTTTTGCAAGGCCATTTGCGCTTCGTAGCGCTCCTCAATTTCTTGCTTTAATTGCAAGTTTTGCTGATATATTTTTTGGTTCAATTTTTGTAGTTTTAGGTGCAATTTAATTCGCGCTAAAACTTCATCTGGCTGGAATGGTTTGGTGATATAATCCACCGCTCCCAAGCTTAATCCTTTAACTTTATCAACCACATCCGAAAGAGCCGTCATAAATATAATGGGAATCTCAGCAGTAGTTGAATTTCCCTTAAGCCGACAGCAGGTTTCAAAGCCATCAATTCCCGGCATCATTACATCCAGTAATATCATATCCGGCGGTTCATAATTAGCTTTTTCCAGAGCGCTTTCTCCATCACGAGCCACTCTCACTTCAAACCCTTCTTCATCCAAAAAATCCGAAAGCACTCCTAAATTTGCCGCCTTGTCATCGACAATTAAAATAATATCTTTCTCGGCTGCATATAAATCATTATTCATACATTTATTCCCTGTACTGATTGATGAACTGTACAATTTCTTTCTCCTGAAAGTTTTTTGCCATTTCGCGCAACGTGCTGGCAAACGCCATATATTTACTATCCTCCGCTTCCAGTTTGGCCGCTTCTTTACCTATTGCTTTAAGATTGCCTTTTTTAGCTAACTCAAACAAGATTTCAAGCCTTTCTGGCGGTAGATAGAGCGCAGCAGTTTCGCTTTTTATACAAGCTAAATTTTGCTTTTCTCCCAACTCACCGAAAGAGTTATCTTGGGCCGGCCCAGAGCCACAAGGCACATCTTCTTTATACACCCATTCTAACCCCAAATGCTCTTTTAATTTTGAAAGCAATTCTTCTTCTCGCACCGGCTTCGGCAAAAAATCATCGCTTCCCATCTCCAAAAACTTTTGCTTATCCGTGTCAAATACACTCGCCGAAGAAGCCACAACTCTTATATCCTTAAACTCAGATAATTGCCGGATCTGCCGCGTCATTTCAAAGCCATCCATCACCGGCATCACCATATCAACCACAATCAAATGCGGTTGAAATTCAGCCGCCACCGCCAAACCTTCTTTACCATTAGCCGCCTCTGCCAATTCAAACCCCAGCGGTTGCAAAAAATTCATAATCACCGAACGATTTTCCCAGCGATCATCCACCACTAAAATTTTCAACTTTTGGCCGGTGTATCCACTAATTATTTTATTTACTGCTACCTTTTCTCTACCATGTTCTGCCACCTCCACTAACTGTAAATCTAACCAAAAAATACTCCCTTCTCCCAATTTACTTTTTACCTCAATTTTGCTCCCCATCATCGTTACAATTTTTTGGCTAATTGCCAATCCCAAGCCGGTGCCTTCACTTTGTCGCCTAGTCTCACCCACTTGCTCAAACGGCAAAAATATCTTTGACAATTGTTCAGCATCTATTCCCGCGCCGGTGTCTTCAACTTCAAAGCGAATTGTATAAACTTTTTCTTCCTTCCCTCCATCATTTTTAACATCAACTCCCAACACTTTCACCCCAAAAGTTACCCCACCTTTCTCTGTAAATTTAATTGCATTTCCCAATAAATTAATCAACACTTGCCGCAAACGTTTTTCATCTCCTAGCATATAGGAAGGCAGAGAACTTAAAACCCGGTAACCAAAGGCAATATCCTTTTGCTCTGCCCGAATTCTGCAAATTTCCACCACCCCCATCAACAACGAAGGCAAATAAAAAGTTTCCGGGTGCAATTCCATCTTTCTCGCTTCAATTTTTGACAAATCCAAAATATCATTAAGCACCGTCAGCAAATGCGAACCACACTGATTAATAATCCTGACTCCATCCAATTCTTTTTGTGTCATGGTTTTGGACTTTTGCAGAATTTGTGCATAGCCCAAAATTCCATTCAAAGGCGTTCTCAATTCATGGCTCATATTCGCCAAAAATTCGCTTTTTGCCTTATTCGCCGCATCCGCCGTTTCTTTCGCTTTTTTCAAATCTTTTTCCGACTTTCGCAGCGCTTCTTCGACTTGTAAACGCTCTTTTATTTCTTGTTGCAATTGCAAATTTTGCTTATCTAATTCTTCTTCTGCCAACTGCCGGCTTTCTTCCGCCAACACCACCCACCACGCCGTAATTCCAATCACAATAACCAGCGTTGCATATAACTTTAAAAACGTTTCCAATAATTGCCGCGAAACCACCGGCAGCATTTCCGGTATCCCCGCAGCTTGATAATAAATAACCCCAAAAATTGCCCCGGCAAATCCAGATGCCGGTAAAAATATCCCCAAATATTTAATCAGCCTCGCTCCCAAAATTGGCGAAATTTTTTCTCTAAAAGTTGCCTGATAAATAAACTCTACCGGATGTTGAACGCTCCCCATCTCTTCCTTACAAGCATCGTGACAGCGAGCATCCAGCGAACAGCAAAGCGAACAAATTTGCCCATCATAAACCGGACAAAAAGCCATATCCGCCGGCTCATATTCATTCTCGCACACGCAGCAACGCAAAGCTTTTTGATTAAGCAAAACAAAGCCCTCTTCTCCCCTCTCCTCCCCCGTCACCAAAACAGGAGATAAAGCTTCTGTATTCGCATAAATATTTTCTCTAGCAATGTAATATTTCCCTTTCGTAATAACCGCAATAACCGGCGACAAAACAAAAGCTACAACCAGCGCAATAAAAGGCGAAAACGCTTTAATATCACTGCCAAAAAACCCCAAAAAAGCAGCAATTGCCACCCCCGAACCCACCAACATCGAGCCAAAACCAACCGGATTAATATTATATAAATACGCTCTTTTAAACTCAATATAAGAAGGACTTAAACCAACCGGTTTATTAACAACTAAATCCGCCACCAAAGCCCCCACCCAAGCAATTGCCACATTAGAATACAGCCCCAACACCGCATCCAAAGTTTCAAAAACCCCCAACTCCATTAGCAATAGCGAAATCGCCACATTAAAAACCAACCAAACCACTCGCCCCGGATGACTATGCGTTAACCGCGAAAAGAAATTTGACCACGCCAAAGAGCCGGCATAAGCATTTGTCACATTAATTTTAATTTGAGAAATAATTACAAAAAACACCGCCACAGACATCACCACCGCCGGATTATCAAACACATCACTATAGCCGGCTAAATACATTTGAATCGGCTCTTTTGCCTTCGCAAAATCCACACCATGATTAATCGCCAAAGAAGCCAAAAATGCCCCCCCAAGCTGCTTTGCACCCCCTAAAATAATCCACCCAGGGCCGGCTAAAATTACCGCTGTCCACCACTGAAACTTATTATCTTCCTTCAAATCAGGCAAAAACCGCAAATAATCCACTTGTTCGCCCAATTGAGCAATTAATGAAAACGACACCGTAGCCGCTGAACCAAAAAGCAACCAACTAAAACTTGCGCCGCTTTCTGATTTTCCTGCAAAATTTACCCAATTTGAAAAAGCAGTTGGATCTTTATAAAGAACAAAAATATAAGGTAAAATCATCAACGTTAACCATATTGGCTGCGTCCAAAATTGCAACTGGTTAATCAGCGTTACCCCAAAAAATACCAGCGGAATAATAATCAGCGAACAAATTACATAACCCCAAGCCAAAGGCAAGTGAAAATACAAATCCAAAGCTTGAGCCATAATCGCCGCTTCCAACGCGAAAAAAATAAACGTAAAAGAAGCATAAATCAGCGATGTAATCGTCGAACCAATATAACCAAAACCGGCCCCCCGCGTCAGCAAATCCATATCAATATTATATTTAGCTGCATAATAACAAATTGGCAAGCCAGCCAAAAAAATAATCGCCCCCACCACCACAATTGCCCAAAAAGAATTAGCAAACCCGTAGTTAATTGCCAGAGAACCGCCAATCGCTTCTAGCGCCAAAAAAGAAATTCCCCCTATCGCCGTATTAGCAACTAAAAATTCTGACCACTTCCTAAAAGATTTTGGCGCATACCGCAGCGCATAATCTTCTAAACTTTCCGTCGCCACCCAACTGTTATAATCGCGTCTGGCTTTTACAACTTTTTGTGATGAAAAATTTTTCATAAGTTATATTTTTCTCCTTCTTTTAACTTTTATGTAAAAACTTTACAAATCAGCCTTCTCGTTTGTAAAATTTTTATAAAGCTCACTTCAATAAACCGGCCTCTCAGGGAACCATTATCAAGCAAATTCTGCTTTTATGTAGGCTCGATTCGCAGCGGCTTCACTTTTTTTTGACCGGCACCCTAATTTCTCGCTTACTCTATGCTTCAAATTATAACCCTAGAGATTGCTATTATAATTTTTCCCTTTAAAAAAAATAATCAAATTACCTTCGTCATCAAAAATCAAGGAGTCTGAACCAAAAAAAAACTACCTTATGTTTTTGGAATTTGGTATCGGATTTAACAAAAAAGCCTCAACCTATATACACCTACAATAACTTTATTTACCGCCCATCTATCCTAAACAAACTCCTTTCAATTTTGAGCCTTGTTTTTTCTATATATTCCCATCAAAAGGCCACGAGTTATGCTCAGGAAAAAAAGCCCCTTTCTAAAATAAACCGCGTTTTTATAACAGCTTTGTCTACTTCATCCAACTAAAAACCGCTATAATTTTGCTCAAAATGATATTTAGTCACACCGGCACCCCCAAAACCCCCAGCACAGACGCAACAAAAACCAAAACTTTATTCTCAGCAAATTAGGCAAAAAACATCAAAAACCCCCAGCCCAAATTATCACCCATTTACTTGCCGAAAAGCCCCACATCAAGCCCTAGAAATCTTTACCAACAAACCCGCAGCCAAACATCTCAAAGCCAGGCTAAAATTAACACACCTCCCAGATAAATCAACAAACCTAAACCTTAAAAATGGAAATTTTAAGCATCCTCCTCTCACTCATCCTAACCATCATTTCCCCCGTCGGCTTCATCGCAGACAGCGCCGCCGAAAAAGCCATTCGCAATCAACTTGAAAGCGTCGAACAATTACAAGTCCGCATCGACAACACCCCCAGCTTTCAACTCATCCAAGGAAAAGTAGATCGAATTAGAATTGCCGGCAGAGGATTATACTTAAAACAAGACATCCGCATCGACACCCTCGAAATAGAAACAGACCCCCTAAACATCGACATTCAAAAACTGCGACAGTCCCGACAAAACCTAGATTTATCAGCCCTGAAATCCCCCCTAAACGCAGGCATTCGCATAGTATTAACCCCAGAAGACATCAACCGCGCCCTACAATCTCCCCAAATCACAAACCGGCTCAAAAACCTAACCACCAGCATCGCCGACTTAGCCCAAACCGAGCAAATACAACGCTACGAAATCCTCAACCCCCGCCTAGAATTCTTAGAAAACAACCGCCTTAAATTACTCGTAGAAATTCAAGAAAAAGGCTACCCAGAACGCCTTAACCTCGACATTGAAACAGCCCTCACCCTCAACCAAGGAAAACTACAATTAACCGACCTAAGCATATTAGCCAACAACGAACCAGCCCCACCCAGACTCGTCAACACCCTAACCCAACGAATAAACAGCCGCCTCGACATTCAAAACATCCAAAATACCCAAATTTTGCTAAGATTCCTAAAACTAAACCTCACCCCAGAACAGTTAGAAATAGCCGCCTTTGTCCAAGCCAAACCCAACCCGCAAACAGGAAACTAAACCCGCCACCGTGAAGTAATAAAAACAGACCAGCTTTTCCTTGTTTTCCACTCCCAAAAATGACCGGACGCTCCTCATAGCTATAGTAAAGAAGCCAGAAAGCACCGCCAAACACCCAATAATCCCCAAAAGGAGACACAAATTCATGGAAGAACAACAACAACAACCAACCCGCCGGCCACCCAGCAGCGCCATCGCCGCCATCCTAGCCGTTTTATTAGTCGGCGGTGGTGGTGCAGCCTGGTTGCTATCCAACAACAAAACCACCCAAACAACAAACAACCAAATTTCAACCCCCATTACCCCCACCCAAACGCCGGTACAAATACCCGTCACCCCCCCACCCAGCGCCGTTCAACCCACCGAAACAGCAAAACCGGCCCAACCAACCGCTCAACAAACAGCAAAAGTTTATTGGCTAAAAGACAGCGGCACCAGTACGGAATTAGTACCCGTGCCCATCGCCACCACCAAAACAGAAAAACCCGCAGATAGCCTGCAAACCGCCTTCAACACGCTTTTAACTAGCCCCCCCAGCGGCACCTTTAGCAGCATCCCCCAAGGCACCAAAATCAACTCCGTCAGCGTTAAAAACGATGGCATCCACGTTGACTTATCCCCCGAATTCAAAACCGGCGGCGGGAGTGCTGCAATGATTTCTCGTTTAGCCCAAGTCCTCTACACCGCCACAAGCACAGACCCCAACGCCCAAGTCTGGCTCTCCGTCGATGGTAAACCCCTCGAAGTTTTAGGCGGTGAAGGTTTAGTCGTGCCGGTGCCCCTGACTCGCCAAACCTTTGAAAAGGACTTCTCGCTTTAATTTTTTGGCCGTCAACTGTCATTTATTGGATGCCGTGCCAACCAACCCCCACTGCACGGCATCCAGCCGGCCTCGGCTAGGAAAGAGAAATTTAGATTTCACCCCCTTTAGCTACTCCTTAGAAGACAACGTAAAAGCCCGAAAATGCTGAGCTTGCTGCTCAATTCTCGTGGCCAGCCGGTCGCACACCAAATTACACAACTCAAAAATCAAGCCATCTTCCACACGATAATAAGCAGAAGTACCTTCAGTTCGTCGGCTGAGAATACCCGCTTGTAGCATCACTTTCAGATGCTTCGAGACATTGGCTTGGCTAGTTTCGGTAGCCTCCACCAACTCTTGTACACATTTCTCACCGTCGCGCAGTAAGTTTAAAATCTTGAGCCGCATCGGCTCACTCAAGATACTGAAATAATCAGCAACTTGCTGGACAACTTCTTGAGGGACAGGCTGCGCTGATTTCATCGGATCAACCATCACCAGGACTGATCCCCAAATTTTAGCAGTGAACCAGTCTATGCCAATACAGCGATTTACTCTCTATTTTTAACTTTCATTGCAGCTAATTTTAAGTTTTGTATCAACTTTAGAAATTAATCTCTTGATTTGGAAATTTTGGCCCGCCAGCGATTAAATTTTGCAACATTTCCTGATTTTTTTTTAACATTTCCTCTATCACACCCTAAAACCAACGTCAAGAAAATAATATCAATCTAAATAATATTTGCAACAAAACTTTGTAGAGACACAGCAGGCTGTGTGTCCCTACCATTTGGCCCTAAAAATTAACTCCCCCCCCAACCTTAATCAACCTTGATCCGCATCAAAACTTGACCATACTCGACCGGCGCACCATTTTTGCCCAAAATTTCCACCACCGTACCGGAAACCTCGGCATCAATTTCATTCATCAACTTCATCGCCTCAATAATACACACCGTCGAGCCGGTGGTAATGCGATCTCCAACTTCCACAAACGGCGGCTCATCCGGCGCCGGCGCACGGTAAAACGTCCCCACCATCGGTGACATCACATCCACCAGCTTTTTATCAGAAGCCGGCGGCCCAGCAGAAGGCTGAGCAGCTATGGCCGGGGACGGTTCAGGAGAAACCACCGGTGCTGGTGGCGCTGACAACCGCACCTCTGCCGGCCCAGACTCCGGCGGATGAACCTCTACAGAATGGCTATTTTTACGCACCGTCAATTCAAAATCGCCGCTTTTTAACATCAGTTCTGAGATATCAGTCTGATCTAAAGCCGCTAACAATTCGCGGATTTCTTTTAAGTCCAGTTGCACAGATATTGCAATCCTTTTATATATTCAACAGATGATCGGCTGCTACGCCAAACTTAGACATTCCAGACATTAAAGTTTTTTCTTGACCTTCGCTTCTTCCCCCTGCGAACTCGCCAGAGACAAAACTACATCATGCTGCCTCAGCCCGCGCAGCCCTTAATAAAGAAAATGGAAAGTTGCCTGAATTCGGGCGGCAACCCCCCCCCAGACAAACGCTTAGGCCCGTCCTAAATAAGAATCATCTCGCGTATCGATGCGAATTTTTTCACCAACCGAAATAAACAAAGGCACCTGAATTTGAGCGCCGGTTTCTAACTTGGCCGGTTTACTTCCGCCGGTCGCCGTATCACCTTTGACACCCGGATCAGTTTCCACCACTTCCAAAATCACCGAGTTAGGCAACTCAACTTCTAAAATCTGCTCACCCCAACGGACGACGTTAACTTCCATCCCTTCCTTGAGGTACTTGACACCAGGCCCAATTTGTGCAGAGCTAAGGGTCGCTTCTTCGTAACTTGCCATATCCATAAACACGAAGCTTTCACTTTCTTTGTAGGTGTGCTGCATCGTATTCTTTTCTAAAGTCGCTTGCGGTACCGTTTCACCGGCTCGAAACGTCCGCTCAACAACGCTACCCGTTTGCACATTTTTCAACTTAGTACGAACAAAGGCAGCACCTTTACCAGGTTTGACGTGCAGGAATTCAACAACCCGCCAAACGTTATCATCTAAAACAATAGTTACACCGGGGCGAAAATCATTACTGGAAATCATTTATCTTGCATGGGCATACAATCGGCATTTCATTTTACCTCGATTGCGGCACGAACGCTGACACATTCCCGGCAAAACCATCCACACCCACTGCCTACGATTCGACCGTGACGGCACTATGGCAAGATGTTGAAGGTGGAAAGTTGTGGGATCACATCTCCACCCAGCCTTTTTTCAAAACCCTGTCTCCCTACATAAGAAAAGCATGAATCAATTCAAACGCTGGCTAAAAACAATGATCGCAGCCGTACTAGCCATCACTCTGTCGTTAGGACTCAGTGCAGCCGCAGACAAACGAGATTACGGCTTGCCCGCCGGCAATGCTATCACAGACGGCAGGGCTTTGTTACGATATGCCCTCCCCCTCGACAACAAGCCGGTGCGAAAACTACAGAAAAGCATAGAAGATATTTCTGAACAACTGCGGGCCAACCGGCGCTGGAGTGCTGTTAAAAGAGATGTTAGCGATGCTCAAAGAATTATCAATAAGCCTCAAGATTTGCTCTCCAGTGTTCCTGATGAGAAAAAATCCCAAGCAGAAGCACTCATCGCTGAAATCAATCAAGCCTTAACATCTTTACAACAAGTAGCAGAAGCCAAAGATAAAGAGCAAACTTGGATTCAACGCAGCAATTTATTACTATTAGTCGGCGATCTCGAAGGCTTAATGGTGAAAGATTTCCCCTTCCAAGTCCCCGAAGAATATAACAACCTTCCCCAACTTTTAGGCCGGGCTACCGTTGAAATAGCCACCGATAAGGGCCCAATTACTCTGGTGGTTGATGGTTACAGCGCACCCGTAACCGCAGGTAATTTTGTTGATTTAGTTCAGCGCGGTTTTTATGATGGTTTAGAGTTTATTCGTTCGGAAGAGTCTTATGCTTTGCAAACCGGCGACCCCACCGGCCCGGATGAAGGTTTTATTGACCCCAAAACTGGCAAATATCGCAACATTCCTTTAGAAATTTTGGTGCAAGGTGAAAAGGAACCTCTTTATGGCACAATTTTTGAAGATGTTGGTCTTTATCGTGCTCAGCCTGTTTTGCCTTTCTCTGCCTATGGTACCGTCGCAATGGCGCGTCCTGAACCTGAGCCAAATGGCGGTTCTTCTCAGTTTTTCTTTTTCTTGTTTGAGCCAGAGTTAACACCGGCCGGTTTAAATTTACTCGATGGCCGGTATGCCGTTTTTGGTTATGTGGTTGACGGCAAAGATGTCCTCGAAAAAATCAAAAAAGGCGATAAAATTACCTCCGCTAAAGTTGTCCGAGGTGCCGATAATTTAATCCAACCCCAAAACTCCTAATTTCTTTGTCAACTTAATCTTTTTCGTAGGGTGGGCATAGCCCACCTTTTTTTGTTAAAATTTGATAGGTATGTTATTTTATCTTTACTTATGCAAATAATAGAAATTTTGTTATTTCTCAGCACCGGCGCTTTTGTTACTCTCGGTATTGTTAACTCCCTGAAAGCCGGTCAGCAACAACAACAATTACAAACAACTTTCTACCGGCTTCTGGAAACCCAAAATAGTAATATTTCTTTGATTCAACTCGCAGCCGCTGCAAAAGTTGATGCCCAAATCGCTCGTCAGTATTTAGAAAATCAAGCCAAAGTTTTTAACGCTTCTTTAGAAGTTGATGAAGACGGTAATACCTATTATTGTTTTCCTAAACTCTAAACTATCAGCCACCCCCCTATCTTTGGGGCCGGTGGATGCCAAAGCTTTGCTTTTACACTCGCAAGGGTGAAAGGCTATTTAAGCAACCTTAAATAAATCGGCTCTCCTATTAAAAATTCTATCAAAAATTACCAAGATTAAAATCCGTGACTCAACAAAATCAAGAGCAACAAATTAAAGACATCGGAGAACAAGGACTGCTTAAAAAATTACAAAAATTCTGTCCGGCAAATATCGTAGGCGATGACGCAGCAATACTCGATATTAAAGCGAATCAATCACTCGCCGTCACCACAGATATCCTTGTAGATAAAGTACACTTCAGCGACATCACAACCTCCCCAGAAGATGCCGGCTGGCGAGCCGGTGCTGCCAATTTATCTGATCTTGCCGCAATGGGTGCCACACCCCTCGCCATTACCGTTGGTTTAGCACTCCCCAACACCACCCCCGTTAACTGGGTAGAACGCCTTTACCAAGGAATGCTTTCTTGTCTGCAACCATACAACACAATTATTGCCGGTGGAGATATCGTTCGCTCACCCATCATTACAATTTCGATTACAGCCTTTGGACAAGTTAACCCAGAGTTTACCATTCGCCGCAGTAACGCTCAACCAGGATATCTTATCGTTGTCACCGGCCCGCACGGCGCCTCCAAAGCCGGTTTAGAAATATTATTAAATACTCAACTCGCAGAAAACCTCACACCGCAAGAAAAAAATACCCTAATTCAAGCACACCGGCGCCCCATCCCCAGACTCGACATCCTCCCCCAACTGTGGCATATCTTATCCACCTTTTCACCACTCCCCCTTGCCGGTATGGATAGCAGCGACGGTTTAGCCGATGCAGTTATTCAAATTTGCCAAAACAGCAACCTTGGAGCCAAAATTTACGCCGAAAAAATCCCCATTCCCCAAGCTTTAAACAAACTTGTTTCCCCCGAACAAGCCTTAAACTGGGCATTATATGGCGGCGAAGATTTTGAATTAGTTTTGTGCTTACCGGCACCCATCGCCCAACAACTCGCAGCAACTTTAAAAGGCTGTGAAATTATTGGAGAAATTACCTCAAAACCAGGCATTTATTTAACTTCAAAAAATGGAAAAATCCCCGACCGAGAACTGAATCTCAACCAGGGATTTCAACATTTTTAAGCTTAAATTTTCCCATTGTGGGACACGGAATTACCGTGTCCTGAAGCCGTTTAAGCCCACTTTTGAGCGACCAATTCAGCAAGATCGACAACCCGTTGGCTATAACCCCACTCGTTGTCATACCAAGAAACAACCTTCACCATATCGCCATCCATCACCATTGTCAGGCTAGAGTCAACGATAGAAGAAGCATCATTACCACGATAGTCAGAAGACACCAAAGGCAAATCGCTGTATTCTAAAATCCCCTTCATTTGGCCTTCAGCAGCTTTTTGGAGAGCTTCGTTAACTTCTTCAGCAAAAGTCTTTTTCTCAACTTGCGCCACAAAGTCCACAACGGAAACGTTAGGACTCGGTACACGCAAAGCAATACCATTCAGCTTGCCTTTCATGGCGGGGATCACCAACGATACCGCTTTAGCAGCGCCGGTGGAGGTAGGAACAATGTTGATCGCAGCAGCACGAGCACGGCGGACATCGCGGTGGCTGGCGTCGAGCAAGCGCTGGTCGCCGGTGTAGCTGTGGGTGGTGGTCATTGTACCTTTGATAATACCGAAGTTGTCGTGCAACACTTTCACCACCGGTGCTAAGCAGTTGGTGGTGCAACTGGCATTACTGAGGACGTTATACTTGTCGTGTTCGTAATCCTGATGATTTACGCCCATCACATAGGTACCAATATCGGAACCTTTACCAGGAGCGGTGATCAGAACCTTTTTAGCACCGGCCTCAATATGCTTAGATGCGCCGGCGTTATCAACAAACACCCCCGTCGCTTCGATAATCAAATCAATTCCCCAGTCTTTCCAGGGCAAGTTTAACGGGTTGCGATCTGAGACACACTTAACTGTATGACCGTTGACTGTAATTGAGTTGTCATCTGCACTGATGTCTACACCCTTCAACGTCCCCAGCATCGAGTCATATCTCAGCAAGTGCGAGTTAGTTTTTGGATCAGAAGTGTCGTTAATTGCTACGAGATCGAGTTGGCTGTTGGTTCTCGTCAACCAGCAGCGCATGAAGTTCCGTCCGATACGTCCAAACCCGTTGATCGCTACTCTAATCACTGCGTCTTGCCCCTTTTTTTACTCTATAAGATACTTCAACCGTCCCTGTGTGTATCGCCTGCGACGACGCCCACGCTAACGGGACTTGGTAATGAAAATACCATAAAACAGCATCAAGGATGCTTTTCTTTGCCGGAAAGGGGATCGCTGAGATTTTGCCTTGGCTCTGCTCTAGCTTGTCTGGTTTTGTTTTTTATCTAGCGGATTTTAATTTTCCTTTGTTTTTTCCAGGCGGTTGTTTAAAGCTTTGAATTTATTTCATCTTTTTTGCAAAAATCTCTCTCGCTTACTTTTCTACTTTGCCAATAGACACATCAGTGTACTGTCTTCTCTTCTGCTGTCAGCGCTAGGGGTCTTTCAATTGCGACCGCACGAACTAATCAATAATCTGCTCTGTCGGCTCAAATAAAATATTCTTTATTTATTGCATTTTTGGATTATTTAAATCTATCTTTTTTTTGCCAGCTTATCCGCAGGAAAACATTATTTATAGGGGGTTTCCAGTTGTCTAAACTACAGTACAGAGGTTCTAAAAGCCTGTTCTAAACTTGGGAAATAGGCGCGAAAGCGGGTTTTTAGCGTAGCAGGGAAAAACCCTATATATACAGATTGATTGAGATAAACTTTCTGAGTTTGAATATAAATTTTTACGGTTTTGTTATCGGCACAAATTTTAATTGCCCAGCAATTAGAAAACTTGTTTTTCGAGTTTTTTGGGGTTTGTTTGTGTTCAACACAGATTTTCATCGCTGTGAACCCACCGGCCTCAACCCTATAGCACGAAAAAGTCATCCCCACCCAAATAAAAATTTATTTCTTTAGAAAGATGACAAAAAACCTAACATTCTCTGTCACAATCAAATCAGAAAAACTCTTATCGGCTGTTTCAGGCACAGGTGTATCTCCAGACAGTGCTGCAAAACCCCCCCAGGGGGTGAAATCAACCCGTAATTTTCTGCAAACCCAGGAACGCCCGCCCAAATGTTTAAAATCCATCCAACCGCCCGACGTCTCCACAGGAGAAGCTTAGAAAAACACGCCAAGCACGACAAAAAGCAATCCTCTGGCCGGTTGTCCGTACCATCCTATCGCACACCCCCCCACATCGCCATCGGAGCATTTCTGCTCAACGGCCTATTCTTAGCAGTATTACTCCACAACTTATTTTTAGCAATACCAGCCTACAGCGCAGAAACGTTCACAAGTGAGGGCAAAACACAACCTGCCTTAATTGCCAAAGAAAAAGAAGAAGAAACAGAACTATCGCCCTTTGACAAAACCATTCAAGGCAGCGAAAAAATACAAGGACTTTTCACCCTTTATCAAAACAAAGAAAGTGGAGAAATTTTTGCAGAAATTACCCCCGAACAGCTAGAAAAAAACTTTCTCTGCACCATCACCCTTGAATCAGGCATAGGCGAACGCGGAATTTACAGCGGAATGCCATTAGGAGACTATCTATTTTATTTTCGTCGCGTCAACAAAAACCTGCAATTTGTTGTTCGTAACGTCAATTTTCGCAGCAACCCAGACGATCCTCAACGCCGGTCTTTAGAACGTTCCTTTAGCGATTCGGTACTTTCAGCCCTCACAATAAAAAGCAGCCATCCAGAAAGCAAAAACCTACTTGTTGATTTAAGTGATTTATTACTCGGAGACTTTCCGGGGCTTTCTTCCTTGTTTCAAGGCGTTTTGGGAAGTTCCTATCAACTCGACCGTAATAAATCTTATTTTGGCGACGCAAAAGCATTTCCCCTCAACCTAGAAATCGAATCTGTGTACAGTTTTGAGGTCGGCAATAATAGCGAAAACTACGCTTATTTACCAAGTTTAGCTGATAGCCGAGCCTTCACCCTGCGAACTCACTACAGTTTTTCGGAAATTCAAGAAAAAAACAACTATCTGCCGCGTTTTGCTGATGACCGCATAGGCTATTTCAACACAGTTTATAAAGATTTTTCCAGCAAAAATTCTCAAGAACCTTTTGTTCGCTACATCAACCGTTGGAACCTCGAAAAACAAGACCCCAACGCCCTGCAATCTCCCCCGAAAAAGCCGATTATTTTTTGGATAGATAACGCCGTTCCTCTGGAATACCGCGATGCGATCACAGAAGGCGTTTTAATGTGGAATAAAGCTTTTGAAAAAGCGGGGTTTATTAATGCCATCGAAGTCAAACAAATGCCCGATGATGCGGACTGGAACCCCTCTGATGTGCGTTATAACACGATTCGCTGGATGAATTCTCTTGATGGTGCTTTCGCCCTTGGGCCATCGCGTGTTAACCCCCTGACCGGCGAAATTCTTGATGCTGATATTATCGTTGATGCCAACTTTGTCCGCGCCATGAAAACCGAATTTAGTAACCTGGTTGAAAAAAACCAGGCCGGTTCTTCTTTGTTTTCTCAAGTTGCCGGCAATTCCGATTTTTGTAACTACAGCAGTTTTGATCGTTATCTACCCCAACCAAACAACAAAAACCAACCTCTAAATCGTAACCTTAACAGGGCTATGCACCGGCATGATTTGTGCTTTGGACTGCAAGCAGCCGATCAATTTACGGTGGGTGCCACAGCGATGTCTTTGCTCAACAATGTCACGCCTGATAGCCCCCAAATGAAAGAATATGTCCATCAATTTGTTCGCTCTTTAATTGCTCACGAAATTGGTCATACCCTTGGACTAAGGCATAATTTTCATGCCAGCACTTTCTTAAAACCGCAAGAGTTAAACAACCAGGCAATTACTCGCACAAAAGGCTTAGTTGCTTCGGTAATGGATTATTTTCCAGTCAATTTAGCGCCGATTGGTCAAAAACAGGGTGATTATTATCCGTCGATTATTGGAGTTTATGATGAGTGGGCAATTATGTATGGTTATCAACCCGTACCGGCCACTACTTCCCAAGCAGAAAAGCCTTATTTAGAAAAAATTGCCCAACGTTCTGCTCAACCAGAATTAGCTTATGCCACCGATGAAGATGTGTGGATAGATGATTTAAACCCCTATGCCCAACGCTTTGATTTAAGCGCCGATGTCGTGCAATATGCTCAACTTCAAATGGATAATGCCCGTGCAATGTGGGCCGGTATGGAAAAACGTTATCCTGCCAAAGGTGAAAGTTTTAGCGAATTGCGAGATTTATTTAATGCGGTGTTTAGCTATTATTTACAGCAGGCATTTGTGGTGGCTCAATATGTGGGCGGACAGTCTTTTACTCGCAATCACCAAAATGATCCTGGGCGACGTGCTCCCTTTGTGCCGGTGCCGGTGGTGCAACAGCGTCAGGCTCTTGCTACTTTACAAACTTATGTGTTTAATGATGGGGTGTTTCGTTTTTCCCCAGATTTGTTAAATAATTTGGCACCTTCTCGCTGGGTACATTGGGGAATTTCTTCTCCATCGCGTTTAGATTATCCGATTTATGAGCAGGTTTCTGTTTTACAGCGGTTGGTGTTGCGGGTGTTGATGTCTCCCAATCGTCTAGCTCGCTTGCGAGATGCTGAACTTAAAGGGCAACCCGGTCAAGTTCTGGCATTACCAGAGGTTTTTGATACTCTCCAAACCGGCATTTGGACTGAAATTGTGGCCGGTGCTCCTACGAAAATTTCCAGTTTGCGGCGTTCTTTACAGCGCGAATATCTCGATATTTTGACCGCAATGGTTCTCAATAAAACTCAGGCGCCGGAGGATGCTCGCACCTTAGCCCGGTTTAAATTACGACAGTTGCGAGATGCAATTAGTACAGCTATGTCGCAAGGAGGTAATTTTGATACCTACACTCAAGCACATTTAGAAGAAACCCGCGATTTGATTGCTAAAGTTTTGGACGCAAAGTTAGAAAGTAGTTAAGTGGGATTTTTTGAGGGGTGTGTGGGGGGTTTTGGTCAAGAGTCATGGTTCAAAAGTCTAATGAATTTTGACCAATGATTCTTGACCATTGACTTTAGAAGTTATAAGCAATTCCGACTTGACCTTCTAACTCGACATCACTTAAAAACAGCAAGTTTGCCATGCCGGTCAGCGTTAACTGACGAGTTAACAGAAAATCGGCACCGCCGGTGAGCATCACATTAAAGTCTGCTTCGCCATCATCAACGGTGATAGCGGCACCCAAACCGGCAAAAGGTGAGAACCGGCTTGTCGGATCATTAGCGTCAAAAACAGCCATTCTTGGCTCAACCGTAACCGGTACGCGAATATCTAACTGACTGCCAAACCCAATACTGGGACGAACTGATAAGCTGGCCACCGGATCGTCAGAGGGAAATTGTAAGAGTTGAAATTTGCTGAATACAGTAAAGTCTAGGACGTCTCTACCGGCACCAAAGCTGAAACCAGCGCCGACAAAGTTAGATCCGGGGACAACTGTGCGGCGGCGGATCTGAGCGATTTCGTAGGTGGTGTTGTTGGGCACACCGGCTTCTAGTTGGCCGTTTTCTGTCGTGTTTGGCGTTAAATCTAAGGCTGAGGTAGACAGTTGCGGACGATTGGCAAGTTTTTCTGCCGTTAAAGTCGGTGCCGGTTCTGTGGCATCCGCACTCAAAGATGCTGGTGAGTTTTTAACGGGCGATAAAGTTAGCGGTGTTGTCTCGTTTAAATTGGTTTGTTGCTGTGTGGGTGTGTCTCTGAATAATTCTTGTGTGCTGGGTTCTTCCAGATGCAGCGGTTCGGCCACTGCCGCCGAATTTCCCCCCACGATACTCAAAGCACTCAAACTTAATAATAAAAGCAAACCCTTTGTTAAAGATTTCTTCACGGTTTCTCCTCTGTACTGATTGATGGCTCAATACTATGCACGTCTAATTTATATTTAATTAGCGTTCTGTCAGGCCATAATCCATCTTGGGATAGATTTTGCCTTGGCCAACTAAATAACAATTAGCTTATTGATATTTTTAACTATTTTTTCTCAAAAATTCAAGGACTGGGTAGTGGAGGCGGGGGACTTGATGCAGGTTTGGAAGCCAAGATTTACCTGTTGATCTTGGCCCATTACCTGTTGTTTTAAAAAAAATCGGCTTTATAGCCACCTGGCCAAAATCCTCACAAAAACCCAGCTTTTTTTAGCTTGACGCTATAAATTGCCAGATCCAACTTGACAACTTTTAGCTTTTTGGTTCGGGAATCGTAATATCAATTGATGTTACCTTGATTCCATTTCCTAAACTACTTAAAGCTGGTTGAATTTGGCTGCTATTTCCGACAACCAACGTCACCATATTTTCTGGTTTTAAGTAAGTTTGGGCAACGCGCAGCACATCCGCTGCTGTGGTGGCTTCAACACCGCGCCGGTATTGAAAGATAAAATCACTCGGATAGCCATAATACTCATAGCGCATTAACCGCGACAGGGTACTAACCGGGTCAGCAAAGTTGAAAATAAAAGAATTGAGAGTTGATTCTTTAGCAAACGCCAATTCTTCCGGTGTAACCATTTCACTACGAAGGCGCTTAATTTCATTAAAAATGCCTTGAATAAACGGCACCGTTGCCTCAGAACGAGTTTGCCCACCGGCTATAAACATCCCCGGATAGTCATAACGAGCACTCCAAACACCATACACAGAATAAGCTAAACCTTGACGAGAACGAACTTCATTAAACAACCGGCCTCCAAAGCCATTAAGCAAATCATTGAGAACCGTTAAAGCCGGATAATCGGGACTATTTAACTGACCTCCTAACTGTCCTAAAAGCACAGAACTTTGGGTTAGTTGAGGTTGATCAATAAAAAAGACACCGCTATTATTAGCCTGAGAAACCGCAGGCAAAGGCGGAACCTTAAAATTTTGATCAACCGGCCAATCACCAAATTTCTCAGCAATTAACTTTCGCATCGCCGCCGAATCAAAATCACCAACAATCCCCAAAATCATATTATTGGGGTGAAAATATTGCTGATAAAACGCTACCAAATCTTCACGGCTGATGTTATCAAGCGAAGCATATTCAGTTATGCGACCATAGGGGCTATTTTTGCCGTAAATAAGTTTAGCAAACTCCCTACTGGCAATATCATTAGGATCATCATTGCGGCGAGCAATACTGCCTTGACGCTGGGTTTTAGCCAAATCAACTTTATCAGCAGAAAAAACAGGCATCCTGACTACTTCCGCAAATAAATCAAAAACCTCCGAAACATCTTCAGTAAGAGAACTAAAACTAGCACTACCCGCATCAATAGAAATCCCCGTTTCCACCGAAGCAGCCTTTTGTTCTAAAATCTCATTAAGCTGATCAGCAGTATGTTTCCTCGTGCCACCAGTTCGCATCACCTCACCAGTAATATCGGCCAAACCCACCTTATCTGCCGGTTCAAAACGTTCGCCGGTGCGAAATAAAGCAGTCCCACTAACCAGAGGCAACTCCCGATCCTCCATCAAAAAAACCGTAATCCCGTTATCAAGCTGATAGCGAGTATAATCCGGCAACGTAATTTCTGGCAGAGGCGGAAACTGCAACTCTGTATAGTGTTTAGCCTCCATTCCCTGCGCCGAAGCTTGACCAAAAGCAGGATCAGGCATACGTCCCACCAAAAACGTAAACACTAAAACCGCAACAGTCAAAAACAAAAACCGTTTCCTTTTTCCGTAATACCGATAACTCATCTTTTCTCCTTCCCTACAAAAAAATCAAACCAAAAAAAACACTCATCAACCCCTAACCCACAACCAAAAACCCATCTGCGTTAATCTGCGTTTATCTGCGGTTAATTCAAAAACCTAAGACCGAGGTAAAAGCTTACCAATAGTGCGATTTTGCTCAGTAAAAGTAGCCTTAGAAACCCGCTGAACATCAGCCGGAGTCACCTTAGCTATACTATCCAACTCCTTAAACAAATTCCGCCAAGAACCAGTCTTTATCTCATACTCTAAAAGCAATTCTGCCATGCCCTGATTAGAATCAAGAGAACGCAACAAATTAGCCCGCGATTGAGTTTTCACCCGGTCTAACTCCCTTACAGAAACCGGCTCCTTTTTCAATTTTTCAATTTCCGTATGCAAAGCTTGTTGCACCTCATCAACTGTATGACCAGGTGCCGTCAAAGCATAAAAAAGCATTAAATTCGGAAACTTTTCCCCAGGAAAACCACTAAACCCTTGAGCATTTAACGCCACTTGTTTTTGTTCAACCAAAGACTTATAAAGCCTCGAAGTCCGACCATCACTCAACAAAGAAGCAATCATCTGATAAATCACATGATCCGGGTGATTCATAGCAGGCCGGTGGTATCCTTCCAAATACCAAGGCTGAGTTTGTAACTGCAAAGTAACTTGGCGAGTTTCCGTTTGTGGAGGTTCAACACTTTGGACATCGGTCGGGGCCGGTTTAGCTGGATAGCGACCAAAATAAATCTCAGCCAAACGTTTAACTTCCGCAGGATCAACATCACCTACAACAGCCATCGTTAAATTACTAGGGCCATAATAAGTATCAAAGAAATCTTGGATATCTTGGCGAGTCAAATTGCGGATATCTTCGTCATAACCAATAACCGGACGCTTGTAGGGATGAACTTTATAAGCCGCATCCAAAAACACCTCAATCATTTTACCAATCGGCGAGTTATCAGTACGCATCCGGCGTTCTTCTAAAATCACCTCTTTTTCTTTGTAAAACTCCCGAAAAACCGGCTCTAAAAATCGCTCCGACTCCAGCGACATCCATAGCTCTAATTTATTCGACGGAAAGCTATAAAAATAGCGTGTTGCATCAGTCGAAGTATTCGCATTCAGCCCGACACCACCAGAACGCTCAACAATTCTGCCGAGTTCATTTTGAACAGCAAATTGAGCAGCATCGGCTTCAATTTTATTGAATTCGGCTTGTAATTTAGCCACCTGCGAATCATTTTTCGCAGCTTTAGCGGCGCGAATTTGGGCGTCGAGTTGGTCGAGTTTCTCTAGCAGCGGTTGTTCGGCTGCGAAATCGTTGGTACCGATGCGGCGCGTGCCCTTAAAAGCAAGGTGCTCAAGAAAGTGAGCGACACCTGTTTTGCCAGTGGGTTCATTTGCCCCGCCAACATCAGCATAGGTGAGAAACGAAACCACCGGCGCCTGATGTCTTTCGAGGACGATAAATTTCATGCCATTTTCAAGGCGGAACTCGCTAACTCGGCTGATCACTCGATCCAGATAAGGTTGGATCGACTGAGCGATTTGTTGCGATTTTGTAATGCCGGCAATTGCCGAAAGCGGCGATGTCGGCCACAGCAGTGCCACAACCAAAAGCATTATTCCTAAACGACGCCACCCCAAAAAAGGCGAGCGGCGGCGGGGTTTTGTAGGTATCAGACCTGAAAAAACAAAACGAAGACTCATAAAATACAACAATTTGGCGTGCTATTCCAAAAGAATCGCGGGTTAGGTTAGCTGCTAAATACGGCTCAAAGTTAACGAACTGTGAAAGTTTTCGATATTTCCCTTCTGAGCGTAGGACAATAGCCTTACAAATTCTAATGTTAAGTATTAATTGATTGCTATGCGAATATTTAACCGGCCTCCCCAATCTGAAGCTCAAACACGGACTCGGATTTTGCAGGCGGCACAGCGTTTGTTTGCTCATAAAGGCTACGATGGCACCACCACCCGCGACTTAGCGAATGCTGCCGGTGTTGCCGAAGGGACTTTGTTTCGTCATTTTGCCACCAAAAAAGCAATTTTAGTGGAAGTCGCAACGCAAGGATGGGTCGAATTGCTAACCGACCTGCTGACCGAGTTGAGCGAAATGGGCAGTTATAAAGCAGTGGCCCAAGTAATGCGCCGGCGAATGTTACGACTACACGAAAATGCAGACATGATGCGTGTCTGTTTTTTAGAAGCTCAGTTTCATCCCGATCTGCGCGAACAAATTCAGCAGGAGGTTATCGCCAAAATGACGGATGTTGCTGAGGCTTTTTTTCAAACGGCAATGGATCGCGGCGTCTATCGCCAGATGAACCCCCGGATCGTCGCTCAAGTATTTTTGGGGATGTTTGCGGTGGCTGGGTTTAGTCAAGATACCATGCTTGAGGGTGGCGGTTCTCCCCAAGCGATGCTGGAAATGGCCGAGGGTTTGGCAGATATTTTTCTCAATGGGGTTTTGAATCCAGACGCAAAATGATCGCCGGATTAATTTTTCTTCTGGGAGACTGGCCCAAGAACCGGCGCCCCCCAGAGAAAAGTTTATCTGTTCGGACAAACGCATGGAAAGTCAAAAAGCGGGTTTTTTTCCGAAAATCCTTCCTTCAAGCAACGCAAATAAGCTAAAAAACCCCGTTTCTTTGCTCTTGATGCCTCAGTCCTATATGTGCTTTGTTTCTAGCGTTTGTGCTTGTTGTATCCACTGCTGCACTATTTCAACGGACGGACATAAATCTCGCCGTTGCATTGTTGCTACTTGTAGGCGCAAAACTTGCTGGTATAGTCGGTGGGTTGGCATTTGGGAAAGTTGGCTAACAGAACCGACTCCTGCATGAAGCAATAGCCCACAATAGTCGCATCCTACTGCTGGTAAGCGGGCTAAATCTGCTAAAGCTACCCATTTGTTAACATATTGAATCTGGATTTGCAAGTAATTTGCTAAGGCTTGTCGCTGGTTTGCTGTGTCGGCTTTTTTAAGGAGTTGGCCGGTATTTGTAATGCCGGCTGTGCTCAGTTGTTTTCGATCTTGTTCGCTTAATCCAGGTAGCTGGTCGAGGGGCCAGTCACAATTTTGGATACTCTTTCGATAGGTTTTTTGATTGGTTGCCATAAGTTTTTTGCACAGTTTTTTTTCACCGGCTTGCCCCCCTCCAAAAGCAAGACTGGCGATGTTTGAGGAGATGCTGACTAATCACTAAAATTTGTCGGCATCTGCTTTTGTTTATCTTATCTTAAGAAGGAGTTCGCTTTTTTTAACTAAAGGGTTGCTGATGTTAACGCCAAAAAATCAATCAGGAAATTTAATCGACACTATCGAAACTCTTGCCAAATTTATGACTGGGCTTTTGCTGGTAAGTGTTTTTGGATTGACCGGTTGCCAAGGTCCTAAGCCTCCTGAGCCTGTTGCGCCACCGCAACCTGTACAACCCAACGCCGTGCCACAAAACCAATCGCAGCCTAATAATCAGGGCGATGCAGATGATAATGATAATGAGGATGATGATGATGATGATGATGATAATGATAAGAAAAAGAAGCCCTAAAATTTAGGGGTTTTTTACCCAGATGAGATAAAGGATCTCTCTCGCACTGGGAGAGGTTCTTTCTATATAGGCTCATTTAATTTGTTGAGTTTGGTTTGTTGGGTTTTGTGCATTTGTGTCAGAGAATTTTGTTTTTTAACCGCAGATTAACGCAGATTAACGCGGATGGTTTGTCTGCTTGTGTTTTGAGGTTAAATGGTTTTTAATGCTGGATTGGGTATCATTTGAGGTTAATGCTATGGATTTTGGGGTAAATGTTTCACCGGCTTTGCGGGAACGTCGTTTAAAATTAGCAGCGTTAGTTAATTTTCCGGTAATTTTGTGGTCGGGGCGTAGTTGTTCACGGAATTATCCGGCTAATGTTTATCGTTTTCGGGCTAGTAGTCATTTTCTTTATTTTGCCGGTTTGCCTTTAGAAAATGCGGCGATTCGTTTGGATGCCGGCAAGTTAGAGTTATTTATTGATGAAGCAACCCCAGAAAGTGCTCTTTGGCATGGGGAAATGCCAAAACGTCAAGAGTTGGCTGAGTTAATTGGGGCTGATGCTGTTTTTGATTTGGCAGAATTACCGGCAAAAGCTGCCGGTGCGGCTACAATTTTTGTACAAAATTTAACAGTTCAAAAGCAACAAATTGAAGTTTTAAACCGGCCTATTTTTCCGGCTAAATCTCCACAAGGAATTGATTTAGAATTAATCAAAGCAATTGTTTCTCTGCGTTTATGCCATGATGATTTGGCAATTTCTGAATTACGCAAGGCGGCAAAAGTAACAACCCAAGCCCATAAAGCGGGAATGCAAGCAACTTTGGCAGCAAAATTCGAGGCTCAGGTTCGGGCTGCTATGGAAGCGGTGATTATGTCTGAAAATATGACGACTTCTTATAATAGTATTGTCTCTGTACATGGGGAAGTTCTGCACAATGAGTCTTATCATAATCAAATAAATTCCGGTGATTTATTATTAGCTGATGTGGGTGCAGAAACTTCTCTGGGTTGGGCGGGGGATGTGACTCGCACTTGGCCGGTTTCTGGCCGGTTTTCTAGTACGCAAAAAGATATTTATGAGGTAGTTTTGGCGGCGCATGATGCTTGTATTGAAAAGATGCGTCCGGGTGTGGAATATATGGATATTCATTTATTGGCTTGTCGGGTAATTGCGGAAGGTTTGGTATCTTGTGGAATTTTAAAAGGAAAGGCCGAAGATTTAGTAGTAATGGATGCTCATGCTTTGTTTTTCCCGCACGGAATTGGGCATTTAATCGGTTTGGATGTGCATGATATGGAAGATTTGGGAGATTTGGCCGGTTATGAGGAAGGACGCACCCGGAGTGAGCGTTTTGGCTTGGGTTACTTGCGGTTAAATCGGTGTTTAAAAGCGGGGATGCTGACATCTATTGAGCCTGGATTTTATCAGGTACCGGCACTTTTAAATGACCCCGAAAAACGGGCAAAATATGCGGAAATTGTGAATTGGGACAAGTTATCTTTGTTTGCGGATGTGCGGGGAATTCGGATTGAAGATGATGTTTTGGTAACGGAAACAGGTACAGAAGTTTTTACTGCTGATTTGCCTGCTGGGGTGGCGGAAATTGAGGCTTTGGTTGGGGGTGAATAAGATTAGGTTATTTTGGGCTTAATTACCCCCGCCGGCTATTTTATGAAAAATCAAGGAATTACTCGAACCTAACCGCCGCCAACAATGGTAACAATTTCTAATCGGTCGCCTTGTTTGATCACAGTTTCTTGCCAAAACTGCCGGTGTAAAATTTCGCCATTATATTCAACGGCCACCAAACGAGGATTTAAACCCAATTTTTCCAAAAAAACCGGCAGCGTTGTATTTGCTTCACAGTTTTTTTCTTCACCATTAACCTGTAACTTAATTTCTGCCATATTCTCCTGATTTTCTGCTTGCAACTAAAGACAAATAAGCCTTAACTATTTAGATGAAGACTCCTAACAAATGATTAAGGATTAATGACCGACTCCGAACTTTTCAAATATCGCATTGTTTGAAATCGATTAAGCTGGGAAATAAAATACTGAGTCACAAGCGTAGGCTGTTCTGCCTGCATAATTGCCCGTACCACAGCCACTCGCTGGGCGCCGGCCCCCAAAACATCATTTAAATTTGTCATATCAATTCCCCCAATCGCAAACCAGGGAATCGGACAATTTTGGGCGGCATAACTAACATATTCAAAACCCGCAGCCGCCTTGCCTTGCTTTGTGGGAGTCTCAAAAACCGGCCCCACGCCAACATAATCAGCCCCTTCGTCAAGCGCCTTTTGCAACTCCTCTGCATTCGTTGTCGAACGACCAATCACACGAGCAGGGCCAAGCATTTGACGAGCCATCGCAATAGGCACATCTTGCTGACCCAAATGTACCCCATCAGCATCTACTGCCAGGGCCAAATCTACGCGGTCATTGATAATAAACAGCGCCCCATAACGGTGACACAAATTGCACAAGATTTTGGCATTCCGCAGACGCTCGCAGTCCTCGGATTCCTTATCACGATATTGTACTAAAGTCAAGCCTCCTTGAAGAGCCGCCTCAACAATGGTAAATAAATGCTCTGCCGCCGAAGTCACCAAATATAAACCAGAGCGCTGCAAAAGCTGATGACGAGGATAAGCCATCAAACTACTTTCGAGGTTATAAACCCGATAACGCATCTGCTTAAAAATCGAACCCATCTGAGGATGATAAAGCTTGCCATATTCTTCAAGCACCCGCAGAGCCTCCTCCACGCGGCTAAAATTCGCCTGCAAAAGATCCGTAATACTGGCGCGGCGCTCTTCTTGGGGGTGAGAAAGGGCAGTACCAACATCGCCCAAAGTATCGCGCGCCGCACGCAACTCTGGGGAGTGCCACTTGGCTAACTCTTGCCGCATTTCCTTACACTCAGCCGCAAAAGAACTATTATTAAGACCAAACCGGCACCACTCCTCAAGAATTCGTAAACCTTCCCTAGCGCGGTCAAGATTGGCATCTAAAATCCGAAAAACGGCATTTTGAGCAACAGAGAGACTAAAACCTTGCATTGGTTCACCCCAATTCGATCCATCCACCATCATTAACACCCCCATAGTCAATTAAATTTATTGTTGGCTCCCAGTCTGTCGCGTTTTAGCGTTTTTCCTAAGAATTTAACCTCTTTGTAGCAATAGCTGGAAACATTTTTAAGCTTTGCTGCTTATGATCACAGATCCGACAAAATAAAAAGCAATAGTAGAGGGGGTATCAGCCACCCTACCAGACGGCATAAAATATCTCAGTAAAATAGACCGGGTGCAATTTTATCAACAAACAACAAATTTTAACCCACCTTGGAGGCAAGTCGTGACGTTACCTTCTTATTCCAGTCACCAAAATCTGAGGCTCGCCCTAGCGGTGTCTTCTCCCAAAACGTTGATTTTAGGAGTCTGCCTAGCAGTGAGCGCCGGCCTGATTAGCTACAGCCCAGCGGCAAACGCCCTACAGTTTCCCACAAACCCCTCCCTCCTCGCCCAAGCATCTAACCAAAACGTCTTGTACGTCAACTCCAACAGCGGCGATGATAGCGGCGGAAACGGCAGCCAAAGCGCCCCTTTTAAAACAATTACCCGTGCCTTGGGCCTGGCGGCACCCAACAGCGTCATCGTTTTAGCCCCTGGCACCTATAGCGCCCAAACCGGCGAAACTTTTCCGATTATTATGAAACCTGGAGTGATACTCCAAGGAGATCCAGCCTCCAAAGGACGCAACATCCAAATTATCGGCGGCGGTGGCTACGTTAGCCCGACCGTTGGCAGCCAAAGCATCACTATTTTAGGAGCAGACGAAGCCGGTCTTACCGGCCTGACGATCAGCAACCCGACCGGGCGCGGCTATGCTGTCTGGGTTGAGTCTACCAGCCCCGTCATCGCCGACAATACTTTCACCGGCAGCACCCACGACGGGGTTTCTGTTAACGGTAATAGCTCGCCG
This sequence comes from Ancylothrix sp. D3o, assembly GCF_025370775.1. Lineage (NCBI taxonomy): Bacteria > Bacillati > Cyanobacteriota > Cyanophyceae > Oscillatoriales > Microcoleaceae > Ancylothrix > Ancylothrix sp. D3o. The sequence goes on along the minus strand of NZ_JAMXEX010000002.1, from coordinate 456,515 downwards.
GTGATCCGCAACAACCAATTTCGTCAAAACGGTGCGAACGGAGTTACGGTTTTTGGGACTTCCAGCCCAGAAATCAGCGACAATATTTTTGAAAATACCGGCTATGGCGTCAACATCGGTGGTAACAGTGTCCCGACTCTCACCGGCAATCGTATTTTCCGCAACCGTTCGGGGGTGATTGTCCAAAACAGGGCAAGGCCGGTACTGCGAAATAATTATATTGAAGGCAATATTCAAGATGGAATTGTTGCTCTCGGTCAGTCGCAACCAAACTTAGGCACGGCCACCGAAGCGGGGGGTAACGTGCTTCGCAACAATGGTCAGTTAGATATCAACGCCCAAAAAGCCAGCGAAATGATTCCTGCTTTCGGCAATCAAATTATGGGCAACCGCACTGCCGGTCGTATTGATTTATCGGGTAGAGTCAGTGTTAGCCCGCCCCCTGTTGCGACTCGGCCCGCTCTTCCTCTGCCTTCTGCACCACCGGCCAATTCTAATAATAATTTCCCGCCCAGCCGGCCTGCACTTCCTGGCCCTCGTCCCTACGAGCCGGTGTCTGCTCAAACTGCCGTTGATATTCCAGTTCCCCCGCCTGCAACTGCGGCAGTGCCCCAAAATGCTGCTATTTCTCGGCCTTCCACTCTGCCTGGTTTTGAAGCGCCTCCGGGGGGTGGGGCCGGTTCTGGTGGGGTTTTGCCGGTGCCGAGTGCTAGTATTCCCTTGGGTAGTGGTGGCGCTTTTACGCCGTCTCCGGCGGCGGCGGGGAGCGGTTCCTTGCGCTATCGGGTGATTGTGGATGTCACTAGCGACCGTGAACAAGGTCGCGTCCGAGCGCTGTTTCCCGAAGCTTTCCGCACTTTTTTAAATGGTCGAGTTGTTATGCAGGCGGGTGTTTTTAGTTCCCGCAACAATGCCCAAGAGTTAATTCAAAGGCTGGAAAGCAACGGTTTTAAGGCTCGCATGGAAGAGTTGCCCTAACAGGCATTTGTCCAAAGGTAGTAAATCACCACTGATCACCCTTTGGACAAATCACTCTAGGCAGCTATTAAAAAAATGATCCTCACAAGCCGGAAATGTCTTCCTTGATTGGTTTGTTAATATAATCACCCAATCTCAACCCCATTTTAATTGCTATAAAATGGGATTAGCCTTTACTAAGTTCCGGCTTGTTCAATTTCACCTACCACCCATTCAAAGGTTTCTAATAATGTATTAAGTGCCTCTTCTTCTTCCAAGGTGGACAAGGGTAAAGAAGGCAATCTTCTCTCGTGGTAGTCAGCCGGAAGTGATAGACCAATGGAACTTAAACGAGTTCTTAACTCTTGCCATTTTTCTTGATAATTAAAAGGGCGTTGGGCCGCATAAACGCTTGAAGAAATCTCTAATTGACCAGAAATATCAAGTGTGAATAATTCCGACCCAGATTTTTGTTTAACTTTTGCTGCAAACCCTCCGTAGGTGTCACCGGTTCCCCACTGTACGGATAAAAGCGGTTCTTGACTTCTGACCCAAGCGTGAATTTTTCTGGCAATTTTAGCTTCTTCTCTGCCTTGTCGCACTGCGAATTCTTCAAAAAATGATTGTTCATCCCAACGCCGACGCTCACGGGTGGCGCTGGATTTTTTTTGCTGTGCTTCCGCAGTTTGGCCAATAACTCTCGGCACCAATGTTTTTAAACCGTCTTCGCTTACATATTGCTTAATTTCAACGGCTAAAACTTCGGTTGGGTCCATTTGTTCATTCAAAAATTCTACGACTCGCTGCATTTCTGCCGGAATTTGATCGGCGATAAATACTAAGCGAACTTTCCCGGCTTGCAAGTTGGTTTTGACTTTTTGCCAAAATTCCTCCTCGTCTGCATCGGGCCCTAAAAATTTCTCGAAAACTTGTTCTGGATCGCGTCCTTGTTCTCGACAGTTGGCTTCAAATTGCACGACTATTGATTCCACCGGCCAGTAAATCACCGCATTGGCGGCGTAGTCCAGCATTTGCCCGATGATTTCTCGACGAATTCTAGCATCACTGCTGCGTTTTACTTCTACCAGGGTTGGAATTGCATCTTGGTCAAGAAATAATCGATCCTGCGACCACCGGCCATTACCTTCTTCTTCTAAAGGAATTGCCATATCTCGGACTATTACCAACCAGCGCCGGGGAGTCGCTCGATCTATTTTCCCGGCCATCAAGTCGGGATATTTTTCTAAAAGTTCTTGCAGTCTGTCTTCTGAGTCATAGGCTTGTTCTTTCATTTCTACAAGCCGGTCATCATCTTGAATGAGATAAATACCTCCACCCATTGAAATCTCCCTATTTTTGCTGATTGGGGCCAATGCACCCTATTTTTTTCTATATTTTTTCAGTTTTTCCCAAAATCTCTATCTCTTGCTTGATAGATTGATTTTTGGCGATTTTTCTTGTCTTGTTACCGGCAGTTAAATTATTGTTAAGCTTGTTTCTCTCCTTTTTTTTTTCCTTGATTGCTGTTGTTTTATGATTTCCCAAGTTTTTTTGTTTCCTTTTAATCTTATCAGATTTTTTTGAATTCGGGAGGCTTTTTTAAAGATATTTTCATTTTTGAGTGAGCAATTTTTTTCAGAAATTTTGTTTTAGTCAATTTTTTTGCTTCATCAGCCATGATATCTTAAAATATAGCCTAGTCAATCCAAAGTTACATCACACTGATGAGCTTTGTTAAAACTATAGCCTTGAGCAAAAAGCGGCAAATTACCAGAGGCAATTCAACGATTTTTAACCTTCACCCCACCACCCTAAAAAATGGTGTTGGTGTTAGCCGGTAAAAAAAGAACAAAGCCAGCGTCAACTGGGGACTTTATTCTTTTTCTTTTGAGAGCCTATCATTTGTCAAGGGTAGAAAAGCCTCTTGACAAATGACACCAAATAGTAGTTACTCAAAAAGTTAGTCGGATGACCAATAACCCTTTCGACAACCTGACTAACCAATGACTTTTGAGTAAGTAACTTTTGATAAATTAAAAACAACCACTAAACACCCGAATTGCCGGCCCTGTCATGTAGATCCGGTTATTGGTTGCCCTCCATTCAATTTGCAGACAACCGCCGGGGAGTTCTACCGTAGCACTGCGGTCGCACCGGCCGGTCAAAACCGCTGCAACCAAAGAAGCACAAGCACCCGTCCCACAGGCAAGCGTAACACCGGCCCCCCGTTCCCACACCCGCATTTTCACGGAATCTCGCGCTACAACCTGTATAAATTCAGTATTTGTACGCTTGGGAAAAACGCCATGATGTTCAAACACAGGCCCAATTTTTTCTAAATCAATTGTGGCGACATCCTCGACAAAAGTAACACAGTGAGGATTACCCATACTTACACAAGTAACCTCCCAATTTTGTCCAGCCACTTCCAGCGTTTCCTGAATTACCTTTTCACCGGCACCCCGCAAAGTCGTCGGTATTTCTTCAGCAAGCAAACGCGGTTCCCCCATATCCACCGTCACTTGACCATCCGAGCGTAACTGCGGCATAATTACGCCGGCACCCGTATCAATACGGTATTCTTTTTCGCCATTTACCCCTTCCAAGTCAGCCAGAAACTTCGCCAAACAGCGGATACCATTGCCGCACATTTCAGGCTCAGAGCCATCCGAGTTAAAAATCCGCATTGTATAATCAGTGTTGGCACTTCCAGGCAGAGCAAAAATCACCCCATCGGCGCCAATACCAAAATGCCGGTCGCATAATTCCACAGCCTGATGAGGGCTCAGCAGAGGAGAGGAAGAAGCCCGATTATCAATCAAAATAAAGTCATTCCCCAAACCGTGATACTTTGTAAAATCTATACCCATTAGTCAGCTTTCTCCTTGAGCGTAATTTGTTCTCATGTCAAAAGTCATTTGTCAAAAGTCATTTGTGAGAGGCTCAAAAACACTCTTACAAAAGACAGTCGTACAAAAGCATTTTGATTTTTTGGACGATCCATGCCTCTTTTTAAGGTACAACCGAAGGAGAGTTTCGAGCAAACTCTGCACGGACTTCTGGTAAAAAAAAATTGCAAATTTTCGCAAAAACGACTTAATTATGGCTACCTTTAACACCAACCTGCCCAGCGTTCGCATTGTTCAGAACTTTATTAAAGACAAACAGGTGATGGAAATCAAACTTATCACCGGCGATGTGATCACAGGCGAAGCAAGATGGCAAGACGATGATTGTATAGCAGTTGTCGAGAGCAACAACCAGCAAATCATACTCTGGCGCAATGCCATCGCCTATCTCAAAGCCAAAAGTTAAAGTTTGTCAATGGTCATTTGTCCTTAGTCCTTGGTCATTTGTCGTTAGTGCTTTGAGATAATGTCATTAGTCCTTAGTCCTTGGTCATTTGTCCTTAGCCCTTTGAGATAATGACCATTGACAAATGACCAAAAATTAATCGCCTCGCAATACCTGATCCACCGGCAAATACTCTTTCAAGGTGTCGCTAACCGATGCCTTAATAGTCGGTAAAGGCATCCTTAGCAAATTAGAGGCCGGCTGGATTAATTCCCCCACCAAATTCAGACCGTGATACCCACCACAAAGCAGAATTCTGTCGCCGGGTTGAAAACTCAGATCACCGTGTGGAAAGCGAATAAACTTGCCTTCTCGACGAATGGCGTGGACTTGTACCCCAAATTGCCGGCCCATATCGACCTCAGAGAGGGTTTTCCCTACCACCAGACTGTCGGAAGGCACCATTAACCACTGACAAGATGTACTTTCTTTTGGTACTGCTACTTCGCCTTTAGCCAATTGGTCAAAAGCAGCAATTTCCTCTGGTTCGCCTACAACTAAAAGCCGGTCATCTACTTGTAACCTAGTGTGTAAGTCGGGATAATCAATTTCCTCGCCAGACGAACGACGAATTGCCATTAAACTAACTCCAGAAAGCCGGCGTAAATCGGTTTCTTCTAAAGTCATCCCTACTAAAGGAGAAGCAGCCGGCAAAGGATACCATTTGCTATTGAGATCCAAAGCCGCAACTTGCAACTCTCTTGAAACTTGTTTTGCCGGTTTTTCGGGTCGAAAATCCAGATAATGACTGTTACGAATTTCGGCGACTTCTCGCTGAATGGCAGCTATTGGTAGGCCCATACCCGCCAGCAAATGAGCGGAAAGTTCCAAACTTGCCTCAAATTCTGGTTGTACTACTTCTTTTGCTCCAAGTTGGTAAAGTAACTCAATTTCTTTATTTTGTTGTGCTCTCACCACTACATCTAATTCTGGGGCTAATTCTAAGGCGCGTTTGAGACACAACCGGCTACTCATGGGATCGGGTAATGCTATTGCCATTCCCCGCGCTTTATCGGTGCCGGCGGCTTCTAAAACATGAAGAGATGCGGCATTTCCATAGACATAAGGAATGCCGGCTTCGCGGACTTTTTGAATTCTTCTTTCTGACTGGTCAATTACGACTACCGGCAAACCGTGTTCTTGTACTAGGCGGACGATATTTTTGCCAACTCTTCCATAACCAACGACTACTACATGATTTTGGGCCGGTGCATCTTCGGAAACTTCTACTTTGACATCGGCTTTGTCAATATAAGATTTCAGCCAAGGTAATTCTAGTAATTGGGGTACGATTCCCAGCAACAAAGGTGTTAATACTAATGTTACGGCTGTTGTGCCTAAAATCAAGAGGTAAACTTGCCGAGAAACCAATCCCATCGCTTGGCCGGCGGATGCCAAAACAAAGGAAAATTCCCCAATTTGCGCTAAACCTAAACCAGCAATAATGGCGGTTTTTAAGGAGTAACGAAAGGCCCGGACAATGGGGGTGATAATTAAAAACTTGCCAATGAAAACTAGGGCAACTAATCCCAAAATTAACTCGATATTTTTCCAGAGGAATAAGGGATCAATTAACATTCCTACCGAGACGAAAAAGAGGGCGGCAAAGATATCGCGGATTGGTTCTACATAAGTTAAAGTTTGGTCAGCATACTCGACTTCGGAAATCATTAAACCGGCCACAAAAGCGCCCATTTCAATTGAAAAACCAAGTTTATTTGTGAGTAAGGCAATGCCCAAACATAAGGCAACAACGCCAAGCAAAAATAACTCTTTGCTTTCGGTTTTGGCGAGGAATCGTAGCAAACCAGGCACAACCCAGATGCCGGCACCAACGGCACCGAGGGCAAATAAACTAATTCGCAATAGGGCATAGGCAATTGCGATGCCAATTGCTTCTGGGGGTTGGTCGAGGGCCGGTAAGACGGCCAACATTAGGCCCAAAGCTAAATCTTGCACCACCAAAATCCCCAGCATGACTTGTCCGTGAGGTGTGGAGGTTTCGTTTCGTTCCATCAGGCATTTGAGGACAACAGCGGTCGATGAAAGCGACAGGATTGCCCCTAAAAATACGCCTTGGGCGGGGGATTGGACGGCACCCATGAGGAGAGATACAACGGTGGTGACGGCGATGGTGAGGGCAATTTGGAGGCCGCCGCCGCCTAAGCTGATGCCTTGGACTTTTTTGAGTTCGGCAAAGGAAAATTCGACGCCGAGGGCAAAGAGTAAAAAGGCTACGCCAAATTGGGCCAGGGTTTCTACTTGGATCAGTTCTTTGATTAAACCTAGGCCGGTTGGCCCAACGAGTACGCCGCCGACTAAGTAACCCAGGATGGGGGGTTGTTTTAACAGGGAGGCTAATATCCCGCCACCGGCAGCAGCGGCGAGGACGGTTACTAAATCAACGATGAGGCGAAAGTCTTCTTGCACTGGCTTTTATGAGAAAGAATATTACTGTCTGTAAACTTCTAGGATAAAAATTTTTTGGAATTCTGGGGAGGCTTTGGGAAATTTGGGATTTGAAAATGGCTAGGGGGCTATAGGCTTGGGGAATATCCGGCTTTGGGGGATTGAGGGGGGAAAGATGCTTTGGTTGTGTTGATTTGGGTTTTGGGGAGGTTGTGGCTGGCTGTTGTTTGAGTTTGTGGCTGGAACTGGGAGCGCCGAAGGCGACGCAACCGGGCCTCGCTTCATGTACGCTTGTTTAGGATAAGTTTTTGAGGCGAGAGTTGATTGGCTGATTTTTGTTCTCTATGATTGGCCCTTGTTAGTTAGGCTAATTGTTAAAGAGCGTTTCAGTGTTGTTTATAGCCGCAATTGGCTTTTGGAAATAGGTAATAGCAATTTTTGGAATTGATAGGTATGACTGAACAAACTCTATCTTTGAAGGCTGGCAATTGTTGTCACACAGACAAACTGAACCAAAAAGGTGTTTTGCCGACGGTTGGTTTTTTGGGGGGTTTGGTGGCTTTTGGGTCTGTTTGGGCGATGCCGGTGAATGCGCTACAGGTTCAGATCAAACCGACTAATGCTCAAGTTGGTGATACGCTGTCGGTAATGATTCAGATGGATAACGCTTCATCAGAGCCGCCGCAAGTTTCTCTCAAGGGGAAAAGTTACCCGGTTTATCCTGTTGGTCAAAATCGGTTTCGGGCTTTGCTTCCTTCTACTCCGCTTGATAAGCCTGGTTCTTGGCAAGTTCAGGTGTCGGGGGATGGTGAAAAGCGGTCTTTGGCTGTTTCGATGCGGGGACGGAATTTTCCTACGCAGTCGATCTGGTTACCACCGGGCCAAGATGGCAATGTGAGTGATTATGAGTTTGATTTGGTGGATGCGTTTAAGAAGTTGCAAACTCCGCAAAAGTTCTGGAATGGGCCGTTTTTGAGGCCAAATGCAGGGGAAGTAACGACAATTTACGGGGTGCGGCGTTACTATAATGGGGAGTTTGCAGAGGATTATTTTCATCGCGGGGTGGACTATGCCGGCCCTTCTGGGTCGCCGGTAATTGCGCCGGCTGCTGGGAGAGTGGGTTTAATTGGCCGCGAATCTCAAGGGTTTAAGGTTCATGGCAATATCATCGGGATTGATCATGGTCAAGGGGTGACGAGTGTTTTTTTACATTTAAGCCGCATTGATGTCAAAGAAGGTGATATGGTCAAGGCCGGCCAAGTGATCGGTACTTTGGGTTCGACGGGCGCTTCTACCGGCCCTCATTTACATTGGGGTTTATATGTTCACGGGTTGTCTGTTGATCCGGTTCCCTGGCGTACTCAGGGATTTGATTAAATTTTTGTTGGCGAATTGGGATTGTTAAATCTACATTTAAGGCAAGATTATTGCTAGGATTGCCGTTCTAAAATAATGCCGGGGAGCGTACAAGGTTTATGAGTATTGAGAGAATTGTTGAACAAGCACTGCAAGATGGTTATCTGACTCCGGCAATGGAGGCGGAGGTTGGTCGCATTTGCAATACGGCGTCTGAGTTGTCCATTGAAGAGTATATGGCTCTTGACCGGCTCATGGGGGCGCTTTTGACGGGTGAGGTGGTGGTTTTACCTCGCAAGCAGTTTATTAATGTGATGGAAGAGTTGGTGCTTTCTGAGGCGATAGCGCGGGTGGCGGAAATTGAGGCGACGAGTGATCGAACGCTTGATGTGGGTGATATTGCGGCTTATGCGCTGAACCGGCTTCCTCCTCTCTACGCTACGACTGAGGAGGGGGCTAATTTTCAGCGTTCTAGGGCTAAAGAGCAGCTTCAGGAGTTGATTGCTCAGCAGGTGAATGAGGCGATTTCTCGTAATATCGATCAACCTGACTTTTTCCCAGAACGCCAAGTTTTGGGCAAGTCTTCGGGAAATGAGGTGCTTTCTCAGGTGAGTCAGTTACTCGAAACTTATGCTCAAAATTTTGAACCCAAACCTAGACGATAATTACCGATTGTAAGCCGATTTATTAATTTTAGGTTTAGGCAAAAAACCCTGTTTCTTAAAGTAGCTGAGAAACCGGGTTTTTTATATTTAATTTGCATTGAATATAAAGGAAAAATGAGGTTTAATACCAAATCTATAAAACTACTTGTAAGGGCAATCCCCCCCTGCGTAAGTCTTGTTATATAAACCCTAGAAGGATAGTAAAAAGTGCCACGCATCTTTGATAACATCGACCTTTCCCTACTACCCACACTCCGAGACACACTCGAAGTTTCCTACCGGGCAGATTTTTGTGTTGGTTACTTTAACCTTAGAGGTTGGCAAAAAATTGATGATTTGATTGAGCAGTATATCGGAAATGAGGGCGCTTGCTGTCGTTTGCTTGTGGGGATGCAAAGTCTGCCTAGAGATGAAGTTCACGCCGCTTTTAGCCTTGGGAGTAAAGATTTTCGTATTGATAATAGCGCCATTCTACGATTCAAAAAACGAATAGCAGCAGAATTCCGCCAACAATTAATTATCGGTGCACCTACGAATCAAGATGAAGCTGCATTGAGACGTTTAAGTGCTCAACTGAAAACAAAAAAATTAATTATCAAATTATTTTTACGTCACCCCCTGCACGCCAAATTATACCTCGTTCATCGCAATGACCCCAACACGCCCACAGTAGGATTTTTGGGCAGCAGCAACTTAACTTTACCAGGCTTAGATAAACAAGGGGAATTGAACATTGATGTTTTAGACCATGATGCTTGTAATAAATTGCAAAAATGGTTTAATGATCGTTGGCAAGAATACGGTTGTATAGATATTTCCAAAGAACTAGCAGAAATCATTGATGAAAGTTGGGCGAGAGAAGAACTTATACCCCCCTATCACATCTATTTAAAAATTGCTTATCACCTGTCCCATGAGGCTATTGCCGGCCTTTCTGAATTTCGCATACCTCGTGAATTTAATAATTTATTTGAATTCCAAAAAGCAGCAGTACAATTAGCTGCTCGTCATGTTACCAGACGCGGCGGCGTGTTGGTAGGGGATGTTGTGGGGCTAGGAAAAACCTTAGTAGGAACTGCCCTTGCCAAAATTTTACAGGAAGATTGTTTATTGGAAACGTTAATTATCTGCCCTAAAAACCTAACTAAAATGTGGCAAGAATATGTAGATAATTATCGGCTTTATGCGAAGGTTTTACCCATTAGTAAAGTTCAAACACAGTTACCAGAATTACGCCGATATCGCCTTGTTTTAATTGATGAAAGTCATAATTTACGAAATAGAGAAGGCAAAAGATATCGAGCTATTCAAGAATATATCGCTACCAACGAAAGTAAATGTATTTTGTTATCGGCCACTCCTTATAATAAAACTTATTTAGACCTTTCTTCTCAACTGCGTTTATTCGTCACAGAAGACGAAGATTTAGGATTTAGACCCGAAGCTTTAATTAGTGAATTGGGTGGGGGATCTAATGGAGAATTGGAGTTTATCAGACGGCATCAATGTTCTGTACGGTCTTTAGCTGCTTTTGAAAAAAGCGAACATCCCGATGACTGGCGGGAATTGATGAAGCGTTACATGGTGAGGAGAACTCGCAGTTTTATTAAAGATAATTATGCTGAAACTGACCAAACAAATCGGAAGTATTTACAATTTCCTGATGGGGGTCGTTCTTATTTTCCCGACCGGCTACCTCGGACAGTTAAATTTAATTTGGAAAGTTCTAGTACAGACCCTTACGCACATCTTTATTCTCAATCCGTAGTAGAAGTTATTAATGCTCTGAGTCTACCGCGTTATGGGTTAGGAAATTATATTCTTTCTAAACACAAACAATCTCTCACGGAAGCGGAACAACGCCAGTTAAATTTGCTTTCTCGTGCCGGTAAAAGGTTAATGGGATTCTCTCGTACAAACTTATTCAAACGTTTAGAAAGTAGCGGTATTGCTTTTATTCAATCGCTTGAACGCCACATTTTACGAAATTTTATCTATTTATACGCCATTGAAAAAAAACTGGATATTCCCATTGGCACTCAGGAGGCGGATTTATTAGATACACGCAATAATGATGAGGATAGCGATTCTGTAGCTGCGACCTTATTTGATGCTGAAACAGAAGAATCAGAGGAGGTAACTCTCGATTTAGAAGAGCAATTATTACAAACAGAAAAGAGTTTTCGCAAACAAGCTGAGTTAGTTTACCAAGAGTATGAAAGCCGATATCAACGGCGCTTTAAATGGCTACGTTCTACACTTTTTGATACAAAAAAACTAAAACAAGATTTGTTAGCAGATGCCCAATCACTCATTAATATCCTGCAAAACTGTGGGGAGTGGAATACTCAGAAAGATGAAAAATTAGCAGCTTTAGTTCAACTACTAACCGAAACTCACCCAAATGATAAGGTACTGATTTTTAGCCAGTTTGCTGATACAGTCCGCTACCTGGCTGATAACTTAAAGGCAAGAAATATTGCCAAAGTAGCTGGGGTAACGGGTCAAGATAAAGACCCAACGGAACAGGCAGGAAAATTTAGTCCATTTAGTAATGGAAAAGGCGATAAAGTATCACCTGAAAAAGAACTGCGGGTTTTAATTGCTACTGATGTTTTGAGTGAAGGGCATAACTTACAAGACTGCGCTATTATTGTTAATTATGATCTACCTTGGGCAATTATTCGCTTAATTCAAAGAGCGGGAAGGGTTGATCGGATAGGACAAAAAGCAGAAAAAATTCTTTGTTATTCTTTCTTACCGGCTGAGGGAGTAGAACGCATTATTAATTTGCGGGTAAGACTCCGCCAAAGATTGCTAGAAAATGCCGAAGTGGTGGGAACTGATGAAATATTTTTTGAAGATGATTCTTCCCAAGTAATTCTTGACCTTTATAATGAGAAAAGTGGGGTTTTAGATGGGGAAGAAGATACAGAAGTAGATTTAACTTCCGAAGCTTTTCAAATCTGGAAAAATGCTACTGATGATAATCCGGCTTTGAAAAAAATTATCGAAGAAATGCCGAGTGTAGTTTATTCTACCCGTGCCCATATTCCGCAGCCGGTGCAGCCAGAAGGGGTACTGCTTTATATGAAAACCACTGAAGGAAACGATTCGTTAATTTGGGTTGATCGCAATGGTAATAGTGTTACGCAATCTCAATTAGCTATTCTGCGGACGGCGGCTTGTGAAGAATCTACTCCGGCGATTCCTAGAGATGAACAGCACCACGAATTAGTTAAAAAGGGCGCCGAGTTGATAGCAGAAGATGAGAAAAATGCCGGCGGTCAGTTGGGCCGGCCTTCTGGGGCAAGATTCCGCACTTATGAGCGACTCAAGAGTTATACTCAAGAAATGAAGGGAACTCTCTTTGTAACAGAAGAACTGCTAAAGGCGATTGATGAAATTTACCGTTATCCCTTAAGACAATCGGCAATTGATACATTAAATCGTCAATTGAGAAGCGGTATTAGTAATCAACAGTTGGCAGAATTAGTAGTAGCTTTACGAATGGATAACCGCTTGTGTATTGTTAGTGAAGAAGCAGAAAAACGAGAACCTCAAATTATTTGCTCTTTAGGATTATTTCAGGAAAAAATATGATAATTAAAGTGTCTGAAAAAGTTTCATTACAAGATTTTTTGCAATTGCCAGAAACTAAACCTGCTAGAGAGTACATCAACGGAGAAATTTATCAAAAACCTATGCCACAGGGAGAACACAGTATAATTCAAACTGATTTAGCAACTGCTATAAATCAAATTGGAAGACCTCAAAAGTTAGCTTGTGCTTTTACAGAATTGCGTTGTTCTTTTGGCGATGGTTCGGTTGTTCCAGACATTACGGTTTTTGAATGGTCGCGCATTCCTCGTTTAGCTAACGGTAGAATTGCTAATCGCTTTGAAATTGCCCCAGATTGGACAATTGAAATACTTTCTCCCGAACAATCTGCTAGTCGGGTGATTAAGAAAATTACTTTTTGTTTAAATAATGGTACAAAACTAGGTTGGTTTGTCGATCCTGATGATGAATCCGTGACAATTTTTGAACCTAATCGCACTCCTTCGGTAAAATCAGATGAGGAAATTTTAACTGTTTTAGAGGTGTTAGGTGATTGGCACTTTTCGGTTAATAAATTATTTGAGTGTTTGTATTTAACTTAATCATAGGTATCGCATAATGATGTCATCAATTACTCAATTACAGATGTCTTTAGCAGAGTTTTTGCAATTGCCGGAAACCAAACCTGCCTCTGAGTACATTGCCGGCCAAATTTACCAAAAACCAATGCCCCAAGGAAAACACAGCATTCTGCAAACTCGCTTAGTAACTGCTATTAATCAAGTTGGCGAACCGCAGCAATTAATTTATGCGCTTACAGAATTACGATGCACATTTGCAGGGCGTTCTCTTGTTCCAGATATTGCAGTATTCGAGTGGTCGCGCATTCCTGTAGATGAAGATGGAGAAATTTCTAACAAAGTGGAAATTGCCCCTGATTGGATAATTGAAATTCTTTCCCCCGAACAGTCTCCTAACCGCGTGATTAACAAGATTATTTTCTCTCTTAAACATGGGACAAAGTTAGGTTGGTTTATTGACCCAGATGATAAATCTGTGATGGTTTTTTTACCCAATCAATTACCAGAAGTTAAATATGATGCAGATATTTTACCGGTTCTCAGAGTAACACAAAATTGGCAATTTTCAGCAGCGGATGTTTTAAAGCTGCTAAAATTTAAGTAAAGCTTCTCGATCAAACTTTTCTTGTCGTTTCTTCTAATCTCCTCTCAGCAAACCTAGTTAATTATAAGTAAAATCTTATGGCTCTCGATTTCCACCCTACCCGCGACCTTCTCCATGAATTTAAGTTTGGCGATATTTTCATAGAACTATTAGGTTGGTCTTTCCCGCCTACGGATAAGCTTGTAGCGATACAAGTTGAGGCTGAGACTTACTACCGCCAAATGATAGCGGAATTATCGGGGGTGGTTGTTTTTGAAATTACTGCGGAAAATGGTCAAATTCCTAATGCAAAAACAAGGGCGGCTATTCATAAAGAAATTTCGGAATTAGCTTTAGAAAATTTGTTAATTTTTCTGGATAAAGAACGCACTCAGAGTTTCTGGTATTGGGTAAAACGGGATGGAACTAAGCGCTATCCCCGCGAGCATTTATATGTCAAAGGACAACCAGGAGATTTATTTTTAGGTAAATTAGCTTCTTTAGTTGTTGATTTATCGGAATTAGAAGACGGACTACTTCCTGTTGTGGAAGTCGCCCGACGTTTACAGGCTGGGCTTGATGTTGAGCGCATTACTAAGAATTTCTTTAAGGAATTTCAAAGTCAACTTGAGGCATTTATTCCACTGATTCAGGGAATTAATAAAGAAGCTGATAAACGTTGGTATGCTTCGGTAATTTTTAACCGATTAATGTTTATTTACTTCCTGCAATACAAAGGATTTTTAGATAATGGCAACCATCGGTATCTTCAACATAAGCTAGAGGAAAGTCAGGAAAAAGGCACTGATTGTTATTATCAGGAATTTCTGCAAACGCTTTTCTTTGAAGGTTTTGCTCAACCTGAATCACAACGAAAGCCCGAAATACAAGCTTTAATTGGAAATATTAAATATCTCAATGGCGGCTTGTTTTTAAAGCACAAAATTGAGCAAACTTATGATAATATTGTTATTCCTGACAGGGCTTTTGAGAGTATTTTAACATTATTTGGTCGCTATTCTTGGCAGTTAGATGATACGCCGGGGGGTCAAGATGATGAAATTAATCCGGGGGTTTTGGGTTATATTTTTGAAAAGTATATTAACCAAAAAGCTTTTGGTGCTTACTATACCCGTCCTGAGATTACAGAATATTTGTGTGATCGGACTATCAATGCCTTAATTCTTGAGCGCATTAATGCTGCTGTCAAACCACGTCAGTTTGAAAGTATCAGTGAATTACTTATAAAATTGGATGCTAATATTTGTCATCGGTTAATTTTTGAAATTCTACCAAAGATATCTTTATTAGATCCAGCCTGCGGTTCTGGTGCGTTTTTAGTTGCTGCTTTGAAGACGCTGATTAATATTTATTCGGCTGTAATTGGCAGAATTGAGTTTCTCAATAATCGTGAATTAAAGGATTGGTTACAAAAGGAAAGAAATTCTCATCCTGACCTGGGTTATTTTATTAAAAAACGGATTATTACGGATAATCTCTATGGTGTAGATATCATGGAGGAGGCGACAGAAATTGCTAAACTCCGGCTTTTTTTGGCTTTGGTTTCTTCGGCTCAAAAAGTTGATGATTTGGAACCTTTGCCTAATGTTGATTTTAATATTATGGCCGGTAATTCACTGATTGGTTTAATTCGGGTGGATGAAAATAGTTTTGATAGTGTAGGCAATTCTGAGGGTGTACAGGGCAATTTATTACAAGCTTTGGCTGCACAGAACTATCAAGCTATTTTAGCAGACAAGAATAAAAGTATTGAGTTGTATAAAAAACACGCTTTTTTGCCAGGAGAACATCAGGAATTAAGCCAGGAAGTACGTTTGTTACAGTTGCGGAATCATATTGAAAAATTAAATCAGGAATCGCAGGAAAAGTTAAATCTTTTATTGTTTGATGAGTTTGGCAAGTTAGGGATTAAATATGAACAAGCACAGTTAACTGGGAAAGCTAAAAAACGCTTGTTAACTGTTGCAGATATTGCGGCGTTAGAGCCTTTTCACTGGGGTTATCATTTTGATGAAATAATTGGGCAACGTGGGGGTTTTGATGCAATTATTACAAATCCTCCTTGGGAAACTTTTCAGCCTGATGCTAAAGAGTTTTTTGCTAAATATAGCGACATAGTTTCAAAAAAGAAGATGGACATAAAAGACTTTGAAGCTGAGCTAAAGCGTTTAGTTTCTGACGAGGAAATAAGAAATGCTTGGCTGAAATATCAAAGTGATTTTTACCATAAGCGGGAATTTTTTAGATTTGCTAGCCAGTACAAAAACCAAGTTCCAATTATAAATGGTAAACGTCATGGTAAGGATGTTAACCTTTACAAACTCTTTTTAGAACAATGCTTTAATCTTTTACGCGCTGGAGGAGAGTGTGGAATCGTTATACCCAGTGGTATATACAGCGATCTAGGTGCAAAAAAACTACGGGAAATGCTATTTAACGAAACTCAAGTTACTGGATTATTTGGTTTTGAGAACCGTAAGTTAATTTTTGAAGGGGTTCATCGTAGCTTTAAATTTGTTGTAACCACCTTTAAAAAAGGCGGCACAACAAAAGAATTTCCAGTAGCGTTTATGCGTCAAGATGTACATGATATTGAACGGTTTCCCAGCCCAGATAGTTTATCAATTAGTGTCGAATTAATAAGAAGGCTTTCCCCTGATTCAATTTCAGTGATGGAGTTTAAAAATGAAATAGATTTCCATATTGCTGAGAGGATGGCTAAATTACCGTTATTAGGCAAAACAATTGAAGGTAAGTGGAACTTGGAATTACATCGGGAATTTAATATGACCGATGATGCTTTTCTTTTTCATAAACAACCAGCAGCAGGTATGTTACCTCTTTATGAAGGTAAAATGATTCATCAGTTTACTCATTTGTATGCTGAACCTAGATATTGGGTTGATGAAAAAGAGAGTAGGAAAGCATTATTGGGACGCAAAGGAATAGATGAAGGGCAAAAGCTAGATTACCAGAGTTACAGACTGGGATATAGGGATGTAGCAAGCAACACAAATGTTCGTACGATGATTGCGTGTATTATTCCACCTAATGTATTTGCTGGGAACACATTAGTTTTGGCACAACCATTTACAAACTCGGATGAATTACTATTTGCTGTTTCTGTCTTGAATAGTTTTGCCTGCGACTTTATAATCCGTCAAAAAGTAACAGCGCATTGTAATATGTTTTATGTTTACCAATTGCCTGTACCAAGACTAACAGTAGGCGACACTTATTTTAATGAAATAGTAGAACGTGCTGCAAAACTCATCTGTACTACCCCAGAATTTGACGAATTAGCCGAAGAAGTCGGCTTAGGTTCCCATCAAAACGGCGTAACAAATGAAACAGAACGCGCCAAACTCCGGGCAGAATTAGATGGCATGATTGCCAATATATACGGCTTAACAGAAGAAGAATTTGCCCACATTCTCACAACTTTTCCCATTGTTCCCGAACCCGTAAAACAGGCTGCATTGGAGGCTTATAAAACCTTTAAACCACTGTCGATTTAATTACCAAAAGTAATTGGTAAACATTTCTCAGAAAAAAGCAAGTTTCGATTAGGCAATTATGCAAACAAAACTTAGATAAATTAAAAATTTTCTAAATTTTTGCAAAAATAGCACCCACACCGGCTACAATAAAAGATTTGCAGAGAAAAATTGACGCTCGCACCCAAGGAGACCCCCATCATGGCCCGAATGTATTACGATGCCGATGCCAACTTAGACTTATTAGCAAACAAAACCGTCGCCATTATTGGCTATGGTTCCCAAGGGCACGCCCACGCCCTTAACCTCAAAGATAGCGGCGTCAATGTTGTTGTAGGGCTTTATCCTGGTAGTAAATCGGCTCAAAAAGCTGAAGCTGCCGGTTTGAAAGTTCATACAGTTGCAGAAGCAGCAGCGGCGGCTGATTTGATTATGATTCTGTTACCTGATGAAGTGCAGAAAACAGTTTACAAAAATGAAATTGAGCCGCATTTAACCGAAGGCAAAATATTAGCATTTGCTCACGGTTTTAACATTCACTTTGGGCAAGTTGTACCCCCCGCCAACGTAGATGTTATTATGGTGGCACCAAAAGGCCCAGGTCATTTAGTGCGCCGTACTTACGAACAAGGACAAGGCGTACCTTGTTTATTTGCCGTTTATCAAGACGCCACCGGCCAAGCACGCGACCGCGCAATGGCTTATGCTAAAGGCGTTGGCGGAACACGGGCGGGTATTTTAGAAACCAGTTTCCGCGAAGAAACCGAAACCGATTTGTTTGGCGAACAAGTGGTGCTTTGTGGCGGTTTAAGTGCCATGATCAAAGCCGGTTTTGAAACCTTAGTTGCAGCCGGTTATCAACCAGAATTAGCTTATTTTGAGTGCCTCCACGAAGTTAAATTGATTGTCGATCTTATTGTCGAAGGCGGTTTAGCAAAAATGCGTGATAGCATTTCCAACACCGCAGAATATGGTGATTTAACTCGTGGCCCGCGCATCGTAACTGATGAAACTCGCGCCGAAATGCGGAAAATTTTACAAGAAATTCAATCTGGTCAATTTGCCCGCGAATTTGTGTTAGAAAATCAGGCCGGTAAGCCCGGTTTTACAGCCATGCGTCGCCAAGAAGCTGAACACCCCATCGAAGAAGTGGGCAAAGATTTACGCGCCATGTTTAGCTGGTTAAAACAAGACTAAAAAGGGTAAGGTGGGCTGTTTTCACCGGCCCACCCATCCCTAACTTCTCATCCCCAATCACTGCGAAGCTGGCTGTCCTTTGTTCTCTTTATCAATGGCATCTTGCGTGCGTTTATTTTGGTCTTTTTTTGCCCACCTCGGCACCAAACCGGCCCCAAAATTTGTAATCGCTGTACGAGTCTGGTAGCTAGTGGTTTTCATTGGTTGGGGTAGGGGTGCAATTTGGTCGCCAAAGGCGATGTAAGCGGCCCCTAAGATAATCGCAGAGATAAAAATAAGATTTTTCATGGTGTTGGTAGAAAGCTGCTATTTAAGGCAATTCTGTTGCAGAAATGTTAGATGGCTGAATCATACCACAGCCTTTTTTATTTGCCTTATGAGATTTGATGAAACTTTGATGTATGTGTAAATTTTCGGCAACACCGGCCACTTTGGTCAAAAGTTTGGTAGTTTTTTTTCTGCTGTTGGGGTTGAGTTCTTGTTTGCAACAAACTCCGGTGGCCGTTTATTCGCCTGTTACTCCTCCTAAACCTGCTGTTAAACCAAATAGTAAATTCTTGCCGTTTTTTGACAACCAAAATAACGCCGTTCGCCTTAAATTTCCCCCCGGTACTTCTGTAGATGTGACTCCCCCACCGCCGGTTTTAAACGCCTTTGATCAAGCGGTTTTACAAAGTTGTGGAGTATTTGGCAGTAAAGTTTCACCCCAAAGTTTTCAAGCCTTATTGAGGCAATATCCGCAGGTTTTGCAACAGGTAAAAAAAGGGGCCGGTGGAGAAATTTTAAAAAACCGCAGTTCTGATGCAGAATTTGTAGAAGATTTAACGGCAATTTGGTTTAAACGAGACGGTTTTGAGCATATTTTTTGTGGCGAAATTGAACAAAATAATAATATTGGCGGCCTGCATTATGTGGGCCGGTATTTGCAATTACAAAATCAGGGAATAGCAGGCCGGTTGCCAAAAAATGAAAAAAGCGAGGAAGTTGTTCCGGGGGTAATTTATACAGTTGGAGTTGAAGCAAAAAAAGGTAATAATTTGTTTCGTAGTAGTCGCAAAGGTTATCCTTATGTTAGCGATGCAGCGGAACTTTTAGGGGCTATTACGGCAGCCTATAAAACTGCCAAAAGTTCAAATGCACAATGCCTTTATTTTGTAGAAGATCAAAATAGCGGCAAGTCTTATCAAGCGGTTTTCGTAATGAAAAATAACGCCATTGTGACGTTTTATCCTGATGCTACTCCTAATATGAAAGCTTGCAGTAAGTAAAGCTATGGTTTGCTGGCCAATGCTAAATTTTATCAAAACCGGCAGGACATTCAGGTTCATTTCCTTTCATTTGAGGAGGTTGTGGTGCAGCTTTTGAAGGTTGTTTACTTTCGCAAATTATAGTCTTTGTTATTTGTGGGTAGACTGGATATTCAAGGATGTACACGAAACCGATATAACTTTTTAAATTATTTATTTTAGGAATTGCCAGATTTTGAACAACAGTCGGACTGATAATTTTAATGCTGTAGGAATAATACTCAGTTTCGCTTGGGACAGATATCCTTAAATCATTATTGTTTAACGTAAAACACTTATTGTCCCTGAAATAAACTTGTTGGTTTATGTTCATTTCACGAATATCCCTACAGGCTTTTTTTTGGTGTTCTTGTACCTCTTCCTTTTCCAATTCTTTTTGCTTTAAGTACGGTAAATAAGGAGTGATTGTGTTTATAAAAAATGTCATTGTGTTTATAAAAAATGCCTGAATTTTTTGCCAATTAATTGGGGGTTGCGGACTGAGATTTTTAAAACCGGCAGGACAATGAGGTTCATTTCCTCTCATTCGAGGAGGACGTGGTGCCGTTTTTAAAGGTCGCCGGCTTTCGCAAAGCATAGACATTGATATATCTTCGCCGGCTTCATTTTTAGTGATGTACACCAAACCGGTATAACTTTTTAAATTATTTGTTTTAGCAATTGCTAGATTTTGAACAACAGTCGGACTGATAATTTTAATGCTGTAGGAATAATACTCATTTTCGTTGAATTGATTTCCTATTCCTAACTCGCTCAATTCTGAGGCAAAACCGTTATGTTCCAAGAACTTAGCTTGTTGTGCCAAGTTCATTGACCGAATATTAATAAACGCTTTTCTTTGGTATTCTTTCAAAGCTTCCCCTGCCAATCTTTTGGCTTTAAATATGTTACTTTGTAGCCGGCTCTAAATTTTCTTAAACATGGTTAAAATTTAGAGTCAGTATGCCGGCCAAACCCTACCAAAAAACGCTGCTAGGCTTTGTCTACCCTACCGTAAATTATTAAAACCGGCAGGACATTGAGGTTCATTTCCTTTCATTTGAGGAGGTGGTGGTGCAGCTTTTGAAGGTCGCCGGCTTTCGCATCTAACCTCCCCTATTACAGTTTCATTATTTTCTTTACTTTGAAATACATAAATTATCCCTGTATAACTTTTTAAGTTGTCTCTTTTCGGAACCCCTATATTTTGAATTAAAGTCGGACTGAGCGCCCTCATACTGTAGTAATAATTCTCGCTTTCAGGTTTGATCTCTAGGTCTAAATCGTTTAGTTTGGATGCGAAACGTTTATGATCAATAAAAGAATAGAGTTGTGCGCGGCTCATTAACGCAATATGATTTATAGCTTCTGTTTGACGAGCTTGGATAGTTTGGTAGTCCACATCTGCCTGGGTTAAATGTTGGGAAGTTAAGGGCATTTTGTTTGAAGAAACTTCCTTAACCCCTGGCCGATTATTTTGGGCTTGCAGCCGGTTGCAAGTTGCCACGATGCTTAACACACCGGCCCCACACACCATGAAAATTTTTACAAAACTTAAGTTAAATTTCATAAAGATTCTCTTGTTTCCACAAAGTTTTTTTTAAGATAGCACAAAAAAATTTTTTAGCGGTGGGTTCTAGTTAATTTATTCTACCCGCAGAACCCAGCCATAAACCCGCCCCTATCTATGCTAAAAATTAGGGTATTTAGTGTGAAAAGATGTAGCCTTTTCCAGTTGAGCAGCAACCGCAAGTAAAGTGCCTTCCGATGCCGGCTTTCCTACTAACTGAACACCCACCGGCACACCATTTTCATCAAAACCGGCCGGTACAGAAATAGCAGGCAAACCACTTACATTAAACGGCGGACAAGGCGCGATCCAATTAGTAATTTTTTGCAAAGTGTCTTCTGGTGATAAATGTGCCCATTCCCCAATTTTAATAGCAGGATGCAAATTCACCGGCAACACCAAAATATCAAAATTATCAAAAAATCCCACAATACCCCGCGAAATCATTTGCACTTGGGCGATAGCTTGTAAATAAGTCCCCGCACTGTTGCCGGTTTCTAATAACCAGCGGTTCATCGGTTCCAGCAGTTCCGGGGGAATATTAAATGTGGCAACCGCAGCTTGCCAAATTACTTTAAAAGGATCAATTAATCCATTAAAATCAGGACAGCTTTCTTGCAATTTATGGCCGTAATTTTCCAAAATTTTTCCAGTTTCTAAAACCGCTTTTCCACAAGTCGGATGCGCTTCTCCCAAAGGCGGCAACTTAGTTGTAAAAGCAATTCTTAAATCGCCTAATTTTTGCTGACTTGCACTTAAAAAAGATGTTTCTGGCGCCGGCAACCAATAAGGATCTCCTGTGAAATAACCACTCACCACATCCAAAAAAGCCGCCGCATCTTCAACCGTACGCGCTAAAACCCCATTCGTAGCAATGCCATTTAACCAGTCGCCAACGGGTGCCGAAGTGATGCGTCCGCGTGCCGGTTTGAGCCCCACCACTCCACAACAGCTTGCTGGGCCGCGAACAGACCCGCCGCCATCGGAACCTAGGGAAATGGCACAGAGGCCGGCTGCTAGGGCTGCTGCTGCGCCACCGCTCGAACCGCCTGGGGTGTAGTTGAGGTTCCAAGGGTTGCGGGTGGGGGCAAAGCCTGCCGGTTCGGTGTAGGGAAGGGTACCGAGTTGGGAGGTGGCTGTTTTGCCCAAAATGGTAAAGCCCGCTTGTTTAATTTTTGTCACAACGCCGCTGTCAAGGTTGGCCGGTTTGTCTCGCAGTGCAGGCACACCATAACTGCAAGGTAAATTATTGACAGGGTTGAGGTCTTTAATAGAAATAGGAACGCCAAAAAACGGCGGGAGTTCGCTAGAGTTTTTAATAAGTTTTTCGGTTTTGGCTTTGGCATCAGCGAGAGCCATCTCTGCCGCAATATGATAATAACTTGTCAGTTGCGGGTCAATTTTTTCTATGCGTTCAAGATAGAGTTTTGTCAGTTCTAAGGGAGAAATTTGTTTTGTGCGGATGAGTTCTGCTTGTTGAAGGGCGGGGCTAAAGGCGAGTTGTTCAGAATTCATATTATTTTGTTTAGCTTTACGGGTTGCTGAAAGTTGTTAGGTGTTGTGTTTTTCTATTTTTGTCTTATTTTTTCCTAAAAAGGGGTTGGGGATAGCCGGTTGTTAAAGTGTCCTTTTTTGAGGTGTAAAAAATAGGACAAACTCAAAAAAGCTGGTTTCTCCCGCCCATCATTGACAGATAGAAATTAGTTGTTTATAAATCGCATTTTTTTAGGTTCGGCGTGTAAGTCCACAAAAAAAATCAGTTGGAAGCAGAGAAACCGGGTTTCTTCGAGAAAACCGGTTTTTTTCTACCTATTTAACTAGAGATTTTGCTTTTAAACTTTGCTGCGATCTGTTAAAATTTCGTAGCCTTTTTCTGTTACCAAAACTGTATGCTCAAACTGTGCAGACAGCGATTTATCTTTGGTTACAGCCGTCCATCTGTCTGATAAAACGCGGGTAAAACGTGAACCGGCATTCAAAATAGGCTCAATGGCTAAAGTCATGCCGGCACGCAGTCTCACGTTAGGCAATTCATGGGTGCGGAAGTTAAAAACTGAAGGTTCCTCGTGCAAGTTTCTCCCCACACCATGACCGGTAAAATCTTCGACAACGGAAAAGTTATTTGCTTTAACATGATCTTCAATGGCACCGGCAATATCTAAGAGAAAATTGCCTGCTTTTACTTGTTCAATTCCTTTAAAAAGAGCTTCTTCGGCTACGCGGATTAATTTTGCGGCTTCCGGGGTGACTTCGCCAACAGCAATGGTGATGCAGGAGTCGCCGTGAAAACCATTCCAAACCGCGCCGGTGTCCACTTTTAAAACGTCGCCACTACGAATAACTTTTTTGCGGCTAGGGATGCCATGTACAACTTCGTTATTAATGCTAGAGCAAATAGAGGCGGGGAAGCCATGATAGCCTTTAAAGCTGGGGGTTGCACCCATCTCACGGATGCGTTTTTCTGCGTAAGCATCTAGGTCAGCCGTTGTCATTCCGGGCTGTACCATCTCGGAGATTTCTTTTAAGACGGTAGCGACAATTTTACCAGACTGTCGCATAATTTCGATTTCGCGTTCGGATTTAATTTCTATACCCCGGCGTGTTTTTTTGACAGTGGGTTCTTGAGTTTTTGGGGCGAGGAGGTTGGTGAGAATGTTCATTGTATGATTTGGTGTCAATTGAGTGAAGTTTACGCGGACTGAGTGAGCATCTGGATGCGGTTTGAGTGGTTGTCTGGGGGTAGGGAATATTGCAGCCATCTTTAATTAACTTAACAGATCGGTGTCCTGTGCTTTTGCCTGCGGCCTTGTGCCAATCTGCGGGCCGGCACAAGGGCGGGCCTTTCTTTTTGATTACCTCTGGCTGTAATGCTTATTAGGCAAGGATTTCAGGGAGTTTCGGCAAAAAGCAAAAATTTCTTTCTCAAACTACTTGCAATCTCCAGTACCCTGTGCTACAGTTTATAACTGTGGAAAGCGCGGGTCGATGCCCGAGTGGCTAATGGGGGTGGACTGTAAATCCACTGGCTACGCCTACGCTAGTTCGAATCTAGCTCGGCCCACTTTCCACTTTTTAATGCCTTTGTAGCTCAGTGGTAGAGCACACCCTTGGTAAGGGTGAGGTCACGAGTTCAATCCTCGTCAAAGGCTTTTAGCTATTAGCTTTGGATCATAACTTAACGTTTGCGAACCCCCGACAAGAAAAAAACCGACCGCAAACTTGGAAAGATAAGCCTATTTTTGTTTAATTTTCAAGATTAAAAGATTTTAATGACGGCAATCAAATAAAACACAAGATAACAGTAAAGAGTGAAAAACAAGGAAAATTTAACCCCAAATTCTCACCCTCCACTGCTATCTCATCAAAATCTACCAGCCTTTTTCAGCTTGGTTTAAAACATAGGTAGCCACATCCTCAATTTGAGCAGCGGTCAGACGGCCAGCAAAAGCCGGCATCGCATTTTTGCCCTTAGTAACTTGAGTAACAATAGACTCCAAAGAATTCATGTTGAACTTTTCCAAAGCATCCTTCTTAAGAGTTTTTTGGGCCATTACCACATTATTGCCACCGGCATGACAAGCCGCACAATTAGCACTAAACACCTTGGCACCAGCACCAGCATCACCAGCAAGGGCCGGAGAGCTAAAGAAAAAGGTCACAGCGGCCAAAGCCAACAAAACAACAGATAAAACTTTCTTCAAGGTAGTTCTCCTCATCTAAACACAGGAAGTTTTCGTCAAACTTCATTTTATCGGGCACAGTCTACACCCGACGCAAGCGGGTACAGAACGAAAGAACAAAAATGCCGGTTTTCTATTCAAACCGAGCCGTTGCCCATCCGCGAGCGACCTCAGCAGCCCTTAAAACAAAAGCCGCAAGATTCTCTGTCGTCTCTTGAGGCAACCAACTAGCCGGTACCTCACGGCATAAAACCGCCTCCTCAGTACCGTCATAAGTCATAGGATGGCGCATAAAAGCCACCAACCCCTCAAGAGTATCGCGGGGAGGAGTTGCCCCCTTTAGCTTACTCAAAGACAGAGAAACAATCGGATTGGGAAGCGTAGCACCGCCAACGTGACAGTTAATGCAGCTTGATTTAAACAAGCGCTTGCCTTCAGACAACTGCTCCGGCGTAAAGGTTTTGGTATCACCGGCAGCATTAAGCGGAACTTCCACCGGCTGACTTGCCTTAAGATACTGCAACACATAAGGATCGATCTTTGTTGCCGCAGTAGCCGGCATTGTTAGCGCCATCCAAATTAAACAAACAGCAAAAAAAGCTCGCCAGACGGTAATCGAAAAGAAACTACGCAGCATTAGTGACCCTTTGGTTGAAAAAAGTAAAAAGTAAAAAGTCAAGAGGTAGCAACAAAATTTTACCTTTTACTTTTTACTTATTATCGGCAAGACATTAGTTGTACACCTTGCCGCCGCCCCACATTTTGCCCAGAATATTAGGCTGAACAAGAATATGGCCCGCTATCGAATACAAATCATCTTCAGACAAATTTCTCATCTGAGGATAAAGATCCGCACTTTCGATACTGGGGTGGAACTCAGAAATATCCACAAACCCGTCATAGCTGGTGGGATTTTTCATATAATCCACCAACCCCTCAACATTATCTCGGCGGGGCAGCGCACCGGCCAGAGATTCTGGGCCTAAATTCACGTTCGGGTTCGTTCTGGTTTTGCCGCCGACATGGCATTGAGAACAAGCATTAATAAATAACCGCTTGCCTTTTTCCAAATCTTTCACCGACACCACAACCGTTTTCCCACTTTCATCAAGGGCAACGGTACGACTTGCTTGGTCTAGCTCAACCGCAAAGGCTTGGCTGACAAACATTTGAAACGTGAAGAATACAGTGGCTACAGCCAGCCAAATGTATCTTTTCAGCATGGTTTTCCTCAACAAATCCCCTTTAAGTGTGGACACTCAACACAGCTATGGCTAAAAGGTCTTATTTTGGAGTGCATCCCCCTTACGGCATAGATACAGACTTAGGCTATATTTCTTCACCCTCACTCGCCTGCCGAGAAACGCAGAATTTCAGCAATGATGGCTTTAGCATCTTCTAACGCCAGACGAGTTTGAGGGGTTTTGTAAGCAATGCCCAGCTTGTCGCACAGACGGCATACTTCCTCAAGCGGAAAATTATAGTCTTCTGCGATTTCAGCAATTGACAAGTCTGCAAATCCCATAACGGTGATGTTTTGCCCAAAAATTGAGACAGAAGCCGAGTTAATACCAATATCATCTCACCGAGCGGTACTTTTCGTTCAAATTCGTTACCCCGATTACACAAAAAAGCCTCTTTCCACTTTCTGTTTTATCGTTGAGGGAATTTCGCAAAAAACTCTTACCGGCTAAGGTTTGTAGCTTTTTATCTGTAGCGACATTTTCATAAAAATTTACAATATTGCCCACATCTGCAAAGGTGGGGAGGCGGGGGAGGGCCGGCACCGGGGGGAGAACCGCTACCGGAGGAAGACCCGCCCGATGTACTCTTAATCGGGGAGAATAGCGCTAACCGGCAGTGGAGGGGCCACAACGGCATGAGCAAGGGGCACCGGCGTCGGCGCGTGTAAGCGAATCAACTGCGCCAAGGTACTCTTAAGATGAGTTCGCGGCACAATTGCATCCACAAAACCATGTTTGAGCAAATCTTCAGCACTTTGGAAATCTTCGGGCAGCTTTTCGCGTAGAGTTTGTTCAATGACGCGCCGGCCGGCAAAGCCAATCGTTGCTTTAGGTTCAGCAATAATAATATCTCCCAACATGGCAAAAGAAGCTGTTACGCCGCCGGTTGTCGGATTGGTCAAAATGGGGATATAAAGCAATTTTGCCTCGCGGTGGCGTTCCAGTGCCCCGGAAATTTTCGCCATTTGCATCAAACTCAACATCCCTTCTTGCATTCGGGCACCGCCAGACGCACAGACGATGATCACGGGGATGCGGTTTTTGGTAGCGTGTTCAATTAAGCGGGTGAGTTTTTCGCCCACCACAGATCCCATACTCCCGCCCATAAACCGAAAGTCCATTACGCCGAGGGCGATGGGTAAGCCTTCCAGTAAGCCGGTGCCGGTTTGGACGCCATCATTTAAACGAGTTTTTTCTTGATATTCTCGCAGCCGGTCGCCGTAAGATTTCCGGTCATAAAACTTTAGCGGATCTGTGGGACGCAGTTGTTCATCTAGGGGAGTCCAGCTGCTCGCGTCAATTAACTGGCGGATGCGTTCCTCGCTGTAGACTCGGATATGATGCCCGCATTCTAAACAAACTTTTTGGTTAGCCCGCAGGTCTTTGGTGTAGGTCAAAACTCCGCATTTTTCACATTTATTCCACAAGCCATCTGCAATTTCGCGTTCTTGCGTGTTTTGGCTCATGGGGCCGGTTTTCCGCCGGTTTGCAAACCAATCAAATAAAGACATGAAACCTCTACCTACTTGATGCCGATTAGTGCCTGCCGAGGGGTGCTTTTAAACTTTCTATTCTATTACAGGTTGGGGTCTTGTTCTTCGGCTTCGCTGGGACTAAGTAATAAAAGCGCTGTCCACCTGTGTTGAAGCGGTACTTGCAAGGCGGCGGGGCTTCCCATCCCCAGATAGGATGCTACTCCTAAGTCTAGGATGCGGTTGGGTATTTCATTAGCAGATAATATTTCTCCCAGAAATTCTGCTTCCCACCGGCTGCTGGTTGTTCTAATGGTTATCCAATTCACTTTAAACCTGCTACCTAAAAAAGGGTCTCCCATGAAGGCTTTATTCGTCTGTTGCACTAAATAAGTGAAGGTTCACAAAATTAGCGCAGGGGAAAGAATATTTGTAGGTAGGCGTTTAGTAAAGGTTGTCCCCAGATGGCGGTGACACCGGCACCGAGGGCAAGAAACGGGCCAAAAGGCATGGGTTTATTGCGTTCTAGCCATCCAAGGGCAATACCGGCACTGCCTGCTAGGGCGCCGGTGGCACAGGCAAGAAAGCCGGCAACAAGTAAGTATCTCCACCCCAACCACGCGCCCATCATAGCGGCGAGTTTAGCATCACCGGCCCCCATTGCGGTGCGTCCAAAGGCAAGGGAGCCGGTGATACTGATGATATCGAGAAGCCATATTCCTAAAACCATGCCAAAGATGCCAAACATGATTTGAGGGATGGGGTTATTATTATGGATGCCGAGAATGATTTGAAAAATTAAGCCTACCACTAACCCTGATTGAGTGAGGGGGTTTGGCAGAGTCATGGTGTCAAAATCGATTAAAGATAGGGCAAGCAACCAACTAAAAAATGCCCAATATCCGAGGGTTTGTAATTGAATCCCAAAGTGGAAATAAACGAGTAAAAATAATAAGGCGCTGGTGGCTTCAATAATGGGATAGCGTTTAGAAATAGGGCTTTTGCAATGGGCACATTTTCCTTTGAGACGTAACCAACCAAAAACGGGGATGTTTTCTGTGGCTTTGAGACGGGTGAGACAATGGGGACAACGGGAGGGGGGCCAAAGCAGGGATAGGCCGGCGGGGATACGGTAAACTACAACGTTAATAAAACTACCGATAGAAGCGCCGAGAAAGAAGACAAACAGGCCGGTGATTGTGTAGATCAGGGTATCGATCATAGGATTGAGAGATTAGTCATTACTTATTGCTTACTGACTATAGGATAGTGACTAATGACTAATGACTAATGCAGTTCTGATTCCATTTGCTCGAAGGGGATGAAGCATTCATCGGGTAATAAGATCGGTTTGCGGAAAAATATTACTTGTCCGCGATAGGTAAGGCGGCTGATGGCGACTCCCAGGGGTCGCTGGATGTGGTCGGGGTTGACTTGCTGGTAGGCACGATAAATTTTTCGGGCTGCTTTGAGGAGGGAGGGATCTAGCAGCTTGGGGATGTTTGGGTTTTCGATGTTCAGTTCTAGCAGTTGTGGAGCGTACACGGTGCCTACCCCTATGGTTTTTTGTTCTATTTAGGGTTTCTATCTGTGACTATAACAATCAGCGGGGCCGGTTGTGTTGTGGGTGTATCCCTCTTTCGAGGGAGTTTTTGGGGGGAGTTTAGAATTGAGGAACTTGTAGTTGTAGGGTTATGCCGGCGTAGTGTCTGGCAGCCGGTTAAAAATAAAATTTAATGAAGTACAGAAAATTTTTGTAAAAAACGCGATTTTTAGTAGACCACACTTATCTGAGAAACTGTATAACTGTTTTGGTGTTGCTTTTATTTCACCGGCTAGACTTAAAAAAGGATTGTTGGAAATATAGCTTCCAAAAAACTCCCAAATTTGTAAGACATCTTTAAGAGATTGATGAGGGATTTTTTTTATATCACCGGCCATAAAAATTTCAGCGCTTGTGACGATATGGCTAATAAAGTGAAATTTAGCTGATATTTTATAAAATGGGCGATACAGGATTTGAACCTGTGACCCCTTCCGTGTGAAGGAAGTGCGCTACCACTGTGCTAATCGCCCGCAGACTTCTAATATAACATCTGCCTTGCTCAAAAATCAACTATATGCGAGAAAAATTTTACTCATCTTGGGGGTATTCGTCCCAGAGAGTTGTATTTTGCCGCAGACTTTGGTAGTTGCCATTGCCTAAAATTAAGTGGTCGAGGAGGGGAATACTCAGCAGTTGGGCACCGGCCAGCAGTTGACGAGTAAGGCTAATATCTTCTGGGCTTGGTTCAACGTGGCCGGTGGGGTGGTTGTGGGCGACAATTAAACGAGTAGCACCGGCCCTTATCACTTCTCTAAAAATTTCGCGGGGATGGGCAAGGGTTTCGGTGGCTGTTCCCATCGTGATAACTTTGTTGGCAATTAGCCGGTTTTTTACATCTAACATTAATACTGCAAAAAGTTCTTGAGGTTGCCACATTAGGTCATGGCTGAAGGCTGCGGCTGCAATGTCGGGGTTTTCAATGATTGCGGCTTCGGGTGGTCGAGATTGAAATACTCTTTTTCCGAGTTCGACGGCGGCTAAAATTGTGGTGGCTTTGGCCGGCCCAATACCGTGTATTTGTGTGAGTTCGGGTACGCTTATGTCTCGCAAAACGGCTAGGGGATCTCTTTGGTTTTCGCTGAGTTTTTGCAAGATGTGCTGTCCGAGTCCGATGGCTGAGAGTTTGCCGGCGCCTTGGCCGGTGCCAAGCAAGATGGCGAGTAGTTCGGCTGTGGATAGGGTTTTTGGCCCGTAGCTCATTAGGCGTTCGCGGGGCCGTTCGGTTTCGGGGATGTCTAGGATTCTTAGGCTGTAGGTCATGGATGCACTTTTTATCCTTTTATGGATTTTATCTCTGTTGTTGCGGTTTTATGGGTTTTTTGATGTTTTTTTTAGGTTTGGTTCTTTGGGTTGTTATAAGATTAGGGTTGGGTTTTTGGTTTTGGGGGGTTTTTTAACCGCAGATGTAAAGCAGGCAAGATGCCTGCTCCACTGATAAATGCAGATGTGTTTTGAGGGGGTGGGGTGTTGATGGATGGTTTTTTTGAGGGAAATTATGGGGTTCCGAGAATTCCTGGGTTTTTGAATTTGCGAGGATATCAAAAGCAGGCGGTTGCTAATTGGTTTGCGGCGCAAGGACGCGGGACTTTGAAGATGGCTACGGGCAGTGGGAAGACTATTACTGCTCTGGCTTTGGTGACGGAACTTTATAAGAGAATTAATTTACAGGTTTTGTTGGTGGTGTGCCCTTACCGGCATTTGGTGTCACAATGGGCGCGGGAGTGTGAGAAGTTTAATTTGAGGCCGGTTTTGGCTTTTGAGTCGGTTAATAATTGGCAAGTTGAACTTTCTAGGCAGCTTTATAGTGTGAGAACTGGTCATCAGGTTTTTTTGACGGTTATTACTACGAATGCAACTTTGATTTCTGAGTCTTTTCAGTCTCAATTACGGTTTTTTCCGGCGAAAAGTTTGATTGTTGGTGATGAGGTTCATAATTTGGGTTCGCCTAGGTTGGGGGAATGTTTACCGCGTAATTTTGGGCTGCGTTTGGGTCTTTCTGCTACTCCTGAGCGTTATTTTGATGAGGAGGGAACTGAGGCGGTTTTTGACTATTTTGGTCAGGTTTTAGCACCGGAATTAACTTTAGGTGATGCTATTGGGCAAGGGGCTTTGGTTCGTTATCTTTATTATCCGATTTTGGTTTATTTAACGGAAGCGGAAACTGAGGCTTATTTACGTTTAACTACTAAGATAGGTTGGGCTTTGATGGACTGTGGGGAAGATTTTGCTGATGATGAGGTGGTGACTTCGCTTTTGATGCGGCGTTCTCGGATTATTGCTTCTGCTTCTAATAAGTTAAATGCTCTGCGAAAGGTGATGGTAAACCGGCTTAATACAACGCATACTCTTTTTTATTGTGGGGATGGTTCTATTGAGGGGGCTATTAGTCAGAAAAGCTCTCGACAATTGGCTGCGGTTTCGCGGCTTTTGGGTTCGGAGTTGGGTTATCGGGTTAATACTTATACGGCGATGACTCCGTTAAAGGAAAGGGAAAAGTTACGCCGGCAATTTGAATGTGGGGAGTTGCAAGGTTTGGTGGCGATTCGTTGTTTGGATGAGGGGGTTGATATTCCTGCTATTCAATCGGCTGTTATTTTGGCTAGTAGTACGAATCCTCGGCAGTTTATTCAGCGTCGTGGTCGCATTTTACGCCCTTATCCGGGTAAGGTTCGGGCTACTTTGTTTGATATGATTGTTAAGCCTCCAGATTTGGGTCGGGAAACTTTGGATGTGGAGCGCAATTTGTTACGAAAAGAGTTGAAAAGGTTTCTTGAATTTGCGGATTTAGCAGAGAATTCTGGGCAGGCTAGGATGGTTTTGTTGGAGCTTCAACGGCAGTATGGTTTGTTGGATATTTGAAGTAGTGAGTTTTTGGTGGTGAGGGCGGTAAAGTTTTTGTAAATGTTGGGTCTGGGCCGGTTTGGCTGTGGTAAGATTTTGGATAAAAGAATGAGGTTTTTATTTTTTTGGGAGAGAAAAAAAAGATGATGCAAGATTCGATGCAGGATATACAAGAACCGATTACAAAAGCGCCGCCAGAGGTGAGAGAAATTATTGAGCGGGTGTTGGAAATGGAGAAGGAAAAGCTTTATTTAAAAAATCCTCGGATTAATGATGATATTTTGAAGGTTGTTAAGGAAGTTATTCAATAAGGATGTTATTAAATAATGAAACTTATTTCGATTGTTCTTTGTAATTTTAGACAGTTTTTTGGGAAAACGCCAGAGATTAAGTTGGCTGGTGGGGAACGGAATACGACGATTTTACATGGCAATAATGGGGCCGGTAAAACTACTTTGATGAATGGGTTTACTTGGGTGCTTTATGAGAGGTTTACGGCGGCTTTTGCGGCGGAAGAGCAGTTAGTTAATAAACGTGCTTTGGCGGAAGTTGAGGTGGGTAATGGGGTGGCTTGTTGGGTGGAGGTTTTGTTTGAACATGATCATAAACGTTATCGGGCTCAGCGTATTTGTCGGGCTTATAAAAATGCGGATGGAGGTTTTGAAAGAGGGAAAAGTGAGTTAAAGATGTTGATAGAGGCGGATGGGGGCCGGTGGATTGTTCCGCCTCAACCTCCAGAGGATATTATTGGTAGGATTTTGCCGGAAAGTTTGCATAAATATTTCTTTTTTGATGGGGAGAGAATTGAGCAAATTGTGCGTTTTGAAAAAAAGGGTGAAATTGCGGAGGCGACTAAGGAGTTATTGGGGGTTGAGGTTTTAAATCGCTCGATTCGTCATTTGGGGGAGGCGAAAAAGTCTTTGGAAACTGATTTAAGGGGGTTTGGGGATTATGAAACGAAAAAGTTGTTGAGGGATAAGCAGAATTTTGAGCAGGAAGTTGAACGTTTGATGCAAAGACAAGGGGAAATTCAGCAGGAATTGGAGGATCAAGGGGAGATTAAAAAGACGATTGGTGGTCGGCGTTTGGAGTTGGAAGGTGCGGATAATTTACAACAGTTGCGGAATCAGTTGGAGGGGCAAAAAAGTGGGCTGGATCTGCAAATTCGTCAGGGGAAGAATGCTATTAAACGGGCGATTTCTGGGCGTGGTTATGCGGTTTGGTTGGGGGATTTAACGGCGGAGTTTCGGGGTTTGGTGGGGGGTTTGCGGGCTAGTGGTGAGTTGCCGGTGGGGATTAAGCAACAGTTTGTTTTTGATTTGTTGGAGAGGGGAAAGTGTATTTGTGGGGCGGATTTAGATGAGGGTTCGCATGGTCGTCATTTGGTTGAGGAGTGGATGGAAAAAGCCGGTGCGGAACAGGTGGAGGAGGCGGCTATTCGGATGGGGGTTTTGGTTGATGATGTTGATAAGCAAGGGGTGGAGTTGTGGGGGGAATTTGACCGGCAACAGGCAATAATTAATGATTGTCGGGTGCAGCTTTCTGAGGTGGAAAATCAGCTTGATGATGTGAAGAATAAGTTACGCAATTTTCCTGATGAGGATGTAAGTTTGTTGCAGCGCCGGTTGGATGATATTGATAAAAAGGTGAGTGAGTTAAATAAGGAGTTGGGGTCAAATGAGCAGCAAATTCATAGTTTGAATGGGGAAATTACGCGGTTGGGTAAGGAAATTGATAAGCAAAGAATGCAGGAAATACGCCAGGTTTTGGCGCAGCGAAGAATTGCGGCGGCCCAAGATGCGATTGACCGGCTTGTTGAGGTGAAAAATCGTTTGGATCGGCAGTTTCGTTTACAGTTGGAGTTGCGGGTTCAGGAGATTTTTCGGGGGATTTCTTTTACTCCTTATTTGCCAAGGTTGAATGAGAAATATGAGTTAACTTTGGTGGAAAATGTTGGGGATGTTGAGTGGCCGGTGGCTGCTTCGACGGGGGAAAATCAAATTTTATGTTTGTCTTTTATTGGGGGTATTGTTGATAGGGTGAGGGATTGGAGTAAGCGTAATACTTTGATGGGCCCGGATAGTAGTACGTTTCCAATTGTGATGGATTCTCCGTTTGGTAGTTTAGATGAAATTTCGCGGCGCCGGGTGGCGAATTGTTTGCCAAAGTTGGCTAATCAGTTGGTGGTTTTGGTAACGAAAACTCAATGGCGTGGGGAGGTTGCTGAGGAGATGGCGAGTTTTATTGGGCGGGAGTATGTGTTGGTTTATTATTCGTCTAAACCGGATTTTGAGGAGGATTTTATTGAGCTTAATGGGGTGCGTTATTCTTTGGTTCGGCAAAGTCAGAATGAGTTTGATTATACGGAGATTGTTGAGGTGGAACGTGGGAATGGTTTGGGTTTTTAAGATTTAATAAGGGTATTTCAAAAAGCCGGATCAGGGGGGGTAATTGCAATCCCCAGTGGCGCCGGCACCCTGCCTGCGATTGCTGCCCTACTCGCAGGCAGGATGCCTGCGCCACAGAAGCTGGCGCCATGACATCTGGGATAGATGTTCTACAAGGGGTATCGCTTTTACAGAAACCGGGTTTTTACAGCCAAATTGCTATAATTTTTTTAGGGCAATTTTTGAGGAATTTAGGTTTATGATAATTACAGAGCAAAATATCGGGACTGATAATTGGGTGAAGGTTAGCTGGGAGGAGTTTTTGGCATTGGCAAATGAGCCGAAATATGAGAAGGCTAAGTTTTATTATTATCAAGGATATATGAGGGTTGAAATGTCACCTGTTGGGCCACGTCACGGACGGCGAAATTCTATTATTCCTTATGTTGTGGCTTATTTTGCGGCCATCAGAAATATAGTCTTTGTGGAGTTTTCAAATACAAGTTTCAGAAAAGCTGGGTTAGATGAATTTCAGCCTGATGTGGCTTTTTATATTGGGTCTGATCTAAAGATACCAGATGATAGTGATTCTCCTGTGGATTTAAATCAATATGATCCGCCGACTTTAGTTGTAGAAATTGCTGCTTCTTCTTTAAGTGAGGATTTGGGGCGCAAGCGGTTACTTTATGAACGGGCAAATGTGCGAGAATATTGGGTAGTTGATGCAATTGACTTAAAAGTTATTGCTTTTGGAATGGGGGAGGGACGCAGTGGAGAAATTAAAGAGTCGCAAGTTTTGCCTGGGTTATCTATAGCTATTGTTGAGGAGGCTGTGCAACGCAGCCGTGAGGGAGATAATGGGGAAATTTTGCGCTGGCTAATCCAAACTTTTAGTTAGATAGTAGTTAGATTTAAGTTAGGGTTTAGAGGGGAAATATGGGTGCAAGTCGAATTAGAATTGCTAAAAATAAGGCGGATTTAGTTAAGGCTTTGGTGGATGGAGAGGAAACCACCGGCCCGTTTCAAACTTATGCGGATGCGATGGTTTTTGCGGCAAGTTTGGGTGCGCGGAAAAAAAAGCGTTTGCCTTTGGGAGAAGTGGCAAGAGAACCGGCTCCTATTGATGTTAATATTTTTATTAATCGTGGTTATGATTGTGTGATTAAGTTGTTGGCTGTTACGGAAATAAAAGATCTAAAAGTTTTGTCGCCGGTTGATATTAAGGCTGAGGAAATACGAGTTCAAATTTTTGAGGAATATGCGAATGGCGGCTTAGAAATTTTGCGGGAAGAGTTTCGCGGTGCGGTGGATTATACGGAGCGTCTTTTGTTGGTTATGGTGGAGGAAAGGCAAAAGGATATTGAGCCGGTGGAGGATTTTGATTTGAGCCGGTTTTTGACTTGATTGGGGGTGAGATATGAGGGGGGGTAATGGGTAATGGCGGGCAAGATGCCCGCCCCACTGGGTTTTTGCAGCTATACTAAAATGGGGGGCAAACCTACGGCTTTTGGTTGGACAAATTTGCCTTCAAAATTGATTGCTTTTCCTTCAATTGTTCGGGATTCTGCTAATTCTAATCGCAGTTCGGCGCGTTCTAAATCATCTTCAATTCCTCCCAAAATGTAAATTAATAATCTTGTGGCTAATTCTTTTCCTGAAACTAAAATGCGTTTTTTGTTGGGATCGTAGAGAACTCCATACCATAATGATTGTGGGAATTCCATATTACTGAAACCGCCATCTATATCAAACCGGCGCAGTTTTTGAAAGACTTGTTTGGGGGAATGGTGTTTTTTGAAAATCAAAATTCCTAATGCTTGGGCGAGGGCTACTTGTCCGATGGGACGAAATAAAATATTGCCTTCGCCTCCGTCTTTTTCAAAACTAAACCGGCGCATTTGGGGTGTTTCGTTTCCTTCTTCTAGTTTTTGATAGCTGAATAATTCGGAAAGATTATCAAATAAAAAATTAAATTCTTTGATTCCTTCTTCTAATTCTTCGTCGTCGGGACGGAGGGGGATTAAGCCTTTTTTGTCGATGGGTTTCCAATGGGGGAATTTATGGCTTAAATAGCGTTCCGACATTTCTTTTAAGGCTTGGAGGGTGGTTAATACGGTTGATTTGGCGGCGACGGTGGCGCTATCCCAATTGACGCGGGGGTTTCTGCCTTTTTTGGCTTTAAATAATGGGTGGCTGACGGCTATTTTGCGGGCGATAATTGAGAAGCCGTCGTCTTCGTTTAATAATGCTAGTTGTCCTTGGCTTAAATTGACGGCCATTAAGTTAACATGAACGAAGATTGAACGCACTCTTCGACTTGCGTCTTCGCGGGTTTCTCCTTGAGTGACGGCGGGGATAAATTCTATGCCGATTTTTTCTCTGGCGAGGTTTTGTAATTGGCTGTAGGTGAGTTGATATTTTTCTAGGAGTTGCTCTGTGGTTATGGCGCTTCCCACCGGCTTTTTAAATTTATTAAAGGGTTGCAATTTTCCGGTTTTTATGATACTAATTAAGCCTTGAATTCCCATGAGCCGGTGTTGCCCATCTAAGGCGTAAATGGCGATGTCTTCTGAGATGTCTAAAAGGCCGATAGTTTTGTCTTTATCGAGGGGGATAAAGTTAGTGGCTGATTGGGTAGCCACTCCGTTTTTGTCCCATTCTGGGGCGCTGGGATGGTCTACCCAGGGCGGGTTTTGGACGACTAAGACGGCGGGGAATTTGTGGTTTTTTCTGCCGATTAAATATTGGGCGAGGGAGGCTTGGCGTGACCAGTCTAGGGGGCGTTGAAAAAGCTCGTCGGCGGTGTCTTCATCGCGGATTATGTTGTCGGTTGTGGGGTCATGTTTTTGGCGAAAAAGAGGTAGTTGGGAGGCGAATCTAACTCGGCTTTCTAACCATTCTAGGCTTACTGAACCGATGTAGGCTTCGGTGTTTCCCATTTGGGTTTTTTGGACTAATATTTGATTGTTTCGTGAAAGTTGGCTGTCGAGTAAGAGGGCTAAGTTTTGCTGTTCTTCTTTTTGTTTTTGGTGGATATTGGCGGAAATGTGGCCGGCGGAGTCAGGGGTGCTTGGGGTCATGGCTTTAAGTTTTGTGAAACTTGAAGTGGTTTTTTAAAACTTATCGGTTATGCTATTGTTGTGTCAAGGTTGGGTTTTCAAATCTTTACATGGCTTGACCGGCCCGCCAGATGGCCAACACCGGCCCGCCAAATGGCCAAGACCGGCCCGAAAATATCAGGAGTGCAGTTTTTATGAAAACAGACCCTATTTTTTATAGTTTATTTAAACAGCTTCCTAGTAGTTTTTTTGAGTTAATTGGAAGGCCGGCTGAGGAAGCATTAAATTATCGATTTGACTCTGTAGAGTTGAAACAAACTGCTTTTAGAATTGATGGTTTGTTTGTGCCGGTTGTGGAAGATATAGAGAAGCCGGTGTATTTTGTGGAGGTACAATTTCGCCGCGATCCAAAGGTTTATTCGGGTTTATTTGCGGAGATTTTTGTTTATCTTCATCAAAATAATCCGGCGCAAGATTGGCGCGCTGTGGTGATTTATGAAACTCGCAGTCAGGAACCTACGGAGGTTTTACCTTATCAAGATTTGCTGAATTCTTTTAAGGTGACGCGGGTTTATTTGGATGAATTGACTGTCGAGGGGTTTTCTTCCATTGGTTTGAAAATTATTCAGTTGATGCTGTGTGCAGAAAATACAGCCCCGGAAATAGTCAGGGAATTAAGACAACGAACTGAGCAGGAGGTATCAGAAGAACAAACTCGAATTGATGTTCTAAAATTAATAGATACGGTGATTGTGTACAAGTTTGTCAACAAAACAAAGGAGGAATTAGCGGCTATGTTTGGAGTAGATGATATTAAACAAACTCGTTTGTATCAAGAAATTTCGGCAGAGGTTACTGCTCAAGTGGAAGATCAAAAAAACTTAAAAATTGTCAAAAATATGTTACGCCGAGGTGATTCTGTGGAATCTATTGCAGAAATTGTTGAGCTAGATATTGAGCGAGTTCGAGAAATTTCAAGGGAGTTAGAAAAAGAGCAAAATTAGTCCAAGTTATTGCTTTATTGGGGTCTAACCAGCCCCATTTACCCCACTCTAAACAATCCCCAATTCCCATGTTAATGCAATCTACTTTTGAATATGTGTTGCCGGTGATTCGCGGAATACAGGCGGGACGCGAGTATTATATTTCCATGTGTCCGTTGCGAGTTTTGCCGAAATTGTTTCCTTTGGATGATGAAGAAATTTCGCCAATGTTGCGGGCTTCTCGTAGTCTGAATAAACAACGGGTGCGGGAAATAGGCGGGTATATTCTTAATAATCCTAAAAGCTATATTTTTTCGGCGATGACGGTTTCTATTGATGCAGAAATTCAATTTGAGCCGGTGGGAAATGAGGCGGAGTTGCGGAAACTTGGCCGGCTTCGGGTGCCAATGGATGCGAGGTTTATTATTAATGATGGCAAACATCGCCGGGCTGCTTTTGAATTGGCTTTGAAAGAAAATCCTGAGTTGGGATATGAGACGGTGGCGGTGGTGTTTTTTTTGGATATTGGTTTGCAACGCTGTCAACAAATGTTTGCGGATCTAAATCGTTTTGCTGTGGTGCCGGAGACGTCGTTAAATATGCTTTATGATACGCGGGATAGTATGGCGAAAGTTGTGCGGGAAGTTGTTAAGGAAGTGCGGGTTTTTCGGGAGTTGACGGAGTTGGAAAGGGATAGAGTGCCGGTGCGTTCTGGTAAATTATTTACGCTGAGGGGTATTTATGGTGGTACGATGAGTTTGTTGGTAAATTTTCAGGGGGTTGATGTGGGCCGCAGGGTTGATTTGGCTGTGAATTTTTGGCAGGCGGTTTGTGGTTTAATTCCTGATTGGGAGTTGGTTTTGCAGCGGAAGATTTCGGCTTTTGAGGTGCGTCGAGATTTTGTGCATTGTCATGGAGTTGGTTTGGCTGCTTTGGGTGAGGTTGGTTCGGTTTTGTTGGGCCGGTTTCCTGATAGTTGGGAGGGGTCTTTGTCGGGTTTGTCTGCTGTTGATTGGTCGGTTTCTAATCCTCTTTTGCAGGGGGTTGTTGTTGGTAGGGGTGGGGTTTCTAGTTCTCGTCAGAGTTTGGAGTTTTTACGGGGGTATATTTTGGAGTGTTTGGGGGTTGTTTAGTTAGGGTATTGAAGGTTTTAAAACTTTTCAATACCCTTGCTAAAAGTTTAGCGCCATCCTAGCTTTGATTTTGCTTTATTTACTGCTATTCTTACAGCACTTGCACTGGCGGTGATTTTGTAAGACTTCTTGTTTGTACTAGGATCAATATTACACAAAACCACATTTCCCTCCCACACTTCGCTATCTCTTAACCAATTAAGTTGAGCAAGTTGTGAAACTTCTTCAGGAATAAAATTATTAGTTTCTGGCTCATAGGTGTAGTGTAGTAATTTCCCTAAAATTTCTAAACCCACACTTCTACCTAAAAGACAGTTTTCTTGGAATTTAGCAACATCCTCGACTTTCAATGTTTCAAACTGAGTCTCAAAAATATATCGGGTCTGGTTGCATTCTGAAAAAAATTGATTAAAGCAATTAATTAATGCTTCTGATGAGTTAGTAACATCGTAGTTTTTTAACTCATTATCCGGCTCATTTTCAAAAGCACAACTAATGGCTTTAGCTAGATAATTAATAGTATAAATTAACTTCTTCTTACTGTCAGGGGTAGCCTTAATTTTTTCTGTTTTATCCTGAAACATAGGAACTTGATCGATTACTTTTTTGAGAATTCCAACTCTTCCTTCAAATTCACCAAATGATAAGAGCAGTGATTTATCGAGGGCACGGGTTTGTGCCATATCTCGAAAGTCAGCTTGGCACTGGTTAAAGTCAGACTCTAAAACTAGAGTAATTGGAAAATCATTATTACCTATTAGCTCACTTTCAGGACTTTCGATTAGATCCCAGATGGCACGTTGACGATGCTGCCCATCCGTAATATCTAACTTAACACCGCGAGGAATAGCTACAAAACAAATTCCTCTCCCTAATTCGATTATCTTGATTTTGGTGGGATTGATATTTGCTGTGAGTGTTCCTAAAATCCAAGGTTTATTGTTTCTAGCTTTTTTAAGGATATAGTTTTTAATTTCTTCAGAATGGCCTTTTACGACTGGGCGATTTTTGCCTGAGTCAGGATCATTACCAGTGGAGGGTTTTGCTTGCAAAAGAATAGGTAAGTCGTGGGCGGGGACATTAATTTGTACCATTTTTCGCTGCCCCTGCTCCAACATTAAGCCTAAATAACACTTGTCACGATAATTTTCACCGAAGTAAGGCTCAAGTACATCATCAAGTCGCTGGTTTGCCTCAGAGGAGGATGAGTTTGGTTCTGACATATAATCTCACGGAAGCTGGTATAATTGTTTTTCCGTACCTCTTGAATTACATCACTCTTTCTCCAATTCAAAAATTTTATTTTCTCGGAGATTCGTGTTGTTTCGCAAGAAAGCAAGTAAGCTGAACGCCTATTTATTATAACCAGCATAGGAGCTCATTAAGGAAGGTACTGCGTAAAAAAGCAAATAATAAAGAACAAGCTCTACTTTATAGTAAAATGGAAAATTGATTATATCATTAAAGGCCCGGCCATGCAAATCAGGAGTTGCTTAACATGACAGAATTACAGCAAATGTCATTTTTTACACCGCGCAATGTTACCGAATTAGTTGAAGATATAAAAACTTTAAATAAAGAAATTCAAGAGTTATATTGTCTTGATGAAATTCCCTGGGTTATTGGATATAGCGGGGGCAAAGATTCAACTACAGTTTTGCAGCTTATCTGGAACGCTATTGCGGATATTCCATTAAAAGAAAGAAAGAAAAAGATTCACGTCATTACAACAGATACGCTTGTAGAAAATCCCTTTGTTTCTACTTGGGTAAGAAAATCAATTAATAGGATGAAATCTGCTGCTCAGGAAAAAAATATACCCATTGAACCACATTTACTTCATCCTACAGTCAAAGATACATTCTGGGTAAATTTAATGGGTAAGGGCTACCCTGCACCTCGAAATGGATTTAGGTGGTGTACTGATCGTATGAAAATTGAGCCCGTTAACCAATTTATCCGCGATATTGTGAGAGTTAACGGGGAAACAATAGTTGTTTTAGGTACTCGTAAGGCTGAAAGTAGTAGACGAGCAGCCACTATGAAAAAACATGAAGTGGGTAGGTTAAGGGATCGCCTTAGCCCAAATGCTCGTCTACCTAATTCCTTGATTTACACGCCTATCGAAGATTGGCGAAATGATGAAGTTTGGCTATATCTGAATCAATGGCCTAATCCTTGGGGACACAGTAATAAAGACTTATTTTCTATGTATCGGGGTGCAACAGCAGATAATGAATGTCCTTTAGTTGTTGATACTTCTACTCCTAGTTGTGGCGACTCTCGTTTTGGGTGTTGGGTTTGCACTATGGTTAGTCAAGATAAATCTATGGAAGCGATGATCCAAAATGATGTAGAAAAACAATGGATGCAGCCTTTACTTGATCTCCGTAATGAATTAGACGCTAAAAATGATCGAGAGCGAAGAGATTTCCGTCGTATTTATGGCAGAGTAGAACTTTTTGAGCGCAATTCTGAGGGGAAATTGTCAATTGAACCAATACCCGGCCCATATACCAAAGAATCGCGGGAATATTGGCTAAGAAGACTCCTCCAAGCTCAAAAACAAATCCAAGAAACAGCACCCCCAGAAATGCGGGATATCACCCTAATAACCC
This sequence comes from Ancylothrix sp. D3o, assembly GCF_025370775.1. Classification (NCBI taxonomy): domain Bacteria; kingdom Bacillati; phylum Cyanobacteriota; class Cyanophyceae; order Oscillatoriales; family Microcoleaceae; genus Ancylothrix; species Ancylothrix sp. D3o. The sequence continues at coordinate 414,455 of NZ_JAMXEX010000002.1, read as the reverse complement.
AAGAAGAACTAAGCGAAATAAGACGCATTTGGCTGGAAGAAAAACACGAATTTGACGACAGCCTCCCTGGCATATATCAAGAAGTCACCGGCCAACCATTTCAAGACACACGAACCGGCGCCGGCAACCCACTCCTGGGAACCGACGAATGGGCAGTATTAACTGAAATATGCCACGACGATCCCATGCACCTCGAACTAATGACAAGACTCCTCGACACCGAACGCCAATACTTCACAAAACCCAAACCCACCGGCATCTACAGCGACCTCGAAAAATGCTTTGACACCAGTTCCAGAAACGAAGACCAAGCCATCGACAACGCCCACTATCAATACAACCTAAAAACCACCATCAAAGAAATTACAGACAACCCCGAAAAACTCGAAAAATTTCGCGAAGTTATGAACACTCCCGAAGGTGAATCTAAAAAGCAAACTCTCCAACTACAAAAACTCAAAGAAACGGACACTAAGGAAGACAAACAACTCTCTTGGGCAGATTTAAAATTTGGTCAGGCAGAAACGACGGAAGAGGAGGATTAATGGTTTAATTTTTGCTAAATGAGGATTTTTTAACCGCAGATGTTAGGCGTAGCCGCGCGTAGCGCTACGCAAATGAACGCAGATGAATAGGATGGGTTTTCTGTTTTGGCACAGCTTTTGTGGCGCAGGCATCTTGCCTGCGATTGTCTTCACGTTTAATTAGTAATTAGCAATACGTCATGCAATTTTTAGAACTTACTCTGCAAAATTTTGGCCCCTATCAAGGTAAACAAATCATCAATCTTAGCCCGGAAATTGATGGAAATCACCGGCCTATTATCCTCTTTGGCGGCATGAATGGCGGCGGTAAAACAACTCTTATGGATGCCATTCGCCTCGCCCTTTATGGCATCCGGGCTCAATGTTCTACACGCGGAAATCTCAGTTACCCCGACTTTTTAAAACAAAGCATTAACCGTCATCAAACCGCCGACAGCGCCCGCATCGAACTCGCCTTTCAACACATTGAAGACAACCAAATCAAAAAAGTTAAAATCGTCCGCTATTGGTATCCCATTCTCAAAGACAACAAAGACACATTAGGCATCTTAGTTTACAGCGAAAACACCTCAGACTGGGAAGTAGACGAAGCCCTCACAGAAACCTGGGATGAATACATCGAAACCCTCCTTCCCCTCGGCATATCAAACTTGTTCTTATTCGACGGAGAACAAGTCAAAGAACTAGCCGAAATGGAAACTCCCCCCGAAACAGTCACCGGTGCCATCAAATCACTTTTAGGCTTAGAACTGGCCGAAAAACTTGGCATCCACCTCGACATATTACTCAACCGCAAACGCAAACAACTAGCCGATGCAGAACAAAAAACCACCCTCGACAAAATCGAAGAAAAACTTAAACAACTCTACAGCCAAAAAGAAGACGTAAAACAAGAACTAAGCAAATACCAAACCCGCGTAGATCGCGCCGAAAATAACCAACAAAAAGCCAGCCAAAAATTCCTCACCGAAGGCGGAAAAATCGCCGCCGAACGCAGCAACATTGAACAAAAGCTCAAAACCCTAACAGCACAAGCAGAAACCACCAGGCAAGCAATGGCAGAACAAGCCGCCGGCCCCCTTCCCCTCGCCCTCATCACCCCCCTACTCCAAGAAGCACAAATTCAAGCCGAAAAAGAAACCACCCAAACAAGCGCAAAAATCGCCCTAGAAGCGATGAACCAAAGAACAATCCGCCTCCTCAACTACCTCAACGAAATCGCCCTTAAACCCCAACAAATCGAGCAAATACAAACCTTTATTGACCAAGAAAACCAACAACTAGAACAACAAGCGCACAGCACAGAAAAACTCTGGCTAAACGCCGATGAAGCAACCATAAACCAACTAGAAACCCTCCTCAAATATCACATAACCGCCAGCCAAAATACAGCCCAACAAACACTACAAGAACTGCAAAAAATAGAAATAGAAATTGACAACACCGACCGCACCCTAGCCGCCGCCGCTTCCCCCGAAGTCTACGAAAAACTAGAAAAAGCCCTGCAAGAAGCCCAAAAACAAGTAGCAGAAGAAAAAGTCAACTACGAAACAACAAAACGGCAACTCGAAGACATCCAAAAGCAAATCATCAAAGTTCAAAAAGAACTCGAAGACTATAGCCAAAAACACATCACCAAAAGAAACAACGAACACATCATCAACGCCATCGCCAGAACCCAAAACACCCTAAAAGAATTTAAACAAAAAATAACCCTCAAAAAACTCAACAAACTGGAAATCGAAATAACTGAATGTTTCCGATATTTATTACACAAAAACGATCTCGTTCATCGGGTTGTAATAGACACCAACACCTTCAGTTTATCCCTTTATGATACCCAAGGAAAACCAGTACCGAAACACCGCATATCTGCCGGTGAAAAACAACTTTTAGCCATCGCCTTTTTATGGGGATTAGCCAGAGTTTCAGGCCGGCATCTTCCCATCGCGATTGACACACCATTAGGCCGGCTTGACTCCTCCCACCGATCTAATCTTGTAGAGAAATATTTTCCCACAGCATCCCATCAAGTCATCCTGCTTTCAACAGACACAGAAATAGGAGAAAATGAATTTAAAAAGTTGAAAGAACAAGAAGCAATAGCTCAAGAATATTTGTTAAAATATGACTCAGCAGGCCGGCAAACCATTATAGAAAAAGGATATTTTTGGTAGGGCGATGCACATACCACATCCACCGGCAATTACGCATTGAGCTAAAACACCGCTTATACACTTAACAATTATGGAACCACCAGTCGAAAGAATACGCCTATCCCAAACAGCCAGAGACCAACTAATCAAACTTAAAAGAAACACAAAAATAGACCAATGGAACATACTATGCCGGTGGGCATTTTGCCGGTCATTAGCCGAACCAAGCATCCCCTCACCCGTTCCCATCCCCGCCGATAGCAACCTAGAACTTACCTGGAAAATATTCGGAGGAGAAATGAGCGACATATTAACAATCGCCCTCAAACAACGCTGCCAAAAAGACAAGTTAGGAACAGACAAAGAAACCCTCGCAACCCAATTTCGCCTGCATCTACATCGCGGAATAGGTTATTTGGCCGGTGAACAAAAACTCAAAAAAATCGAAGACTTGATCCAGCTAACATTAGACTAAACAGCCATTACTCCCTAGTCATTAGTCATTAGTCCGCATTTAAAAAACTAATGACCAATGACACAGGACAAAGGACAATTTGCCCAATCCCGAATATAAAGAAACCTTAAACAAAAATCCCCCCTCTTTAAAATTTTTGTAAAAAGTGCCTCCCAGCAGGCCGGCCAAACAACCAGAATTAAATAAGCCGACATAGGCGTGGTTCGTAATAGCGCCAAAGCTCAACCACATAGCTTTTATGTCAGCGTACTTAATAAAACAATAAAAACTTTTGTGGACAGTTCCAGAAATTGGCATATACAATGTGGTAGAGACGTTCTCAACAACGCCTCTACCATAAGGGTCAAAATCACCGACCCCACAGACTGAACACAGAACACGATAAAAAACCTGTTAAATCCTTCAAGGATTAACTTTTACAAGTTTAAGAACAACCACAGTCTGGCCCTTCCCCCCGGAAGATCAAGACTAAAGACAAACTCAAAGCCCAAAATAGCCACGTCAGGAGAATGCAAAGATGGTAGTCGGAACTAAACCAGAAGTAACCAGCCAAAAACAAGAAGATTTATTAGGAATAAAAGGCATCGATCACATCGAATATTACGCAAGTAACGCCTTTCAAACAGCACATTTTTTCCGCACCGCCTTCGGATTTAAACCCATAGCTTATGCCGGCTTTGAAACAGGAGTCCGCGATCATGTTTCCTACGTCGTTAGACAAAGAAACGTCCGCTTTGTCTTCTCCTCATCCTTCGAGCCAAACAGCCCAATTTCCAAACATATAACCGAACACGGCGACGGAGTAAAAGACATCGCCTTTAAAGTAGATGATGCCGTAAAAGCCTTCAACGAAGCCGTTAAACGCGGTGCCGAACCCGTCCTCGAACCAACAGTTATGGAAGACGAAAACGGGCAAGCCATCAAAGCAACCATCGGCATTTGTGGAGACTTTGTACACTCATTCATTCAAAGAGATAACTACGAAGGCTCATTTTTACCAGGCTACGAACCCATCAAAAATCCTCCCCTCACTCTCTCCACCGGCCTACTTTCCGTAGACCACATGGTATTGTGTGTACCCAGCGGAGAAATTCAAAAATGGGTAGACCATTATTGCAACGTTTTAGGCTTCATCAACTCCTACAACCTAGACGTCAACACCCACGTCAGCGGAATGCACTACTCCATCGTGCAGAACAAAGTAGGTTCCATAAAACTTGCAATAGTCGAACCAGTTTCCGGCAGCCAAAAATCACAAATTCAAGAATTTTTAAACTATCATCGCGGCCCAGGAATTCAACACGTTGCCCTCCTGACAAACGACATGGTACAAACCATCCAATCACTACGCGGAAACGGCATCGAATTCCTACGCATCCCCGACACCTACTATGACGTCATAGAAGACCGTGTTGGCGACGTAGACGAAGACTTTTCTATGCTACGGGATCTAGGAATCTTAATCGACCGCGATCCCCAAGGATACCTCATGCAAATCTTCACAAAACCCGTCCAAAGCCGGCCTACCCTATTCCTAGAAATCATCCAGCGCAACGGCACCCAACTCTTCGGACACGGAAACATTGAAGCCCTCTTCAAAGCCGTAGAACGCGAACAATCCCTACGCGGAAACTTATAACTTGTCCTTTGTCATTTGTCAAAAGTCATTGGTAATGGGCAGATCAAAAAAACCCATTACCACCCTCCTAAAAATAAACCCAAAAAACCAACCAAAAACGCATTTAATTTATCCGCGTTTATCTGCGTTTATCTGCGGTTAAAAACCCTAAAAAACCCACAATAAAAAAATAACCCATACCATGACAGCAACAACCCCAAAAACATCAGCAGCCGAATACTGGAAACAACAACTCACCGGCCCCCTGCCAGTATTGCAACTACCAACCGACCGGCCCAGAACCGCCAGCCAAACCTATCAAAGCGCCACCCATTCCTTTGCCATACCCGAACTACTAAGCACCGGCCTACAGAACCTCAGCGAACAAGAACAAACCGACTTATTCACAATCCTTTTAACCGCCTTTAAAATTCTCCTCTATCGCTACACAAACACCGAAGACATAATCACCGGCACCACCAGCGGCAAAAACACCCTAGCATTAAGAACAAACCTCTCAGGAAATCCCACCTTTTTAGAACTACTCCAGCGAGTTCAACAAACCCTAAATCAAGCCTTAACTTACAAAGAATACCCCTTTGAAATTATCCTGCAAGAACAAAACCTCACCCCCCTTTCAATCTTCCAAGTAGGTTGTACAAAAGGCATCCTCTCCCCCCAATTTCCCCAAGTCGATTTGCATCTTTCCTTTAGCCACCTCAACGCAGAAATAGAAGGCATCATCGACTATAACAGCGAACTCTTTAACAGCGAAACCATCGAACGCATCACCGGCCATTATCAAACCATACTCCAAGACATATTAACCAGCCGCAACGAACCAATCAACAGCTATCAAATACTCACCCAACCCGAAATCACCCAAATCACTCAACAATGGAATAACCTAAGCGCAGAGTACCCCAAAGATAAATGCTTACATCAATTAATTGAAGAACAAGTCGAACGCACCCCCGACTCCATCGCCGTTAAATTTAACGACCAAAGCCTAACCTACCGGCAACTCAATAATCAAGCAAATCAACTCGCTCACTATCTGCAAAAATTAGGTATTGGCCCAGAAGTTCGGGTGGGAATTTGTGCGGATCGTTCCCTAGAAATAGTAATTGCATTCATCGCCATATTTAAAGCGGGAGGCGTTTACGTTCCCCTCGATCCAAGCTATCCAAAAGACCGGCTCGCCTACATGATAGAAGACTCCAATGTGCCGGTATTACTCACCCAAACTCCCCTCGTTTCCCAACTGCCAAAAACCAACGCACAAATTCTCTGCCTAGACGAATTATTAGGGGCCGGTTTATCAATCAACGCCGAAGAAAATACCAACCTCAAAGAACCCGCCATTGCCCCAGAAAGTCAAGAGAATTTAATCACAACAACTACCCAAAACAACGCCGCCTATATTCTGTACACATCTGGCACCACCGGCAAACCGAAAGCAGTTGTCGCCGAACATGGAAACTTAATGAATTATATTCTGACAGCCCAGGATAAATTCAAGTTTGAATCAAGCGATATCATGCCATGTATTGCCAGATTTTCCTTTAGTATTTCCTTGCTGGAAGTATTAGGGCCCTGGATGGGTGGTGGCACTTCTGTTGTCATTTCCCGCGAAAACGTTTTAGACATGAGCCGACTTGTTGCCGGTTTTGATTCACTTACCAACGTTCATTTAACCCCCAGCTTAATGCGGAAAGCCGTTGATTATATCAACGCCCAAAATTTACCACCCGAAAAATTCAACAATATTCGGCGTGTTTTCATGGGAGGCGATACCGTTGCCCCCGACTTAATCGAAGATGTCAAACCCATCTTTAAAAACGCCCAAATTTATATCCTTTACGGATGCAGTGAAACCACAACTCTTTGCTCAAATTATCCGGTTTGCCGAGAAACAAAAGCGGTAAAAAACATCATTGGCAGCGCTTTTAATAACGTGCGAATTCGGATTTATGATCCCTATCAAAACCTTGTGCCGATAGGCGTTCCGGGTGAGATATATGTAGGCGGTGCCAGCATCACACGCGGCTATGCCAACCGCGAAGAATTAACCCGCGAAAAATATGTGGTGATCGACGGAGAAAGATTTTACAAAACCGGCGACGTCGGACGATTTTTAAATGATGGCAAAGTTGAATTGTTGGGACGAACAGACTTTCAAGTATCTCTGCGGGGCTTCCGTATTGAAGTTGCCGAAATTGAATCAGTCTTAAGACAACACCCAGATATTCACGATGCTGCTGTGACTGCCAGAGAAGATATCCCTGGCGATAAACGCTTAGTTGCCTATATTGTTTTAGAAGGAAAAAAACAGCCAAAAACCAAAGAATTGCGGGAATATTTGGCAGAGAAATTACCAGATTATATGATTCCTTCGGTGTTTATGGTGTTGGAAGCATTGCCGGTGACACCAAATGGAAAACAAGACCGAAAAGGGCTACCTCAGCCTCCTTTAGAACAAGAACGGGATGCAGAAACCGAGTATATAGAGCCTCGTGATGAAGTAGAAACCAAACTTGCTAAGATTTGGCAAAATGCTTTGAATATTAATCGCGTTGGTATCAAAGATAACTACTTTGAACTCGGCGGAAATTCCTTGCAAGCTGTAACAGTTTTTGCAGAAATTCAAAAAGAGTTTGCCAAAAGTTTACCCCTGGCAACGCTTCTTAGTGCCCCCACCATTGAACAAATTGCAAAAATCCTAGGGGATGAGCAGCAAAATGTTAGCTGGTCTTCTTTAATTCCGATTCAGCCAAAAGGCTCTAAACCGCCGTTATTTTGCGTTCACGCCGCCGCCGGCAATGTGTTATTTTATCGAGATTTAGCGCGGCTTCTTGGCGAAGATCAACCTGTCTACGGATTGCAAGCCCAAGGATTAGATGGGATCAAATTTCCTCTCACCTGCGTAGAAGAAATGGCAGCTTACTATCTCCAAGAAATACGTACTCTACAAATCAAAGGGCCTTATCATTTAGCAGGATATTCGTTTGGTGGTGCGGTGGCTTTTGAGATGGCACGACAACTACAAGCCGATGGAGAAACAGTGGGTTTACTCGCTTTATTAGATAGTCCATCCCCAGACTTATTGCGGCAAGGCGATAATAATTTAGTCTCTGGTGAGCGTTTGTCAAACCACTTGAGCAACTTAAGCCAACTGGGAATGAAAGAAAAATTCAATTATGTTGTCGATAAACTTCAATGGAAAGTCAAGAAATATAAGCGTAAAGCGTTGTACAGAATTTCTAAAATGTACCAAAAAAGGGGGCATCAATTACCAGAAATGGTAAAAAATCAATTACTAACAGAAGCACATCGGCAAGCAGCCGCAAAATATAATCCACCGGCCTATCAAGGAACGGCAGTTTTATTCCGTGCCAGTATTCAGCCGGTGAAATATTACAACAAAGCGGATATGGGTTGGAGAGAATTTATTGCCGATGGTTTAGAAATTCACGAAGTCCCTGGAAAACACGATACTTTGGGTACGGATGGTGTGATGAGTCTACCAAATGTCGAGGTACTTGCCAGAAAATTAAAAGCTTGTTTAGAGAAAGTTAATGCTTAATCATTAGTGGTAAGCTGTTGAGAGTTCATGGCTCATTATTTAGAGTTTCAATTTTAAGAAACAATAAAGAGCCATGAACTTTGCAATTTCAAGATTCAAGAATAAACAATGAAAAATCGGCTGGTTAAATTGTTGAGATCGCCAACCCTGAAAGTAATGATATTAACCTTTGTGGGGATGTTGTTGGGGTTGCTTGCTGATATTTTGATTGCGGCAAAACTTGGTACTAGCATAACTGCTGATGCTTTAATAATTGGTTTGAGCTTGCCTCGCATTAGCGATATTGTTTGGCGTGAGGGAACTCGTTTTAGCTTAGTGCCGCTATTTTTGGAGTACAAAGTTAAGGCTAACGAACAAGAATATAATCGCTTTGTTAGTGGAATTGTAAATTTATCGTTGGTGGTTGGTTTAGTTATAGCTTTGGTGTTAGCAATTTTCGCCCCAATCATTGTCATTGCCCTTGCGCCCGGATTTTCAAGTGAAGGTAGAAGGGAAGCTGCTTTTTTACTACAAGCCTCAGCCCCTATGGCGCTTTTTGCACCACCTATCGCGGTTTTAAGTGTGGTTTTAAATAGCCAAAAACGCTTTAGTGTGGTAGCTTTGAGAAATGCAGCTGCACCGGCAGTTGTAGTCGCTGCTATCGCTTTTGCATGGAATTTTAATAACATTTCCCTCTGGGTTGCTTTGGCTTATAGTGTTGGGTTTGGTGCTTTTTTCGTGATGGTGTTTATTGATGCCTTCAAAGCCGGTCATCAACATCAATGGAAAGCTTGGGTTTCTAAAGAAGATTTATCCGGTTTGTGGGAAGCAGGCTTTTTACCTACGTTCGGTTTTATTCTCAGACAAGCGGCTAATTTAATTCGCAGTCAATTATTACCATCTTTGGTGGGCGTTGGCGGAGTTTCGATGTTATATTTTGCGATGAGAGTTGTTTCTGCTGCTCAAACTTTGTTAGGGATAAGTATTGCTACCACCAGTCTGCCGGCAATGACAGAAGATGACCTGGCCGGTAAAAAATCTCGTTTGGGTTCTGCGTTACGGCGGAATCTTAAATCAGCTTTATTAATAACAGTGCCCGCCACCCTCTTTATCGCCTTATTCAATCAGCAAATTATTGAAGGATTGTATGGACGTGGTTCCTTCGGAGAAGCTTCTATACAGCAAACTTCCGATGTATTTTTGTGGTTCGGGATGGGGTTAGTATTTGCTTGTATAATTCCGTTATTGGAGGGCGGGCTGTATGCTCAAAGAAAGTATCTTTTATTGTTTTACACAATGGTGTCTATGTCGTTTGTCGGGGTGTTTATGAGTTGGTTGTTTTTGCAATGGCAAGGTTTGGCTGGCATTGCAATGGGTGCCAGTTTAATGTTGGTTATTAATGTGGGCGTGATTCTGTATTTTTTAGAAAAGACCGGCGTTTCTTTGTTTGCCAAATTTAATGCAAAATAAAGAATTTTTGGGAATTGAGAACAGAAGCTATGGTTCCCCTGCGTCCCCAATTCCCTAGGTTTTATTTTAGCATCCCAGAAATTTCCTCAGCATAAGCTTTTGCTGTAGCTTCCCAGGTTAGCAAATTTTGATTAGCGACAGGAGAATTTGGCTTTTGTAATTGTTGTAACAGCAGCGCCGCACCAGCTTTAGGCTTTTGGGAATCTACCGGAATAATTGCCTGTCCACCAGCTTCTATTCCGGCTTCGTTGCTTTGACTAACGACCACCCAACGGCCAAAAGATGCCGCTTCTGCAATGGGAAAACCAAAGCCTTCCTGATCAGATAAAAATACAATTGCGGAGGCTTTGCGATACCATTCGGCTAATTCGTTATCTGGAATATGACCGTGATAAGTTACCCAAGGTAATGATTCAATTGATTTCAAAAATGCCTCACCCGCAGATTGAGTTGTGGTATTCATTCCTCCGACTAGATGTAATTCCCAACCTTCTCCACTGCTCTCTCGCAATGCTGAGACTAAAGCAACGGCTTCAGGAAGACGTTTAGCCACAGGATCAATGCGTCCAACCGATAACAAAAAGGGGCCGCTCGGCATCTGCACCGGCACGGATTTTAAATTCACCAACGGCGAGTCTGCACCATTGGGAATTGCTTTTAATTTCTCTTTTAAATTTGATTGAGGACGAAAATGTAATAAATCTTTTTCTGTGGCTTTGCTAACCGCAATAATTTTTCGACTAAACCGAATCGAAGCATCAAGATAAATCGCAGATCGTAAGGCAGTTTTTAGGCGATCTCCATATTTATTAGCGTTTTTCCATTCGTTAACATCGTGAATAACCGCAAGGGTAGGGGGATGCCAAGGCAGTACAATAGGATTAGATAACCAAACAACTGTTTTGACGTTTTCTTTGTTACAATAAGTGCTGAAACTTGTCGCCACCCAAGCGTAGCGCTTGCTTGGTGAGTAATCAAGAAACGGCACAATTTTTGTGTAATTCTCTAACTTTTGTAAGGCCGGAGTTTTGTCAAATGCGTTGGGTGAAGCAAATATTTTTACCGGAATATTTAGGCCGATCAATTGCTCGATTAAAGGTGGCAATAATCTTTCCAGATATTGGCCAATTCCTAAACGTGGTCCTAGATAATGCGCGATTAAAGCAACTGTCATAGTTTTCGAGAAAAAGTAATTGGTAATAAGTGGTTCGGTGTTCGCCCTAGAACATCCTGCTATTTTTGGTTGCGATACAATAGCCGATGTTGGAAGAAAGATAAAAAAAACAAAGGACAAGAGTTTTATGAATTATAGCATCCCTAAAGCTATCGCTCATGCAAAAGCATGGTATCACACTACCAAAGAAAGCGGACAATTGCCGTATGCGATTATTTTGGGCTTTAGTATATACACACCGTTTGAAGATTTTATTCTCAAATTGACACTGATGCCAAAGCCGGTGTTGACACTGTTGGGCTTGGTTCCAGAATTGGCGCTTTATATTTTGATGGGAAAAGTTTTTTATGATCGCATCCAAGCCGGTAAAAAAATCCGAATCACCCCTATAGATCCTTTAGTCATTGCTTTATTTATTTCCATCACGATTTCAATTATAATCAATAAAGCCAGCCTTCCAGGGAGTATTAAAAATATTCGCGCCGTTTGGCGCTACTTAGCAGTTTATTATACGGTTGCTAATATTGATATTTCGATTCCTCAACTTCAGCAAATTTTAAATGTTGTTAGAATATCGGGGCTGATACAAGCTTTGGTTGCTTCCTTGCAATTCTTTTTACCTTCTCAAGTCAGTCAAATTCTGTTTGCTCCTAAAGGCTCCAATGCTGCTCAAGGCGCTTTAGAGCATAAAGGAGCTAATTTCGGGACTTTTGGAGATAATGCGATTTTAGCTGGATTTTTATTAGTCATTACAATAGTTTGGCTAGTTTATGTATTGGGTCCTTCGCCTTTTGTTTACAATGTAAAAGATGCCGCTAGTATGTTAGCTATTTATTTTGGAATATTTGCTTCCAAAAAACGGGCTACCTTAATGTTTTTACTAATCGTGCCGCTCATTATTTTAATATATTTTAAGAGATTTCAAGCGGTTTTAAAGATTCTTTGGAGTGTACTTGCATTAGGACTGATTGCTTCTTTTCTGCTGCCGCTGTTGAATTTTGAGACCAGCTATGTGGGAGGAAAATTTAGTGGCAGTGAGGAATCGTTTGATATAACTTCTTATTTTTTAACTATTTTTTCCGCTGAATATTGGCAACATACCGCAGAAGCTTCTCGAGGATGGATGATTATAACAATTTGTCGTAGCATTGTTATGAGTGGTAGCATTTTTGGCTTTGGTCCAGAGCTAGGTTCAGTAAGGAAAAAAATTCAACAACTGTTAACCGAACCCGAAGATCAAGTTTTGTTAGAGAATAATTTGTTTGTTTATGAAGATCCTTACTGGTTTGGTGTTTTAGGATTTATAGGTTTTCCAGGGCTGTTACTTTATTGGATGATTCTTTTGAGGATTTTTCAGTATGCTAATGTATTGATTCGGATGACTTCTAGCCAAGAATATAAAAATCTAGGAGTCATCGTAAAAACTTTGACCCAGGTGGCATTTTTCTATGGATTTATTGAACGTATCTTTAAGCTACGACCCTTTGCCTTTTATTTTTGGCTACTGGCAGGATTAGCGGTTAATGCTTATTACGTTGAACGAAAAAAGAGGCTGACAGGCACCTAAAATTAGGATCAATAAAATTATAGCTCTTAGCTATAATTTAGGATAGAATAGGCGAGACTTGATTCGCCAAGCAATTTTTACCTACAGGGGATTTATGAAAAGAATTGATAATAAAAATAATTTGTATAAAACTGCTTCATCCCTCGTTGTCTCTGGACTTATTTTGTTGGGTATAAACGCTTGTCAGGGAGAAAATAACAACAATTTTATTAGCCAAAATTCCCGCCAAAATGTGACAAACCCTGCTCTTTCTTTGGCGACACAAAGACCACTTTCTCCGAAGTATATGTGTTTCAATGTTAACTCAGTACGCATTGAATCTTGGCGAGATACCGATTTAGTCAAAAACGTCAGTTTACTAAACCCTAGAATGTTGCGTTTACCAGGGGGAGAAGTCGCAAATTATTGGGATTGGCAACGTGGAGGGTTGATTGAGGATACTAGCAGTTTACCCGGAGGTTTGCCACAGTTTTTACGGTATCAAGCTCGCAAAAATACCGCCAGCAAACTTGAAGATTTTAAAATAGGATTAGAGGCAACAGGCACCAGTCCTTTATTTGTCTTAAATATGCTCACATCTGACTTGAAATCGCAAATACAAATGTTGGAAAAAGCCGAAAAAATAGGCATACCTGTGGAGTATATTGAGTTAGGAAACGAATTTTATTTTAATATTAAAAATTATAATACTGTCTTTCCAACCCCTCGATCTTATGCAGAAACAGCGAATCAATGGATTACGGCCATCAAGCAAAAATTTCCTGATGTGAAAACCTCTGTTGTTGGAGCGATTCCTATCCCTCAAAGATCAGGTCGATTACAAAATTGGAATAAAGCTATTTTAGGCCCAGTTTTACAAAATGCTGAGGCGATAACTCTGCATTTGTACTGGGAAAATGGATTAAATTCTTCATCATCTACACCATTTACTGAAGTAGAAATTCCTATTGTTTTAGGCGAACCATTCCGCAACTGGCAAACCCTACAAACCGATCCAAACTTCCAAAACATCCAAAACAAAAAAATTTGGATTACCGAATATAACTTAAGGGAAACCAAACCAGATAATCAGAATCAAGAACAGCCAAAGGTGGCTGGTACGTGGGCACATGGACTTTATAGCGCAGCAATGAGCATGGTGTTTTTAGAAGATTCGAGGGTAGAACTCATTTGCAATCATCTTTTAGCTGGACATCCCCACTTTGCAGCGGTTATTGACAAAAAGGCACCAGGAATACCTCGTTCTTTTAATTTATCAGCCAGCGGCTCAGCTTTACGTTTATTAGGCGATGCCACAGAAGAAATGACATCTGCCCAAAAAATCAATTTTCCAGAAAAATACCTATTAAAAGGCAAAAATAATTTTGAATATCCGTCCTTATATGGGTGGCTATTCAGCAACGCCAAAAGTCAGAAAGGTATCATCTTAAATTTATCGCCTCAACCCCTAAAAATTGATGTTACTCCCTTGTTTACTCAACCAATAAATTACGAACAAATTTCTGGCAATCCTCTGACTTCAAACGTAAACAATGATTTACTTATGAACAATAAAGGCACAGTCTCAGGAGCCCTTAGCCTTCCTCCTTACTCCATTACAAAACTCAGTCCTTAGAAACCACTAGATATATTATAAAATTTTGATAAAATCTCATTAAAATCTACCGTTCTCAAAAGAAAGCGGTTAAGATAGCCAAAGAACAAATAAGTATCAGAAGGTGCTGTCAATGTATGAACGAAAACGTCGGCTGATTTTTGTAGTCGGCAACAGTCGCAGCGGTACAACCATGATGGGGCGCATCATGGGGAAACATCCGCAAGTTTTTACGTTTGATGAACTGCATTTTTTTGAGCAGTTATGGGCGCCGGAAGATCGAGATCGTACCGTTGAAAACAACAAAGCAGAACAACTAGCATCTCGCTTGCTTTGTATTCAAAGAGATGGCTATTTACGGCAAGGAGATTCTAGCCGATTTTTACCAGAAGCTAAAGAATTACTAACGGCAACTGGGGCTAAAGACCTAACTTCAGCAGACATATTTGATGCTTTCTTATATTGGGAAGCAGCGAAATACAATAAAACGATTCCTTGTGACCAAACCCCAAGAAATGTTTTTTATATTGGGGAAATTTTGGAGTTATATCCCGAAGCGCGAATTATTAACATGATTCGAGATCCCCGTGATGTCTTGTTATCGCAAAAGCGTAAGTGGATGCGGCGGTTTTTGGGAGCAAAAAATATTCCATTGCAAGAGGCATTTCGAGCGAGGATGAATTATCATCCCATTACCATTACTAAACTTTGGAATGCCTCGATCCGTTCTGCTAAAAAATTTGCCGATGATCCCCGCGTCTTTTCCATTCGTTTTGAAGATTTGCTAAGCGATCCCGATAGCATTGTTCAAAAAGTTTGCGAATTTATTGAAATTCCCTTTGATAAAAATTTGTTGGAAGTTCCACAGGTGGGTTCTTCCAGCGGACTTGACAAACCTGAAGAAAAAGGTATCAACAAAGAAAGAGCCGGTAGCTGGCAAAAAGGTGGTTTAACTTCCACAGAAATTTTTTTATGCCAGTGGGTTGCAAAAACTACAATGGAAAAGCACGGTTATGAGCCGATGGCTATTAATCCCAACCCTCTAACGGTGGGTTCTAGCGTAATTTCTTTGCCGGTGCAAATTGCCTTGGCATTACTGCTAAACCTTAAACGGATGCGGAATATTACAGAAACAATCAGGAGACGTTTAACATGATTGCTCAAATGGACAATTTGTACATCAAAACTCGCCCGACAAAAGCAATTACCCGGTTGCTTAGCTATAGCTTATTTGAAGGCCGGCCTGTCACTACAAAAGGTCAATGGATAAATCCTTTAGTATTCACCTTATTTGCCCTGGAAAAACGCATTCCCCAACTCAAAAAAATTGAAAAACCGATTTTTATTATTGGGACTGGACGCAGTGGTACAACAATTTTAGGAATCGTGCTTTCCATGCACCGAGAAGTTGGTTTTCTTAATGAACCAAAAGCACTTTGGCACGCCATTTACCCCGATGAAGATTTAGTGGGAAGTTACAGTCGGGAAGAGGCCCATTACCGTCTGACAGAAGCTGATGTAACCCCAGAAATTCGCCTCAACGCTCATCGCCTTTTTGGTGCTTATCTCACCGCTGTCGGCTCAAAACGAGTCGTCGATAAATACCCCGAATTAATCTTTCGTACCTCCTTTGTAAGCGGCATTTTTCCCGATGCCAAATTTATCTTTTTAGTTCGCAATGGATGGGATACTTGCCGGTCAATTCAAACTTGGTCAAAACGCCTAGGCGTTCAATCTCAGGGGGAGCTCCATGACTGGTGGGGAGTCAATAATCGTAAATGGGACTTACTTGTAAAACAAGTCATTGCTCAAGATCCAGAATTTCAAAACGTTGCTTCAGAAATTGCTAATTTTACCGAACACACCGACATGGCAGCCGTTGAGTGGGTAGTAACCATGCGAGAAGGAATGCAATTAATGAAACAAAATCCTGGCAACCTTTATATGCTCCGTTATGAAGACCTTGCCTCGTCTCCCAAAACCAGCTTAAAAGAACTGCTGGAATTTTGCGAATTGCCTTCCGACGATACGTTTTTAGACTATGCGTGTCAAACCCTCTCACCGGCACCGGCCAAAAAAAGCTTCCCCCTCAACCCCGCCATTCTTCCCCTCTTTGAAAAAACCATGCAAGAGTTAGATTATACGATCTAACTTCCTTGCCAGTTTTCCTCAGCTTTGCGGGCAGCTAATAAGGTACTCAAAGCATTAATAACATGATTACTTTCCCGCAACGCTCTCTCTGTTTCTTCGCCAAAAACAGCGCTGGTTTTCTCAAATTCTTCTAGCAACCCAGCGCGATTTTTTTCAATAACTAATTCCGCAAGTCGAGCAATAGTATTGGCCAAATTATTAATCGCTAAACACCGCTCATCCGTCGCCAACATAATATCGACATACAGCGAAGCATCCTGAGCAAAAAGTCGGCTTACCATATCAATCCCTAAACGATAAATTGGGCTTGAAAACTCCAAGCTTCGAGCAATATCAAACTTTTCTCCTGCCAAAAATACACCTAAACTAAATGTGGAAAAATGCCGAATTGCTTGCACTGCAACCATCATTTGATCGTGATCCTCCGCACTACAAACAATCAACTTACTTCCTTCATTTTTAATAAAATCTAAAAGCCATTGAAACGCCTCTTGGTCTCGACCAGGACAAGCCACGACCGTTTGGGATAAAAACGAATTAACCCCCGGCCCAAACATCGGATGAAGACCAACCACCGGCCCAGAATGAGCCTCTAACATAGCCTTTAAAAAAGGAGTTTTAATGCTAGTAATATCGGCCAAAACTGTACTTTTAGAAATATAGGATGCCGTTTTTTGGATAATATCAATTGTTCGTTCAATGGGAACACATACTAAAACCAAATCTGCCTCTTTTAACAGAGTATCTGCCCGTTCCCAGTCCTTACTTCCCAAACTTTTTACATGATGACCAGCAGCGGTTAGTTGTTGACTGAAAAATTGACCCATCATGCCCCGCCCACCAATGATCGTAACATTTCGGGCTATTACATTCGAGCTTGGTATAGCAGCAGCAGCAACAGTCGCAGCTGCACAGGTTGTAATCAAATTTTCCCATATAAACTCTGGGACACCCGCCTCTTTTAGTAATGGTTTTAAAGCCGATATTTGTTCCTTTAAACTTGGGTTTTTTGTAGAGTGGGCCAACAAAGAAATTCTTTCGCCCAAAAGTTTGATTAATTGCAAATCGATTTGTTCAAGTGTTGTGTGGGTCATTGCTTTTATTACCAAAATTCCTAAATTTTATTAATAATAGTCTAGTATGCTTTCTCCCCTACTACCAAGATGAACCAAAATGCTACCAGCCCATTGCTGCAAAGCCCACGCAACCACCCTAGACCCCCAGACTGCGGGCTTTGTAAATTTTTGTAGATTTGTCCACCAGCCTCGACTTTTCCCCTTAACATCAAAAAAATACCTATTTAATAACTTTTCGTAATTGCTAACGCATACACTCAAACCAACCTAATCTTCCCTCCTCGATCTCTATGGAACATACCCTTGGAAACCCCCCCAACGCCTGGAAAGTCGATGAAAAAACCGCCGATCTCACCCGCCCCCCACTACCCCCAAAACCCATCACCTTACTAACAGAAACCAAAACCCTACACCTAGACTTAACCAAAACCGCCATCTTAGTAATAGATATGCAAAACGATTTCTGTCACGCCGATGGCTGGTTAGCCCATATAGGCGTAGACATTTCACCCGCCCGCACCCCCATCCAACCCTTGCAAAAGCTCCTCCCCAGCCTGCGAGAAGCCGGCATCCCCATCATTTGGCTTAACTGGGGTAATCGACCGGATCTCTTAAACATCAGCCCCGCCACCCTCCACGTTTATAACCCCACAGGCACCGCTATCGGACTCGGCAACCCCTTACCCAGCAACGGCGCAAAAGTTTTAGAAGCAGGCAGTTGGGCAGCCGCAGTCGTAGACGAACTCGAACCAAACCCCCAAGACATCCGAGTGGATAAATATCGTATGAGCGGATTTTGGGACACCCCCCTGGATAGCATTTTGCGAAACTTAGGAAAAACCACCTTATTTTTTGCCGGAGTCAATGCCGATCAATGCGTCATGGCAACCCTCCAAGACGCCAATTTTTTAGGCTATGATTGCCTTCTAGTAAAAGATTGCACCGCCACAACATCCCCTGAATTTTGCTGGCAAGCAACCCTCTACAACGTTAAGCAATGTTTCGGTTTCGTCACCGACTCCCAAGCCATTTTTGAAGCAATGCAATAAAATATTTGCTATCTCTTTGACTCACCCTTCTCCCCCCACAGGAGTAAACTTTGATGGAAGCTGAAAGCTGCGTAATTCCCGTTGTAAAATCACCCAAAGATTATCAAGTTTTTCGCATCAGCCCCCACGACACAAACCGGCTGGCAATTGTATTTGAGCCTTCCAGCGCAAATATGTCTGTAACATTTTGTGTCGAAATTTTTGATGTCGGCGGAAAAACCCCCCCAAACCGGCATCAATACGCCGTCGAAATGTTTTTTATCCTCAAAGGAGAAGGGCGAGCACATTGTGATGGAAAAAGCGTTTCTATACGCGCAGGAGACAGCATTTTAGTACCACCCACCGGCATTCATGTTATCGAAAATATCGGCAATACAAGACTTTATGCCTTGTGTGTAATGGTACCAAACGAAGACTTTGCAGAATTAATTCATAGCGGTGAGCCGGTGGAATTAGACGAAGAAGATTTAGCCGTCTTATGTCAAACAACCCCCAAAACCTTCGCCGTTGGAATTTAGCCCCCTCTCAAAAACATGGAAAACATAAATATCAAAACCAAAGAATATAACATCACAGAAAAACAATTTTTCAAAATTATATCTAGTTTGTATTACAAACGCAGCAAAATCAACCTAATTATATGGGGTTTGCTGTTTGTCGTAAATTTAGTGCCATTATTCACCCAACCTTTATCATCTGCTCTCCCAGGATTAATGATTTGGGTAATATTTTTTGCAATTCTTTATGGACTTACGCCATTATTAGCCTATAAAACAGCAGCCCAAAACAAATTTGTCTTTCAAAAAACCAGAGTAGAAATAGACATTGATTTTTTTACATTTTTCTACGATGACGGAAGCTTATTCAAGTACAGAGTATCCAACTTTCATAAAGCGGAAAATGTAAGAGAATTTTACTTTTTATACGTCACCAAAGCATCCATTTATTATATCCCCAAAGCCGCCTTTTATACAGAAGCCGATCTCCAACTCTTTGAACTAATGTTAAAAAGCAAAAAACTCCTCGCCTAACCCAACCCATCAAAAAACAAACCCCAACCGGCTACAGAAAATAAATTTCAACAAAGCCTTAATTTAACCCTTGCAGCAGCCTTAAAAAACATCTATTTAATAAACCGCATCCTGTAGCAGATGTACGCGGAGCGGCGCGATAGCGCTACGCAAATGATCTATCTGCGTTTATTCGCGTTTATCTGCGGTTAATAATCCGCAATTTCAAACTCAACCCCATAGGTTTTTACCAAACTACAAGTATCGTGATCGCTCACATTTGTATCACTCAACTCCAAATTATAAAAATCCACAAAATCAGCATCAAAATAGGGGCCCGCGTGCCAAGTACCCACCTCCAACTTAATAAAACAATTACCCGGAATTTTAAACACCACAATATCCTCTAACTTTGGACAAAGAAAATCAGCCGGTGGAGCCACCCCCATAAACCACTCCTTCCCCTCCAAAGATCCCAAACACTGCGTACATTGCAAATGCCGAGTAATCCCGCCAAACTTGCGTCCTTTATTCATCAACCGGATAATATAAAAACGCGGAATACCCCGATTTAAAACTAACTGAGCATCCTCAGAATCAAAAGCCTTACCATCCGCACTCGCAAAAATTACCTGTCCGTAAGGCTTAAAATTCTCAGGAGTAATTAAACTTGCTTTTAATTGCTTTAGCTGTTTTGATAATGGACTATTCACCTTGACTTATCTCCTTGTGTAGCGTCGTGTAGCGTGTATAGAAACCCTTACTCATCACCAAGCTGTCCTACCACAGAATTGCTATCCTCTATGATTCTATTATTTTTGTGCAGAGAGCGCTCCCAAGAAAACAGCGCGACACCAGTAACACTCAACAAAGTAAAAGCAAGTGCTCCTAAAAGCGGCAGTTTCTTATCCGGGCCACTTGATTCTGCCGGCAAACTTGGATCAGCAATCAATTGCACCACCGGATAAGAAGTAGCCACCTCCGGCTTACTCAAATTTAACTGAGCCATCGTAGACGTAAAATAATTATCAGCAACCTTTGCATTGCGCTCCAAATCAGTCAGCGTAAACTGCTCTTGGATCAACACTTTTACCTGAGAATCAAGCTGAGCAATTTGTTCATCAAGGCTTTTCAACTTAGCCGCATAACCTTTTTGATCTGCCTGCAAAGTCACAACATCTTGAAACAAACTTTCTCGCGTTCCCCCACTACTATTAAGGCTGCGATTTAACTGCTGTAAAGTCTCTTCCCCCACCTGTTTCCCTAATACCGCAGTTGCCCGCGTTTGCAAAGCAAACCTTGCCGTTGTAAGCTTGGCTTCCGCACTTTCTATCTGCGGAGAACCGGGGCGCCACTGCGCTAACAAACTCGATAAATTCGCACTAGCTGCACTATAATCTGCCCATTGTTTCAAGAAAATTTCATCGGCTTGCAGAGTAATAATATCTGATGCTTGCTCAACCGAAATATTTAAACTTGCGCCTAATTGTTGTAAGCGAGAACTTGTCTGCTGCAAAGAAGCTAAAGCCATCTCCCGCTCTTGTCGCAAAGATTCCAAACTGCCAGAAAGCTCGCCAATTTGTTCAGACCGGCGCAGCGGAGATTGTTTCTTAAAAATCGCTAACTGTTTATTTGCCGCCTCTAACTTTCCTTGAGCATCCTTCAGCATTAGTTGATTTTCCGACTGCTGGCGCTGAAATTCTTTCTGCCCCATTTCCTCACGCAAACTATCAATTTGCTGAACTAAAGCCTTATAAAGCGCCTGCGCCTTTCGCTGAGCCTCCGCCGGACTTGAACCATCAATTTTAAAAGACATCAGCGTATCATTTTTATTCGTCCCCACCAGCGGCGTGCCAAAATCTTCCATCGGCATTTGCACCGCCGCCGCCGCCGCCGACAAAACCGTCCGACTGTTAGCAATAAATAAATAGTTTTGTCTCGGATCAACCCGGATTAAAGTTTGATAAGGAGATTGATTTGAACCCTCTACCTGCGCGTTTGTATCCGAAACATTGACATTTGCACTCGAACTCGCTGCCGGTAAAAAGATTGTAAATTCACTGGTGTAATTTGACGGCGTTAACTTAATATATGCAATTGCAGCCGCCCAAAGAGCGCCATTAATCAGCAATCCTAAACCAATTAAAATACGCCCCAAATTGCTTTTCTTTGGACGGGCCGCCGGCACAGGCTCAGATAAAGGAGTAGACGGTAACAAAGAATCTGTCATTGCTCTCGGTAAATGTTTGAGAGAAGTTTATAAAAAGCAAAAAAACTTTATCTAAGGAAAAAATAAACTTTTAACTTACTTCAACCGCTATCATAACAGCCGGTTCCTTGCTTTGTCACCACACCAGAAGCAAGGGGACTTATCCTTGGTGGGGCGGGAAGGGTGCCCGCCTCCCTATCACAAAAGCCCCCCTCTCCCCTAAGAAACCGGCACCTCCTCGGAAACCTCCACCTCCGCCACCTGCGGCAACTCACAGCTAAACGTCAAATCATCCCCTACACAATCCACCACAATCGTATCCCCCGCTACAAAAGAATTTTCCAACAACTTTGTAGCAATCGGATTCTCAATCTCGCGCTGGATTGCTCGCTTAAGAGGACGTGCCCCATAAACCGGATCAAAACCCGCAAGCGCCAAATGATCCTGAGCCGCCGGCGTCATCAGCAAACTAATTTTTTGCTCCGCCAATAAACGCTCAACCCGCTTAAGTTGCACCCCAACAATTTGCCGCAACTCCTTCCGAGAAAGCGCATGAAACAAAATAATATCATCCACCCGATTAAGAAACTCCGGGCGGAAATGACCACGCAAAGCGTGCATCACCCGCTTTTGCATTTCCTCATACTTAGAATCATCCCCCGCCACATCCAAAATATGATCACTGCCAATATTACTTGTCATCACAATAACCGTATTTCGGAAATCTACCAAACGGCCTTGCGAATCAGTAATTCTCCCCTCATCTAACACCTGCAACAAAATATTAAAAACATCCGGGTGAGCCTTTTCAACCTCATCAAAAAGCACAACCGAATAAGGGTGTCGCCGGACAGCCTCCGAAAGCTGACCCCCCTCCTCATAGCCAACATAACCCGGAGGAGCCCCCACCAACCGAGAAACCGAATGTTTCTCCATATATTCCGACATATCAAGTCGGACAAGCGCATTTTCCGTATCAAACAAACAATGCGCCAAAGCTCGCACCAACTCAGTTTTACCAACACCAGTCGGCCCCATAAACAAAAACGAACCAATCGGACGACCAGGATCTTTCATCCCCGCCCTTGCCCGTCGGATCGCCTGAGAAACAGCAGAAACAGCCTCATCTTGACCGATAACACGCTGATGTAATTGAGCCTCTAATTGTAATAACTTTTGCCGCTCAGATTCCATCAACCGAGTAACAGGAATACCAGTCCATTTCGCCACAATTTCCGCAATATCACCCTCCGTAACTTGCTCTCGTAAAAGCGTCGATCCTTGCGATTGCAACTTTAATAACTCAGCCTCCTTTGCCTCCCGTTCGCGCTGTACCTTTTCCAACCGGCCATACTTTAACTGCGCCGCTGTATTCAAATCATAATTTCGCTCAGCGCGGTCAATTTTTTTCCGCAATTCGTTTTCTTCTTCCTTAAGAGTATTAATTCCCTCAAGTAACTGCTTTTCCCCTTGCCATTGAGCACTGAGACGCTGCTGTTTCGCTTTAAGATCCCCCATTTCCTTCTCAATACGTTCGAGACGTTCCGCAGCCGCTTTATTTTGTTCCGCTTCCAGAGAAAGCTTCTCCATTTGTAACTGCATCAAACGCCGGTCTGCCGTTTCCAATTCTGCCGGCTTAGAAGTAATTTCCATCTTCAACTTCGCCGCCGCCTCATCCACCAAATCAATCGCCTTATCTGGCAAAAATCGATCCGCAATATAACGTTCCGACAACATCGCCGCCGCCACCAAAGCAGAATCCAAAATTTTCACCCCATGATGCACCTCATAACGCTCCTTTAAACCGCGTAAAATTGAGATAGTATCCTCCACATTTGGCTGGTCAACAAAAACCTGTTGAAACCGGCGATCCAAAGCCGCATCTTTTTCAATAAACTTACGATATTCATCCAGCGTAGTCGCGCCAATACAACGCAACTCACCCCGCGCCAACATAGGCTTTAACAAATTCCCAGCATCCATTGAACCTTGAGAATTAGCGCCGGTGCCAACAACAGTATGCAACTCATCAATAAACAGCACAACTTGCCCATCACTTCCCATCACCTCGCGCAACACAGCCCGCAAGCGTTCCTCAAACTCACCGCGATATTTTGCCCCCGCAATTAAACTCCCCATATCCAGAGAAATTAAGCGGCGATTTTTCAAAGATTCCGGCACATCACCATTAACAATTCTTTGAGCCAAAGCCTCAGCAATAGCCGTCTTACCAACCCCCGGTTCCCCAATCAAAACCGGGTTATTTTTTGACCGGCGAGAAAGCACTTGAATCACCCTGCGGATTTGGTCATCCCTACCAATTACCGGATCAAGTTTACCCGCCTTTGCTTGTTCCGTTAAATCCCGTCCATACTTTTCCAAAGCCCCATAACTATTTTCCGGGTTTGGATCTTGAACTTTGGCAGAACCACGCAAAGCCCTAATAGCAATTTCCAAAGCTTGCCGGTCACAATTTAAAATCCGAAAAGTCCGTTTTCCAATTCTTTCATCTTCACACAAAGCCAAAACAATATGCTCAATAGAAATAAAATCATCCTGAAAACCTTGGCGAAACTCCTCAGCCTTATCCAACATCAAATCCAAACCACGCCCCAGATAAAGCTGGTCAATCTTACCTTGTTTCGCCTGGCTTTGAGTAAAAGTCTTTAACCGCTGCAAAAGTTGATCAGGAACAACCCCAGCCTTAGATAAAATCTTACCAGCCAGACCATCTTGTTGTTCCAGCGCCGCCATTGCCAAATGTTCCACCTCAAGATTTTGATTAGCGAACCGGCGAGCAACATCTTGGGATTTAACAATCGCATCCCAGGCTTTATCAGTAAATTTAGTTGAATCAGTAGGTTGCATTTGTAGAATCGGGAATTTGTTTACTTTACAAAATAGACAAAGATAAAACAGTTAACCATCCGTATTTATCTGCGTTCATCTGCGTTTATCTGCGGTTCAAAAAAACACAAACTTAGCAACTAGGAGAGAGTTTATCAAAGCTGTTTTTTAATAACATAAACCTAGATACCCACTCCCCTACAATCAATAAAAATCGGTGCTAAAAAGAAAACACCGTCCGCAGACCAAGCTGCCAAATGGTACCATTTTCACTGTCATTATCGGCATTATTCACCAACAAAAACGTCGGAGTCACACTTATATTATCGCTGATCAGAACATTGTAAAACGCCTCAAAATTCGTTTGGGTGGCATTCCCTACCTCACCCGTAACAAACGGCTGACCTATTGCAATCCCCGCCATCGTACCAGGCACCGGCGTATTGCGGAATGTCACCCCCAGCATCCACGTCCAAGGCGAAGCATTCAACTCCCGGCCCAACACAGAATTAAACCCGCTATAGTCCCCAACCCCCAAACGCCCAAACACCCCTATCCGGGGACTATAAGCCCACTCCCCATTAATGCCAAACGCCTTAACATCCGTTTGATTAATTCTCGCATGGGTATATTGCAAACGGACAGCCATATCTGGGTTTGGGGCATACTGTAATTCAACACTCCCCTGGTTGACGTCTTCAAAAAAACCACCCCTTTGCGGATCTGCCGCATTTGCTGCAATATAAAGCGCATTCAGAGTGAGGGGCGTGCCTTGAATAGGCCAATTTAGCGCCACACCGGCCCCCCCCTCGCGGTCAATTTGATTTTGGACAATCAGCGGATTATTCACAAAAAAACTGGAATTAAAATCGACCGCCTCATTATTGGCAAACCGGTTGCGGTCAATAAAATAACGCGGTGACATTTTTGCCCCAATTGTTAGCGTAGCACTTGACAAAAAAGGTAAAGTGTAGTATAGCTTCCGCAGACGAACTTGCGGGTCAACCTCAACATAATCCAGACCGCCGGCCCCAGCAAACAGGCCGGTGCTACCCAGCAAATTCACGCCATCATCATTTTGAAGAGCACTCACCGTATCGCCGCCACCATTACCCATTTCCAACTGAGTCGTTAGAAAACCGGTTTCTGGACGCCAAGCAGTAAGCAAATTCAGCCGCAGACGAGAAACAAAAGTAAAGTCAGCCTGATTGCCAGTTGTGGGAGTCCAGATAAACTGGCCGGTCATTTTTGTAGTCGGAGAAAAACGATTATTTTCTAAGTCAGTTGTGCGATCCTCCAAACCATCCATTCTGCCGCGCAATTGAGCCAAAGCACCGGCAAACTCGCGTTGCAAACGTTGCAGTGTCGCCAAATCTTGCTCTACACTTTCACGATCCACACCCAGCAACGGCTGAATTTTCTCCAAAACCTCCGACAACGCCGCCGCAAACTCATAGCGCGTCATCGCCTGATTGCCACGAAACGACCGATCAGGATATCCCAAACGAATCCCATAGCGCTCAATAAGCGATTTTAAAGCCTGATAAGCCCAATCACTAGGCAAGACATCCGACAACTGCTCAACGGATGTCAGTTGGCCCATTGCTTCTGATTCCGGGGTATCCAACATTGCCTCACTTTGGCCGGTTAACCAATCCCCGGAGGAAATTTGGTTTGGGTAGAGGCCGGTTTTAAGCGGCGCAGGTTGTTCACTTTGGCCGGTTCCCCAGTCGCCGGAGGGGACTTTATTTGTGTAGACGCCGGTTTTAACCGGTGGCGACTGCGACACCCCAGCCACCGGCAACCCATAACCAAAAAACATCAAAAACCCCAAACCACATCCCCGCCAGAGAAAAAACTTCACAACCAAACCTCACAACACACATAAAAAACTCTGCTCAAAACCCGGCTTTTTTGGCTAACCGGGTTTTTATCTTCTGCTTTGAAAACCGGCTACTTAGCACCAACAGCCGCACTCGGTTGTTTTTCCCCGGCAGATCCCTGAGTACCAAGCTGAATCAACTCAACCTTATACCCATCGGGGTCTTCCACAAAAGCAATCACTGTCGAACCGTGTTTCATGGGCCCTGGTTCGCGGGAGACTTTCCCCCCCTTAGCGCGAATTTCTTCACAAGTGCCATAAATATCATCCACCCCGATAGCGATATGACCGTAGGCATCGCCCAAGTTATAACTATCTTTGCCCCAGTTGTAGGTCAATTCAAGGACTGTATTCTCCGACTCCTCGCCATAACCAATAAAAGCCAAAGTAAACTCACCACTGGGATAATCTTTTTGGCGCAGCAACTTCATCCCCAAGATATTGCAGTAGAAATCTAGGGATCTCTCTAAATTGCCGACTCTGAGCATTGTATGCAGTAATCGCATGGCCTTCTCCATTGGTATTGCTTCTCTTTTTTATTCTAAGGTTGCTCCACCGGCGCTTTTTGCTGGGGTTCGGTTAACCGGCTTTCAAGAAGCAAGCAATGGCAATTTTGTTGAAATGATTAATTTCTGTACAGGCGTGCAGCTTTAAAAGATATGCTTACCATTGGTGATTTTTGCGCCGGCAAAGCCACGCCGGAGCGATGCCTGCTGAAATTTCAGCTTCGATCTGAACACTCTCTTGTTGACATTTGGAACTGTTCACTATGAACGATACTTCAATTTTTTCTATTAAAGCCCGTGAAATTTTAGATTCTCGCGGACGTCCGACTGTTGAAGCGGAAGTTTATCTCGAAGGTGGTGCGATGGGGTTGGCGCAAGTCCCCAGTGGTGCGTCTACCGGCACGTTTGAGGCACACGAACTCCGCGATGGCGATAAAAGCCGGTATGGCGGAAAGGGTGTGATGAGGGCGGTTGAAAATATCGAAAATAAAATTGCTCCTACCCTAATAGAAAAAGATGCTTTGGATCAAGCCAGCATTGATGGGGCGATGATTCATTTAGATGGTTCTGCGAATAAGTCTAATTTAGGGGCAAATGCGATTTTAGCGGTGTCTTTGGCTACGGCAAAGGCGGCTGCGGATGCGTTAGGAATTCCGCTTTATCGTTATTTGGGTGGGCCGCTTTCTAATGTGTTGCCGGTGCCTTTGATGAATGTGATCAATGGTGGGGCCCATGCTTCAAATAATGTGGATTTTCAGGAGTTTATGATTGTGCCGGTGGGCGCGACTTCTTTTAAGGAGGCTTTGCGCTGGGGTGCTGAGGTTTTTGCGTGTCTGAGCAAGGTTTTGGATGATAAGGGGTTGCTGACTGGTGTGGGTGATGAAGGCGGTTTTGCGCCGAATTTAGGCTCAAATCAGGAAGCTTTGGAGTTGCTGGTGGCTGCTATTGAAAAGGCCGGTTATAAGCCTGGTTCTGAGGTGGCTTTGGCGTTGGATGTGGCGGCGAGTGAGTTTTATAAGGATGGCAAGTATGTCTATGATGGTACTGCCAAGGAGCCGGCGGAATTTATCGATTATATGGCGAGGTTGGTGAGCGAATATCCGATTGTTTCGATTGAGGATGGTTTGCATGAGGAAGATTGGCAGAACTGGCAACTTTTGACGCAAAAAATCGGTGATCGGGTGCAATTGGTGGGTGATGATTTGTTTGTTACAAATATTACTCGTTTGCAGAAAGGTATTGATTTGAAGGCTGCAAATTCGATTTTGATTAAGTTAAATCAAATCGGTTCTTTGACGGAAACTTTGCAGGCGATTGATTTGGGTGGTCGTAATGGTTTCCGTTCGATTATTAGTCACCGTTCTGGTGAAACTGAGGATACTACGATTGCTGATTTGGCGGTGGCTACTCGTGCCGGTCAAATTAAAACTGGTTCGCTTTGTCGTAGTGAACGAGTGGCAAAATATAACCGTTTGTTGCGGATTGAGGATGAGTTAGGCGCACAAGCTGTTTATGCTGCGGCTGCCGGTATGGGGCCCAAGATTTCTAAGTAATTTGTTGTAATTGGTAAGGGGTAATGAGGATATTTGTTACCTTTTACCTTTTACTTTTTTGTTTGGGTTTTTGGGGGCCGGTGGTGTTAATAAGAAAGCCGGTTAATAGAAACGGAAAGACCTTAAAAAAGCTTCCGCATTTTCGGGGTATGGAGTAATTACTGATAAGGTGTACACTCGTCTTTCTACCATAAGATGCCAAATTTTACCTCTGGAAATATCAGAATCGGGAGATTCTAAGTTAATCTCAATGCCAGGATGACCTCCTAACGCAAAATTTCGTTTTGCACCTACACTATAGTAGCCTGGAGCGCCTTTCATAGAATTGCCCATATCATTTATCATTGAGCGTTTCTCATTCATATCCGGTATGAATCTTTCGGGCAAGTCTTGATATGTGACACTATAACTTTCATAATGGGTAGAAACAGTGTAACTATGGCTTAATCGGGAATTATTATTTTGAGGGGTTTTTTGAATTGGAAGCTGTGGAAGTAAAACGGAAAACCGGCCTTGAGGTGATTGAAAATTCATCCATCCAGAAGATGTAGCCATCGGCGCAACTGGCATCGGCGGCGCCGTACCAACCGGCACAAGATACTGCACTTGCGGCTGTCGTGGTAAATAAATTTGACGGTTATTAGAAGCCCCATAATAGGCTAAACCGAATAAAACCGCGCCGATCACTAATATATTGTTACGTTTGGGCATAATAGATGTCCCCTGTAGAATAACTTTTAGAAGAGTTAATTTGTTTCCAAAAGCTATCCACATTTGGAGGGAAATTAACTAATTTTTAGTATTTTATAGTGAAATAAGACATTTAGCAATTAATTTTAAGGAAAGAATAAAAAAATTTTGATAGTTTCTATAGACTGCTTCTATGCTAATAAATTCTTCTTATTCAGGCCGGTGGCTGGTTAAAGCCGGCACATTTAAACAAGAATAGAGGAAAACTTTAGCTTGCTGATTTGGCTGTGGCTACTCGTGCCGGTCAAATTAAAACTGGCTCGCTTTGTCGTAGTGAACGGGTGGCTAAATATAACCGTTTGTTGCGGATTGAGGATGAGTTAGGCGCTCAAGCTGTTTATGCTGCGGCTGCCGGTATGGGCCCGAAGTTTTCTAAGTAATTTGTTGTAATTGGTAAGGGGTAATGAGGATATTTATTACCTTTTACCTTTTACTTTTTTGTTTGGGTTTTTGGGGCCGGTGGTGTTAATAATAAAGTCGGTTAATAGAAGCGGAAAGAGCTTCTGAGACAAATGATAGAAGAATAGGCATTATGAGTTGTATTAATTAGCCTTGAACAAATTTATCACTCCTCAAAAGGTTCTTCAAAAAGTTCTGACAAATTCCGATAGCCACTGATTACCCTTAAAATCTCAATACCCCCTTCAATTGGGCGATAAAAAATCAGGTAATCATCAACTGGAAAACTCCGCAACTCCTCAAGAAGTTCATCACGCCTACGCCCCATATTTGGAAAAGTTGCTAAATTCTTACACTTTTGATTAACTTTTTTCAGGAAGCGCTCTGCCGCATCAAAACCATTATTGTCAGCAATCAAATCGATAATGGTTTCAATATCTCGGCTGGCGGGAGACGTAAAACGACAAATATTAGTCATAAACCAGATTGATTTCGGCGTTGTTGTAGTTTCTGTTGCAGTTCGGAGAAAACCATTTCCCCATCAACAACCTCACCTCGTTCTGAGGCTTCAACGCCAACCATAATTTCCTTTTTCAATTCCTCAAACCTCCCTTTGTAAATGCGTTCTCGTTCTTCTAATAGCCTGATACCTGCCGCGATGACTTCTTCAGCAGAAGGATACTTACCGCTTTCTACCTGACTTTCAATAAACTTCTCAATTTCTGAACTTAACGATATATTCATTTTTAACCTCAATTTTAGTCATTTTGAGTTAGGATTAGGCTTTGTAGATATTCTAGCTTAGTTATAGCATCAAGGTTCTAAAATAGTGCGTTGTAGGCAATTAATAATAGTTTGGATGAGGTAGGAGTCTTGGGATGAGAAAGTGGGAATGGTGGGATGGGGTGTGCCGGTGATGATGCAAATTGTAGCGTCGTTCGTGTGAGAGAACCCTGGAAAATTTTGGTTAAAATTTTGGGGTTTCGGTTTTTCGGAGAAAATGAGTATGGAGTGTTTTTCCAAGTCTAGCAGTAGTGAAGAGTAGATTTTGAGTTCTATGAGGGTGTTATTTATGCCTTCTGTGGATTTGTGACAGTGGTGTTTTTTGATCAGTTACTTCTTAGATATCGGTGGCGGGGTTATCGCAGTTATCGAATTTGCTGCCATCGATGCAGAAGAGTTGCAAGGTTTGGTGGAATCTGTGCGGTAGTGGTAAAATGGAAAAATGAATTCAAGGTTATTTTATGTCAAATCCTGAATTATTAGCGCAACTGCGGCAGTTATCCCGTGCTGAGAAGTTTCAAATGATGCAATTTTTAACGGCTGAATTGGCGAAAGAAGAAGGAATCACATTAGGGAATGAACCGGCAGAAATTATTGGTGCTGTGCATACGTCTAATGGTGCAGCGGAACAATTGATGCAGCTACTAGAAATAGAGCAGAAGCAAACTCAAAATGTTTAATAGTAGGCGATATCCTTTTCAACCTAAACGAGATGAGTTTGGCGTTTTAGCCGATGTTCCGTATTTGCCTTTAACGCTAACTTATCAAAATCGTTCAGTTGAGGTTATGGGTTTACTGGATACAGGAGAAGCGTGTTAATGTTTTACCCTATAATATTGGAGTGCAATTAGGGGCAATTTGGGAAGAGCAAAGATTTTCTGTTAATTTAGCGGGTAATTTAGCAATTGCTGAAGCAAAAGGGTTATTAGTTTGGGCAACAGTAGGGGAGTTTGAGCCAGTTCAGTTAGCTTTTGCTTGGACTAGGGTAGATAATATTCCAATTCTTTTAGGACGGACTAACTTTTTTGCTGAGTTTGATGTTTGTTTTTATAGGGCACAGTTAGCGTTTGAAGTGTGTCCTAAATTTAGGGATATTTGAGATTATTAAGCTTCTAAAATAGTGCGTTTTATCCAATTAATAATAGTTTGAATCAGGTGCGGATCTTGGGGGGAGAAAGTGGGAATGGTGGGATGGGGTGTGCCGGTGATAACATGGTACGTCGAAGCGAGTGAGAGAACCCTTGAAAAGTTGGGCTAAAACCTTGGGGGTTTGTATGTTCGTAGAAAATGAGGATGGGGTGTTTTTGCCGGTCTAGGAGTGAAGACTAGATTTTGAGTTCAGTGAGGGTGCGAGGTGTGCCTTCTGTGGATTTGGGTAGGGGCAATCCCCCTGTGGTTGTCCCGTTTTTTGACCAGTTGCTTCTTAGATATCGGTGGCGGGGTTATCGGGGTTATCGAATTTACTGCCGTCGATGCAGAAGAGTTGGAAGGTTTGATTTAATCTTTGGGGTAGTGGTAAGATCGAAAAAAAGTCAAGGTTGTGTTATGTCAAATCCTGAATTTTTTTCTCAACAGCAACAGTTATCCCTTAACGATAAGTTTCAAACAAAAGTTGTTATTAGCTATGATGAGATAGCTGCCTTGTGCGAACAGCTTGGATACAGAGACAAGTTGCGTTTGGCGCAACTGCTGATACAGCTAGCTAGAAAAGAAGAGGAAACTCAAAATCCTCAAAGCCAAATTGAAAGTTACCCCAAAGACTTATCGAAACCTCAAAATGACTCAGAAGTAGTTCAATATGTTTTTGAAAGGATCATAAAGTTAAAGCCAAGGACAAGAAAAACCCTTAAAAATTCAATTGGTACCATGTTTCAATCTCAAGGAGGAATTTCTGAGGCTGAACAAGAAAGAATACTATCTGAACTGCAAAGGTTAAAACATATACAAATTGATGCCCAAAATCGAGTTACCTATTTATAGTTTAAACTCCTTGAGACGGGAATTTTCCGACTGTGCTAACGCCGCCTCTAAACTCTCCCCCGTCGCTGCATCCCCCATCGGCGCCAACCAACGGCGAATATAGTCCATCACCTGTTCCGGGTTAAACTCCCAGTTGCGAAACACATCAAACCCCGAACAAGCATTCTTATTACCACCAACCGCACCGCTTGCACCGATCCCCCCAACAGTGCCCAAAAATGGCGCATTTCCACCTTAGATATCATTTTATCCAACCCCTCCCACAATAGCAAAATCTGGTGTTTCTGCTCGGTGAAGGCATCAATAATGAGATTTTATTCTTTTATTTTTTTATAATAACCGGCTTCAAAATAACACTCTATAAATTGGCAAAATTGGGTTTTTGTTCAATTATGATCCCGTTAATTCCTGTTCTTCCATTTGCATTAAACCCATCAAAATCCATTCTCTCAACAGCACTGAACGCTTAGAGGCTGGAATTTCTCGAATACGCTGATCGGCAGATTTAGGAAGACGTATTGCTATGGGTTTATCTGATAGCGGTTCGTCCCCCTGCTTCTGAAACTGATACGCTTTTAACTGTTCTGTTCTCGGATTATTATTTGCCATTACAACTCCACAAAATTTAATTCTCGGTCTAGTCTACATTTTACAACCTTAAGTAAGGCCGATGTAAAGATATGTTACATTTGACTTAAAAGACTGGTTAACTAGACATTGCGGTGTTAATCTCTAGGATAGATTCAACAAATAAAGTTTCGGGAAATAAATACTTACCGAAAAAAAGACCGGGTTTAAACCCCGGCACAAAATACCTAAAGGAGATTATAGCAATGTTAGAGTGCATTCTCAATACTGAATCGACAGAAAATCTAATTAATGCTGTCTCTTGCGTCCTCGAAGACATCGCCAGTAAGGTTGTAGAAGTGCGGATGATGCTTCGCAACAAGTGCCCCTGGGCATTATACGTCTCAAAAGCAACCGGGCGCCGGTGGAGTACCTTTATCGCACGGCGCAAGTTTAAAGGCTATCACCTCAAGTTTTACACCGACTGCGCTATCTGCACAAATTTAGACACCGGCAAACAACATCGCGTTAAACTCGATTCTTGCACCTGTACGGCGTTTGTCTCCCAGCAAAGCGAAATTAAACCCCCATGCAAGCATATCGAGATGGTACGGCGCAAAATTGAGGCAATTGGCAAAGTTTTATTAGCCGAAATTGATAAATTATCAGTGGCGTTGGCGGCAGTGTTTACGTTTGCGGCGGTGGCAGTACCGGCAGTAGAATGGGATTGTGAGCCGGTGTGTATTGATATTGCTGAATGTCCTAAAGGTTTTTGGTTAGAAAAAACGCCAAACTATCAACTGGCAGAATATGCCGTTTATTGTACAGAAAAAACTGCGTCTGGCTTAAAAGTTCGCTCGATTGGTAAAATCAGCGAAACTGTAGATAAAGATGGCATTTCTGCCATGACACCGCGAGATATAAAAAACCGGCTTTTTCCATCGCTTGTGGATGCTGTCAACTTTTTGGAAAAATATAGTAGCATCAAGACTGCATCGCAACTTGCCTTAGTTTAACTCTGGTTTATTTTGTCTTTTTTAAGCTTGTAATTGAGGTTTTAACTTCCTATGAAAGCAGTATGGTTAGAAAATAAGCAACTGTCGCTTAAAGATAATCTCCCCATCCCTCAACCGCCAGAAGGTGAAGCCTTAATTAAGGTATTGCAAGCAGGAATTTGTAATACTGATTTGGAACTTCTGAGAGGATATTACCCCTACACCGGCATTTTAGGACATGAATTTGTGGGAAGGGTAGAAAAAGGCCCAGAAAATCTCATTAACCGCGCTGTTGTTGGTGAAATAAATGCTGCTTGTGGGGAATGCCGGTTTTGTAAAAGCGGACAACCAACACACTGCGAAAATCGCACAGTTTTAGGAATTGTTAATCGTCATGGTGCCTTTGCTGAATATTTAACTTTGCCGGTTAAAAATTTATATTTGGTTCCAGAAAATGTTAGTCTGGATGAGGCAACTTTTACTGAGCCGGTGGCGGCGGCGCTGGAAATTCAAGAACAAGTTAAAATTACCCCAAATGAAAAAGTTTTAGTTGTAGGGGATGGAAAATTGGGGCAGTTGGTAGCTCAAACTTTAGCATTAACCGGCTGTGATTTATTAGTAATAGGTCGCCATTCGGATAAGCTGGCAAATTTAGAACAGCGCGGCATAAAAGTAGGTTTTAAAGATGTTTTAAAAGAGCGTAGTTTTGATATTGCTGTGGAATGCACCGGCAACCCAGAAGGCTTTTCAATTGCCCGCAGTGCCTTACGTCCGCGTGGAATTTTGGTGTTAAAAAGTACCTACGCCGCTAATTTGAATTTAGATATTTCTGGGATAGTTGTGGATGAAATTACCTTGATTGGTTCTCGTTGCGGCCCGTTCAAAAAAGCCATTGATTTATTAGCACAAAAAACTATAGATGTCAAGAGTTTAATTCAGCATCGTTACCCTTTCGAGGAAGCGATTTCGGCTTTTGAATGTGCGGGAAAACGGGGGGTTTTAAAGGTGTTATTGGAAATGGGAGAACACAAAATCTGATTGATGTTCTGAGTTAATTAACCGGCTACTCAATTTGGTGATTTAATTTTAATTAAAATCGAGTCGGGGGCCGGTAATCTAAACAAGCAATCGCCTCTTCGGTACCGGCCTCCGTCGGACGGACAGGGCATTTGAGCCGGTGATCATTGGTAAAAAATACACAATTCGAGCAAGGGATCTGGTGCATTTGCTTAGCGCGAGCCATTCCATCTCTGATAGCACTCCAGAGACTCAACCCCACCAGCAACACCATCGCCCAAGCCGAAACGAAACAGATGGGCACCAAAAACGGCTCAATAGCGTGGATTAAAGGATATAGCAGTTGAAACACAGGCTTTATCTTAAAAACAAATAAAGATATGTGGACAAGGTAAACATTGATTATAGTATTACATTGGCCAAGAGGTTGTAATTTTTTGTAACAAACCGCCAAAAATCTATCGGAGAACCGGGGTTTTATGGCATGATGCCTTGAGAGAATATTTTTTTCTGCAATTGAGAAGCACAGGAAAACAGTTATGGCACTCCGCTTAGGTGATACCGTCCCCAACTTTACGCAAGCCTCCTCTAAGGGCGAAATCAACTTTTATGACTGGGCTGGTGATAGCTGGGTTGTATTATTTTCCCATCCGAAAGACTATACGCCGGTTTGCACCACCGAACTCGGCGCTGTAGCTCGCCTCAAATCGGAATTTGAGAAACGCAACGTCAAACCACTTGCGCTCAGCGTGGATGATGTAGAATCTCACCAGGGTTGGATTAAAGACATCGAAGAAACCCAAAATGTCAGCTTAAATTATCCGATTTTGGCAGATCCAGATCGTAAAGTTTCTGATCTTTACGACATGATCCACCCCAACTCCTTAGATAATCTAACAATTCGTTCTGTTTTCATAATTGACCCCAGCAAAAAACTCCGTCTAACCTTCACTTATCCTGCCAGTACAGGTCGTAATTTTGATGAATTGCTGCGGGTAATTGACTCGTTACAACTAACAGATAAATACAGCGTTGCAACGCCGGCAAATTGGCAAGATGGACAAGATTGTGTGATTGTTCCTTCCATTCAAGATCCGCAAGAATTGCAAGAAAAATTCCCCAAAGGATACAACGCCGTTAAACCTTATCTGCGCTTAACACCTCAACCTAACAAATAAAAGCTCCTAGAGTGTAAAACAAGGCTGGGTTATGCCCAGCTTTTTTTGTTATAATTTTTCAAAGAATTGAGGTAAATTTTATGCTTTCATCTCCGATTGTTTTAAGGATGCCTCCAGAATTGCAAATGACATCTGATCAATTTTTTGAATTCTGCCAAATAAACTCAGAATTACAAATTGAAAGAAACAAAAAAGGAGAATTAATAATTATGTCGCCAACCGGCTCAGAAACAGGACATAAAGATGCGAGAATTATTCAACAATTAATGAACTGGGCTGATGAAGATGAAACCGGCATTGCTTTTTCTTCGAGTGCCGGTTTTACACTTTCCACAGGTGCAGAACGCTCTCCTGATGCTTCTTGGATAAAATTAGAACGTTGGAATGCTTTATCAGCAGAACAGAGGAAAAAATTTGCTCCTATTTGTCCTGATTTTGTTGTAGAATTGCGCTCACCCTCGGATAATTTAAAACCCTTAAAAGAAAAAATGCTCGAATATCAAAGCGAGCCTGGATTTCAATTAGGATGGTTAATAGATCCTCAAAATCGCCGAGTTTATATTTACCGGCCTAATCAAGAAGAAGAAATATTAGAAAACCCTGAAAGCGTAAGTGGTGAGCCGGTGTTGCCAGGATTTGTATTAAATATGAGGAAAATTTGGTAAGGTAGGATGGGTGAAGCTTAGCGCAACCCAACAGCAAAATTTCTATGACGCAGAAACAACGTTAAATAAAACGGGGAAACGCAACCAATGGACATCAAAAACGGATTCATCGGAAGTGTTGGCAATACGCCTTTGATACGATTAAATAGCTTTAGTGAAGAAACCGGCTGTGAAATTTTAGGCAAAGCAGAATTTCTTAACCCCGGTGGATCAGTTAAAGATCGCGCTGCATTATATATCATCAAAGATGCCGAAGAAAAAGGTTTACTCAAACCAGGTGGAACAGTAGTAGAAGGCACCGCCGGCAACACCGGCATCGGTTTAGCGCACATTTGTAATGCCAAAGGTTATAAATGTTTGATTGTTATTCCAGACACACAATCTCAAGAAAAAATTGATGCTTTAAGAACGCTGGGGGCGGAAGTCCGAACTGTGCCGGCAGTCCCCTATAAAGACCCGAATAACTATGTAAAATTATCAGGAAGATTAGCCTCAGAAATGGAAAATGCCATCTGGGCAAATCAATTTGATAACCTTGCCAACCGCATCGCCCATTATGAAACCACCGGCCCGGAAATTTGGGAACAAACCGAGGGAAAAATTGATGCTTGGGTAACAGCAACCGGCACCGGTGGAACCTATGCAGGCGTTGCCTTGTATTTAAAAGAAAAAAATCCCAACATCAAAGTAGTTGTGGCAGATCCAATGGGAAGCGGTTTATATAGCTACGTTAAAACCGGCGAAATTCAAACAGAAGGAAGCTCAATAACCGAAGGAATTGGCAACAGCCGCATTACCGCTAATATGGAAAATGTGCCTTTTGATGATGCCATCCAAGTTGATGATAAAGAAGCCGTAAAAGCGATTTATCAACTATTAGAAAAAGATGGCTTATTTATGGGAGGTTCCGTCGGAATTAATGTCGCGGCTGCTGTGGCTTTGGCAAAACAAATGGGCCCCGGACATACAATTGTTACTGTATTATGTGATGGCGGGGCGCGCTATCAATCCCGACTTTATAATAAAGAATGGCTTGCCTCAAAAGGACTCTTACCAGCCTAATCTGTAGGGCGATGCTTTGCCCACCGGCTTATAATGGTGGGCAGAACTTCCCCTACATAGATAGGAAAAAAAATAATGAAAATTAACGCTTTTGCAGTCCTTGAAAAAGGCGCAGAATTAAAACCTTACAGCTTTGATGTGGAATCTTCCACCGGCTACGAATGTATCATCAAAGTATTAGCCTGCGGTGTTTGTCACTCTGACCTGCATATCATTGATGATGATTGGGGAATGTCTCGCTATCCCGCTGTTGTCGGACACGAAGTTGTCGGCGAAATTGTCGAATTGGGCGAGCAAATTCAACACTTAAAAAAAGGTGATCGTGTCGGCGTTGGTTGGCAAGCATCCTCGTGTTTACAATGCCGTGATTGTTTGCGAGGAAATGAAAACCTTTGTGATGAAAATCAAGGCTTAATTGTAGCAGGATACGGCGGCTTTGCTGATTATTTAAAAGTTGATTCTCGCTTTGCTTTTCCTATCCCGGCGGGCATTGAAACTCAACACGCCGGCCCGCTTTTATGTGCCGGTATTACCGTTTATTCCGCCTTGCGTTCTGCCGGCATGAGTTCTGGTCAAGAAATAGGCGTAATTGGTGTTGGCGGATTAGGACATTTAGCCGTACAATTTGCCAGTAAATTAGGCAACCGTGTCACCGCTTTTACTACCTCTCAAGACAAAGCAGAATTTGCTACCCAACTCGGCGCCGCTGATGCAATTGTAGTGCCGGCCGGCAGTTCTCCACCACCACCAGATCGCAAATTTCAAATCTTAATTAGTACCGTTCCCGCCGATTTAGATTGGCCGGCTTATGTTGAATATCTCGACTCTGACGGTACTTTAACAATGGTAGGCGTTCCCAGTCAACCGCTTAATGTTCCGCTGTTTCCATTAATAATGAAACGTCGCCGGATCATGGGGTCAATTATTGGCGGACGGGCAATAATGATGGATATGTTAAACGTAGCGGAAAAATATGGTGTAAAACCAATTGTTGAAACATTTTCCATGCAGCAAGCTAACGAAGCTTTGCAAAAAGTGCGCGCTAATAAAGTTCGCTATCGCGCCGTTTTAACAGCAAATTAAAAAGCTCTGCCCACCGGCTTAAAATGGTGGGCAAAGCAACAACATATCCCCTATTTAGGAACACCGGCAGTTAAAATTTCATGCCCAGAATTCGTTACCAAAACATCATCTTCGATACGAATTCCAATTCCG
The DNA here is from genome assembly GCF_025370775.1 of Ancylothrix sp. D3o. Classification (NCBI taxonomy): domain Bacteria; kingdom Bacillati; phylum Cyanobacteriota; class Cyanophyceae; order Oscillatoriales; family Microcoleaceae; genus Ancylothrix; species Ancylothrix sp. D3o. The sequence goes on along the minus strand of NZ_JAMXEX010000002.1, from coordinate 375,397 downwards.
CGCCAGCGTTCATCAAGTTCTGGTTGACCCTCCACCGGCTTAATATTTCCGCCAAAATAAAGCCCTGGTTCCACAGTTAAAACTTGCCCAGCTTGCAAAATTTGCGACTGTTCCCCAAACTGATAAACCCCCACATCATGCACATCTAAACCTAACCAATGGCCGGTGCGGTGCATATAATAAGGCTTATATTTCTCCTCCTTAATAATCTCCTCAATATCCCCTACCAAAATTTTTAAATCCATTAAACCTTCCACCAAAACTCGCACCGCAGTTTCGTGAATTTTACTCCACTCATTCCCTGGTTGCACTTGTTCAATTGCCTTTAATTGTGCCGTCAAGACAAGATCATAAATCACCTTTTGCTCAGGCGTAAAATTGCCACTCACCGGAAAAGTTCGGGTGATATCGCCATTGTAATAACCGTAAGCACCACCGGCATCAATCAGCAATAAATCATTTTCTTGTAATTGCCGATTATTTTCAATATAGTGCAAAATACAAGCATTTGGCCCCGAAGCCACAATTGACGGATAAGCCGGCCCATTTCCACCCCGTAAGCGAAAAAGTCGCTCCATTTCTGCTTGAATTTCATACTCAAAAACACCCGGTTTTGCCATTTCCTGCGCCAACAAATGCGCCTCTACAGAAATAGCCGCCGCTTTCCGCATTAACTCTAATTCTGCCTCACTTTTAATTAAACGCATCGCGTGTAAAATGGGGCCGGTGTCCTCAATTGCAGTAGGCCCAATTCCGCGTTTAGGATAAGTTCGCATTAACTGCTGCCAATGTTTCAAAACCGTATCATTAAACGCCTTATCTCGCCCCAAATGATAATAAATACGGTCGGCTTTTTCTAAATACTTCGGCAACTTTTCATCTAACTCACTCATCGGAAAAGCTTCATCAGCGCCGTAAAGTTCTTTTGCACCTTCAACTCCCGCCCGATATCCTGTCCAAACTTCTTTTTCAGGTTCTTTTGGTTGCACAAATAAAACAAATTTATGCTCATCGTGATGCGGTGCCAAAACTGCCACTGCTGAGGGTTCATTAAAGCCGGTTAAATAGAAAAAATCGCTATCTTGACGAAAAGCATACTCAACATCATTGTGCATAACTGCCATAGGCGCACTGCGAAAAATCGCTGTTCCATTGCCAATTTTTGCCATTAACTTTTCGCGTCTTTGCCGGTGTTCTGCTTGCATTGTTGTTTATAATTCTGAACTTCTCCACTATTCTAAACGGTTAATTCCAGACTCTAAAACTTTAAGAGTATAGCTGCATAAAAACCGGCTTATTAACACCCCCCCATCAACATTGATTAATCCAACTCCATCCCCGGCCAATGTCGCAACAACTCAGCAACCGACCAAGCTTGAGCAAAAGTACCTTGGGGAAAATGCGGCGCATCCCCATCAAAAATCTCCGAAACGCTATCTATACAACCCTCCTCACAAAAATGCTGCAACATTGCACCCCAATCCACCGGCACCTCTACCTCCGGGTAAAACCGCACCCAACCCCGCACAAACGCGCCAATCAACCAACTCCAAACCGTCCCCTGATGATACGCCCGATCTCGACCATACCGGCCCCCCTCATAGCGCCCCTTGTACCCCCCATCCTCCCAATCTAAACTCCGCAACCCATACGGTGTCAACAACCTCTCCCGCGCCACCTCCATCACCTGGCGCCCCTGTGCCTGCGAAAACGCACAATGAGACAACGACAAGGCCAAAACCGCATTCGGGCGTATTCTCCCATCCCTTACACCCTCCGGGTCTATCACATCATATAAATAACCTTTCTTAGCATTCCAAAATTTTTGTAAAGAAGCCTTGACAATTTCGGCGTGATGTGCATATCTAACCGCTTGATTTTGATACTTAACCCCGAACTCACCACCCTCCGCCGCCAACCGGCCCGCCCAAACAGCCCCCCAACACAAAAGCGAATACCACAAAGCATTAATCTCCACCGGCTTGCCCCGGCGCGGAGTCACCGGCACCCCATCAAGCACCACATCCATCCACGTCACCGCCGCCCCAAGAGCATCCCACATCACCAACCCATCCGACGCATCCACGCCAATATTATACAAACTCCCCGCACTAAAGCCTTTATAAATTTGCCTTACCACCCCATATTGCTCCCTCAAAAATTGCCAATCCTGCGTCGCCTCCAGATAAAGCCCCAAAATTTCTACCCACCACAAAGCCGCATCAACACTGTTATAAAAAGGCTGACTCCCCGCATCAGGAAACGCATTCGGAATTAAGCCATGCTTACAATATTTTCCAAACGTTCTCAGCAAGCCCTTCGCAAGCTCAAAACGCCCCGTAGCCAAAGCTAAACCCGGTAACGCAATTAACGTATCCCGTCCCCAATCATTAAACCAAGGATACCCCGCAATCACCGTAGGCCCATCAATTGAAGCCCGATAAACAATAAACTGATCACTTGCTTTTAACAACCGATTTTTAAGCTTTTTCTCATTATTATTACCCTTAACAAGTACCTTTCCAAATACCTCAGTTAATCGCTGATTTTCCCATAAAAGAGCTTTTTCAAACGAATTTTTATCAAGCTGATAATTTCCAATTTCTTCCCCTACAGATGCCTCTAAAACCACACAACCACGCGGTTGCAAAACCACAGTCAAACACCCCGGATTATATAAATCTTCAATATCATTTAAACCTCGCTTGTTTTCTTCGGGATAATAATAATTCCAATACCAGAAACTCTCACCATCATACTCCCCAGAACTCCAACGCAACCGCCACGCCGTCAAGGCTTGACCATTCCTAAATCCTTGAAAAACAACTTCTTGCTCACCGATGCTGCGGGAAAAATGTAACTGCTCCGCCGAGCTTTGCTGATAATGAAAATCTCTATCGGCAATCAAAGGACGAAGTTTCAAAATTGCCGGTGAAATACCGCGATATTCATATTCAATCAAAATATTGTGAGAAACTTTTTCTAAACCCCGATGCGGCATCAACAAACGTCGCCTAAGCTGCCAGTCGCCCTCACCCCAAGTCCAAGTCGGGGCCGGTTCTCTTTCAAACGAGCGCAACAATTGAAAACCTGCCGGTGCAACTGTTCCACCCTGCCAAAAATTTGTCCCCAACTGCCAAACCTGACCGCCCACTTCCAAAGTTGCCTCCAAATGAGAAAGCAACAAAGTACGCTGGCAAGGAGGCTCAAGAGCAGCAATTAACCAACCATGATAAGTCCGCGTCCTCGCATCGCATACAGTTCCACTGGCAAAGCTGCCTAAACCATTTGTGAGCAACCATTCTCGCGTATCTAAAGTATCCATCTTTTTTTCTAATCTCGCTCTGGGCTTGTGCTGTTTTCTCTCTAGTGTTCTAAGATTCCACCTTACCCCAGGAACTAAAAAACCGACACTTTGAGGAGCGCCGGTTTGTAGGTTTTCAGTCTAATAGGTTCGAGGAAGCTACAAAGTCGGGTGTGATGGTTAGATTTTTTTGACATGATAGCTGCGGTTGCCATTGTCGTGACTAGCAACAACAACACCACACGGCCTAAGATGAATAAAGCAACCCCGCACACCGGCCCAGGTGCCTGTACAATCAGGGAAAATTTTCCATTCCTCTGTGAGTTTTTAACAAAAGTTGGGCCATAAACCCAGAATTGGTAAAGGCCGGCTTCTTATAGGCAGTTGAGGGTTTAATTTACACAAAAAACCACAAATCAACCCAGAGCAAAAGGAGGAATTAAGAGGTTTTTGTCGGGGTAAAATTTAAGTAACTTGTCCATCTTTAAGGCATATTATCTCTGGTATTTGTTGTATGAAACATCTCCATAAAATTTTTAGCAAATTGCGGATTTTCTGGACAATTATCTTAGCTTCTTGTTTGCTTTCTGGCTGTGTTGACTATGATGTAGCCATCAACTTTGAAAGCCAGACTCACGGGGAAATTGTCCAGCACATTCAGTTAGGACAACAGTTCACCAATTTTAGCGGTACAACCGTCCAAGAATGGCTAGATAGTATTAAACAAAGAGCTAGTCAATTGGGTGGCCGCACCAAACAACTCCAAGAAGGAGAGATTTTGGTGACGATTCCTTTTAATAATGGGGCTGAACTCGAAGAAAAATTTAACGATTTTTTTAATCCCCTAGAAAAGAAAAAAGCCCGTCCTGTTCCGGATCTCCCAGATATTAAATCTCATCTGAGTGTGACTCAGAGTAATTGGATTTTAGCAATTAGAAACCAGCTTGTTTATGATTTAGATTTGCGCTCTCTGAGTGTGATTGCTGCCAACGGCAATGTTTTATTGAGTCCGGGGTCTATTTTAGATTTAGATTTCAGTTTAAACACACCTTGGGGAGCTACCAACGTCGAAACCGGCCTTGAAACTCTTGTTACAGAAAAACAAAACAGTCAGCTTACTTGGAAGCTTAAATCAGGCGAAGTTAATCACTTAGAAACAGTGTTTTGGGTGCCGAGTCCCATTGGTATAGGTGCATTGGTGATTATTTTATTGGTTGCCCTTGGCAGCTTTTTAAAATATCGGCTATTACCGGCCCTTGGGATCGGCAAACGTCAAGCAGCGGTTTGAGAGAGTAAGTATGCTTAGGACACCCTTTGTGTCCTGCTCAAACTCGATGTTTTTTAGGGGCCGGTATCCCGTAAAATGGCAATATCACTCCCCCCACAACCGGAGACTTTTGCAATGCGGACGCTTAACTTCTCCCTTCTGTTTGTATTTTGTTTAGCCTTCGTTTTTTTTGGCGTTCAAAACACCCAACCGGCCACCGTTCAAATTTATGAAAACATAGAATTTCAAGCCCCTCTCGCCGTTGAACTGATCATAGCGATGGGATTGGGAGCCGGTTTAGCATGGTTATATGGAATGTGGAGCCAATTAGAACGCCTCCTCACCCTTGGGCCCAAAAATCTCCGCATCCGCAAACAACAAAACCGCATCGAAGCTTTAGAAGAAGATATCGAACGCTATAAAGCAGAACTTCAAACACAACAGCTTCGCTTGCCCGTAGCCCCAGAACCTCTCGCAGAGCAAACAGCAGTTCTGGTAGATCAAGAGGAGGCGGCTGTTGAGAATCGTGTTGTTAAATTCAAACATTTTTTCACAAGAAACCAATGACCGGTTCACTTTCCCAACAAGCCGCAAACTTACACAGTCAAGGAGCCTCAGCCCCAGAACTGGGTATTGCTATGCTGATGGAAATGGCGGAACAGGGAGAAATTGACCCTTGGGATGTGCAAGTTATAGATGTGATTGACCGATTTTTAAGCACCCTCGCCGCTGTTCCCGTTGCCGGTGTCTCGCCTGGGAATGCGGCGAGTTTGCTTGAGCGAGAAGCCGCCCTCTCCCAGTCGGGTCAAGCGTTTTTGTACGCCTCAATGCTGGTTTTGCTCAAAGCAGATACGCTGGCTCGCTTGCAAGAAGAAAGCGAAGAAGAGCAACTGCTTGAAGAAGAAGCGCCGATTTTGGAAGGAGACGGCCTAATTTCTGTGCGGAATAGTGTGCAACTTGATCGCTGTATCCGCCGGCGTGCTGTTGCTCAACCACCGCAAAAACGCCGCGTTACCCTGCAAGAACTGATTGAACAATTGCAGGTGATGGCGACAGAAATTCAAGAACGCCCCCGCCGGCCTAGGACAAAAAAACACCGGCCCAAAAGCAGCGCCCAAACAGCCCGCGCCATTGCCGGTTTAGCCCACCACGAAAACCTTAACGAAGTGGCCGCCGCCTTAGAAAAATTTTTAGCCCAGCGTTGGCCAGAAATTTCTCAAAACCAAGAGTGGATCAATTTAGATGAGTTGCTTTCATTTTGGGAACCTTCAGCGCCGCCTGAACTCGACCACCCCCCCGAACCCCAGAGCGAGCGGGTGGCTGTTTTTTGGGGATTGCTGCTACTGTGTTCGCAGTCTAAAGTAGAACTTTTACAAGAAGAATTTTACCAAGACTTAAAAATCCGAGCAATCAACGAAAATACACCCCCATCAGCATCAACCGAGAATAACATTAACTTAAATAATGCTACATAAAGGGCGCAGAAATTCCTCGCTAAAAAACCGCCAACTGCTGTAAAGACTAAAATCGAAAATCTAAAATCAGTGCGAGGAAATGTTACACTCAGTCACCAGCCAGTTAAGTCACTACAATGTCTGGCATTGCAGGCCGTTGGATCGAGTGACTCAACACTTGCCAAGCAAAAACTTATAATTGATTCGCGCTCTATGTTAAGAGAAAAACATTTATGAAAGCCATGATTCTCGCAGCCGGTAAGGGAACTCGTATTCGTCCCATTACCTACACTATCCCCAAACCCATGATCCCCATCCTGCAAAAACCAGTGATGGAATTTTTGGTAGAATTGCTGCGCCAACATGGTTTTGACGAAATTATGGTCAACGTCAGCCACTTGGCAAAAGAAATTGAAGACTATTTTCGGGACGGACAGCGTTTTGGTGTCCAAATTGCTTATTCTTTTGAAGGTCGCATCGTTGAAGGCGAATTGATGGGCGAGGCGCTGGGATCTGCCGGTGGGATGCGCCGCATTCAAGACTTTTACCCGTTTTTCGATGATACTTTTGTGGTCTTGTGCGGTGACGCTCTTATTGATTTAGACTTAACCCAGGCCGTCAAGTGGCATAGAGAAAAAGGTTCCATCGCCACTGTGATTATGAAATCGGTTCCGCGTGAGGAAGTTTCTAGTTATGGTGTGGTGGTAACAGACGAAAATAACCGCATTATTGCCTTCCAAGAAAAACCGCCTGTTGAAGAAGCCCTCAGCACCGATATCAATACCGGCATTTATATTTTTGAGCCAGAAGTGCTGAAATATATTCCGTCTGGGAAAGAATTTGATATCGGGGGTCAATTGTTCCCTCACTTGGTTGAGATTGGCGCTCCGTTTTACGGCATTGCAATGGATTTTCAATGGGTAGATATTGGAAAAGTCCCCGACTACTGGCGAGCTATACGCGGTGTGATGTTGGGAGAAGTTAAAAATGTGAGAATACCGGGCCAAGAAGTAAAACCCGGCGTCTACACCGGCCTGAATGTGGCAGTTAATTGGGATAAAGTAGACATTCAAGGGCCGGTTTACATTGGCGGAATGACTCGCATAGAAGACGGCGCTAAAATTATTGGCCCCACCGCCATCGGCCCAAATTGCTGCGTTTGTCGAGGTGCAACTGTCGAAAACAGCGTGATATTTGAATACTCCCGCTTAGGACAAGGAGCGCGGTTAGTCGATAAATTAGTATTCGGACGTTACTGTATCGACAAAACCGGCGAACGAATAGACTTAGAAGCCGCCGCCCTCGATTGGCTGATTACCGATACCCGCAAAACCCTACCCAACGAGCCAGCAGTAGAACACCAAGCAATTGCAGAATTACTCGGTGTAGAAGAAATTTAAAAAACCCCCTCCCACCCAATAAACCCCCTATCCCCATTCATCCGCGTTCATCTGCGTAGCGCTACGCGCGGCTACGCCTAACATCTGCGGTTAAAAACACCCCCCCCAGCACCACTCAAAGCAGGGGGGGACAACCACTTCAACTCGACAGATAAGTATAACCCGTCAAACCGCGCTCATAATTTTGCAATAATAACTGCGATTCTTCAATGGTAATGCGTTTATCTTGCAAAGCCTGCTCAGTTTGTTGGCGCATACTTTCAATTAAATCTTCAGGGTCATATTCCACATAATTCATCACTTGAGTCATCGTATCACCCTTGACAACGTGCTCAATTTGATAACCCGTTGGAGTCAGCTTAATATGCACCGCATTAGTATCGCCAAAAAGATTATGTAAATTACCCATAATCTCCTGATAAGCGCCTCCCAGAAACATTGCCAAATAATAAGGCTTATCTGGTTTAAGAGGGTGAACTTCTAACACCGGCTTCGTGGCTTGTAAATCAATAAATTGGTCAATTTTGCCATCACTATCGCAGGTTAAATCTGCCAGTGTTGCCCGTTCGGTGGGTTCCTCATCCAACCGGTGAACCGGCATAATAGGGAACAATTGATCAATCGCCCAACTATCAGGAGCCGACTGAAAAACCGACAAATTGACATAATAAATTGATGCCATTGTACGCTCTAAATCTTCTAACTCATCCGGCACATAATTTTGGAGCCGCAAAATTTCCCGAATCTTCGCACAACAAGCCCAATAAAGCCTTTCCGCTTTCGCTCGTTCTGGCAAACTTAGATAGCCAAAATTAAACAAACTAATCGCTTCTTCCTTAAACTGAATTGCATCGTGATACGCTTCTTGATAATTTAAAAGCGCAATTGATTGATACGTTTCATAGAGGTTGCGTAGAATTAAATGCTCTTTCTCAGTCACTTCTGGCGGTGTGCCGGTGCTAACATCACTAACCCCCAAAACATCAAACACCAAAACCGACTGATGAGAAGCAATGGCGCGGCCACTTTCACTAATTAAAGTAGGCACCGGCATCGAGCGTTCCTCACAAGCTTCTTTAACTTCCGCGACAATATCATTCGCGTAGTTTTGCATATTGTAATTTTTAGAAGCATGGTATTTGCTCTTTGAGCCATCATAATCAACCGCTAAACCACCGCCGACATCCAGATATTTCATATTGGCGCCTAACTTCAGCAGTTCCACATAAATTTGACTAGCTTCGCGGATGGCATCTTTGATAACACTAATCGAGGAAATTTGCGAGCCAATATGAAAATGCAAAAGCTGTAAACAATTCAGTAAACCGGCTTCAGAAAGTTTTTCAACCGCAGCCATCATTTCCGGAATTGTTAAGCCAAATTTTGCCCGGTCGCCGGTGGAACAACCCCAACGACCACTGCCTTTTGTACTAAGTTTAGCGCGGACTCCCACCACCGGCTCAATGCCTAATTTCCGAGAGGCATCAATGACCATTTGTACTTCTTCAACTTGCTCAATGACAATAATTGAAGTTTTGCCTAAACGGCTTGCTAAAATAGCCGTTTCCACATATTCCCGATCTTTATAGCCATTGCAAATTAAAAGTGCGCCCGGAGTTGTGAGAGCGGCTAAAGCAATCATCAATTCTGGTTTAGAACCGGCCTCTAAACCAAATTGATGCGGCGCACCAAACCTCACCAAATCTTCGACCAGATGGCGGTGTTGGTTGCATTTGACTGGAAATACTCCCCGGTAGACTCCACCGTAGTTATAGCGAGCAATAGCCCGCGCAAAACAAGCATTTAAGCGTTCGATGCGGTCTTCTAAAATATCAGAAAAACGAATCACCAAAGGTAAACCCAAATTACGCCGGCGCAATGCTTCAATTAGTTCGTATAAATCCAACGAACCACCGCGATCTCCTTTGGGAGAAACTGTAACGTGACCTAAAGCATTGATCGAGTAATAAGGTTCTCCCCAGCCTTTAATGCGGTAGAGTTCCTCACTCTGTTCGATTGTCCAGGGTTTTTCTACCCTGGTGATAGCGTCAGCCTTTTTTAGTGCAGCACGTTGGACTAAATTGGCTGATTTGGCCGGTAAGGCGTGCGTATTCTCAGAAGTGTCGGACTCCAAACCCATCCTCTTTGTTATCTCCCAGTTTGAGCAGCATTCGAGCTTCTGACAGTTTATCTTATCGAGTTTGCGGGTTTTGACATCCTCACCGGGCTAAAGCCACGGTGATTCCAAACATCACTGTTTGGGCTTCCTCTTTCTGCGACCCGACTTACTTGAAGGAGTTTCCTCACTCAAACTCTTGTCGATGTCTCCAGAGGCGTTATAGGTTCCCGTGTGCCCCACGGTACGCAATCCCAGTTCTAATATATTTCGCGCAGCATTCCAATCGCGGTCTAAAACAAATCCACAATGCGGACAAATATGTGTTCTTTGACTTAGCGATTTCTTCACAACCTTTTCGCAATTAGAACAATTTTGGCTAGTGTAGTGCGGTGCGACGGCAACAGTAGCTACTCCAAACACTTTGCCAAAATATTCAATCCAATTCCTAAAAGCTGTCCAAGCTGCATCTGATATGGACTTAGACAGCTTTCTGTTTTTAACCATGTTACGCACCGACAAGTCTTCGTAGGCTACCAAGTCGTTGGACTGGACTACGCACCTTGCTAATTTCACAGCAAAGTCTTTACGCCGCCTACTTACCTTGAGGTGTTTTCTGCTTAATCGATTCCGCGCCGCTTCTCTGTTCTTAGAACCTTTCTGGGTTCTGGAAAGTCTGCGATTAAGCTTTTTGAGTGACCGCTCAGACTTTCTTAAATGACGCGGGTTCTCGACGGTATTACCATCCGAGTCTGTGTAGAAATGGGTCAATCCTACGTCTAAACCAATGGTTCGTCCCGTAGGCTCTCGCTTTTCATTCCGTTGAGCATCAATACAGAATTGCACATAATAGCCATCGGCTCGACGAACTACGCGCACCCGCTTGATTTGATTTAATTGATAAAAATGCAAGTCGCGAGTTCCGCACAACTTAAAACTTCCTGCTTTGAAACCGTCGCTAAAGTTTATGCTTCTGCGATCTTCTGAAAGCTTCCAGCCACAGGTTTTGTATTCAACAGAACCGCGGGTTTCATGCTTTTTGAAACGTGGAAATCCTTTCAAACCCGGTTTTGCCTTTTTGCAGTTGTCGTAGAAACGAGCAATTGATGACCAAGCTTTCTCTGCGGAAGCTTGCCTTGCCATTGAGTTGAGCTTGGCAGCCCAAGGGAATTCTTTGGCAAGCACCGCACAGTAGGCACTCAAGTCGTATCGATTCACACCCTTCGTATCTATCCAGTACCTGATGCAGCTATTACGAATAAAGCGAGCAGTACGAATGGCTTCGTCTAGCCTCTGGTACTGCTCGCTCTTTCCTTCTAGCTTGGCTTCAAATACTAACATTTACGTCTTGGAACTGGATATAAAACACTCTATCACAGTTCTGGGGAAATTAAAGCCGTCCTAAAAGGCTTGTACTGAGCTTGTCGAAGTGACGGGGCTTTAGACCCATTTTCTTGGTAAATGCGTGCCGGTTGTGGCGGCCCACAAAACAAGCTCTGCCGCCCAATAATGCTCACTATGGCCGGTCAACAAAGTAGCTCACAATACAAATTCTTGAGCTTTCCCTGCTTTATCCCCTACCAAGCAAGGCACAATGATATAAGAAAAACCTTTGCTGCTATGGCTCGATTTCTGTTTGTTCCCTGGTGGGCGATTTGGCAGACGAGCCGGTATCAAAAATGCAGGCTTTCCCCAAGACGAAGGCGATGTCTTGATCTGGCTGCCGTCCCCTATACCGGAAATAAGCGTTTTATGATACTAGGTAACAAATTTTTAAATTTGATAAAAAAACGATTTTTTTGGCAATTCTATTTTTAGATAAAGTCCGCTCCGCAGATATTACTTTAATTTCTGGGCATTGACCAACTTAGTAAAAAAACCCTTTCCGAAAATGACCTATTTATCTCTCCCTGGACACATTGTTCTTCATTTGACTTGGCCCCATGTAGTGCAGACCGTACAAATGCTCCAAACAACCATAACCTGTCATCATTCTCGGCTGCGAGGGCTGTTGGTTTTGGGAAAAAATAAAAAACTCTGTGAAACAATCAAGGTGGTTTGGCAGGAAATGGCCCTGTTGTACGAACCAGATAATCAATGTTGCTGTCAACCGGAAACTGTTGTCAAAACTGGCAATTTTAGTGCTGCACCGGCTTCAATGATCGCCTCTGGAGACACCAAGTTAACAGCGGCGTATTCTCACTCAGAAGCCCGAAATTTACTCACACCAAACTCTGAGATTATTTTGTTTCCCGATGTAGAAGCAAGTTTGCTGGTGTTGAGTTCTAACTTAAATGTCTGGGTTCACTTAGAGCCGGTTAACGATACATCCTTGTCTGAGTCAGGACTTCCTATGCTTCCGTCTGCTACGGCTTCTCTGTGGCGGGTGGTTTTTGTCTCTCAACCCCAACTAATTGCAGAACTTCTGCACACAGAAGCGGTGAGGACTGCTTTACCGCATTGTTCGCATCTCCAAGCTTGTGAACTGAGTAATAATGACAGTATGTTGCGGCGGTTATGCTTACAATTAGTTAAAATTGCTTCTATGGCTGACGGTGATGTTGCCCTATCAGATGAGTTAGATCCTCGCCCCGAAATGAATGTCAGCACTAACAATACCGCCAGCCTCCACTTATCAAAAATCCGAGCCGGTAGTGAGCCGGAAAAATCCACTGTGCAGCCGTCTAATTTAATGTTATTACCTATGCTTAATAGCTTGCCGCTAGAGTATCTACAAAATGTATTTGGCGAGGCTCCTATTGGCATTATTTATGAAAGTTTGGATGGAGGAATATTGAATGCCAACCCGGCTTTTTGTCGTTGGCTTGGTTATACAGAAACTCAATTGCGGCATTTAGATCGGCGCTATATTTGTCATCCAGAAGACTTTGCGGCTGAATTGCGCCTGATTCAACAAATGTGCAATGGTGGTGCTAAACAAATTAAGTTTCGTAAACGTTACCTGCGCCGTGATGGTTCTTTTTTCGCGGCTGAAGTGTGTTTGTCTTTGATTGGTGATGAGGCTGAGGACAGTTATCTGCTGAGTTTTATTACAGATTTGAGTGAGCGAGAAGTTGCGGAAACCCAAATTCAGCAGCGAAATAGAAGGGAAAAGTTTTTAAGTGAGGTGGCTAGTATTTGCCGCTCAAAAAATGATTTAAATGAGGTTTTAAGAAAAACTGGTGAACGTTTGAGGCTGATGTTAGAAACGGATAGAATTTTGGTTTTACAGTTAGTTTCGGGGGGCGAATTTATTTCAAAAAAAACAGGGATGTGTTGTGTTGCTGAAGATGTGAATCCTCTTTATCCTGGGCTCAATGGACAATGTTTTTCTGATAATTGTATTCCGCCTCCTTATTTGAATGCTTATCGTTTTGGACGTTTGTGGGTGGGAAATGATATTCAATCGGCGGATATTTCGGATTGTCACCGGCATCTTTTGGAGGAAATGCACGTCCGCAGTATGATGGTGGTGGGGATTGTTTCTAATAGTAGCTCGGATGTTTTGAATGAGCGCGGTGGCGGTGATGCTTATAAGCCTTTATGGGGTTTGTTGGTGGTTCATCACTGTCAGACTCCGCGCCGGTGGACGGAAGAAGAACAACAACTTTTGCAAGAGGTGGCAATTCAAATTTCTATTGCGATTGAACAAACAAGTCAGTTAAGTAAGTTGCAAGCGCACACGCGGCATTTAGAAGAGAATATCTCTCAGCGTACTCAAACTTTAGAACGATTGCTGAAATTTGAAGAATTTGTGCAGTCATTAACCCAAAGGTTGCGAAATTGTTTTGAGGAAACTGGGGTTTTAAAGGCGGCTTTGGGGGGTTTGAGTGAAACTTTGGGTGTGGAAAGTTGCTATGGGGCTTTGTTGGAAATTAAAGCGAATTTTTTTAAAATTAAATACGAATGGTGCGGAAGGGAAAATTCATGTATTGATGCTTTATCTTCATGGCCGGTGGATGCGATTAACCGGCTTTCTAAGGGTGAAAGTTTGTTGATTGACCGGCCTGGATCTTCTGGGAAGATTTCGGAGTTGATTTGCCCGATTTTAGATAGCGATGGTTTAATGGGGGTGATCTGTCTTTGTTTCGGTATGAACCGGCCTTTTTTGCCAGAGGAGATACATTGGGTTGAGCAGGTGGCGGCGCAATGTGCTGTGGCTATTCGCCGCGCTTGTTTATTTCAACAAGAGTTTTCGGCAAGGCAAAGTGCGGAGTATTTTCGGTTATTTATTGAGCAGTCTAATGATATTTTTGTTGAATATGATTCTCTAGGGCGTTATCTTTCCATTAATCCTGCCGGTGCGGCTTTGTTGGGCTACAGTATTAGTGAAATAATTGGGCAAACGAATAATGATTTAAGGATACCTGATGCGCCGGCAATTGAGGAGTTATTATCTCAGGTTTATAGCACCGCCCAAAAGGTTGTTGCCAATCACGATTTTTCTCTGCCTTGTGGAGAAGTTCGCTCTTTTGAGACGGTTTACGCGCCAATTTTGGATGCAGCGGGTGGGGTACAGCGGGTGATTGGGATTGGGCGAGATGTGACGGAAATTCGCGCTTCTTGGGGGTTGCTGCAACATCAAAATCAACAGCTTGCAGAAATTAACCGGCTTAAGGAGGAGTTTATTGCTAATACTTCCCATGAGTTACGCACGCCTTTGACGGCAATTTTAGGGTTTTCTAGTGTTTTGTTGGAGCAGTCTTTTGGTTTGCTTAATCCTAAGCAAAAGCTTTATATTGACCGTATTCATAGCAGTGGTCAGCATTTGTTGGATTTGATTAATGATATTTTAGATTTGTCTCGAATTGAGGCTGACCGGCTGGAATTGGATTTACAGGTGGTGTTTATTGAGGATATTTGTGAGGGGGTGACAAGTTTAATTCAAGAGCGTGTGATGGCGCAGGGTTTGGGTTTAGAGTTGGACGTAGATCCAGAATTGGAGTTTATGGTCACTGATCCGCGCCGGCTTAAACAAATGCTGTTAAATTTGTTGGTGAATGCTACTAAGTTTACGCCTGAAGGTGCGGTGGGTTTAAAAATTTATCGCTCTCGTGGGGCAAATAATTGTGAGTTGATTAATTTTATGGTTTGGGATACGGGAATTGGTATTGAGCCGGCTAACCAGCGGCGTTTGTTTTCTCCGTTTTCTCAGATTGATTCTTCTTTGTCTCGCAAGTACCAGGGGACGGGTTTGGGTTTAGTAATTACTCGCAAGTTGGCTGAGTTGCAAGGTGGTTCGATTTCTGTTGATTCTGAGGCGGGTAAGGGTTCTCGTTTTACGATTTCTCTTCCCCTGAATTTGGCTGCTGGGGAATAGTGGCGGCGGCTGTTAATTGAGCCTTTTAGGAAAACTTGCATGGCTGATGAATTATCGCAAAGTGATGCCTGTCGCGCCAGAGAATTTGCTCAAATATATGGGCTAATTTTAATTTTATTAAAGGCGATTTTGGAGAAAAATCTTCCCCTTGTAAAACAGGTTAGGGGGAAGAGGTTTCTGTATTAGCTTTGGCATTTCTGCGTAGCATTTCGGGTTTAATTCTTCGCAGTGCTGAGGCTGTAAAACGCCGGCTCCATTCTTGCTCAGAAATTTCGGCTAATTCTCCTAAGCTGGGAGCAATATTTTCTGGATAAGGCTCGAATTCTTTAACGTCTGTAGGTTGAGAAAATCGAATATTCCAAGGGCAAACCTCTTGACAAATATCACATCCTGCTACCCATCCCTGCATTTTTGAGGCAATTTCTTCTGGCAGTTTTTCGGCTCGATTTTCGATTGTATGATAGGCAATACACCGGCCTGCATCTACTACAAACGGCTCAACAATTGCATTGGTGGGACAAGCTTCTATACACCGCGTACAAGTGCCACAATGTTCTGTATGGGGTTGATCTGGGGTTAATTTTAAGTTGGTTAAAATTTCTCCTAAAAATACCCAAGATCCATATTCTCTTGTAATGACGTTGCTGTTTTTTGCTATCCATCCAATGCCGGCTCGCTGTGCCCACATTTTATCTTGAATGGGGCCGGTGTCTGCATAATATCTAGCTTGAATTTCTGGGTTTTGTTCTAGTAACCAGTTGGCAAATTGTTTGAGCTTTTTGTGGAGGATTTTATGATAGTCTCTCCCCCATCCATAGCGGGAAATTTTGGCGGTTTGGGGGTCTTGGGAGTGTTTGTTTGGTGTATAATAATTAAGCGCTACGCAAATCACCGATTGCACTTCGGGCATGACTTGGCGGATATCTTGCCGTTTCGGGTTCGCCATCCAATTCATATCTGCTTGATAGCCTTGGTTTAACCAGTTTTGCAAACGGGCGACTTCGGGGCTATCTTGAGGCGAAACTGCCGGTGTGATTCCAACTTTATGAAATCCGATTTCTAAGGCTTTTTGTTTAATTTGTGCGGCGTTGGGATGGGAGTTCACTGGTTTGAAATTGAGTAGTTTTATAAGGAATTTTGAGCTTTTATTTTCAGGCGGTTTGTTTTGGCAAACTCTCAAAGCAAGTCAATAGTCACGCAGGGGTTTGAGATATAGTGAGAGTATCATAGCATACCAGCGGCTGGGCAATTGGGGGTTTCTTAGCACTAATAAGATTAAAATTTTTACTGCTTTTGATGGAAATTACCGATTTGTTAAGGGTGAATTTAATCAGACTTTTGGGTGATTGGCAATTTTTGCTGAAGGATTTTATGCTGGTTAATAATAAGTTTTGTGTAGATGTGTACCCATTTTTACTTTGAAGGTTAATTATTATGCAATCTGTGGAAAAAATGACTCCTAAATCTGAAGCTTTTAAATTAAATGACTTTCAATTTGAAGGTATTAACGAGCCGGTGGTTGTGCGTTATTTTGAAACGATGAATAGCGGGAGTTTTATGGAAACCGCACGGTTGTTTGCACCTGATGGAGAATTGAATCCGCCGTTTGAAGAGCCGGTGGTGGGAAATGAAGCGATTGGCCGGTATTTGGAAGCTGAAGCTAAATCGATGAAACTTTATCCCCAGCAAGGAATTGTTGAAAAATTAGAAGCTGAAAATATCCTGAAAGTGAGTGTGTCTGGGAGGGTAGAAACTCCGTACTTTGGGGTGAATATAAACTGGTTATTTCTGCTAAACGAACATCAAGAAATTACCTCGGCAACTATTAAATTAGTGGCTTCTCCTCAAGAATTGCTGAATTTGCGACAATTCAAGTCTTAATGATAATTTTGGCAAAATTTCGCCTGGGGCAACCCCAGACACCGTTTGCCCCTAAAGTTCGGGGGGTTTCACCGGCCATTTTAACTAATGTTTAGTTAACCGGCGCAAACCCTTCAACAGTGACGCAATAGCACTGCTATTTTAGATCACAGTCGTCGTCAGCAAATGCAGCCTAATCGTTGGATATTTATATTACAAAATTATTTATTATTAACTATTTCGCGCCACATATATCAAAGATTTACTGCCAAAAATCAAACTCTTTAAATGCTTTTGTTCTCTGTAAGGCTGAGACGGATGCACTGCATATAAACAATCAATTGCAATGCTTTCTGAAGTCAAAAATCGCGGATTCCCCATCAAAACTTGATGACAGCCGATTTCCGAACGCACCCTTAAATTCTTCTCGATAAGGAAAAAGTAAAATAAATCTCGTGCCGGTGGCTATGTTTATTCTAATAAATGAGGGCCGGTGTTAAACAAAAAGCCTCTCGGTGGAGGGCTTTTAGGAATCAACTCTGCGGAGGGTTGGCTAAGGGCGACACATCGTGCTGCCGACTTTTGGTTTAAAATCTAATATTAAAAATATAAACTGATCAAAGATGGATATTTTAATTGTTGAAGACGAGCCAGAAATTGCTAAGCTGATCCAGCATACTCTTGACTCTGAGGGTTTTTCTTGTCGGGTATGTCGGGATGGTATTAATGCGTTGCAAGTTTTTCGGGAACAACAACCAGATTTAATTGTTTTGGATTTAATGATTCCGGGGTTGGATGGTTTGGAGGTTTGCGCTAGGATTCGCCAAAAACCAGGGGCTAAAGATCCTTATATTTTGATGTTAACGGCAAAAGGAGAGGAAATTGACCGCGTAATTGGGTTATCTACCGGCGCGGATGATTATATGGTGAAGCCGTTTAGTCCGCGTGAATTGGTGGCAAGAGTGCGGGCTTTGTTGCGGAGAAGTTTACGTCAAGGAGGGCAAAGCCAAGTTTATCGTACTCAACATTTTACGGTGGATTTAGACCAGCATACTGCCTCACGATATCTCAGCCCAAATGCAGAAGAAAAGCTGGATTTAACGACATTAGAGTTTAATTTGTTGGCTACTTTTGTAAGTCACCCCGGAAGAGTTTGGAATCGTTCTCAATTAATTGAGAAACTCTGGGGAGATGATTTTTTTGGGGATGAGCGGGTGGTTGATACTCATGTGGCTCGTTTGCGGAAAAAAGTTGAACCTGATCCGGCGAATCCGACTTTTATTAAGACGGTGATTAGTGTTGGTTATAAGTTTGAAGATAGCGGTGCTTAAGATAAAATTTGGATTTTAAGGGCAGTGTCCCTGTGCCTGCCTTGACAAAAGAAAAATGACAAAACAAAAATGAAAAAAATAGGATTGCAACCACGATTATTTTTATCCCATTTATTTGTGATGATAGTGGGAGTGGGGAGTTTGGTGACGATTAGTAAGGTTTCTTCGCCGCAGTTTTTTGTGCGGCATTTGGAACAGTTGGAAGGGCCGGGTTTTACTTTGCGTTATGCGCGGACGCAAATTTTAGAGGGGTTTGAATTGGCGTGGAATCGGAGCACGTTTTGGGCGGTTGTGGTGGGGACAACGGCGGCGGGTGGGTTGAGTTATTGGGTGGCGCAGCGGATTGTTTTGCCTTTGATGCAAATGGATGAAATTACTCAAAAGTTTGCGGCGGGGGAGATGGAAGAAAGGATGCCGATGACTGAAATTCCCGAACTTAATAAATTGAGTAGGAGTTTTAATCGAATGGCTTCGAGTTTGGAGGATGTGGAAAGCCGACGCCGGCAATTAATGGGGGATTTAACGCATGAGTTGCGAACTCCTTTAACGGTGATGCGGGGGTATTTGGAGGAGTTGGCTGAGGGGAGGATTGATGCTTCGCCGGAGGTGTATGTAACTTTGATTAAAGAAACGAAGCGTTTGGAGAGGTTGGTGAATGATTTACAGGAGATTTCTAAGGCGGAGTCGGGATATTTAGCGATTAATTTACAGCCGGTAAATTTGCGTTTGTTGTTGGTTTCTTTAATTGAAAAGTTTTCATCACAGGTGTTAGAAGATGGGCCGGTTTTGAGTTTAAATTGTCCGCAAAGTTTACCTCTGGTTTTGGCGGATATTGATAGAACGGAGCAGGTTTTGGTGAATTTGTTGGGAAATGCTTTGCGTTATACGCCGGCCGGTTCTATTACTGTTCGCGCTTGGACGGAGGCGGGTAAGGTTTGGGTGGCGGTGAAAGACACCGGCCCAGGGATTGCGCCGGAAGATTTACCTCATGTGTTTGAGCGGTTTTGGCGGGCGGATCGCGCTCGCAGCCGGCATTCTGGGGGGAGTGGTTTGGGTTTGGCTATTTCGCGGCGGTTGGTGGAGTTGCAAGGGGGTGAGATTTTTGTGGAAAGTAGTCTGGGAGTGGGGACAACGTTTCGGTTTTGGTTGCTTTTGGCTTGATTTTTGACAAATGATTGACATAACAGCGAGTTGGCTTTGTCACACCGGCCTGATAGTTTGAAAATGTCTAGCCTAGCTTTGCTTTGCTGGGATTGTGCAGTTTTAGAGGTTGTAATAATTCCTTGGGAGGGCAATTTATATGACGATTTTTATTGAGAATTTACCGGCTGATTTTTCTGGGGAGAAGGTTTTAGAATTTTTGGCTAAATATGGGACGGTTAAAGAAATGATTATGGGGTTCCCTGTGGCCGGTGAAAAAGTAAATTGTGCTTGGGTCAAGTTGTCGAGTTTTAGTCAAGAAAATGACGCTCTTTCTAAATTAAATGATGTTGTTTGTCAAGGTCAAAAGTTAAGGGTGAAGCAAGCAGATTTAAGAGATTATTTCTGGGGAGTAAATACGCGGTCTGTGATTTATGCGCCCGAACCTTGTTATTAAAATTTTTCTGGCTTTGGCTTGTTTTGGGATTGGTAATTATTTGGTTAAAAAGTTGAAATTTACCTTTTTTTCAGCTATGACTCCTCTATTATTGTCTATCTTGGTTGTAAGTTCGCTGACTTTATCGGGTATCGCGGCTATTTGTTATTTGTTTCCTCGTGGCAACTCACCTCACTAGGAAAGGTTTATTTTTTATGGTTTGCAGTGCCGGTGAGGGTAGAGACGTAAGGCGCGGAACGTCTGTACGGGGCGTGGGGTTATCTGTTTGTTTATGGCTGTACTGAATGCTTTATTCTAGTGTCTGCTCTACCGGCTTGCTCAGGAAAAGTATCAATTTTTACTTTAATTTTCTATAAATTTCGCAACAATGTCAATAATTTGTAACACTGGCTGCGAGTGCCGGTGTGAATTCTTACTAAATAAAGGGAAAACTTTTGTTATAACCTAGTCAAGGTTTTTGTGAGAAAGTGTGGGTCACTAAAATAACGAGCCGACAGGCTGGTTGTTTTGTTAAAATTTTCAGCAAAGCAGTTTTTTCACAAAAAAGGCTAGGTTAGGGTAGGGACATTTGGGCCCTGCCGAAGCCAAAATTTAGCGCAAAATCTACAAATCTGTACGTTTTGCCATTGGGTTCTTCGTTTACAGCAGTGGCGCTTGCGCCTTCGATTAAGTTTCTGTCAGATTTTCGCTATTTTTTGTCGCTATGTTATCAACTTACCGAACATTTGTGCAGATGAATTCAAAAATTGAGGTCAAACAAAATGGATGCCAACAGAAAAATCTCTCGATTAGTCGAGGGCGACAGTCATAAGTCAGAAATCGGCCATCTGAATTCTGTACATCGCAAAAAGGATGTTAATCATTTGGAAAGAAGGCAACAACAACGCGCTATTAGTAATGCGATGATTGAAGTTGCTTTGATGTATGGAACGAAGGGTTTTAGCCGAGGGGCGCTTGTTTATACGTTAAATGACCGCAGCTTGCGACACAGCCCTTATTATCAGTTTGTTGATCACTTAAGAGGTCTAACTGTTGTTTGTCTTGCCGGCCCTCCAGATCCAGAAATACTCACTGCTTATTGGCATGAAAAAACTAAACGCAGGGTTCGTAAATAACTCCTGGTTTCTTTTTAAAACTAAACACAACTTTGAGGAATTGAACTTGAATAGCCGGCCTGCTTTTGATAAGTGGGCCGGTTGCTGTTTTGGGGGCCGGTTTGTTTATGTTTCTTCTGTTTCTGGTTTTTTTCTACTAACTTGTGTTAATGCAAACGTAGAATTTTTTGGTCAAGGTGTGTGGGTTTTTACCCTGGATAAAGCATCTTCAGCAGCGCGTTTTTCGGCATCTTTTTTACTGCGTCCTTTGCCTTCTCCGTAGAGTTTTTCACCCACATAAACCTTAGATAAAAATTCGGGGGCGTGAGGTAGTCCGCCGGCATGGAATGTCTCATATTTAGGCGGGTTTGGGTCAAGGTTTGCTTGTACCCATTGTTGAAATCGATTTTTTGCATCTACAATAGAGCGAGTTTCTACCACATTTTCAGGGACAGAACTAAATAACTCTTCCACAATAGGACGGACTGCTTCAATGTTTGAATTGTTATCAAGATAGTAGGCGCCAACAACAGCCTCAAAGGTGCTGCTGAGTAAATTAGGGTTAGAAAAGCCTCCTTCTTTAATTAAGCCTTGTGCGAGACGCATTTTGAAGGTGATACCTATTATTTCAGCAAATCTTGCGAGTTGTTTTTCATCTACAAGTGCTGCTCGCCGGCGGGTGAGTTGATCTTCTGCCATTTCTGGATGATTTTTGTACAGATATTCACCGCTTAAAAAATTCAGCAAAGCATCTCCTAAAAATTCTAGGCGTTCGTTGTGTTCACATTCGCCGTTATTTTCGTTGGCATAGGAGCGATGAGTTAGGGCACGGAGTAAAAGTTGTTGATTTCGGAAATTCAAAATTTTGTGCATATCTGTGGGTTTTTGGGTTTGTTCGGTTATTTTGTCAGGAAGTTTAGAAGTGATTTTGTTTTCAAGGTTGACTGGGGTTATAGTCATAAAAAAACCGCTAAAAGCGGTGGGATTTCAAAACTCTATTTTAGCATATTAAATAGAGTTTTGAATATAAATTTTACCTAGAGACAGCTTCCCTGTTTCGAGTTAGGAGGATAAAGACTGTTTCCACGAGATTTGTTGCATTTTTCACAAGCAAGCCGCAAGTTTTCAGGAGAGTTAGAACCTCCACGACTTTTTGGTATAAGATGATCAAGAGTTAACTGGTTTTCTGGAAGACATTCACAGCACCACCAACACTTAGCGCCAAATAAAGCGATGAGTTTTTGCTTTTTGCTTCGTTTTTGTTGAGGGTTCATTGTCTTTAAGCTCCTTTGCAGTTAATGTTTGCAAAAGCAGCACAAAATCAAATATTTAAGCGCTAATAGAAAAACTTTTAAGAAACTCATCACTACTACATGAGTTTCAGCAAGTTGATCTGTAAACCACTTTTTACGGTGGGTGGTTGGTTCGGGTTTAGTCTCAAACCCTGAAATGTGAGGATACTGTGGTGCTTCTGGGCACGATAGTTGAAGGCAAAGTGAATAAATCGTTAAAAGTGCATTGATTTCGAGAGAAATTACCCGATATTAAGCTGCAATTAGCTTTTACACTACGAGTAGTTTTAAAGGCATTGAATTTAACAGAGGGAAACTTCTGCCAAAATCAACACACTTCCAACGACCTATTCACTTTGCCTCCGAGTATTACACCCAGAGGCACCGCAGTATCCTGACATTTCAGGACATGAGACAAACTCCGACGTTTAACGCTTTAGAATTTGTCATTTGTTCTGCGTTAAATTAAGCTAAGCATACCGCTGAGGTTTTGTCAAGGTTTTGCATAAAAAAATATTGACACCGGCCCACCGGCCCCACTTTACCCTACAATCTAGGCGGAAAAACGCGACTTAAATCTAACAACAAATCTGGAAAACAAGACAACGCCACCCTTTGATGTGGCAAAACAATACGCTTATTCAAATACCCAAACTTCCCTTTATTATCTTGATAAGGTTCACTGTACATCTCAAGCTGATAATCAAACAAATTAAAAATCCAATAATCCGAAATTCTCGCCTCAGCATAAAGCGACTGTTTCACATCCCGATCATAATCAATCGATGAATCCGAAACCTCCATCACCAATAACACATCCCTCCCCGATGGATGAGCCGATAAATAATTATCATCCCTCTTTTGAAGGATCGCAAAATCCGGTTCCGGTTCACTATTAGGCGGTACACTAATCGGAGCCTGACATTGTAGTATTGCCCTATCCCCTACCAGTTTTGGCAACTCTCTTAATAAATTCCTCAAACAAGTTTCGTGCGCTCTACCTTTTGAAGCCATTTGTATCAACTCTCCTCGAATTAATTGGATGTGATCATCCTCATGTAAAAACCCCAATTCGCCGAGTTTGTGATACTCATCCAGCGTAAAACGTTTCGCCTGAATAACACTCATATTTTCCTCCTTAACTTCAGCAAACGCTGCTTTCTATTTTAAACCCCAAAACCGGCCAAAAATCCATCAAAAAAAACCACCCCCCATCACTCACAACAAACCACGATAACGAATAAAAATCAAAACAGCAGCCCAAGAACCCAAAGCCACCTTCACCGCAACCAAAACATTAAGAAGAGGAAGAATACCCCCACTAAAAAGTCCGCCTAACTCACCGTGTGGTAACTCATAACCGGCCAAAGTAACAGCCGACAAAACAATAAAAGCAAGCACCGAAATTTTCTCCCAAATCGCCGCTTTCCAACGCTTATAAACCCCCTGCATCCACTCAGTAGAAGACGTAATCGCCACCAAACCAATCGCAGTACCACCGGCCACCCCCGCCGCAAAACCACCACCCGGACTCAAATGCCCCCGGATCGCCAATTCAACACTCACCAAAGCAGAAATCGTAGCCCCCAAACGAGCCAAAATCACCGAAGTTTCATCACTAAACTGAACCATTTTAGTCACCGGCTTTTCATTAGCCAGCAAAAATTGACAGCCCATAATCGCAATAGTAAAAACAATCACCTCATAAATCGTGTCATAGAGACGATTTCTTAAAATAATCGCTGCCACCGCACTAGGAACCCCACTTTCGTTAACAAGCGTTTCCACAATTGAAGCCCCAAAATCTGGTGCCGCATTTGGCAGTGCAAACATCTTGAAATACATCGCTATTCCCGCAGCAATATATACCCACTTCATAACTACTTACCCCCTAAATCAGAATAACTTTTATAACTCAAATTCGTTGTTGTAGAAACTTCAGTTTGCAGAATTTCATAAAGACGATGCAGGCGAACTACCGTGTCATAAACTGGTTTTTCTTCCCCATCTTTTCCTCTTATACAAATCCCATGCACTTCTTTTTCAATCAGCGCTTGTTGCAACTCTTCCCTATCCAAATAAGGCACTAACTCAAGACGCAAAAAACGCTTACGAAAAATCTCCCTTAACTGCTCAATAACTGTGCGAAAAGGATGTTCCGCCTCAGCCTCAACCAACTCATCTTTCACCACACCCAAACGCATCACCAGAGAAGAACGCACCGCCACTGCATAAAGCGTAACTGATAGCATCGTTCCCACTAAAGCTTCCGTCAAAGCCACATCCGCCGCGCCGAAAACTGCATACAACATTGCCGATACCCCACCCAAAATCCCCCGCATCACCAAAGCATCGTAGGGATTAGTTTGAATCACCAAAATACAAGCCGCCAAGGGCATCAAAGCGGTTATGAAATAAAGATAATTATCCGTCATATTTACTCCTCTTCGTCGAACAATAAGCCAACACATAACCTAACATCGTATTCCAAAGCGCCAAACAAATAAGCGCCAGAATTAGAAAAGGCCATTGCTTCGGAATCTTCAACAGCAAACCGATAATAATAATCATCGAGCCAAGAGTATCTGAAACCGAAAGACTATGCAATTTAAACAAAACTGAACGATCACTTAGTAGGTGAGAAGTCCCCCAAAACCAGAAGAAAATTCCTATCACTATGCAGCCATAACTTAAGAAATTAATCATGCTTCACTCATTCTTTTTATGATGTGTGACAACAACATTAAACCGGCATTTCCCACAGTCAAAATAATAACTGCTACAATGCCAATCATCCAATCATCACGCAAAACCGAGACAAACAAAATAATGATTGATGCTTTAGTCGAAAGACTAGCAAAAGCTAACATTCTCTGCCAGATATTATCATTTTGCCAAGCATCATAGATGGGAATCAGTAGACTGCCAATCATCGCAATTAGTAACCAATTCATGCCGGCTTCCTCCTGATTACGCGGTGTACTTCATACCAGCCATTTTGGTTGTATTTGATAACAATGGTTTTCGGCGTAAAAGTAATCAAAAAGATATCCAAGAAAATGAGACGACGTGAGCGCTGTGTTGTCACCCTCTCCAAAATCACATCTTCTTCATTATGGGGGCGAAAAATAAGCTCAAATGCCTCAATATATGCCTGGGGAAGCGCCCATAAAATCTTCCCCACCACCGAAACCCAATCTTTTAAAACTTCTGGCTCTGTGTAACTTCGCGGCAATAAAAGTGCGATGATAACACCGATGATGATATTTTCCAGACTCAAATTAGCCGTGAGGAGAAACCAAATTGTTAAGCGAAAAATTAAATGCCCAACCATGCAAACCCCATCCAAAATAGAAACACTAAAACCAGACTCATAAAACCAACTAAATCATCAAATTTTTCGCCAAAACGCGGCAGTTTGATGGTCGATTTTTTCAAGATAAAATAATAAACCAACCATCCCAGGGCAATTATTGCCAGGGGTTTGATGATATTTTCCAAGGTGTAGGCATCATAATAGATAACATTTGCTAAGATTAGCCCACCGAGTAATACAATCAACGCACCCCAGAAACCGGCCCGCATTTTTTCTGCGTTTTCTACCTTTTGATGCGGCAAAAAGATAAATTTGGCAAAAGATATTGCCGTCCCCAGTGCAGCAAGATTCATCACAATTACTTGCCAAGGTACGAGATTTTTCATAGTTAAAACCTTCGCGCCAAAACCAGATAACATGGGAAAGCCAGAGATAGAAAAACTAGCTATAACCAAGGCTATCCAGATGGGGGTATTTATGGGTGTTTGTTGCAATTCTTTAAAGTTGCGACTCGGTAAAGAACCGGCAATTAAAAACAGTGCTGATTTAACTAAACCATGCGTCAGCGCATAAAAACCACCGACTTCTGGTGCAGCAAGCACAAACCCTAACTGAGAAACTGTGTGAAAGGCAAGCATCCGTTTGCTATCTTTTTCAAAGACGGCATAAAACACCCCAAAAAGCGCGGTAGCAACGCCAAAAAACCGGACAATGGGATCGATTTCACTGATAACTAATGCACAGCGAACAAGGGGAAAAATGCCGGTTTTAACAACAACTCCCGACAGCATAGCTGACACCGGCGTTTCTGATTCTGAGTGAGTTAACGGTAGCCATAAACCCGATACAAACACCCCTCCTTTTACTAATAATCCCAGAAAAATTAAAGCAAGAGCTTCTGGAGGAGCCTCACGCAAACCGGCAAAAGCAAACGAATGATTCGCCTGATAAACGAGCACTGCGCCAATGAGATAAAACAACATAGCGACGTTGCTAGTAAATAGATAACGCAACGCCACCCAAAGCGAGCGATCTGTCCGGGGATATGCTATTAAGAGAAAGGCGGCAATACCGCTTACTTCCAAGGCAACATATAAACTTACAAAATCTGAACAAACAAAGGTAGCATTAACGCTGCCATGTAAGATAATTGCTTGAGCGTAAAAAAACGCGCTTTTTCCAGTGTCCCAACAGTAGAGAATAACGGCAGCGGTGACAAGAGCGTTGGTTAAGATAAAGAAACCGCTTAATTGATCTGCTTCTAGGGTGACACCAAAAGTATCGATTAATTGGAGTTTTAGCGGTGACTGTTGGACTAACAGAGAAAAGGCATAGCCGCCGGAAACAATAGCTCCCAAAAGAGCGAGATAGCGGTCAAGTTTGGGGAACAAATAAATAACGAACCCCACAATAAACGGGAATACGATCCAGGCAATTGTAAGGTTATTCATGGGGTATTATTTTTTTCAATTTCGTCGATTTCTAAGGTGGGGTTATCCCGTGACAGCTTCATTACCCCGACTAACATTAATGCTTGAATTGAAAGACCGATAACAATAGCTGTTAAGATCACTCCTTGCGGGACTGGATCGGCAAAAGCGAGATTTTTGGCATCTGACAAAATGGGGGTGAATAAACCATTACGCGATGCAATCAGTACATAGTAGGCGACAACCCCTGCACTCATCACATCCATCGAGATGATTTTCATCACCAAGTTTTTTTTGAGGAGGATACCGAAAAATCCGCACATAATTGTTGCGAAAACAAAGGCTTCTAACACGGTATTTGCCTGTTGGGTGAGGGTTCTTCGTAGTTACAGCAGATTGCAGGTACAAGCAATCAACAAGTTTAGGTTTTTCAGTTTAATAAATTGATTGATTTTCCTACTCCTCCTTTCAAAAGGTTGTTAATGCAGGTAAGATTAGGGACGGTCTGTTATGAAATAGGTTTTGTCAGGGAATCTTGTTTGACAACGGCCTCAACACTTTAATTGTAACTTGCTTTTGTAGAATTAATATATAGTTTATTTCCGGGGGTAACTATTTGTATTCTTCATAAAAACTATCTCTACATATCATATTAAGAAAAAAATGTCAAGTCCGAAAAAATAGATTTTTTCTAAGGAAAAACAGGGGTTAAAAATAAATAAAGCCGATGGTTAAGCACTCATCACCCCGGAGAAAAATATCTGATAAGAAAGCGATTTTAATTAAAATTTTTGTCCCAACGTAGAAGACTGTTACATTCTAAAATGCGACTTTTAGGCGTAGTCAAAATATAATTTTAACCTAGGGCATCTCAGAAACAAAGAAATTAATAAACCTAAAAATTCAAGCAAAATCAACCAACATAAAAACTATGTAACCCAACATTTTAAAATTAACTTATAATACCATCATACTTATCAAACCCAATAATCAAAAAACCATCCTATTCATCTGCGTTCGCAAGCTTAGCGCTACGCGCGGCTGCGCCTACATCTGCGGTTAAAATAAATAAACTCCCAAACAAACAACAGCCCTGCTATTCTAAAAATTATCCCTCAACTCCCTAACCCCATGACCCCAACAGTAGAAGCACATTCTGGATTTTCCCCCGCCACCGATCAAGGCATTGGCGGCAGCGTACACGAATATCAATGGACGTGGAAAAAACGCCGCGTCAGCGTCATTTATGAAACCCTTGGTTACGGTTCCCCAATCTTATTACTACCAGCCTTCAGCAGCATATCCTCACGCACAGAAATGCGCGGACTAGCCGAACTTTTAGCCCAACATTTTCAAGTCATAGCCCTAGACTGGCCGGGATTTGGCAGTTCAGAACGTCCGCCCTTTAACTACGAACCGGCCCTTTATTTAACATTTTTAGGAGACTTTGTTAGAGATAATTTTAACGAACAAATAGTTGTTATAACAGCCGGACATGGGGCGGGTTATGTAATGCAACTGCCGCAACTGTGGTCATGGGTAGTATTAATTGCCCCTACTTGGCGCGGCCCCTTGCCGACCTTCATGGGAGAAAAAAGGTGGCTTTTCAACATAATCAAAAAAATTATTTACCTTCCAATTATCGGACAATTTCTTTATTTTCTCAACACCTTACCCCCCTTTCTCAGCTTAATGATCCGCCGGCACGTCTTCGCCAACCCCAACACCGTCACCCCCACTTTTATCAAAGAAAAACACAAAATTACCCAGAAAAAAAATGCGCGTTTTGCCTCAGCAGCCTTCGTCACCGGCGGACTAGATATCATTAAAAACCGCGCCAAATTTATTGACTTATTCCAACCATTACCAGTCCCCGTATTAGTAGCCATTCCCGAACAAAGCCCCCCAAAATCGCGCATGGAAATGGAAGTATTAGTAAGCTTCAGCGCCACCCAAAAATGTTGGCTACCGGGGTCATTAGGCTTACACGAAGAAAACCCCACCGGCCTCGCAGAAACCATTATCCCCTTCCTAAAAAAATTCCTTTCCCGTCCCACCTATCCCACCCCAGAAGAAGATCAACAACCCCAATAAAAACCCTCATCAAACCCACCCCAAACCCATCCTATTCATCTGCGTTAATCCCACTTCGGTGGTTAAATAAAAAACTGCCCACTTCCCAAAACAACCCCAATGAGATAGAATCATAAAACACAAGCCGGTTTTGGTGGGGAGCAGCCACCAAAGGAAACGGGGAAAGCCTGGTGCAAATCCAGCACTGTCCCGCAACTGTAATTTGATGCAGCAAACATCAAGAAAGTCAGAACGCCCGCCGGCCAACAAATTAACCCTTCAACCCATCTGCGAGGTACAGATGAAAACAACATTTATCAGCGAAAAATCCAGTCTTTAACCGGCCCCCTTGCGCCGCAGAAACTAGCCGGTTATCCCTATTTCTATCAGCTATCTCTGTGACATTCCCCTGGCTGAAAAACAGGGTTTCTTGACGAATTCACTTACTTGAGAAAAGCTATAAATTTCCCTGTCCATTGTCAAACAATAATCACGAATATGCAGCCCCAACACACATTATTTATTTGCAAAACTTGTGCATCCGTTTGGAAAGACGGCAAGCGTCAAGGCAAAAGCGGCGGTCAAGAGTTCATCGAAAACTTAACAGAAAAATACCAAAATTGGGACTTGCGAGAAAACTTTTCTCTAGTGCCGGTGGAGTGCATGAGTGCTTGCAGTCACGCTTGTGCTATCTCTTTTTCTGCACCCGGAAAATACACCTATCTTTTTGGTGATTTGCCGGTTAATGAATCTGCCGATGCTGTTTTAGAATGTGCCGGTTTATATTATTCTAAATCTGACGGAAATTTGCCTTGGTCAGAACGTCCTGAAGTTTTAAAGAAAGGCATTATTGCTAAAATTCCTCCTGTTTTTGCCGGGGTTTAAAAAAAAACCGCAGATAAACGCAGATAAACGCAGATAAATAGGATGGGTTTTTGGTTTTTACAAGGCCGTTTTACAGTACACAATTCACAATCTAAGAGCGATTTATGTCAGCAAAAATTCCTGTAACAGTAATCACCGGCTTTCTTGGTAGTGGCAAAACTACTACTATTCGTCATTTATTGCAAAACAATCAAGGCCGTAAAATAGCAGTGTTAGTTAACGAGTTTGGCGAAATTGGTATTGATGGAGATTTACTAAAATCTTGTCAAGTTTGCGATGAAGAAGAAACTCCGACAAACAACATTGTAGAACTTACAAATGGCTGTCTTTGTTGCACTGTTCAAGAGGAATTTTTACCCACTATGCAAGAAATTCTCAAACGGCGCGACAAAATCGATTGTATGCTTATAGAAACCTCTGGGTTAGCTTTACCAAAACCCCTTGTACAAGCCTTTCGCTGGCCCGAAATTCGCACCGGCGCCACCGTAGACGGTGTTATTACTGTTGTTGACTGTGAAGCCGTCGCATCCGGCACCCTCGCACCCGATCTTGACGCCTTAAATGAACAACGCCAAAGTGACCCCAATTTAGAACACGAAACCCCCATTGAAGAACTGTTTGAAGATCAATTAGCCTGTGCCGATTTAGTATTATTAACCAAAGTCGATTTAGTAGACAGCCAAACCCGCGAAAAAATCACTAATTGGCTACAAAAAGAACTCCGCCCCGGAGTTAAAATTGTGCCTTGTGAAAGTGGAAAAATTAGCCCAGATGTGTTACTAGGATTTAACGCAGCCGTCGAAGATAATTTAGACAGCCGGCCCTCTCACCACGACAGCGAAGAAGAACACGACCACGACGACAACATCAACTCTGTTAACTTTATTTCTGACCAACAATTTGACCCCCAGACTTTGACGAAAAGACTGCAAGAAATTGTCAAAAATCAGGAAATTTATCGCATCAAAGGCTTTGTTTCCGTCCCCAACAAATCGATGCGATTAGTATTACAAGGAGTCGGTACACGCTTCGAGCATTTCTATGACCGGCCCTGGCAACCCAGCGAACCCCGCCAAACCCGCCTTGTCTTCATCGGACGTGACCTTGACCAAACTAACATTCACAGCCTTTTAAGTGCATAAATAAGGCAATTTTTAACCGCAGATTAACGCAGATAAACGCGGATAGGCTATCTGGGTTCATCTGCGTTTAAAGAAATAGCAGACAGCAGAACGTTGCAAAAAATGTAAATAAATTTTACATTTCCACAATCAACCGCTCACCTGTCCCCCTACCAAGGTATGATCGGCCTTGCGATTTAAAACAAAATTATTCTCACCATCACTCATGTCTTCAGAAACATCCCCCTCCGTTAATGCAGGATTGATTCACCGGCCCCGTCGTTTGCGCCGTACAGATGCCCTACGTCGCATGGTACGCGAAACCCAACTAACAGCAAACGACCTGATTTATCCCCTCTTTGTCATGGAAGGAGAAAATCAAAAACAAGAAATCTCCTCGATGCCGGGATGTTATCGTTATACCCTTGATTTATTATTAAAAGAAATTGCCGATGCCTACGCATTAGGAATCCCCGCAATTGCCCTATTTCCCCTCGTTGAAAACGAAAAAAAAGACAACGCCGGCACAGAAAGTTATAACCCCGACGGACTCGTTCAACGCACCATCCGCGCCATCAAAAAACAAACACCAGAAATCGTTATTATTACCGACGTCGCCCTCGATCCCTTCAGCACACAGGGACACGATGGAATAGTCGGAGAAAATGGCGAAATTCTCAACGATGAAACCGTCGAAGTATTAGTAAAACAAGCCGTTTCTCAAGCCGAAGCCGGCGCCGATATGGTCGCACCTTCTGATATGATGGATGGCAGAATTGGCGCAATTCGAGAAGGTTTAGATAACGCAGGATTTACCAACGTCAGCATCCTCGCCTACTCCGCAAAATACGCCTCAGCCTATTATGGCCCCTTCCGCGACGCCCTCGATTCTGCACCCAAATTTGGCGACAAAAAAACTTACCAAATGGATGCAGCAAACGCCCGCGAAGCTATCACCGAAGCCGACTTAGATATCGCAGAAGGTGCTGATATTATCATGGTAAAACCGGCCCTCGCTTACCTCGATATTATTCACCTCTTACGCAACACAACAAACGTCCCCATCGCTGCTTATAATGTCAGCGGTGAATATGCCATGATCAAAGCTGCCGGTCAGATGGGATGGATTGATGAAAAGAAAGTTATTTTAGAAACACTTACCAGCATTAAACGTGCCGGTGCAGACTTAATCCTCACATATTTCGCCAAAGAAGTCGCCCTCATGTTGCGATAAAACAAGGCTGGGCATCGCCCAGCTTTACTTGGCAGGGAATTTTCGCTACTATCAAAGTGAAAAATACCAATCAAGTCAATGACTACCAGCCAACTACCCGACTCCCTCGCCCGCATCGTTCAGCGTTTCAAACGCTACACAAACCCCAAACAAGGCTACGAATTACTCATCACCCTCGCCAAACGTTTACCACCCTTTCCCGAAGAACAAAAAATCAGCGAAAATAAAGTACACGGCTGCACTTCTCAAGTCTATATTACCGCAGAATTAAAAGACGGAAAAGTGGTATATCAAGGCGATTCTGATTCGCAATTAGTCAAAGGATTAGTAGCCCTTTTGGTAGAAGGTTTAAGCGGGTTAACTCCCTCCGAAATTTTAAAAGTAACCCCCGATTTTATTCAAGAAACCGGCCTCAATGTCAGCCTCACCCCCTCTCGCGCCAACGGCTTTTACAACATCTTTAAACTTATGCGAGAACGGGCTTTAACCTTTGAGTTAATCAATTCCGCAGAAGCCATAACTGCTACCCCCGACTAAAAAATTCACGCATCTACAATCTAAAATTCTATGGTTGGCTTAGAAATTCCAAAACGCGGGATGCCGGTAACAATCATCACCGGCTTTCTGGGAAGCGGCAAAACAACCCTGCTCAATCATATCCTCAAAAATAACCAGGATTTGAAAATAGCAGTCTTAGTCAATGAATTTGGCGATATCAACATCGACAGCCAGCTTTTAGTATCCATCGATGAAGATATGATGGAACTAACTAATGGCTGTATCTGTTGCACCATTAACGATAGCTTAATTGATGCCGTTTATCGAGTTTTAGAAAGACCCGATAAAATTGATTACCTAGTCGTAGAAACCACCGGCATCGCCGACCCCTTCCCCATCGCCCTCACCTTCCTCAGCCAAGATTTACGCGATTTAACCCGCCTAGATTCGATTTTAACCCTTGTTGATTGCGAAACCTTTACCCCCAGTCATTATTCCAGTTCCGCAGCCCACAATCAAATTGCCTACGGGGATATCATCATCCTCAATAAAATTGATTTAGCCCCCGAAGGAAAAATCCAATCTCTCGAAAATTATATTCATTCTGTTAAGGCCGGTGCGCGAATTCTTAAATGCAACCAAGGCATCGTTCCTTTACCCCTAATTTTAGATGTCGAACTCACCAAAATCGACACTTATTCTAATATTCAAACCTCCCACCACCATGATCACCACCACCATGATCACAACCATTCTCACCATTTAGAAAATGATGGCTTTGTATCAGTATCTTTTGAAAGCGATCAGCCATTTTATGTAAATAAATTTCAAGACTTTTTGCAACAAAAATTACCCGAAAACGTCTTTCGCGCCAAAGGATTAATTTGGTTTATTGAAAGCCCCCACAGACATATCTTTCAACTCAGCGGTAAACGTTTTGAACTCCAAGAAGACAAATGGACAGGACAAAAACGCAACCAACTTGTCTTTATAGGCAGAAACTTAGATGCAGACGAGTTGCGCCGCAATCTCAACGCCTGTATTGCCAACGCCTACAGCAACAAACCCACAACCTAAAAAAAATCAGTAGTTGTCGTTATCTCATCAACGCTGTATAACAAGAAAAAGAATAACAAAAATCTGAGACAAAAATGGTAGAAGCAACCCTGATCAATAACTCTGTGCCGGTAACAGTCCTCACCGGCTATCTGGGCGCCGGTAAAACCACCCTCCTTAACCGCATTCTTACCCACGAACACGGCAAAAAAGTCGCCGTCATTATCAACGAATTTGGCGAAGTTGGTATTGATAACCAACTCGTTGTTCAATCTCTTGATGAAGAAATATTTGAAATGAATAACGGCTGCATTTGTTGCACCGTTCGCGGCGACTTAATACGCATCATTAACAACTTAATGAAACGCCGTAATAAATTTGATCATCTTGTTATCGAAACCACAGGACTAGCCGATCCTGGGCCGGTGATTCAAACTTTTTTCATGGATGAAGATGTTCGTACCCTCACAAATTTAGATGCCGTTGTCACCGTCGTAGATGCTAAACACATTTGGCAACATTGGGACAGCGACGAAGCAAAAGAACAAATCGCCTTTGCCGACATCATTTTACTAAACAAAACCGATTTAGTCACCCCCGAACAACTGCAACAACTCGAAAAACGCATTCGGACAATGAATGCAATGGCAAAAATTTATCGCACTCAAAAAGCAGAAATAGGCATGGATGCACTGCTGGGAGTAAAAGCCTTTGATTTAAAACACGCCTTAGAAATAGACCCAGAATTTTTACACGACGAACACGAACACGAACATCACCACGAACACGAACATCACCACGAACACGAACACCACCACGAACACGAACATCACCACGATGAAACCGTTTACTCAGTTGCCATCGTCGAAGAAGGTGCATTAAATGGCGAAAAATTAAACAACTGGTTAGGCGAATTATTGCGAACCCAAGGCCCAGATATTTTTCGCATGAAAGGCATATTAAACATTGCCGGTGAAGACAAACGCTATGTTTTTCAAGGAGTCCACATGGTCTTTGAAGGCACCACCGACCGGCCCTGGTTGCCAGCAGAAAAACGCCAAAATCAACTCGTATTTATTGGTCGTAACTTAGACGAAAAACAACTCAAAGAGGACTTCCGCAAGTGTTTGGTGTAAAAGACCTCGGCAAAAAAATACTCGAATTCAAATGGCAAGGCAACCTCTCAGATTTTATCACCGCACTTGCCTGGTCAGACAATGGCAAAATCCTCGCGGCTTCCACCGGCAACGGAGACGTTGTATTATGGCAATCTAACAAACTTTACACCCTCCAAACCGGCAGCGGAGAATCCATAGATTGCCTTAAATTCTCTTTTGATGGCAAATACTTAGCCGCCGGCGGCCAACAAGGAATCCTCAAAATTTGGCGCATTTCTTCCCCCGCAGAAATTGAAAAAACGCCCCCCCATTCCTTTAACTATTCCCCGGCTTGGATCGACCGGCTTGCCTGGAGTCCCAAACGCAATCATCTTGCCTTCAGCACCGGCCGGCAAGTACAAATATTAGATGTCGAAAACTCCCTCAACTCCGGCCAAGCATCCCTCCTTACCACCCTCAACTTTCAATCTTCAACTGTACTTGATTTAGCATGGCATCCCAAACAAGACTTCATCGCTGTTTGCGGATATCAAGGCACAAAAATTTGGAATGCCAAAGACTGGCAAGATGACCCCTATATTCTCAGCATTCCTTCAGCCACCAACCACATCACCTGGTCGCCAAACGGCCAATATTTAGCAGCAGCAAACCAAGACAACACCCTCACCCTCCTAGAATGGGGTAATCCCCATCCTTGGGTAATGCGAGGCTTTTCTGGGAAACTGCGAGCACTAGCTTGGTCAAGCAAAAACAGCCCCACCGGCGCCCCGTTATTAGCAGCAGCCAGTGCTTTTAGCATTTCTGTCTGGGAAAAACAAAAAGATGAATCAATCGGATGGCAAGCTTGGTTATTAGATGTTCATCAAGGTTTTGTCTCCGCCACAAGCTTTCAACCAGATACATTTTTACTCGCCACCGCCGCCGAAGACGGACAAGTTTGTATCTGGGAAAAAGCCAAACAACTCGGCCAACTTTTAGAAGGAGACAATTCTTTTACTTGTTTGCAGTGGGATAAACAAGGAAACCAACTCGCTGCCGGTGGTAACGAAGGACAATTAACAATCTGGTCAAAATCTTTACGCGGCAAAGGTTTCGGTTAAACAATTTTTCGTATGTATGTAGTTGCGTTTTAGCGCTAAAGCTACATACATACGAATTTAAATAATTATTTTATTCAACTTAAAAAATTCTTTTTTTATCAACTGAAAAATCTGGAAAGCGTTGCTTGTTTTAGCTCAACTAAACTATTTCATGCTGGGAGATACCTTAGATTTCATAATAACAAGCTTCATCATGCCTGTCACCATCTTATTAAACTCCCAATACCAAACAAATTTAAACAAAAATTGTTCGGTTGTTGAGCGGTTGTCTCAATTATTGAACACAACTTTAAAAGGCCGTTTAAAAGCAACGCTCAGAACCAGACTTTCTTAACAAAGACTTTCTATCTGAGCCGAACTCATACTCTTATTACAGCCAACTTTCTCTTCTTCAATTTCCACAGTGATTTTCGCTTTGGAAACTTTTTCCATATAAGCAAACGGAACCACAACCGGCCACAACACACTCGCCGTCACCAACGTAGCCATCGACAATTGCTTTTCTTCAGGAGTCAGCTTGTCCGCTTCTTGCTCAAAGATAGAAAACCAATTTTTAAAGAAACAAGGAGCAGACACTAAATAAATTGCGCCCAACGAACCAAGAAATAAAGAGACCATAGGATTTTCCTCACTTTGTGTATGTAGATACTGGGGGGTTTAAGTCATTCTTCCGCTGGGTATATCCCGTTCTTATTTCTTTGGGCAGGCTGGTTGACTGACTTGTATCTACTTTAGACGGCTTCTACGAAAAAAAAACTAACTTTACACAAACTTTAAATATCTCTACCGGGTAAATACGCAAACTTGTCCTAAACCCGAAAAATAATTAAAGACTATTTAAAGTTATACCGGCCTCAAGTACACCTACTCTACCCGTAGTTATACGCAAACTTGCCTAACCCAAACCGCCTTAACTGTTGCTTTGCCTCCCAAATCCCGCTTTGGGCAAGGATCATGGCCCAACTGACACCCTTAGCAAGCTTCGCTACCCTACCGTACTCAAGGCTAATTTCACAATATTAATAGTGCATTCCAGTCTCTATCGCTCACAAATCCGCATCCGCAAACATGGGTTCTGGTTGACAGAGATTTCTGGACTAGCGTACCACAGCGAGAACATTTAAACCGGCAAGCCCTGCGATATCGGCATTTCAACTATATACAACAAGGACAGCCGAGCGACATTCCTGTTTAAAGGTTGTTGAATTTCTGATAAAAATTAACAAGACGTCCCAGGAAAAATACCACGATGGCACAACAACAACGCGCCGAAATTGACATTGCGCCCTATATCGACCACGCACTCCTAAACAATACCGCCACTCCCCCCCTTGTAGAAAAATGGTGTGAAGAAGCAGATCGCTTTAACTTTGCAGCCGTGTGCGTTTATCCTGCGTATGTACGGATAGCCGCAAATTTATTACACAACAAACGCCCCAAAGTCTGTACTGTGATTGGCTTTCCCACCGGCACCACCACCAGCGCCACCAAACTCTACGAAGCTCAAGAAGCCATCGACAACGGAGCCCAAGAACTCGACGTTGTAATTAACCTGGGTTTCCTCAAGGCCGGCAACACCAACGAGCTACACCGTGAAATTGCGGAGATATGCGAAACCGGCATTCCTGTTAAAGCGATCCTTGAAACCAACCTGCTCAACGACGAAGAAAAAAAACTCGCCGCCGAACTATGTATGGATGCCGGTGTTGCTTACCTCAAAACCGGCACCGGCTGGTATGGCGGCACAAATATCAGCGATGTAAGGCTGCTTAAACAAATAACACGGGGCAAAGTAGGTATAAAAGCTGCCGGTGGTATCCGCACCCATCAAGAAGCCCTAGATTTAATAGTGGCCGGTGCCACCCGTCTCGGTACTTCCCGCAGCATCGATTTACTCGGCCAGCGCGATAACCTAGAAGAGAATTAGAAACTGCTCACGGAGCGTGGTAGCTCGCTTATTGGCGAGTCGGAAAAGTTGCAGCGTTAAAAATCTAAGTATTTTCTCTTACCCTGCTACCCAACCCAAAAATCCCGCCCCAAGCGCTCTCTAAAATTCCCTAAATCTAAAAACCTCTGATGTCTCGAACTTACACAGCCACAGGAATCAACCTCAAAAGCGCACCGATGGGAGAATCCGACCGGCTGCTAACAATTTTAACAAAAGAACATGGTTTAGTTAGAGCCGTTGCACCCGGAGCCAGAAAACAAAACTCAACGCTATCGGGACGCAGTGGCGTATTTACCATCAACCATTTGCTTCTACACAAAGGCCGATCCTTGGATAAAATCACCCAAGCCGAAACCGTAGAATCCTACCCAGGCTTAAGCCGAAACTTAGGTAAACTAGCATCGGCACAATATCTAGCCGAAATTGCCCTCAGCTTTGCCCTCAGTGAACATCCCCAAGAGGCACTTTTTACTTTGCTGTGTGAACACCTGAGTCGAATTGAGCAATTAAGTGGCCACCACCCAGACTCGCGTCTACTGGCTCTGCTTTCTCACGGAGTATATCACCTGTTGGCCCTTGATGGCATCGCTCCCCAGGTTCACTCTTGTTGTCTCAGCCAGCAGTCTTTGATTGCTGATTTTGAGAATCCCTCGTTTTTAACCGGCTTCAGTATTATTGCCGGTGGCTGTCTTAGCCTCAAAGCAATCGAGCGATTAAACTCAAAAACCCAAAAACCCGAACCAACCAACCCCAGCCAAAACCTCGGCATTGAGCGCACGCCCACTGTAGAAAGACCCATAAAAATAGATAGCAAACTTGATTCTCTTCAACTCGCTTTTTTGCAACAACTTGCTCAACCAGACTTAAATGCTATCCCCCAGCCAATAACCACTGCTGAGGCAGGCTATATTCAACAGTCATGGGTAGCCGTTGAGCGCATTTTGCGCCACTATGCTGAATATCACTTAGAGCGGTCAATTCGATCTGCCGCCCTCATCGATACCTATTTTTCTCCCCTGCCTTCTTCCCCGGTGCAGTTATGATGCTACTATCTGAAACGGAAATAAAAACTCATCTGCCAGCGTTAAAAAACTCGTCTCTGGAGGCTTCCCCCATTAGCCACCATCCCAATACAGGGACTCATAGTATTTCTCCCTACCGTTCTAACACCAATGGCCCAGGTTCTAACTCAGAACCTTCTAGTCATTCTATTGACTCGCCTCCCCCAGATTCTACTATTCCAGAAAACAACGGCTCGACAAACGGCAAAAACCCCCAAAACGAAGAACCGCCCTCGCCTCCTCCTCCAAATGAAGAAGGTTTTGGGCCGGTGTTGAAAAATCGCAATTTTTTGGCCCTCTGGAGTGGACAGGTTTTTTCTCAATTGGCCGATAAAATTTATCTGGTCTTGATGATTGCCCTTATCGCTACGCGGTTTCAAGCTTCTGGTCAAACTATAAGCTCTTGGGTATCGGCAATTATGATTGCTTTTACTATACCTGCCGTGTTGCTCGGTTCGCTGGCCGGCGCTTTTGTTGACCGATGGCCTAAAAAAGCGGTTCTGGTAGCTACTAATTTATTGCGCGGTTTTTTAGTTCTCTCTTTGCCGGTTCTTTTGTGGTTGTGCGAGGGCAAACAATTGGCTGCTTTGCCTTTGGGTTTCTGCGCTATGTTGGGTGTGACTTTTTTGGTTTCTACTCTCACTCAATTTTTTGCACCGGCAGAACAATCGGCCATTCCTTTGATTGTTGAACGTCGTCAACTTTTGGCTGCTAATTCTCTCTACACTACAACAATGATGGCGAGTGTTATTGTTGGTTTTGCGGTGGGAGAACCTTTGCTGGCTCTTGCAGACAGCTTTTTAGGTCATTTGGCAATTGGTAAAGAAATTGTCGTGGGGGGTAGTTATTGCATTGCCGGTTTGCTTTTGTTGATGTTAAAAACAGGCGAAAATATTACTCCTCAACAAGGCGAATATCCTCACGTTTTTGAAGATATCCGCGATGGTTTGCGTTATCTCAAAGCTAATGTGCGCGTTCGTAATGCTTTGATTCAATTGGTGATTTTATTTTCGATTTTTGCTGCTTTGGCTGTTTTGGCGGTTCGTTTGGCGGAAGTGATTCCAGGAATGAAGGCTTCTCAGTTTGGCTTTTTGATGGCTGCCGGTGGTGTTGGTATGGCTGCCGGTAGCACGGCTTTGGGTTATTTTGGTAGCCGGTTTTCTCACCTCCAGTTAAGCGTAGCCGGTTCTTTTGGAATGGCGGCTTCTTTGCTGGGTTTATCTCTTTTTGCTCAAGAACTCGTGACGACGCTTTTATTGGTGGCTTTTTTAGGCGCTTTTGGGGCTATTGTTGGCGTTCCTATGCAAACAACTGTCCAAGCAGATACGCCGGAAGAAATGCGCGGTAAGGTGTTTGGTTTACAAAATAATGCGATTAATATTGCTTTGAGTTTACCTTTGGCTTTGGCCGGTGTGGCTGAAACTTTTTTTGGTCTTAAAGTTGTCTTTTTAGGGCTGGCTGCTTTGGCGCTTGGCGGTGGGGTTTTAACTTGGTACATTTCTCGGTACGGGAATTCCCCAAATCATCAATCGTGACAAATTTAGCATCACTTGCTATTTTGTTTACCAAGGTAAATCAAATGCTAGGCAAATCTCCTGGGGGAAAGGTAAAAGTCCGTCTCTTTTCTTTTCCCTGCTGCGTCAAAGTTCTAATTTTTTATTCTTTTTTTAAACGATAATGCACATCGCTTGGCTTGGAAAAAAATCTCCTTTCTGCGGCAATGTTACTTACTCTCGTGAAATTACTAATTTGTTGTTAGACCGTAATCACGATGTGAGTTTTTTTCATTTTGAAGAGGCTTTTGATCCGGAAAACTTTTTTCCGTCTTTACGTTCATCAAGTAGGATGGCAGGTTTCTCTCGTTTGAGTTCTCCCAAGCCTTTAATTAATTCTAATTCTCCGGAAACCAATGGTTGGTTAAGTAGTGAAGTTTCTTTGCCTTGTTTGTTTAAGTCTACTATTTACACGATTCCTACTTTACGATCTAGTAAGGTTTTAAGTGAGTCTCTGCGAAAGCTTAAACCTGATTTAGTTCACGCTTCTTTAACGCTTTCGCCTCTGGATTTTGTTTTGCCGGAAATTTGCGAAGATTTGGATTTGCCTTTAATTGCTACTTTTCACCCGCCTTTTGACCGCAAGCCTCGCAATATCACTTCGGGAACTCAACAGTTAATGTATCAGTTATATGCGCCTTTTTTGGCTAATTATGATTGTACGATTGTGTTTTCAGAAATTCAGCGGGAGTTGTTGATTAAGTTGGGGGTGCCGGCTCAAAAGTTGGCGGTGATCCCTAATGGTGTTGATGCTTTAAAATATTCTCCCGGTTATTCTAATTTTAAAGAAGAAATTGGGGCTAAAAGAATTTTTGTTTATCAGGGTAGAGTGGCAATAGAAAAAAATGTTGAGTCTCTTTTGAAGGCTTGGAAAAAGTCGGAGATGTCTGCAAGTTCCCGGCTGGTTATTGTTGGGGATGGGCCTTTAGCGCCTTCTTTAAAGTCTTCTTATAATGAGGATCATGGGGTTATTTGGCTCGGTTTTGTGGGGGATGAAGACCGGCGCATTGAGATTTTGCGGGGTTCGGATGTGTTTATTTTGCCTTCTCTGGTTGAAGGTTTATCGCTTTCTTTGTTGGAAGGGATGGCTTGTGGTGTAGCTTGTTTGGCTACTGATGCGGGGGCTGATGGTGAGGTGCTTTCTGACGGCGCTGGTGTTGTTTTGAAAACTGAAGGGGTGGCCGGTCAGTTGCGGACGCTTTTACCAATGTTGGAGGAGCAACCTGAGTTTACTAAGATTCTTGGTCAAAAGGCTCGCCAGCGGGTGATTGAACGTTATACACTCAGCAATAATATTACGCAGTTGGAACGGCTTTATCAAGAAATGGTGCAACAGCGTCGGGAGGTTGTTGTTAGAGGTTGGGTTTAAAAATGTTGTCACGTCTTCCTCAAAAGTTAACAACAAGGGGGAAAGCTTTATGAAGTATGAGATCCAGCGCTTTCCCCGGAAAAAATAGGTCTGCTATAAGCTAGAAAACCTTTGTCTTAAACGTTATTGCCAAAATTAGGAAATAGTAAGTTGACAGAAAAATTAAGGATATTAATAAGGGATATGCGAACATGATTACCAAATAATTATCCTAGAAAATAAGAAATTCTATTTGTTAGATGAAGTTTGTCTTACACCCGCTCAACCACTTCGCTAATATTTTCACTGATAATTTCAGCAGTATTTTCTGCCTCAGCAATGCCTTGAAAAGAAAGAATTTCTTGAATTAAGGGATTATCTATCACTAACTTTTTAGCCGTCATAAACTCAAAAATTTGGGCTTGTGTAAACTTTTCAGGATGCCGGTTTTGATAAACTACACAAATTGCTAATAATGGTCTAATTTCTTCTGGCTTCAATACTAGCCACTTGCCGCCCAACTCTCCGGTTAACTGCTGAAGATAATGGCTTGCTTGCCAATGATTGGGAATTACTTTGTCTGCGGAACGAATTAAACACCCGGCAGTTAAATTAAATTTTTTGTATTGCGTTAAACGTTTTAAAACGGC
The DNA here is from genome assembly GCF_025370775.1 of Ancylothrix sp. D3o. Taxonomy (NCBI): domain Bacteria; kingdom Bacillati; phylum Cyanobacteriota; class Cyanophyceae; order Oscillatoriales; family Microcoleaceae; genus Ancylothrix; species Ancylothrix sp. D3o. Next base: position 332,971 of record NZ_JAMXEX010000002.1, on the reverse strand, counting down.
GGCAACTTTTTGCGGGTGTTCGTCTTGCATAAGGGCTACTCCTAGCTTGACAAATTTACCCTTTTTTGTTCCACTAACTTGAAATTGAATGCAGCCGCGATTAGCAGAAGTTGGGCGAACTTCCTGCGTAACTTCTTCAATTTTAAAATCATTAATTGTTTGGCCAATTAAAGCTTGCAAGCTAAATAAAATCGCCCCCACCATTAAATTATTTTCTTCCCAGTGTTGGCCTAAATCAACATTCAGGGCTTTCTCAAAAGCTTCTTTTATTTTTTCGGCTGGATCTATTTCAGCAGGACGGAAATTTTGGGCGCACCATTCCAGCAGTTGCCGTAGGGTGATTTGTTCTCTTGCTAAAGCTTTTAACTGACCGCTATCAAAAGGATAAATCGGCGTTGGCGGCGTTAAAAAATTGCCCCTATAAAATTCTTGTAAAGTTACAGAAACAAACTCGATAATTTCCGCTTCGGTGATTTCTTTTAATTGAATTACTTCTCGTTTACCTGAAAGATAATTTGGAATACCGGCCGGCAATGTTAAAATTTTTTCTGTCCAAGTAGCGGGACTCATCACCGTAACAATGGCAATACTGTGAGCCAGCGAAACTCCCTGCAAACTATCACACAAACGTTTAGCTAAACTGGCAACAATTCGGTCACGTTTGAAGCTATTGTCGCCAATTTCCCCAGCATCAATATCGTCAAAACAAACTACAACTGGATAATAATCTGCCATTAAGGTTAAAATTTTTACCACCATTTCCCAGGCCATCGGTTCGAGGATTGGGCTATTATGATTTGGCAAACCCAATTCATCCGCTTTCCAAGGAGCAAGCATTTTTCCGGCTAACCATTTGAGCGCAAAAGGTGCTTGAGCGTTGCAAAGTGTCCAGACAAGCGCTCTGACAATATCAGGTTCGGGAATATCAGGCCGGGTTTTAAAAATAGTTTCGGTTAATTGATTGATCCAGGCTTGATTTTTGCTTTGACTGTAGCCGGCCAGTTTTTTGAGTAATTCCAACGGCCCAAAGGCTTTAGCTGTAGGCGTTAAGTTCTTTAAGGCAGTGTTTATGATTGCTGTTGCTAACTGTTGAGATTGCACTGTGCCGTAACTACCTTGACGGCGCAAACTGTCAATTAAGCTGTGCAGAAATTGCGTTCGCAAAAGGTTAACATCGTTAAAATGATTAGCATTTATATAAACAAATAAACCGTTTTGTTCGGTTTGGAGGCGATGGCGAATTCGGGATATTAAATGACTTTTACCGGTGCCTGAGTTGCCGGTGATCGTGGTTGCTTGCAGTTTTAAGTTGCCGGTGTGGTGAAGCAGTTGAAAAACGGCATCGGAGGCGTGTTGGTTGAGTGTCCGCACATCTGCCATACCAGGAGCCCAAATCTCGGATTCTCTGACAGCAGCCAAGCGGTCAAAGGGGTTATCACCGGCAATTGCAGCATTGATAGATTTTAACGGAGAAATAAAATCACGAGCCATAGCCATTGTTACAAGGTGATGAAGTTTCCCCTCTTTGAGAGGATTGTTTTCTGAGTCTCTATTTACTATTGTTGCTTGTTAAAACTCAAAACACCGCCCCTGATCCTCAAAATACTTATAAAATGGGTAGATTTTTTTGTCGTAGGTATTTTAAAGGCCGCCTCCACAGTGGTGAGGCATAGTTTTTATCTTAAGTTAATATATTTTATCAATTTTTGCCATTCTCAGTAAAACTACATAGCCCCTCAACCCAATAATATCCCCACAATAGCTAAAGTTTTTTCAAATCAAATCAGCTATTCTCTTTAGCGAAGTTCGCCAATATATCCCTATGAAACCTCTAGTTTTTGCGAGCAGGCTTTCTGGGTTTTGTCGCCTCCCCGCTTTGGTTTCTACTGCTGAAAAACTTGCTTACACATTTATGCCAGCCTAAATTTATTCTCCCAGCCCGGAAAAATTTTTATCTTTTTAAAAGCCGGCCATTATGTTGATTTTTTGCGGTGCATTCCTTGTTTATTTTTTTCCCCCTAAAGTAGGTTGAGTGAATTTCCCCAACCTACCCTTGTCAATAAGTTAACCGGCCAAAGTCTCTTTAGCTCGTTCAATATTGCCGCGTACCGCTTCGGCGGAAGCTTTAAGGGCGGTTTGTTCTGCCTCCGTTAAAGGCAATTCCACCACGCTTTCCACCCCCCGGCACCCCAACCGGCAAGGAACACCCAAAAACACATCATGCAAACCATATTCTCCCTTAACATAAACGGCTGCCGACATCGTGCGCTGTTGATTAAGCAAAATACTTTCTACCATTAAATAAGCGGAAGATGCGGGGGCAAAATAGGCACTGCCGGTTTGCATTAATTCTAAAATTTCTGAGCCTCCATTTCGGGTACGTTCTACGAGGCGATCAATGGTTTCTTTGCTCATTAATTCAGAAATAGGCACACCGCCAACGGTGCAATAACGAGGCAAAGGCACCATTAATTGACCATGATCTCCTAATACCATCGTCTGAATATCTTGGATCGAAATTCCCAATTCCATCGCAATAAACGTTTTAAACCGGCTTGAATCTAAAACCCCTGCCATGCCAATAACGCGACGTTCTGGCAGTCCGCAAGCCTCCCAAGCCAAATAAGTCATCACATCCAAAGGATTTGTAACAACAATTAAAATCGCATCTGGTGAATTAGCGATAGCTTGTTTAGCTGCATTTCTAACAATACCGGCATTAATTTTAATTAAATCTTCTCGATTCATGCCAGGTTTGCGAGGCGAACCGGCAGTTATAACAACCACATCGGAGCCAGCAGTATCTTTATAATCATTTGTACCGATAATTTGGCGGTCGTGGTTTTCTACGCCGCGTGCTTCCATTAAATCTAGGGCAATGCCTTTTGCCATTCCAGACAAAACATCTAGCAATACCACATCCGCTAGGTTTTTTTCAGCGATGCGTTGAGCAAGGGTACTGCCAACTCTACCGGCACCAATTACCGACACGCGCCGGTTTACACAAGTAGGCGGGAAAAATATAGAAGTCATTGTTAAAGGCTCTCGTTTCTTTTCTTTCTGCTTTTTCTTTTTGTCCTGGCATCAGGATTAAGAATGTGGAAAGAACGAGCGAGATATCTTTAGTTTGTGGCCGGCTTTTTTTAAAGTCCCCACAAGTTAATTTATGGCCCGCCGGCAGAGGATTTTTGTAGGCTTCTTGCTTCTGGGTTTGGCAGAACCGCCAATATCAAAATAAAGTCAAACCCGTTGAAGAGAACCTGTCCTTAGAAAAAACAACAGATGAATAGGATAGGTTGTTAATTTTTTCCTTGAAGGTTTGCAAGAAGGCTAGTTTTTAATCCGATTTCTTCCCACGTTTCTTTACTTTATTTCTAGCACGGCAAGGGAACGACAGTCTACCCCAGCTTAAGTTTGCTGGGGCTATTGCCGGTCTTAACTATTTTGCTTTTTCAAGTTGCTCCAAACGTAACCAAATATTGGGCGTAGGAACTTTACCAAACTTAACAAAGGCATAGTCGCCTCGCATATCGACTATTTCACCATCGCTTTCAAACAGATAAGGAGGGAAACGGGGGTCGCTTGCTTTGGCTTCGAGGCTATTTTGCAGTTTTTCTCGGACTGCACGCACGAGATCGCCTCTCTTGAGGGCTGCGTCTTTTTTTTCTGGTGGCATATTTGGCTTTTTGCTTTTAATAAGTTCACATTTCTTTAAAAATTTTAACGGTCATTGGTCAGCGCCGGCACAGGGGCACGTCCCCTACATTTGTAATTTGACAATTGGCCCATTGTCTACATTTGACAACGGGGACAAAAATGGCAAGATCGACCGGCCAAGCGAATTTTTTCCACCGTCGTGCTGCAAACTCGGCACGGTTGACCGGCCCGATTGTACACCCAGGCCATCCCCGCATAGTTTCCATTAACGCCTTTCACCGAAACATAGTTACGAATCGTAGATCCGCCTGCTTCAATAGCTTTTCCTAAAACCTCAATAATCGCAAGCCTTAAACGCTCAATTTCTTGAGGATTCAAATCGCTACAAATCTTGGTAGGCGGTACTTTAGCTAAAAATAAAGCTTCATCAGCATAAATATTTCCCACCCCAGCCACGATGCTTTGATCGAGTAAAGCGGTTTTTACAGGCCGTCTAGTCCGCTGCAATTTTTTCGTGAAATATTCCAGGGAAAAATCTTCAGAGAAAGGTTCGGGGCCAAGTTGAGCAAGGCCAGAAATAATAGCACCGGCATCAGTTTGGGGAGGCACCAACCACATTTGGCCAAAACAGCGCTGATCAACAAACCGTAACTCTTGATTATCGGGCAAAAATAAGCGGACGCGGGCGTGTTTTTGCAAAGGAGTATCTTGAGGCAAAACTAAAAGCTGGCCGGTCATCCGCAGATGAACCCCTAAAAGAGGAGATTCGGGAAAGATGATTTCCCCCTTTTCTGGGTTCATGCCAGTTTTGAGTGCCGCCAAAAGGTATTTACCGCGCCGGTACCACCGGCAGATCGTCATACCTTTAAGGCCGGTCAAAAACTCCCCAACAGGAAAAGGATGGGCGATGGTGCTATCACGCAACACATCCCCACCCAAGATAACTTTGCCCTGGGTCAATTGATTTAGACCCCGACAAACCGTTTCAACTTCAGGCAGTTCTGGCACAACTTAACGCTGTTCCGTACCTTGGTTGGGACCGCCTTCTACCGGCACTGCACCCTTCTTGTCTGAACCGGACTCTGGGGTAGCACTGCCTTTAGCCTTGGTTTGGGTACCTTGGCCAGTGCGGCGGGTAGCCGGATCGAGGGTTGTTTGCTTGCCACCGGGGGCTGCCGGAGTAGAACCTTTGGCCTTGGCCTTGGGCGGTTCAACTTCAAAGACTTCGTTAGGCGCGAAGTTGTTGGTGTTGACACCGGCGTAGTTGACCTTATCAAAACGAACGATGACGGAATATTTAATACCGCTTTGATCCATCGACGCTACAGTGCCGACATCCTGATACCAGTACGACTCTTTGCGGAGAATCCGAACCTTAGAACCACGCTGTACCATGTGTTTTTCTCCCTAAGTGTTGTTTTTAACCACACAGCTATGCGTTCAGCGTACTATTCCTAAGCGGTGGTTTGCTCACTCGGTTTTTTAATTTTTGTTACTGACCGTGAAATAAAGGGCCAAAACCGCAGTTTTTCCCAGAGCAAAATCAGGAATTTTGCCAACGAATGCGGACAAAATGAGCCTGTCTGCCCCAAATGTCGCGGGTTTGGGAAATATTTTCGACAGCCAAGTTAAAGGGGATGGCAGTTGTGACATAGCGTTGGGCAAGTTGGCCTAAGTCGGGGGCCAGTTGAGCAGCAGTGCTGGCGGCGAAGCCTAAACCAATTAATTGCTCAATGGGGCCCCTCGGAAGAATTAAATGGATGCCCAAAGCGAGGCCGGCGGTTAACAGCATTCCCACAGAAACATTTGTGCCGCAACGGGGGTGAACGGCGAGCTCCCATTCGCCGCTGGTGATGCGATGCAAAGCGGTTTTAACAGCGCGTTGCAGTTGGGTGGTGCTGACGTTGCCATAGAGATAAAAGCCGGAGTCGGTGGACATTCCCCCCAACAGTTCGTTATCCACTGCGGATTGAGAAATGCGAGGGGAGGTGGGGGGCGTTTGGGTTTCGCTGAGCACCCAGACTGTGGCGTGTTCTAAAGCGTGTACTTGCCGCAGCATGAGCAGTTCTTTGAACCCTGGGATAAATTCCAGTTGCTTGAGGAATTCGGCATCTAGGGTGGGTTGGGGGGAAAAATCAAAGGGAGACTGGCTCGCCTGTGGGGTAGCTTGATCGGCTGTGGTCATACAGCAACCCTCCAAAAGCTGATTGAGTTATTTTGCGTCTGTTTCAACTTTAGCTTTGCCTCAAACAGGCTGTGGAAAATTTTTAGCTGGATTTTATTTTATGGGTGTCCCTGGATTTTAGTAAAAAATACTTAGTTTGCTTATTTATATAAAACTTAAAGCAGCCGGTTTTTTTTGAGTGGCAAGTCGGCTGCTGAAGTTTAATTAAATTAAATATGCTGTTTAAATGTTGGAGAATTTCTATTGTTTAGCTTTTGGATCGAAAGGCTGACCGTCTCGAAATATCCCGCTGTAGCGTCTGCCGTTGGCTTGAACTAGGGTGCCTTGGCCATGAGGCCGGCCTTGGCGTAATTCGCCGTCGTAGCGGTCACCATTGCGATACCGGCAAGTACCTTTGCCGTCTAAGTTGCTGTTGTAAAACTGAGCTTCACAGCGGGAGCCGTCTCTACGGACTAAGACACCCCGGCCAAGAATAACGCCTGTAAAAAATTCACCCTCATAGCGGTCGCCGTTGGGGAAGGTGAAACGGCCCCGTCCTTCGGGTTGGCTGCTAATGACGTTAGTCTCTACATTGCGGACAATCTTAAACGGCCCTTCATAAGTGCCATCAGGAAAGATGGATCTGCCATTGACAATTAATCCATCTTGAAACACGCCATCGTAGCGGGAATCATCGGCAAAAATAAACACGCCCCGACCGTTAGGCCGGCCATTACGCCATTCACCTTCGTAGCGGTCGCCGTTGGCGTAGACATAGATGCCCCGGCCATTGGGTACGCCATTACTGAAGCTGCCAATATAGTTGTCTCCGCCCTCATAATTGCATTTAGAACCGGGGCCGCTGGGGTTCGGAATACAGATAGGCGGTCTGGGGCCAGTCTCTTGTGCTACTGAGCGCAAAGGATGAGTGATAGAACTGCCTAGCTCTAGCAAAACAGATACCCCTAGAACCCAGGCTAATTTTTTTAAGTTTTGTGGCATTGATCGAGTTCTCCAGTTTAAATTTTTGAGTTTGGCTTTTGTGGGACGGAATTTTCCTGAGCCGGGAAAAAAAATGAGTAAGAAATTGGGAGTAGAAACCAGAAAAAACTCTTGCCGGCTAGGTTTTTAATGTGCGGATGTGTTTTTTTTTATTCTGCCTAATTGCGCGAGTTAGGGCCGGGGTAATAGGGGATTTAAAGCCCGCGATGGCAATGTTTTTTTCTTGGGAGTGGGTACTGGTTTCTACTTTCCAATTGTATAAATTTAAAAAATTGTCCGCAATTACGGACATTTGTGATGAGTGTCAACTTTGGTTGACGTTTTCCACCTCTGGGAATTGCTGGACGAAGGAAATTAGAAGACACAGATGTGATTTGTCAAAAGGCTTTGGTCATTGGTTGTAGAAAAACAGGCCACAAAGGACTTATGACAAAGGATAGCGGGGTTTTGATCGGCCAGACTATGAACTTGCCTGAGCCGGTTTTTCTGCGGTGGCAGGTTTTTCACCGACGGCTTTGCTGACCTCAACGCCATTTTCTTCCAAAATGACAATCGGCTCGCCTCCGGCACTGATGATCACCCGTTTAACTAAGATTTCCCCATTAGATAAACGCTGTCCTACCTTCACATAACGGCTAGTGGCTTCGTTTGGTGCTTTGACAATAATTTGCGTTTCATTGCCCACCTGGACAACACCGGTGACTTCAGTTGCTCTCGCCAAAGTCGGATCGGGCGGCGGCGGCGGGCCTTGGGGGGCGACTGGAACAGGTGGGGCCGGTGGTACACTTGGCCCGATCTGTGCCGGCAACTCAGGCAAATTTGGGACCTGCCGGCTTTCTGATTTTGGTAGCGAAGGCGGCGGGGGCGGTGTGGGGCGAGCAGGGGCGACTGCCACCGGCCCGCGTCCACCCGTAGCCGGAGATGGTGCTGTTGGCCCGCGTCCACCCGTAGCCGGAGATGGTGCTGTTGGCCCGCGTCCACCCGCAGTCGGGGGTGTATTGGCTCTGGCGGTACGATTTGGCAATTCTGGGCCTATTCTGTTTGGCAAATTCGGTAGATTTGGCACTTGTCGGCCCGGTGCGGCTGGATTTTGGGCCGTTTGACGGGGAGTGCCGGGGCCAGCCGCGACGGTGCGCGGCAATTCTGGGCCTATTCTGGTTGGCAACTCAGGCAAATTTGGCACTTGTCGGCCCGGTGCGGCGGGATTTTGCGCTGTTTGACGGGGGGCCCCCGGACGAGCGGCGACAGCGCGGGGTAGTTCTGGGCCTATTTTGGTTGGCAACTCAGGCAAATTTGGCACTTGTGCCCTGGATGTATTGGGAAGGGTAGGTCTGATCTGGCCGCCTGGGCCGGCATTGGCAGTTCTTAGTGGCAGGGGCAGTTCTGGCCCAATTGCCCTCGGCTGTCCGGCCAAGGTGGTGCTTTGCCCTGTTTGAGATGGCAGTCTCGGTAGGGTTGGCCCTGCCTGTGTTCCGGTTGTTGTTTTAGCTTGCTGAATGGGCACCGGCACAGGCGGTACAAAGGGATTAGTGCGCCCGGTCTTGACTTGTTCTTCTCTGCGATCTGGGTCAGTCGAGGGCGCTAAGCCGGGGGGGATCGGAGGTGGTGCCGCCGGGGCTGGTGCCGGGACTGGTGCCGGGGCTGCTGCCGGGGCTGAGGCTACAGGTGTGCTGGGGGCTGCCGGGGCTGCCGGGGCTGCCGGTGTAGCGGCATTGGGAGGCGGCGCTGGGGGTGCGCTGCTGTCCCCCCCGCAGGCGGCCATCATTGCTAGTAGGATTCCTATGGACACTTTCAATAATATTTGACGCATCATTGCCTTTCCCCAACCGCTTAAATTCTAAAAAAGCCTATTTACCACAAAATGCTAACACGAGCAATTATTCTCGCTACTATTATTGAATGCAATGGCGGCCTGTTGCGTCAAGAGATGTAGATTCTTACTAATGGTTCAACCGATAAGGAGGGGGGGGATGCTATCATTGGTGGCGAAAGTGGTAAAAAATCGTGGTGACTTAGTATGAGGCAAGCACCTGTGTCTCCAGTGGTGCTAGTCATTTTAGACGGGTGGGGCTACCGTGAGGAAACGGCTGGCAATGCAATTGCACTGGCCCGCACACCGGTGATGGATAGCCTCTGGGAAGCGTATCCCAGAACCTTAATTCGTACTTCTGGAAAAGCCGTCGGGTTGCCCGAAGGCCAAATGGGTAACTCGGAAGTCGGTCACATGAATATTGGGGCCGGTCGGGTTGTTAAACAAGAATTAATGCGGATCAGCGATGCGGTTGAAGATGGCTCGTTGCTGAGTAATCCGGCATTGATTAAACTTTGTCAGCAAGTCTCGGTATCGGGCGGTAAGCTGCATCTGGTCGGTCTTTGTTCGGAAGGCGGTGTTCACTCGCACCTCAGTCACCTATTCGGTTTGCTGGGGTTGGCAAAAGCACAAAATATATCTGAAGTTTGCATTCACGCAATTACAGACGGACGCGATACTTCTCCCACAGAAGGCTTGACAGCCTTACGCCAAATTGAAGAAGCTACTCAGCGCTTTGGGATCGGGCGGATCGTCACTCTCAGTGGCCGGTACTACAGTATGGATCGTGATAACCGCTGGGATCGTGTTAAACGTGCTTACGATGTAATGGTGGAAGATGGCCCCGGCGTTGGTCTCTCTGCGGTTGAGCTTCTCCAAACTTCTTATGTGGCTGGAAAAACTGATGAGTTTGTCTTGCCTGTACGCATTGCTCCGGGTGCCGTTGAATCAAACGATGGCGTGATTTTCTTTAATTTCCGTCCAGATCGATCACGGCAGTTAACTCAGGCTTTTGTTGGCAAAAGCTTTAAGGGGTTTGACCGGCCCAAAATTGAGAATTTGTCGTTCTTGACTTTTACTCAATATGACAGCGAGTTGCCGGTGTTAGTGGCGTTTGAGCCGCAAAACCTCAGCAATATTCTCGGCGAGGTGATTGCTAATCACGGTTTACTACAGTTCCGCACCGCTGAAACAGAGAAATATGCTCATGTAACTTATTTCTTTAATGGCGGTTTGGAAGAACCTGTCAAAGGAGAAGAGCGGGAATTGGTTCAGTCTCCAATGGTGCCGACTTATGACTCCGCACCGCTGATGTCTGCTGCTGAGGTGACTGAAGTTGCTCTCTCAGCCATTCAAAAGCGCATTTATTCGCTGGTAGTAATTAATTACGCTAATCCCGATATGGTGGGCCATACCGGCAATGTGGAAGCCACTGTTCAAGCGGTTGAAATGGTGGATAATTGTCTGGGCCGTTTGCTCGAAGGAGTGAATAAGGCCGGGGGTACGGCGATTATTATTGCGGATCATGGCAATGCTGAGTATATGTGCGATGAGCAGGGCAATCCCTGGACGGCTCACACCACCAATCCGGTGCCTTTTATCTTGGTCGAAGGCGAAGGCGTGAAAATTCCAGGTCACGGTGCTGATGTGGCGCTGAGAAGTGACGGTTGTTTGGCGGATGTGGCCCCAACAATTTTACAACTCTTGAAGTTGCCTCAACCGCCAGAAATGACTGGTGTTTCTATGATTGAGCCGGCTTCGTTTGAGCCAAAAGCTAACCGGACACCAGTTCGGATTCGTCTATAACTCGTAGGCGAGGCGTCTAGGAAGTGCTGATGGGGGATGGGCAAATTCTTATTTCCCGATCACCCCTAACTTTTTTGTTGTTTTGGAAGTGGATGCAATTAAAACTATGACTGCTGTTACGATTCTACAAATTGTCTGGGCCTTGTCTGCGCTGGGTTTGATTGTTTTTGTTCTGCTTCACAGTCCTAAAGGTGATGGCATTGGCGGGATTGGCGGACAGGCTCAGCTTTTTTCGAGCGCCAAGAGTGCCGAAACCAGCCTGAACCGCATTACTTGGGCCTTATGTGCGGTGTTTATGGGCTTGACTTTGATTTTAAGTGCCGGTTGGTTAGGAAAATAGGAAATTTTTCTGTAGTTTTTTATGAAGCCGGCAGATGAGCCCCAAAATTGTTAAACAAGCAAGCGGGTTAATTGTTTCGCTTTGTGTGGCGCTGTTGTTGGTGTTGATTCAATCAACCGGCCCCAATAGTGGGGATAAGGTTTTTTTGGACGCAACACCGGCTCTTGCGTCACAACAGCCTCCACAGTTACCAACGCTGAAACCTCATCCTCTGCCAGATGTTTTGGCTTTGTGGGAAGATGCGGCGAACAATGGCGATTATTTTGAGCAAGTTCAGCCATTGGAAGTAGGCTATTTGGTTTGGTCAAAGTTTCCGGTCAAGGTTTTTGTCGATTCTTCGGAAGGTTCCCAGGGCCGGTGGGCAACGGCGGTAAGGTTGGCGGTGCAAGAGTGGGCAGAATATCTGCCTTTAGAAATAGTTGGGGATGCTGAACAAGCAGACATCACAATTTTGCGCCGGCGTCCGCCGTTACGAATGACAGCCGATGGCAAGCTTGATCGCGCTCGTTCTGCTGAAACGCGCTATGAGTATTACACTCGTGCTTCCGTAAATTCACCGGCGGTTTTTTTACACCGGCAGAAGATTTTGATCAGTCCTTTGGCGGAGGTTGTTGTGGCGGCGGCGGCGCGTCACGAACTCGGTCATGCTTTGGGAATTTGGGGTCATAGTCCTACAGAAACTGATGTTCTGTACTATTCCCAAGTCCGCAATCCCCCGTCGATTTCGGCTAGAGATATCAATACCCTGAAGCGAATTTACCAACAACCGACTCGCTTAGGGTGGCCGGTGAATTAAAGTTTTATAACGATTTGTAAACTTTTGATAAAGAAAAGAAAGCGGCGCTTTACCAAAAATTTAATGTTGGTGAGAGAAAAATTCGCAGTGTGGAAGCCACTCGCTTCTAAGTGTCCGTAAAACTTTGTCTTTTTCGACGGAGAAGTTCAAGGATTTTGCTATAAACCTGCATTACCTTACAAGGCTGAAAACTATACCTGATTTCTGGTTGGCTAAATGTTTTAGGGAAAATATTATGTCTAAAAAAAAGCCGGTGAATGAGGCGTAGTTGGTTTTTTCCCTGCACTTTGCACACAGCAGGAGTGGCGGATTGCTCGGTTGCGATTTTGGGGAGTCAAAAATGCTAGGCAACATTTAAAATGCAAGAAAGTTTTTTAAGCATTTGAAAATAAACGCAAAGCCCTTATCTAAACATCATACCACTACTGTTGTGTTCGTTTAGATGAGAAACCAGCAAATGCAAATTAAATAAGCAAACTACCAAAAACCTCCCCTGAGCAGAGTCTCCGTGAAAACCGTACCGTAGCGTCAAGTTAGAAGTTTTTGCGGCGCTCTTGACAGCAAAGTACATGAGGAAATATTAATTTCTTAGCGTCACCGGCTGCCATCTACCAAAAGCATTAATTAGAATATCGGAGTGTAGTCATCTGATGTCTGGTTCATGGAATTTGTTGGAAAATAAAGCAACATCGAACAAAAAATGAAACTCTGCCTTGATTGGAGATGCGGCTGGGAGAGCGCCTGAGAGTACACACCTTCTGTACCGAGCGTGCGAAGCGGTGAAATAAATTCACCCACACCTAAATAAATCTCCCCCTAGCCCGCAGTTGCACAGCAATCGCAGGAATCTAACTCGGCGGCTGTCTTGTTTCTTCAAAGCAAAAAAGCGGCACAAGAAAGAAAGGCAGGGCAAAACCGGACAATAGCTGTTTAAGTTTCAACGGCTGATCTACAGACAGCACGATCTCAGATAAAGCAACAAAATGATCTTCAAGGGTGCATCAATGATTTTCGCTTCCCTGAATAAAGAAAGTGACATTAGCAAAACCTTAGCTTTCCAACGAATCGCAGATCAACGGCGGATGAGGGTAGAGGTAGATTGTCATCTTACGCTCGTAGTAGATTTGTATTACCAAGTCTCTTGTAGTTTTTTCTTAACCAAAGCTAAGATGAAAAGGTTACTAGGCAAAACCCTATGCAACCAAGGCTTCCCAAAGTTAAAATTAAGCCAAAAAAATAGCGTGCTATTTTTGTGAAAAAGGCTACAATCGGAGAGGTCTTCTCAATACCCAAGATTCACCCCATCAGAAAGCTTCTTTGTCGCACCATTGGTGACGATAAAGCTTGCTATCTTTGAAGCTCGCTAGCCGACAATTTTTGAAGTTGCTTATTATTGATAAAAAGCAGCTAAACAGCTAGTCTGTATAAGGCTCAACCGAGCAAGCTATCCAGTGATTGATTGTTTTATAAAGGAGCATGAGGAACGCAGCATGACACAGGCTAATAATTTACTCAACCCCCCCCTAGTCGAACAAACTGACTTGGATTTCATTGTTCAAAATGAATTCGAGGCAGATGATTCGTTAATAGCAGAAACAGATGATGAGTTTGTAGAGCTAGATGTTACGGATGCAGATGAATTTGTCGATCCTCCTGGAGAAGAAGAGGACGGGAAAGCCGGCAAAGGTCGGGGTAGCCGGCGCAAGGCTCAGGCTAAAAAGAAACACTATACAGAAGATTCTATTCGTCTTTACTTGCAAGAGATAGGACGGATTCGCCTGCTGCGGGCGGATGAGGAAATTGAATTAGCTCGGAAAATTGCTGACTTGTTACAACTAGAGCGGGTTCGAGAGCAATTGTGTGAGAATCTCGAACGCATTCCCAAGGATGTGGAATGGGCAGAAGCAGTTAAAATGCCGATTAATGAATTTCGCCGGCGTCTTCATATTGGCAGACGCGCAAAAGAAAAAATGGTGCAGTCTAACCTGCGCTTGGTGGTTTCTATTGCCAAAAAATATATGAATCGTGGTCTGTCGTTCCAAGATTTAATTCAAGAGGGCAGCTTGGGTTTAATTCGGGCGGCTGAGAAATTTGATCACGAAAAAGGTTACAAATTTTCAACTTATGCTACTTGGTGGATTCGTCAGGCAATTACTCGTGCCATTGCTGATCAGTCGCGCACAATTCGTCTGCCGGTTCATCTTTATGAAACCATTTCTCGCATTAAAAAAACAACCAAACTTCTCTCTCAAGAAATGGGGCGCAAACCCACAGAAGAAGAAATTGCAACTCGGATGGAAATGACCATCGAAAAGCTTCGTTTTATTGCCAAATCTGCTCAATTGCCAATTTCTTTGGAAACTCCGATTGGTAAAGAAGAAGATTCTCGTTTGGGCGATTTTATTGAGTCGGATGGGGAAACACCCGAAGATCAGGTGGCTAAAAACCTGTTGCGGGAAGATTTAGAAAGTGTCCTCGATACGCTTAGTGCCCGTGAGCGCGATGTATTGCGTTTACGTTATGGTTTGGATGATGGGCGGATGAAGACCCTTGAAGAAATTGGTCAAATTTTTAATGTCACCCGCGAACGAATCCGCCAAATAGAGGCAAAAGCCCTGCGGAAATTGCGCCACCCCAATCGCAATAGCATTTTGAAAGAATACATCCGCTAAAAATTAGCAAAATGTTTTCTTAAAAACCCCGGCTTTTCTAAAAAGCTGGGGTTTTAATAAGCGTATTTTATGAAAGGGCAATTTAATCTCGTTTTTTTTGAAAAAAACTGGGAATAATTGTGGAAATTCCCAGTGTCGAGGTTGCCCTAGATTGCTAAATTGAGCTAATTGTTAGCAGTTAAATCAGTCCGAAAAAGTGGAGAACTCCTTGGCCGGTAACGAGTTCGGTGATCACGGCGGCGGCAAAGCCAATCATTGCTAAACGACCGTTGAGGTTTTCTGCGCCAGCGGTGAAGCCAAATTTCAAGTCGTTAGGGTTTTCGTTGTTGGTTTGCATTTTAGTAATTTCCTGTGCGAATGAAGAGAGTTTTCAAAGAATTTATGAGGATAAGAGACGGTTTGAAATTACATCAAACCCCAGAAGTGAAGCACTCCTTGACCGCTTACAAGTTCGATAATAAGAGCGGCGGCAAAGCCGATCATGGCTAAACGACCGTTCCAATTTTCAGCGCCGGCTGTGAAACCAAATTGCCAAGCGTTCCGATTTTGATTTTCCATCGTTTTTACCGCCTTTTGCAACGTTGTGTTAATCTATGTAAATTAATGTAACAAGTTTTGTTTCAGGATGCAACGGTAGAGGTATGTCGCTAGGAGTAGAGAAAACCGTACTCTCTCTAAAGGGGGAAGCAACGGGGCAGCCACAGGGGGATTTCCCCTACTCTGGGAAAGAAAAATCGGTTTCTTGTCAAAACTCGCGCCGAAGTCCGAGCGGTTCTTAACAAAACACCGGCATCCCAGACACAACCTTTTTAAACCGGCCCCAACGCCAACAAATAAAAAACAGCTATGTGATTTTAAGTATAAAAACTTCAAAACACAAAGTTAGGGAAAGAGAGCCAAGCCGGTTTGGGGGTCAAAAAGATGGATTCTTTCAGGGTTGATGGCAAGCCACAGTTGCTCACCGGCCCGCACATTGCGGTCAGGTTCAACCCTCACTTGCAGAGAAGTAACATTATTCTCACCATCATTAAAAGAAACATGAAGTAAAGTTTCACTCCCCAGGGCTTCTACAAGGTCAATTTTCACCGGCAAATTTTTGATAGCGGGGACAGCAATATTTAAGTGTTCGGGACGGATACCCAGGGTCAGCATTTGGCCGTCGTAGGGTTGCAGGGTTTTTGCCCAAAATTCGGGGAGGGTGAGACGAAATTGCCCTTTAACGATCTGCAAAGGCGCTTTAACTTCAACAGCTACAAAGTTCATAGGCGGAGAACCGATGAACTGGGCGACAAAGACGTTGGCGGGCCGGTTGTAAATTTCTAGCGGTGGGGCGACTTGCTGAATTTGACCCCCATTCATCACGGCTATGCGGTCGCCCATTGTCATTGCTTCGGTTTGGTCGTGCGTAACGTAAATTGTAGTCGTACCGAGTTGACGTTGGAGCTTGACAATTTGGGCGCGGGTTTCGGTGCGAAGTTTAGCATCCAGGTTAGAAAGAGGTTCGTCCATTAGGAAAACTTCAGGGTTGCGGGCGATGGCCCGTCCGAGGGCGACTCGTTGTTTTTGGCCGCCGGAGAGTTGTTTGGGGAGACGATCAAGAAAAGTTTCTATTTGCAGCAGTTGGGCGACGCTGTGGACTTGTTGGTGAATTTGTTTTTCTGTTTCCGAAAAATAGCGGAGTTTTTTAGGGAGTTTGCGGGTAAGGGAGACTAGGGTTTTTTCGAGTTGGTTTTGATAGGAGTTGCCGGTGATCTTTTCTGGTTGGGTTCGTCTAAGGCCGAAAGCAATGTTATCGTACACATTCAGATGAGGATAGAGGGCGTAGTTTTGAAAGACCATAGCGATGTCACGGTCTTTTGGGGGAAGGTCATTGATCAGGCGTTCGCCCACCCAGATATTGCCGGCGGTGATCGGTTCAAGGCCGGCAATGAGACGCAAAAGAGTGCTTTTTCCACAACCCGAAGGGCCAACTAAGACCATAAATTCGCGGTCTTGGATGCTTAAGTTGATGCGGCGCAAGATAGTGTTTCCGGCAGTTTGGGTGTCTTGTGGGGGGGTGCCGGTATTAGTAGCAGTTTTGCTATAGCTTTTGTAGATGTTTTCTAAAATAACTTCAGACACGGTATATAGATAGAAGGTTAGAGTTTGTTTTTATTTTGCCTTATTTATAATCTCGTTTGTAGGTTGGCTTGAGGCAAGAAACCAAACCTAAAATTTAGGAAACAATTTTGATAAGTTATTTTGCCCTATACCCAAGAATAATTTAGGCCGGCTTAAATTTATTTACAAGAAATATAAAAAAATCTCGCCTCCTGGCAAGCAACCGAACACAATTATCGTCTAGCCAGACAAAAATTTATTGAGTCTGTTGTTAAAAATTAAGTACAGACATTCCGCGCCTTACGTCTCTAATGCGTCTATCTGCGTCCATCTGCGTTCATCTGCGGTTCAAAAAAAACCCCCTATCACAATCAAATCAGGGTATCAAAAAAAGATATCAATATCCAGCTAAATAAATCCATCCCCAATAAAAAGCCCGCACTTGGCGGGCTTGATTTTTGGAACCCACCGGCCCGCTATTCAACCCTGATCGCCCTTACAGAAACAACCTTTTCCCCAGCATTCAAAACACGCAACCGGCTACCCGCATCATCCTTCATCCCAGGCGCAACCTCACCCACCGGCACACGCAACACCCGATCAAAGGAAGAAACCACCATCACCTCACCCCCTGACACCAAAACCATCGCCGCCAAAGAATCGGTTTTACTGCCAAACCGGATCATTTGAGTGCCGATATCACCGCGTTTGGCCGTTCGTACTGACTTCAGCATCATCCGCTTGGCATAACCCAACTGCGTTACCAACAACAACTCAGAACCAGGAGAAACCACCGCACAGCCCACCAAATGCTCATTACTCAACCGTACCCCCTGCAAACCTTGGGCCCCACGTCCAGTCACCGGCAACTGTTCCTCAGACAACGGAAAACGCAACAACCGGCCCCCCGAAGTCGCCAAAATTACGTCACCTCCCGCACCGGCCAACTCCGCATAAACCAACGCATCATCGTCTTTCAACTTCATCACCACCAAACCCCGCGCCGAAACGCTCTCCAACTCCAAAAGCGGAATCCGTTTAATGCGTCCTTGTTCGCTTACCATAATCAGCGTCATTTTGTCAAGATAATCATCAATAACAAAAGTCGCCACAATGCCATCAGGATCACTTTGAGCAGAAGCCGGCAACAAAGTCACTAGAGGAGTGCCCTTACTGTGGCGGAGGCGCCCTGCCTGCGAGGAGTCAGGCACATCCCCCACCTTCAGAGAAAAAGCCTTACCCGTGCGAGTCAAAACCAAAATATCCTGATTTGTCTTTGCCGGCACACTTAAAACCACATCTTCCGCCACCGCCACTTCAACCTTTTTGCCTTTCTTCTTCCCGTTTTGTTCCACCGGCAGCCGGCGCACATAACCCCGCTGTGTCATCTCCAAAACCGCCTCTTCCACCGGCACTGAGGGCAGACTTTCAACCACCTCAGCCTTTTTCCCCTTTTTAGCTTCGGGTTCTGCCCGTTTGCTTCCGTCCCCTTTTTTACTAGATGCCGGTGGTGGTGCAGACACCGCAGAAACCTTGACAATGCGCGTCCGCCGCTCATCTCCGTACTTTTTCTTCAGGGAACGCAAATCTTTTTTCAGCGCCTTTAGTAACTCACCTCGGTCATCCAGCAATAACTTTAACTGTTGCCTTCTTTGCGTGAGTTCATTAAATTCTGTTTGTAAATTTTGCCGTTCCAGACCAGTTAGCCGGCGCATTGGCATCGCCAAAATCGCATCAGCTTGACGCTCACTCAAATGCAACCGAGTGCCCAAACTTACCTTCGCCGTTGTCCCATCTGGGCTAGATCGCAAAATTTCAATTAATCTATCCAAATTAGAAAGAGCCGCCAATAAACCCTCAACAACGTGCAAACGATCCTCAGTTTTTTGCAACTCATGCGTATAGCGGCGAGTCAGAGTTTGCTCTCTAAAATTCAAAAAATGCTGCAACAATTGACGCAACGTAAGCTGACGAGGTTGCTGGTCTACCAAAGCCAGCAAAATAGCCCCAAAAGTCGATTGCAAAGCCGTTTGGTGATAGAGATGTTGCAAAATCACCTGGGGGTCAATCTCCCGTTTCAACTCCACAACCACCCGCATCCCTTCACGGTCACTTTCATCTCGAATATCCGAAATGCCCTCAATTTTGCCAGCGTTGACCAGTTCAGCAATTTTTTCAATCCAAGCGGCCTTATTGACCTGAAAAGGTAACTCCGTAACCACAATAGCATTGCGGCGGTGTCTGCCTTTGGCTTGAATTTCCTCAATTTTAGTAATTCCCCGCACCACAATACTGCCCTTGCCGGTGGTGTAGGCCGACTTAATGCCATCTGTATCAATAATTTCGCCACCAGTCGGGAAATCGGGCCCCGGAATCATTTTAAATAACTCTTTATCCGTCAAGTCTGGCTTATCGATAAGGGCAATTAAACCATCGACAACTTCACTTAAATTATGCGGCGGAATATTAGTTGCCATCCCCACAGCAATACCCGAACAACCATTGAGTAACAACACCGGCAACTGAGCAGGAAGCACAACAGGTTCTTGCTGAGAGTTATCAAAGTTACCGATAAAATCCACCGTTGCTGATTCAATTTCACTCAGCATCGCATCGCTAGAAACGGGGGCAAGGCGGGTTTCAGTGTAGCGCATGGCTGCTGGGGGGTCATTATCCACAGAACCAAAGTTTCCGTGACCATCCAGCAGGGGGTAGCGGGTAGAAAAATTTTGCACCATCCGCACCAAAGCATCGTAAACCGCCTGATCGCCGTGAGGGTGGTATTTGCCCAAAACATCCCCCACCACGCGGGCGCATTTACGATAAGGCCGGTCGGGAGTCAGTCCCAGTTCGTGCATGGCGTAGAGAATGCGCCGGTGAACTGGTTTGAGGCCATCGCGCACATCAGGCAAAGCTCGCCCCACGATCACACTCATGGCATATTCGAGATAAGACTGCTGCATCTCAGTGTGCAAGGCAGTGGGGATAACCTGTCCTGTGGAGAGCAAGTTTAACTGTTTGGCCATGAGTTTTGTTCCTTAAGTGCGGTGGTTAAAGGGCTGCGGTAAAAATCGTAACCGGGATCTGGTATTGTATTGTAAATACCCATCACGGTTTAAGGGTTTCCTCAAGGTAGGGATCTATCCCCTGCTTTGCCTCTGGTTTCAATAGCCCAGCCTTGAAAAAAAAAGCAATTTGCCTTTACTTATCCATAGCGCAAAACAAGACTCATCGACACCCTTACTGCTCTTCCTTGTCTGTGTGGTCGCAAGTAGGCGCTATATTATGCTAGATGAAAGCGTGATTGTGTTTGCCCCGCACCTACTCAAGGCCAAAGCTGGTTTTTTAAACTATTCTCTCGTTAAGTTCTATCTTGGGGTGAGGATAGACAGATTTTTGGCTCCAGTGGCCGTCGGGGCGTCACTGGTGCTGAGGCTATCGGGCGACAATCCCAAAAAACTATAAATTGGATATCTAGCAAAAGAAAATTTACAATGAAAACGGTTTTGATTGTTGAGGACGATCAGGTTAATGCGCGGGTCTTTTCTAAAATATTGACCAAGCGGGGGGGCTTAGCTGTTAAACATACCGAAAATGTTGAAGAGGTAATGGAAATTGCTAAACGTCGGGAAGTGGATATTATTTTAATGGATGTGTCTCTGGCTCGCAGTGTGTACAAAGGAAGAGCGGTAGATGGTATTAAAATTACCCAGATGTTAAAGTCTGATCCTGATACGGCAAATCTTCCGATTATCCTAGTAACTGCTCATGCAATGGCCGGTGATCGTGAGCAATTTTTAGAGCAGAGTGGGGCGGATGGTTATATTTCTAAGCCAGTAGTTGATCATCAAGAATTTGTCTCTCAAATTATGGCTTTGCTGCCGAAAGAATAAAAACCCCTCGATGTTAATAGCTTTGGTGGGCATAACCCACCAAAACTTACCGCAGCGATTTATTTATTGGCTTTGGCTCTGAGCAACGGTGGCTTGAATTTGGGGTGTTTGTAATAATTTTTGGGTATCTGCGAGCAAACGATTTCCCCACAAGTTCTCTTTGAGAAATTCTACATCAGCATAGCGGACATCAAGTTTAAGGGCTGCTTGGGCTGTTGCTAAACCTTTTTCTTTTTCGCCTTTGGTGTAAAAGGCAACTCCCAGGGCTAACATAGGTTCGGCGGCTTTGCTATCAATAGAAATCGCTGTTTGCCACCTCTGAATTGCGCCTTCAATATCGCCGTTTTCATATTTTACTAAGCCGATATTGTTGATGGCCGGCCAGAAGTTTTTCTCCGCAGCAAAGGCTTTTTCGTAGTTCGCAACCGCTTCTGAATATTGGCTGAGTTTGTAATAGGCATTTCCCAAATCAAATAACGCACCCGGAACATTAG
Source organism: Ancylothrix sp. D3o (assembly GCF_025370775.1). Classification (NCBI taxonomy): domain Bacteria; kingdom Bacillati; phylum Cyanobacteriota; class Cyanophyceae; order Oscillatoriales; family Microcoleaceae; genus Ancylothrix; species Ancylothrix sp. D3o. The sequence continues at coordinate 312,237 of NZ_JAMXEX010000002.1, read as the reverse complement.
GTTTTAATGCTAAACCGGCTTTTAATTCTTCAATGGCAGCAGAATAGTTTTCCTGCTGAAAGCGTGCTGAACCAAGCGAGAATAAGATTGCCGCTTCTTTTGGGTTAAGCTGGCGAGCTTTTTGTAGGGCAGAAATTCCCTTTTCTACTTCTTTTGTTTCAATGTAAAGGGTTCCTAGCAAGGCCCAGGTTTGATAACTTTGCGGTGCCAGTTGGGTAGCCAGTTCGGCTCTGGGAATCGCAAGTTCATATTGACGAAAGCGGGCTAACTGGAGGGCTTCTTCGGCAACGCTGATGCCGGTTTTTTCCATTTGCACCGGATCGACTTGTAAAGTATGGGGCAAGAGTGCTTGTCCAAACGCAGCCGGGGCAAAACTCCCGATAGCGAGAGCCATTGACAAAAACAGGAAAAAATTAGGCTTGGGCACAGTACAAGTTTAAATAAAATGCAAGGGTTTTTCGTTAACTTCTCTAATCTAACTTTAATCGTGGCAAATATCAGCCCAAATATCCACCCCTAATTAATAGACGCTTCTGGTGGGCTTTCTAAAAATGCCTGGAAATAACCAAGTTGCTAGTTAAAACCTCAGCCTTAAAATCCCCCCTACCCCTCCTAAAAAAACAGGAAGAGGAAAATTTCTCTGCTTTTTAAGGGGCGATAGGTGTAAGGCTTGAATTTTAAAAAAAAGTTTGTGCCGGTATCTCAAAAACCTGCTTACCCAACCCTGGGAAAAGTTGCCTGTTTACCCTAGATTCGCCACTACACCTCGAAAAGTCTTCCCCTCGTTACGCCTCAACACCGACCGGGATCTACCCCCAGAGGGACAAATCAATGGGGATCGCTTTGTTACTATCGAGGTCAAGAATAAACAAACTTTGAATAGGAGATTGTTATGCCTGAACCAATTCAGCCCAATGTTGATGAATCTCAATCTTTTGAAGCAAAAGAACTGGCAGAAAATATTCAAGCTGGTGAGGTAAAAGCGCCGGAGATTGATGTGACCGCTGATTATGAAGCCTCTAAAGCATTTAGCGGCGGTGCCAGCGCCAGCGAAGCCAAATCTGCAACCGCTCCTAAGTTTCGGGTGTCTGAACCGATAAAGCCTACTGTCAACTCTTCAACTTCTAAAGGTGATCCACAACAGTTTCGCAGTATGGCTGCGGATCTTACTGAAAGGGAGTCTTCCGTTACCGAAGGCGTCAGTGATGACTTAGTGAAAAAAGCTTTGGAAAAAGGTCAGCCCGGTTAAAGGTTCGGGGTGGGTTTTGCCCACCCTTGGTGAATTTTAAATTGGCTGTGATAGCGGTTTATTTGATGCCGTTTAAGCACCATGCTAGGCTTTGGGGCCGGTCGATTAAAAAATCTGGATTTTTTGCCAGAAGTGCCTGTTTTGAATTAAATCCCCAGCTAACCGCAATGACTTTGATTTTACTTTTTTTTGCGGCTTCTATATCTCTGGTTTCATCCCCCACATAAATCATTTCATCGGGCCGGTTTTTTTGTTGTTTTAATAACTTGTTAATTGTTCGGTGCTTGCCAAATAAACTTGTTTCGGCATAAATAAAATTAAACAATTCTTTCCCTCCCTGCTTTTCTAAAACAGTTAAAACGTTATCCTTAGAATTAGAAGTAATGATTCCCAGTTGGACACCTTCTTGTTTTAACTGAGTTAAAGTTTCTTGAATCCCCGGAATTAATTTGACATCAGACATCTCTTTATTTAATTCCAGTTTTACCCGTCTCAGCAAATAGGGAATTTTTATCAAATCAACTCCTACACATTTAATAATTTCTCTGGATGGTAAATTTTTAAAATGTTCAATTTGTTCGGAGGTGGGGGCGGGATAACCAAACTCATCAGCTAAACGATGAACAATTTTGAGCAATGGCTCAAACGTATCCACCAGCGTGCCATCAAAATCAAAAACCATTAATTTAATAGCCATAACATCATCCCTTTATAGTTTTTTGCCTCTTTGTTGAGAAGCAACTTTAAGGCAGCAATCTTTCTTGAATTTAAAATATATAGTGGTTTTGCTAGAACCCGGTACAGGAAAAACCCGACTCTAGGGCGGCAGATTTTTAGCTCTCCCAAACTGTGCCAAGAACACTGAAAACCTGTATATATAGCCTTCATTGGTTGCAATCTTGATTCACCAAAACCAAGAATTTCGCCCCCGCAATGTGCAGATGCCAATTGGCAGTGCAGTTGTTGCTTAGTATTGATATATCTATGGTTTTTGGATAACTTTAATTTTACTATACTCGCTTTTGGATAAAAAACCTACCCTTGTCAAAGCAGCTAGGCGGTAAATGATTCTTCAACCCACGCCAGCATCCTCCATGAGATAATAAAAATCTTGCCCACGCTGCAATTATTCATTAGTCCTTGGTCAATTGTCCTTACTTCTTAAGCAAAAGACAAAAGACCTATTACCATTGACTTTTTCACCAAAAAATTATGTCAATTCCTCTGATTCAAGTCGATGCTTTTACAAATCAACCCTTTACCGGCAATCCCGCAGCCGTTTGTATTTTAACCGAACCGGCTTCTGATGACTGGATGCAAAAAGTAGCCGCCGAAATGAATTTATCGGAAACTGCATTTTTGTACCCAAAAGACGACAGCTTTAACCTCCGCTGGTTTACCCCCACCTTAGAAGTAGATTTATGCGGCCATGCCACCCTTGCCAGCGCTCATGTTTTGTGGGAATTGGGCTATTTAAACCCTCAAGAAACCGCAAAATTTTCTACCCGTAGCGGCTTATTAACGGCCATACGTCAAGACAAATGGATTGAGCTAAACTTTCCCGCAACCCCACCAGAACCCGCCTCACTACCGCCGAACTTAGCCGAAGCATTGGGCGTAAATTTAAAATCGGTAGCTAAAAATAAATTTGACTATTTAGTTGAGGTTAATTCCGAACAAACACTAAGGCAAATGCAGCCTGATTTTGCCTTGCTAAAAACTGTGCCGGTGCGCGGCATTATTGTTACAAGTTTGCCAGACTCAGAAGAATACGATTTTGTCTCCAGGTTCTTTGCACCGGCAGCCGGTGTCAATGAAGATCCCGTCACCGGTTCCGCCCACTGTTCATTAGGGCCCTTTTGGGCTGAGCGTTTAAATAAAACCCAATTTGTAGCTTATCAGGCATCGGCACGAGGCGGCATTGTTCGCGTGAAGTTACAAGAAAATCGCGTTTGTCTCGGAGGTCAAGCTGTCACTGTATTGCGCGGTGAATTGACCTAAGCGCAATGGAGTTAATTACAAACAAGGCTCGTCACTGTGCGGGCTTTTTTTGTTTTTGCTTGGTTTTTATAAACATCTATACATTCCATCAATTGTCTTAATTATTATTTTTGATGATTATATGATCAAAGCTTTGCTTTTGATGACTCACAAGTCGGCAGTCGCGTTGCTAATGCCCTCCTGAAATGGATTCGCAAGCTAAAAACTCTAGTCAGCGAGCCACCGGCACAGAAATCAGCCTAAGAAGAACATAAATTTATTGATGGCTAACCACCTTCAACGGTTATGGGCGACGCAGCTTATACCACTTAATCCAAACAAAATTAGTGACCAAAATCACTAAATTTCTGCCCGCTCCCAGGCAAAATAACTAAGAACCTCCCAAATTCAAACAAATCAGGAAAGCTGGCATGGACAATACAGAAATTACTTCAAAACTTTTGGCGGCCAAAAAAGCAAAAAAACTAAGTTTTGGCGACTTAGAGAAAATTCTGGGACGCGATGAAGTTTGGATCGCGGCTTTATTTTACCGGCAAGCCACAGCCTCCATTGAAGAAGCCGAAAAACTCGCCGCCGCCCTCGATCTTGACCCCGCCATCACCAATGCTCTCAGCGAACCTACCGTTAAAGGTTTAGGGCCGATTGTCCCCACAGATCCTCTGATTTATCGCTTTTACGAGATTATGCAAGTTTATGGAATGCCCCTCAAAGCCATCATCCATGAAAAATTCGGCGACGGCATTATGAGCGCCATTGACTTTACCTTAGATGTCGAAAAAGAAGAAGACCCCAAAGGCGACCGAGTAAAAATTACTATGTCTGGTAAATTTCTTCCCTATAAGAAGTGGTAAGGCGAAATTTTTATACCTTTTGGGGGAGGGAGATTGGATACTTAGCGGCCATCTTCCCCCCTTTTTTTAAGGAATATTAAGTTTATTTCTCCTGACAATTTTTTAAGAAAATGGTAAAATAGAATACAGAAATAGAAAATTATTTTTTTTGATAGCCATGCACCTCTCAAGCAATTTCGGATCTGGTCGTTCCATTCACAGCGAAGATATGAAACTTTCTTATCGCGGAGTCAGTTACGCGAACGAACCCCCTACCCTCGATATGATCGACGGAGATATTGGCGGCAAATATCGCGGACAAGCTTGGACAGTGCGTCAACCCAGACATATCCCCCTGCCCCCACCGACAGGCGACCTTAAGTATCGCGCAGTTACATACAAAACCAGCACTGTCGATGCCGTTAGTGCCCCTCCCCCCACAACTCCACATTCCCCCTACCGCCACAATATGCGCTCAGAAGTGGCCCAAACCCACCGCGACCACCTCTACAAGCTTTTAGAAAAGCGGATGCAAGCAGCACAAGCACGCGGAGATGCGGAATTGTTAAAGCTTTTGGAAAACGAATCTAAACAACTGGCTTCTTTACATTAGTCTTTTCCTCTCTTTCTAAATCAAAATTTTTAGCCCAGTTTCAAAAAAACTGGGTTTTTTTTTAATTTTTAGATTTTAGATCTGACGGGGTGACAAGATAGCTAATCAGGGCGGTGTTTCCAGACAAGTTGAAACGCCGCTCTCAGCTTTAGGTTCTGATGCTAAAGTGGAAAAAGAGCACTCGCGGCTCAGTGTGAGAGTTACCACACAACCATAACTGAGCGAATGCAAACCTCCCGACTATTTACCTTCAGGCAAAGCACGTTGGAGTTGAGCTAGCTTGAGCATTAGCACCCTTCGCCTGTTGTGTAGCATTAAAATTACTTCATGTTTTTGTGGGTAACGCCACTTAATATACTCAATAAATGTATCTATCGTACATATTTTACTATTTCCGCCATTAAACAGATGAAAGTCTTCATGTACATGGCTAGCAATCGTAATAATATTATCTGGGTCAGCACTAAGGAAGTAATAATGATCCTTATCGTACAGATGATGAGCATCTAGTTCAATCTGTCTATTATATTTCTCACGAGAGACTCCAGTAATTTGGCAAGATCCATCTCTGTTTTTCACAAAGTTAATAGCTTTTTTAATATCTTCCTCCGAAGGATGTGGAACATAAAAAAGAAAGTTGATAACTGGTGGAGCAACTTCTTTAACCCTTTCACAATATACGCGTCTTTCCCAAGATCTCAGCTTAAGAGATAACTCTCTGCTAAACTTTTCCAAACCAGATAAAGAGAAATAGCTAGTACCTAAATAATCCTCAAAGTCCTCATTTATCCTCATCGGTGAATCAGATTTTTGGATATCCTGAAAAGCTTTATCAAGCCGATGCGAATTTGTAAGAAATATACGTACTATGTCTTCTTTTTTCAACCAATGTCGTTGATTTCTTAGCATTAAAGATGAACTATTGTCGTATACTTGTTGACGTATTTGTCCATCAATATAATCGATACGATATTGTTCTAGCAGTGGAAGTACCTTTTTCAAGGAACGCTCTGTCGCTTCACCACCCAAATCTATATGGTTAGCTATAGCTATAGCTCCCTCTCGTGAAAAGACTCTAATTGGTTGTTTCTTTATATAACCCTCTACTACGAAATGCAACCACTCTTTAAGCTGCACATTTGCATCGGTTGATGACGCAAGAGAATTTACTATCTCATCAAACTTTCTTTGAGCTAGCTCTAAAGCTTCGGCGAGTCTGCCTTCTTGGATATAAAACACCTTTCTATCAAAAGCCATAATCAAAACCCAGCAATAATACTCTTATACATCGCTTCTATTTGCTCAAAAACTTTCCGATCTCCGGTTTCCAAATTATCAGGATGGTAGATTTTAGAAAGTTGATAGTAAGAAGCTTTAATATCATCTTTGGTGGCACTTTTAGGATCTAGCCCAAACACCTGCCAAGGCTTAAAATATTGAAATACATTAATGCCATTGATACAACCATATCCATACTGGTTTGCTTCATTCGGAAGGACACCAACGAATTTTCGGTATAGTGTCTCCCAAGTTTCTTTGAAGTGAAAGTCCAGTTTATCCATGCCATCAGTAGCCATCTTAAATGCGCCAGATTTTTTCAGTTCTGACGTGTCTTTCACATTAAATCGCTCATAGACAGCTTGTTTTAGCTGATGTATTTTTAGGGCTTGAACTGTTTTACCAGGTTTTTGTGCCGAACTCTGAAGAACAAGATAGGCAAATTCTTCTAGAAGTTTGGCATCAATTTGCCCAACTTGAGAAAGACGAACTATTTCACTCTGTACTTGTGGAGCTAGAACTACTAGAATCATGTTATCAAGGCCGCACTTTTGTCAAGTATACTATAGTCCTGACGGGGTGACAAGCTTCTTGGAAGCTTTCTGGGGCAAGGATTTGAGCCACTTAAGCTAAAAAAAGAAGGTGGTTATTTAGAGCCGGCGTAACAGGCATTTTGGTCAACTATAGCTGACTAAGCGCGACAATTCTTCAAATGATTAGATATATAAGGCATCGGTAAAGTAGGCATCTTTCTTGATGCGAGAGGTTGAAAGTCTTGCTTTACCAGGCTTTAAGGATGGTTGTCACCCCGTCAGATTTTAAATTTTAGCTCACTGGTAATGTAGGGGCTGTGTCCGCCGGCCCACAACCAATATCAAAATAATTAAGGGACTTCTGAGCGTAAATTTTCAATATTTTTTTCCCAGTTTCTTCCATCAAATCTGACAATTTCAAATTTATCTATCACGTCGCTATCTAAACAACGTATATTCACAGAAATGCCTTCGGGATGTGAACGGGGCCGGTAAAATGAATGTATGCCGCAAGTCCGACAAAACTTATGTTTTGCGGTGCCGGTGTTAAAGGTATAAGTCGTTAATGATTCTTCGCCTTGCAACAATGTAAAATCAAAATCGGGTACAATTAAATGTACAAAGCCTTTTTTCGTGCAAATTGAACAGTTACACAGCGTGGCTTGATGGTTATCGACTTTTACTCGAAATCTCACGGCTCCGCAGTGACAACCACCTTCATAAATTGCCGGTTCATTCATAGTTAATTTTTCCTCTATATATTTTTTGTCAGTTCCCCATTACCTGTGAACCCAAATCGCCTGTAAACCGGCAGCTTTTGCTCCACAATAATCTTCTTTAAAACTATCTCCTATATGACAAGCCTCCAGCGCTAGGCAATGGTGTTTTTCTAAAGCCGTCGCAAACACTTTTTGCTCAGGTTTGGCCGCGCCTACTTGGGTAGAAATTGTCACCGAAGAAAAATAATTAGCCAAATTTAGGGATTCTAAAACCTGATAAAGCCGCGAATCAAAATTTGAGATCACCCCTAACTCAATGCCCTCCTGCTGCCACTTTTGGAGAGCCGGCACCACATCAGGATAGACAAACCAAGGCTCCGCCGTTGCAAAATAGTCAAAAAGCTTTTCAAAAAAACTATCAAAATTAGCGAATTGGGACAAATAGCCGGCCCGTTGAAAGGTTGCCTCTGAAACTGCATACCACCAGTCAAATTCCTGTTGGGAAATATCTCCGAGTTTAACGCCCGGAAAACAAGCCGGTGAAGCTGATTTAAAACTTTTATAAAAAGCTTTTTCTAGTAAAGATGGCGGTGAATCTACGCCGAATTGTAAAGCCACCTGTGCGTACAATTCGCCGATACTTTCTTGCGCTCCAAACAAAGTACCCACCGCATCCAAAAAAATAACCTTTGGTTTTTGCATTCCCAGAACCTTTAATCGCTTTTTTAAGGCTTTATCGTTCAGAATACAGCATTCAGTAGGGGTGGGTTCATCCAGTTTCAAGCCGAGGAAGGTCAGATTTTGGTAAACCCTCACCTACTGAATAATGATCCTTAAATCATTATTGATTAACCATTAGAAAGCAAATCTCGCAGCGGTTGAGCAATCCAATTAAAAGCAACTTTAAGCTGGTGGTCAAACGTTGGCATTCGGTAAAGATAGGCAAGCCGGCGTACCAAAGAAGCAACTGTGCCATCAAGTTTAATTCCCAAGCCGGTGAGCGTCGCATTATCAATTCCCAAGGTCATCATTTCCCCCGATGACTGATAGCGGAAAGGTAATAAAGGCCGGTTTGTCAGAGATGCCCAAATATTCCAGCCGGCATAATCTGCTTGTTGGAGAGCCACCTGAGCCGTTGCCGGCACTTGAGAGCCGCTTGCATCCACACAATCTGCCAAATCGCCGACTACAAAAATTTCTGGATTGTCAATAGCTTGTAGTGTCGAAGTGACAGTAAATTGACCGCGTGGATTTTGTTTGAGAGGTAATTTCTCTAACACCGGCACCACCTTAGTTCCTGACGTCCACAATACCAAATCCGCCGGGATTTCATCGACAACTCCCCGATAGCGCAACGAAATTGTATCTGGGCCTACAGCTTCCACACTTGTTTCTAAATCAAGCCAAATTTTGCGCTGTTCGAGAGCCTGCGATGCCGTTTGGCGGTTAAATTCGGCACTCGTGCGTAAAATAGTGTCTCCCTGTTCTATCAATCGCACCCGGCCCCGATTGCCCAGCCGGTCTGCCAACTTACAAGCCAGTTCCACGCCGCTATAACCGGCCCCAACAATCACCACCCTAATTTTTTCTTTTTCTGACTGCTCCAAAACCCTTAAGCGTTCTTGTAAGCGGTAAGCATCCGCCACAGTACGGAAAGGTAGAGCGTACATATCACATCCTGGCACTTTGTCAAGAGGGGTTTCGCCCCCCATTGCTAAAACCAGCCGGTCGTAGTGAACAAAGGAGCCATTGTCTAGGAGAACCTGGTGAGAGTCGAGATGGATATCAGAAACCGAAGCTTGAATGAAACGCACGCCGGTGTTAGCGAGCACCTCTTCAAACGGAGGCGCGATCTCCCAAGTTTGTAATTCCCCAGAAACTAATTCATAGAGGAGGGGAGAGAATAAAAAACGGTCGTTGCGGTCAATTAAAACAATTTCTGGTTTGTGGGGAGCCTTAGCAGGCAACTCACTCAAGCGCAAAGCCGTGTAAAGACCTCCAAAGCCTCCACCGAGAATACAGATGCGTGCGGGTTGTTCAGTCGTCATTGTTTCGGTTTAGCGCTATGCTCGTGACAACACCTTCCATTTTAGATTTTAGAAATTAGATTTTAGAAATGAGATTGTAGAGGGAGAGGTTGGAGACAATCAGCTGGATTGTGATAGCCAGCAACCCCTAAGCATTGAGATTGAGAGATTTACGCAGGAGGATGCGCCTCGGCTGACGCAAAAGCCAACAAGGCCCACCGGCATCAATACCAGCAACACGGTAGCCCACCTTAAAATAAAGCCGGCGGGCGTGGTGGTTATTTTCCAAAACGTGCAGATAGAGAGATGAATAGCCCCACTGAAGAGCAACCCTCTCGCAAGCAGCCAACAACAACTTAGCCACACCCAGACGACGGTACCCAGTGCCGACAGCCAAATTAGAGACATAGGGAAATTGAGAGTTAAAGTCGGAAAACCCCGGCAGGCCAGACTTTTGATGAGTGTGGGACCCCAAACCCATAAAAGAAAAAGACGACCGCAGAGACATTTCCACAGTCCCAGCTACCAGAGGCCGGTTTTCTGGAGAAGAACCAACAGAAGCCAGAGCTACAAAACAGACATAATAACTGCGACGATCACGCAGACGGTGGCGTAAATCTTCATAAATTCCCATTCGTAAAAACGGGAAAGTCCAGCCCATCAAACCTTCACGCGAGTGAAAACTATCACTCAGCAGATCCGCCAATGCCGGCAGATCAGCACAAAGAGCCTCACGGACAGAAAAAAGAGAATCTGTGGGCTCAAAGCCAGTTTCGAGAGGCCGGCGGTGCATCGGAAAACCAAAGCAAGGATTCACAGCAAATGAAAAAACATGGCAACACCGTTAGCGTAGCGTCACCGGAGGCGATTGCTAAAAAAATCAGACATCTTACACGAATGCTACATCAAAAACCCAGTTTAAAACGAGCCAACAGATTCATCACCTCAGTCAAATTACCCAAGCCGCCCACTTAAAACAACTGTACAGTCAGTAAAAGCCCCGTTGTGAGGGAAAGCTGTATTAGGATCGTAATTAAAGAGGAGTGCATCAACATAAAAGGCACCGCCGTCGCCCAATAGCCGCAAGGTCGCGTGCGTGCTAATTTGTCAATTTGGCCCGGTTAAACGAGTACCGACAGAGGGGCAATGCCATCGGCTCCGAGTGTGTGGTTGCAAGCATCCAAGTAAGACTATAGCCAAGAATGGCTATGCTTACCTTAATTATGACCAACAAAGGGGCTACTCGTGCCGAAGCCAAACAAAGCGACCTTATCTTATCAGTGCGGTGAAAGTCCCCAACAGGTACACTAATTCCCAGTTGGGAGTGATGGGGCCACAAATGTTCGTGAGAAGTTACAGAAATGAGCAGAGCCAAATATATCATTAAGAATCCTAAGCCAAGGAACAGCCCGGACGTTTTCTTTAAACAAATAAGAGGCATTGCGGGTAATCTTAAAAAAAATCGCCAAAAGCGACGCTACTCTATCAGAACGTCTTTGCCTTTACTGCCGGCAGGGAGCAGTGCATGACATCCTCAAAAAACAGCAAAACAAAAATCCTGGTCGTAGACGACGAACCAGACAATCTGGATCTGCTATACCGCACCTTTCACGAGGAGTATAAAGTCCTGCGGGCCTCATCGGGCCCAGAGGCGCTAGACATACTCGCCACCGAAGGGGATATGGCCGTGATTATTTCCGATCAACGGATGCCCTTAATGAGCGGTACAGAATTTTTGAGCCTCACCGCCACCCAATACCCGGATGTTATTCGCATTATTTTGACCGGCTACACCGACGTAGAAGACCTAGTAGACGCCATCAACAGCGGCAAAGTCTTCAAATACGTTACTAAACCCTGGGATGCCGACAACTTAAAAGCCCTCGTCCGACAGGCCGTAGACACCCACAACGTCCTGAAAACCCGGACGCGGGAACTTTGCCGAACCCTACGCCAAGAATCTCTGCTCAACGTCGTCACCAACACCATCCGCTCACGCACCAACTATCGGCAGATCCTTCAAACCATAGTCGAAACCGTCGGACAAATGTTTGAAGTAAGCTGCTGCATTTTGCGTCCCGTGCGAGAAGATCGGCTTTGCGATGAATGGTTTATTTACCAAAAAGACGAAAACGGCAAGAAAAAAGACTCCTCTGCAAACACCGGCCCCGAAGCCGCTTTTCTCGCTCAAACCGTTTGGGATACCCGCGACGTTGAAGTGATCAACAACGTAGAAACTGACCACCGCTTCACCCACACCCCCGAAGCCAGAGCACGCCTACAAACCTATCAAGCCGCCAATATCCGCTCTACCCTAGTCGTCCCCCTGTATTGCCGGCTCGAACTCATGGCTATCTTAGCCCTCCACCAATACAGCACGCCTCGCAACTGGCAAGACGATGAAGTGCAAATGGTGGTTATGGTAGCCGATCAAGCTGCCCTCGCCCTCGCCCAAGCGCGAGCCTTTGAACTCGCCACAGCCCTCGCTAAACGCGAAGCTCTGATTAATACCATTACCTCAGCCATTCGCTCGACGCTTAACCCCCAAGACATTTTTGCTGCCATTACCCAACAGCTAGGCTTTGCCCTTCATGCTGACGGTTGTGCCCTTTCCTTGTGGACAGAGCAAGATGAATATGTCCAGTGCGTCGGACTTTATGACGTCCTCCACGACGGCACCGGCTCCAAGAAGCCGACATCCACACAAACGACCCATTCGTTACCACAAACTCCTTTAATTGTCAACCCCACTTTACCCCGGTCAGTGGTACCGATTCGGGGAAATCCGGTTTTATTACAACTCTTAACAACACAGCAGCCGGTCGTAGTCAGCGACTTAGAAGCCAAACCAGAACTCAATGTTTTTGACCTGCCTCTGCGGGCACCGGCCAGAGCATTACTGGTGGTACCCCTGATCACAGACCAACAAATTATCGGCAGCATTTCCCTGCGACAGTCCCACAGACCCCGCTACTGGGAACCCTCAGAAATTGAACTGGCCCAAGCCGTCGCCGCCCAAGCCGCCATTGCCGTACAGCAAGCGCGACTTTATCAAAAAACGCGACAGCAAGCTGAAAGACTAATTGAACTCGACCGGCTTAAAACGGAATTTTTTCAAAATATTTCCCATGAATTTCGCACCCCCTTAACGCTGATGATAGGCCCCTTGGAAACCGCCGTCAGCCAGCACACCGACTTACCTTATGAACAAGCCGATATTGCTCTGAGAAACTCGCGGCGTTTATTGCGTTTAGTCAATCAATTACTCGATTTACAACGCATTGATGCCGGCAAAATGCAGCCTACATTTCGCCCTTGTAACTTAGTCGAATTTGTCACCCAAACGGTAGATTCATTTGTACCCTATTGCGAGCGAAAAGGCATTCACGTTCGCACCCAACTTTTTGAATGTCCGTCCCTCTACTTAGACTTAGAAAAATTTGACAAGGTACTTTATAACCTTTTGTCAAATGCTATGAAATTTACCCCCAGAGAAGGCACAATTACCGTTAGCTTGCAACCCGCAGGCGACCACTGTTTACTGCAAGTCAAAGACACCGGCATCGGCATTCGTGCTGACCAAATTCCCCATTTATTTGAACGCTTTCGCCAAGCAGAAGGCTCAGCTTCGCGGTCTTATGAAGGTAGCGGTTTAGGACTCGCCCTCGTCAAAGAATTAATCGAACTTCACAGAGGCCAAATTAGTGTAGAATCCGTTTACGGAAACGGCACCACTTTTACTATCTGGCTGCAAATGGGAACCGCTCATTTACCGCCCGATCAAATTATCGAAGTCCCCACCGGCCTGCTACCTTCCCGTTCTAGCATCGAATTAGCCGATGTCGAATTAGAACAAGATACCGATCAACTGGCACTTTTAAGCGAGGAATTCACCCAAAATTTAGGCTCTAATTCCGAACGCCTAGGGCAACTTTCGGAAAACAACAAAACAGCTACACCGGCCCCTCAAGAAAACCTCGAACCCATCAATACAGACCACAATATTTTATTTGTCGATGACAACCCCGATCTAAGAAATTATGTATCAGGAATTCTCAAACAACAAGGTTATAATGTAATTTTGGCTCGCAATGGGGCCGAAGGTTTCCGAATCGCTCTTTCTCAGCATCCCGATTTAATTATTACTGACTTGATGATGCCTTTGGTATCTGGGTTAGATATGATTAGGATGATTCGAGAAAATGAAATTTTAAAGTCTACTCCTGTTATTTTATTAACAGCAAAAGTTAATGAAGATACCCGCATTGAAGGCGTAGAAAAAGGCGCGGATGGCTATTTAGGTAAACCTTTTAACGACCGGGAATTATTAGCGACTGTGCGAAATTTGCTGGCCCTAAAAGATCAAGAAAGACGAGTAAAAGAACTCAATACCTATCTAACAGAATCGGTATTGCGCCGGTTTTTACCGCCTCCCTTGGTTAAAAAAGCCGCTGCCGGTCAATTGTTGCTAGATTTGCGTCCGGAACCGCGTTTAATTACTATTCTGTTTAGCGATATTGTCGGTTTTACTCAATTAGCAAATACCTTACGATCTCGCCGTGTGGCAGAAGTGCTTAACGAGTATTTAACAGAAATGACGCGGGCAATTTTTGAGAATGGTGGCACCGTTGATAAATTTATTGGGGATGCAGTGATGGCTTTATTTGGCACACCTGAAGACGTTAGCTCTAATGAACAAGCGCGGCGGGCTGTAGATGCTGCACGCAGTATGCAGCAAGCTTTGGCAAAGTTAAACGAACGCTGGCATAAACAAGGGTTGGTGGGAACTCAAGATGCGCCGCCTATTCGCTTTCGCTGTGGTATTCACCAGGGTACGGCGGTTGTGGGGATGTTTGGCGGTAATCAACGTGCTGATTATACTGCCATTGGCCCCTCGGTGAATATTGCGGCGCGGTTACAAGAAGCGGCTGATCCGGGTAGTATTTTGGTTTCGGCGGCGGTGGCGGATTATTTGGAGGAAGATGAGATTACAAAATTCCGCCCGTTGAAGTTAAAGGGAATTGATGAAACTGTTTTAACTTTTGTGGTGCATTCTGTGGAGGAAAATAGTTTAGTCAATGGTGATTAGTCCACAGTCAAAATTCAAGATTCATGGGTTATGTGACTAATGATTAATGACGGTAAGGGCGGGCTTCGGCTGAGTTTCGACAAGACTTCGCCGATCAGCTTATCAAAGATGAAAGTTAGCGGCATAATAGCCTAGCGTGGCCCAAGCCATACCCGCCCCTACAAATGACAAATTAGTAATCACAATTCTCTCTTTTTTTTAAAGATTATGGCTTCTAGCGTTCCAACTGAACCGCCTATTAACCCGCAGCACAAAGATTCTATGGTGCTTTGGGTGGTGGTATTTTTGGCTTCTGTGGCAATTCATGTTCTTGTGTTTTGGTTGGGGCGTTTTGGTATCTTCAGTGTTGCCGCTATTGAACAAGAACAAGATTTAATTCCTATAGATTTGGTGAGTGTCTCGACAGAAGATATACCGGAAAAAGAAGCCCCTGAACCTTACGCGGATCAAGTGCCGGTTTCTAAGGCGAGTGTGGTGGAGGAAACACCGGCACCGCTTACGGCTGGGGAAACGGTGGTTTTGCCGGAAATTTATCCTAAGTCTGGGGCTGGTAAAGAGGTTACATTGACACCGGCACCAACACCAACACCAACACCGGCACCCAAAAGTTCACCAACACCAACACCAACACCGGCATCAACACCCACACCCACACCAAAACCGGCACCGGCACCGGCATCAACGCCAACACCCAAAAGTTCGCCCACACCAAAACCAGCACCAACACCAACAGCGACACCCAAAAGTTCGCCAACACCCACACCGGCACCGGCACCGGCACCCACACCAACACCAACACCCACACCGGCACCCACACCGGCACCGGCACCCACACCAACGCCGGCACCAACACCCACACCAACACCCACACCGGAACCTACAACTCCAGTAAGTTCTGGCCTTCCATTGCCGCCTGTCAACCAAGGAACGGCCCCAAAACGTAGCGAGACGCCTCCAGAGACACCAGGCGACAAAACAGAACCAAATCCTGCCTCAGATACCCCTGCAAGTGGTGAAGGGGGGACGGGGGTGCAAGTATCAGTGAGAGATTTTCGTTTAGCTAATCAGGGAAAAGATATACCCGATGCGGGGAAAGAAGCGAAGCCAAAAACGATGAGTAACCAGTTTCCTGAATTGGCTTATCCGGTGCCGGTGAAGTTGTCGTTTAATGGGCCGGTGAGGTTGTATGTGGTGGTGAATGAAAGTGGAAAAGTGGAGAAGGTGGAAGTATTGGAGGGGGGGGCTTCGCCGGAGTTTGGGGAATGGGTAAGAGAAGTGATGGCGGGATGGGAGTTTGAACCGGCCTATATGGGAGGTCAGGCGGTGGCCGGTGAGTTGTATCTGACGTTGGAAATTAAACCTTTGTAAATTTTGGCGAAATTTTTGGGAAAGACTGTTGCAAATTTAGGGGAGTTGTGTTAAGTTAAGAAAGCGTTGGTTAATTTTTAGAAATTAACAACTGTTGATGCGGGCATGGTTTAATGGTAAAACCTTAGCCTTCCAAGCTAAAGACGCGGGTTCGATTCCCGCTGCCCGCTTTGAAAAGATGATTTAAAAACAAGTGTACAGTTAAAAAAAAACTTGTTACTTGCAAAAAATATAAATATTTAAAAATCTATTTGGTTAGAAAGAAAATAAATAGATTTGTGATAACTAAGTTAGGAAAAAAGTAAGCGGGTAAACAATTTATTCGTAATTGTATAGATTTATTGCAAGGGGTAGCTAGTGCATAAACCTATATTAACTAACTTAAGTTTCTGACAAGAGAAGCCCTAGGACTATTTGGCGTGGAGAAGCGCTCCTTCACCAACAACCGGCCAGCCACCACAGACTGACGCCAGCCAAAGAAGCAAAACTTAACAAAAAGCGATCCCCCAGAAATTTCCCGCAAGTAGCCACGCTCTGATAGACTTGAACACTTGAGTAGGCATATTTTTATGCGCCATAAAAGCAGTCGGGAGGTCAGTCTTGTTAGAAAGTACCCTGGGTTTAGAAATTATTGAAGTCGTCGAGCAAGCCGCCATTGCTTCCTCTCGCTGGATGGGCAAAGGTGAAAAAAACACCGCTGACCAAGTAGCCGTAGAAGCCATGCGCGAGCGCATGAACAAAATTCACATGAGAGGTCGCATCGTCATTGGAGAAGGCGAACGCGATGAAGCTCCCATGCTTTATATTGGCGAAGAAGTAGGTATCTGCACCCAAGCCGATGCCAAAAACTTCTGTAACCCTGATGAATTAGTCGAAATTGACATCGCCGTTGACCCTTGCGAAGGTACCAACCTCGTAGCTTATGGTCAAAATGGCTCAATGGCAGTTTTAGCAATTTCCGAAAAAGGCGGATTGTTTGCAGCCCCTGACTTTTATATGCGTAAGCTGGCAGCCCCGGCTGTAGCACGCGGCCATGTGGATATCCGCAAATCAGCCACCGAAAACCTGAAAATCCTCTCAGAGTGCTTAAACCGCTCCATTGAGGAATTGGTGGTTGTGGTTATGGATCGCCCTCGCCACAAAGAACTGATTAAAGAAATTCGCTCTGCCGGCGCTCGTGTGCGACTGATCAGCGATGGCGACGTTTCTGCGGCCATTTGCTGCGCTTTCTCAGGTACCAACATCCACGCTCTGATGGGCATTGGTGCGGCTCCAGAAGGCGTTATTTCCGCCGCTGCGATGCGTTGTTTAGGCGGTCACTTCCAAGGTCAATTAATTTATGATCCTGAAGTAGTGCAAACCGGCCTGATCGGCGAAAGCAAAGAGGGGAACATTGCTCGTCTCAAAGAAATGAACATCAATGATCCCGACAAAATCTATAACGCTGAGGAATTGGCTTCAGGCGACACTGTGTTGTTTGCAGCTTGCGGCATCACCCCCGGCACCCTTATGGAAGGAGTCCGCTTCTTTCATGGCGGCGCTCGGACTCACTCTTTGGTCATTTCTACTCAGTCAAAAACCGCTCGCTTTGTAGATACCATCCACTTGTTTGATAAACCCAAAGCTCTGCAATTGCGTTAACTAGCAATTTTGTCAAAAGTCATTGGTCATTAGTCATTTGCTATTGACCAATCACCAGTGTTAAAAGTCATTGGTCATTAGTCATTTGCTATTGACCAATGACTAAAAAACCTAGTCATAAGTCAGAAGTTTTTCGCTCATCAAAAATGACTTTTGACAAATGTAGGGGCGTACACCCGCCCGACCTAGACAAATGACAAATGACAAATGACTTGTCACAATTTAAAATTAGCCAATAGCCATTAGCAATTAATACATAGCAAATGAATATTGCAGTCGTAGGTCTTAGCCACAAAACAGCCTCGGTAGAAGTTCGTGAGAAACTGAGTATTCCTGAAGCCCAAATAGAAGCTGCGATGACTGCTCTCAAGGCATATCCCCACGTTGAAGAAGTGGGAATTCTCAGCACTTGTAACCGACTCGAACTTTATTTAGTCACCAGCGAAACCGAGCAAGGTGTGCGGGAAGTAACGCAATTTTTGTCGGAACATAGTAAACTGCCGATGCAAAAATTACGCCAACATTTGTTTATTTTGCTTCACGAAGATGCTGTGATGCACTTGATGCGTGTGGCGGCTGGTTTGGATAGTTTGGTGTTGGGGGAAGGGCAAATTTTAGCTCAGGTTAAAAATACTCATAAACTCGGCCAGCAATATAATGGAGTTGGGCGGATACTCAACCGGCTTTTTAAACAAGCCATAACTGCCGGTAAACGAGTTCGCACCGAAACCAGCATTGGTACCGGCGCTGTTTCGATAAGTTCGGCGGCTGTGGAACTTGCCCAAATAAAAGTACAGAATTTAGCGGCTTGTCGAGTAGCCATTATTGGGGCTGGTAAAATGTCTCGTTTACTCGTCCAACACTTGATTTCTAAAGGCGCAAATCAAATTGCAATTGTTAACCGTTCCACAGCGCGATCCGAAGAATTAGCACGGCAGTTTCCAGAGGCAAATATTACTTGTAAATTGTTGCCAGAAATGATGCCGACAATTTTAGAATCGGATATTGTTTTTACGAGTACATCTTCAACAGAGCCTCTGCTGGATCGCGCCAAATTAGAAGCAGTTTTAGATCCCAATCAGCTTTTAATGTTATTTGATATTTCTGTGCCCCGTAACGTTGCTGCTGATGTAAATGAGTTGGAAAATGTCCAAGCTTTTAATGTCGATGATTTAAAAGCTGTTGTCGCACAAAACCAAGAAAGCCGGCGGAAAATCGCTCAGGAAGCTGAGGGGCTTTTGGAGGAAGAAGTCGAGGCGTTTGATGTGTGGTGGCGTTCCTTAGAAACGGTGCCAACAATTAATAGTTTGCGAGATAAAATTGAAACTATCCGCGAACAAGAATTAGAAAAAGCTTTATCTCGTTTGGGTTCAGAATTTGCCGAACGCCATCAAGAAGTAATTGAAGCTATGACGCGGGGAATTGTTAATAAAATTCTCCACGATCCGATGGTACAATTGCGGGCGCAGCAAGATATTGAAGCTCGACGTCGTGCAATGGAAACCCTGCGGATGCTGTTTAATTTAGAAGATGAGAAACAATCCCGCGAACAGTACAGCTAGACTGCCATAATTTTTTCTTTTTCCTATAATTTTAATTATCCTTCCTTAGCGGTGGTTTGTTACAAAATAAGCAGCCGGTGGGGGAGGATAATACAATTTTAACGGGGGGATTGGGGGAGATGATCGGCGGATCTAGGATGATATAAGAGTTTTTAAACCGCATCCTTTAGCAGATTAACGCAGATGGGTTATCTGTTTGTTTCTTAGCTCTTTGGAATTTTTTAAATTGGTTTGGGGATGGATCGTATGTTTAAAAAATTAAATTAACAACTTTTATGCAAAAATTTTTAAACAACCAGCGCTTTCTTATCCCTGCTGTACTTCTTGGTTTGTGGCTTGGCTTTGATGTTTTTTCCTGGGTACAAACAGAAAGTCTCTGGTTTGAAGCAACCGGCAATTTACAAGTTTTTTCCCTTCAGCTACAAACTCGTTTAGGGTTGTGGGTAATCGCTTTGCTTGTTTCCACCGGCTATCTTTTTGGAAATCTCGCCCTTGCTCACCGCTTTAAACATTCTAACACAACCAAAGAAGAAACTTTTTACAAAATTCCGTTACAAGGGTTACTTTTTAGCGTTTTTATACTAAGTTTAATTTTATCATGTTTGGTCATTTACTACGCTTTAGCTTCCGCAAATTATTGGCATCCAGAACTTAATAACCTCCTCAAAGATATCTCTTTACCTCCGCGCTTACAACCGAAAGTCATCACAAATTTATTGCAGCAAATACCCGCTAACCCCTGGCTCTTAGCACCTGCGGTTTTGCTGAGTTTAACCATAATTTTTGCCCCTGGTTTGTTGTGGGTATTTGCGGCTGTACTGAGTTTAAGTTGTGGTTTAATTCTCTCAAATCACTGGGCAGAACTTTGGCAATTTTTTAACCCAATATCTTTTAACGCCAGTGAGCCGGTTTTCCGCCAAGATATCAGCTTTTATGTTTTTATTTTACCAATTTTGGAACTTCTGGAATTTTGGCTGCTGGGCTTATCTTTCTTTGGCTTAACTTCTGTTTCTCTCATTTACTTACTCTCAGGAAATAGTCTTTCAGAAGGAAAATTTCCGGGGTTTTCTCAACCGCAACTACGCCACCTAGACGCGCTTGGCAGCGCAGCCATGCTGACAGTTTCTCTGGCATATTGGTTGCGGCGCTACCAGGTGCTTTATTCCCCTACCGACACAGTTTATGGGGCCGGTTATACCCAAGTAAACGTAGAATTGCCGGCCTATACTAGCTTAAGTTTACTCGCCGCCGGTATCGCAGGTTTTTTGATTTGGAAATCACTATTTGGCAAACCAGAAAAAAGCCAAAAAGCCCTTAAAAAAACAAATCCAAGATCATTTTTTAATCGAACAAATTTCCCTTATCCCACACAACTAATCTATGGAATCACCGGCTATACAGTCATAGCAATTATAGCTGGAATAATTTTACCATCCGCCGTCCAAAGAACCATCGTACAACCCAACGAAATTGTCAGAGAACGCCCTTATATTCAACGAAATATAAACTTTACCCGTTCAGCCTTTAATTTAAAAAACATAGAAGTCAAAACCTTTACCCCAGAAGATCAATTAACCTTTGCCGACTTGCAAAAAAACGACCAAACAATTCGCAACATTCGGCTTTGGGATACTCGTCCTTTACTAGAAACCAACCGGCAACTACAACAAATCAGACTCTATTATAAATTTCCCAACGCAGATATCGACCGCTACACCCTTAAAACAGATCCAAAAAACAAAAATAATCCAAATCCCACCGAAAAACAACAAGTCATTCTTGCCGCCAGAGAACTTGATTATACCGCCTTACCAGCAGAAGCCAACACCTGGCTCAATAAACACTTAGTGTACACACACGGCTATGGTTTCACCATGAGTCCAGTTAATACCGTAGCCCCCGGAGGATTACCCGATTATTTTGTCAAAAATATTGGCGAAGATAACAATAGCCAAACTCCTACCACCTTACAAACATCTAGCCCTCGAATTCGAGAAAGTATTCCCATCGGTAAACCCCGAATATATTACGGAGAAATTACCAACAACTATATCATCGCCCCCACAAAAGTCAAAGAATTAGATTATCCCAGCGGCGAAACAAACGTTTATAACACTTATGATGGAAGTGGCGGAATAGCCATAAAAAACTGGTGGCACCGGCTCATATATGCCAAATACCTCAACGACTGGCAGATGCTATTAACCGACAACATAACCCCGCAAACAAAATTACTTTTTCGCCGGCAAATTAACCAAAGAGTCCAAGCAATTGCCCCCTTTCTCCGCTTTGACAGCGACCCTTACTTAGTCATAACCAAAGCCAACCTTTCCAGCGCCAAAAAAACCCAAACATCAGCCCCAGAGAATTACCTTTATTGGATAATTGATGCCTACACCACAAGCAATTATTATCCCTACTCCGATCCCGGCAAATACCCGTTTAACTATATCCGAAACTCTGTAAAAATCGTCATAGATGCCTATAACGGAAACTTAGACTTTTATATCGCCGACAACCAAGATCCAATCATCCAAAGTTGGAGCAAAATTTTCCCAGGGTTATTTCACAGTTTCAAAGAAATGCCGGCCTCCTTGCGGAGTCATATTCGCTATCCCATAGATTTATTTGACATTCAATCACAGCAGTTATTAACCTTTCACGCTACCGACCCCCAAGTATTTTACAACCGGGACGATCAATGGCAAGTACCCACAGAAATTTATGGCAGCGAACCCAAGCAAGTAGAACCTTATTACTTAATAATGAAATTAGCCACCGCAGAATCAGAAGAATTTATTTTATTACACCCCTTTACCCCAACAAAACGCACAAACTTAATTGCCTGGTTAGCAGGCCGGTTAGATGGCAATGAATACGGCAAACTTTTACTCTATCAATTCCCCAAACAACGATTAGTATTTGGCCCCGAACAAATCGAAGCTAGAATTAACCAAGACCCCGCCATTTCTCAACAAATTTCCCTGTGGAACCGTCAAGGATCAAAAGCAATTCAAGGAAATTTATTAGTCATTCCCATCGAACAATCCTTACTTTATGTAGAACCCCTTTATTTAGAAGCAGCACAAAACAGTTTACCCACCTTAGTCCGCGTTATAGTTGCTTATGAAAATCAAATAGCAATGGCAGAAACCCTCGAACAAGCTTTAGAAGCCATATTTAAACGCGATCAAACAACAATTCCAGTTATTTTAAGCCCAGGAAACCCACAAACACCAGCCTTAACACCTCCATAAAAAATACTAAAAAAAACGCCGAATAACGCAGAGCAAAACACCTTTTGATCCCGTTTGCAAACTACTCGGCCACCGATCCTGTCAAAAAAAATAGCTATATTTTTAACAACACACGCTTACTTTAAGCAGTAAACTTGTCAGTGTCGGAAATAATATCTCTTGAGATTCGTTATGAATGCGAGCGCGCTCTGGAAACGCTATCAGGATTGGTTATACTACCACGAAGGACTAGAATTTTATCTCGATATCAGCCGGTGTCGTTTTGATGATGGGTTTGTCGAAAGCATCAAACCCAAGTTTGACAAGGCGTTTCAAGATATGGCCGCACTAGAAGCCGGTGCCATTGCTAACCCTGATGAAAATCGGATGGTGGGCCATTATTGGCTCCGCGATGCAGGTTTGGCCCCCACTCCCGAACTTAAACAAGACATCGTAGGCACGCTGGCAGATATTGAAGCTTTTGTGCAAAAAGTCCACACCGGCACCATTCACCCCCCTCTATCGCCAAAATTCACCGATGTACTTTCTATCGGAATTGGCGGTTCGGCCCTTGGCCCCCAATTTGTCTCGGAAGCGCTTTCCCCAGAAGTCCCGCCGATGGAGATTCACTTTATAGATAATACTGATCCTGCCGGCATTGACCGCATTTTGGCAAAACTTAAAGACCGGCTTTCTCGTACTTTAGTTCTCGTTATTTCAAAATCCGGCGGCACTCCCGACACCCGCAACGGTATGATTGAAGTGCAAAAGGCTTACGAGGCTAAAAATCTTAATTTTTACCAGCACGCTGTCGCTATCACCGGCAAGGGCAGTAAACTAGATCAACAAGCCCTATCTGAAGGCTGGTTAACAACTTTCCCGATGCACGATTGGGTGGGAGGACGGACTTCGGAAATGTCAGCGGTGGGTTTATTACCGGCAGCCTTACAAGGCATTGATATCAAAGCAATGTTGGCCGGTGCTAAAGAAATGGATACAGCCACCCGAACTCCAGAAATTAAAACTAACCCAGCGGCTTTATTGGCAATGTCTTGGTATTATGCCGGCAATGGTAAAGGCCAAAAAGATATGGTTGTAATTCCCTATAAA
The DNA here is from genome assembly GCF_025370775.1 of Ancylothrix sp. D3o. Classification (NCBI taxonomy): domain Bacteria; kingdom Bacillati; phylum Cyanobacteriota; class Cyanophyceae; order Oscillatoriales; family Microcoleaceae; genus Ancylothrix; species Ancylothrix sp. D3o. The sequence goes on along the minus strand of NZ_JAMXEX010000002.1, from coordinate 288,981 downwards.
GATAGTTTGTTACTTTTTTCCCGCTATTTACAGCAATTAGTAATGGAATCTTTGGGGAAAGAAAAAGACCTTGATGGCAATATCGTACACCAAGGCATAGCAGTTTATGGCAACAAAGGTTCTACAGACCAACACGCTTATGTACAACAGTTGCGCGAAGGTGTACCAAATTTCTTTGCAACCTTGATTGAAGTTTTGCAAGACCGCAATGGCCCATCCCCGGAAGTTGAACCAGAAACTACATCGGGTGATTATTTAAGTGGGTTTTTGATGGGAACCAGACAAGCTCTTTATGAAAATCAACGCGATTCGATTACGCTTACCATCCCCCAAGTAAATCCTCGCACAGTCGGGGCTATGATCGCCTTGTACGAACGAGCCGTTGGTTTTTATGGTTTTTTGGTCAATATAAATGCCTATCACCAGCCAGGGGTAGAAGCAGGTAAAAAGGCTGCTGCTGCGGTGCTAGACTTGCAAAAACAAGTGGTGACGGCGTTGCGCGGCGAAGGTAAAGCGCTGTCTTTGGAACAGCTTGCACAAAAAGCCGGTGTGCCAGATCGTGTTGAGGAAGTTTATAAGATTGTCCGCCATTTGGCCGCCAACCAACGAGGAGTACAATTGCAAGGAAATCTCGCTCAACCGGCTACCCTCACAGTTTCTGCAATGTAAGGCTGTTTTTCTTTATAAAGTCGCTGATGTCGGCTGGATGTAGAAATGTCTATTCAGGGTTTTAGATTTTAGAGATAAGGCATTTTTTAAACAAGCATCTAAAATCTAAAATCCCAAAACTAAAGCTATTATGCCTCATGCCCTTAACGATTCTCGTTGTTGATGATGATCCTGCTATTCGTGTAGCCATCAGCCATTATCTCGAAATGATTGGTTATTATGTTTTAATGGCTGAGAATGGTAAGGATGCAATGGAGATGGTGACAGAATACCAGCCTCACTTGATTGTTACTGACATTATCATGCCGCTGATGGATGGTTACGAATTAGTGCGGCAAATTCGTAAAAAACCGGCCTTTCGTTTATTGCCGGTAGTTTTTTTGAGCGCTCGTAACAAGACGGAAGAAAGAATTAAAGGTTATCAGTTAGGCTGTGATATATATTTGCCAAAACCCTTTGAGTTAGAAGAATTAGGAGCCGTAATTCGTAATCTGTTGGAAAGGATACAAATGTTGCAATCCGAGTTTATGTTTACGTTTCCAGAAAATTTGCGGGGGGGGGAAGATAAGCCGGTTATAAACACCACTGATAAACCCCATTACCCTGCACCAGAAGAAGCTAAAACTACCACACCCCCTCATTTTGATTTATCTTTTCCCCTTACAGAACGTGAAAGAGAAGTATTAGATTTACTAACAGTTGGGCTGTCTAACTCACAAATAGGAGATTGTTTACATTTAAGTCCGCGAACTGTCGAAAAATATGTCAGTAGTTTACTCCGCAAAACCGCTACAAACAATCGCGCTGAATTAGTGCGTTTTGCAATGGAACATCACTTAGTTGAATAAGGTTCGTCTGCGCTAAAGAATTTGTAATACTTATCGCTTTAACTCAAATTTTCCTTATTTTTAACATACTCCAATAAGCCGCCACAAGCATCTTTCAGCAACTCTATCACCTTATTAAAACCTTCGGGCCCGCCATAATAAGGATCAGGAACTTCTTTAAGAGTGTGGCGAGTGCAAAAATCGCACATCATCTTAACTTTATCGCCATAGATACCTTTGCGATCCAAAGAAAGAATATCGCGGTAATTTTCTCGATCCATCGCCAGAATCAAATCAAAATCCTCAAAATCTTTAGGTTGAAACTGACGCCCCTCACCGATAAAATTCATACCTTTTTTTGCCGCCGCCGCTACCATACGCCCATCAGGAGGACTACCAATATGGTAACTACTGGTGCCGGCAGAATCACAGATAACTTTATCTTGTAAATTTGCTTCTTCCAGTAAATAATTCATTATATTTTCGGCTGCCGGCGACCGGCAAATATTGCCCAAACAAACAAATAAAAGTTTATAAGACATCTTCAGATTTGAGATTTTAAAACAATTGGAATTTTAGATCTGGATGAGAATTTTGATTTAAAAAAACCTTCATCCCGACGCTGAAAATTGTAAATTCCGTCTGAACTGAAAAATTATTATCACAAAAAGCCGAAGATGTCAAGCCCCTCCCGTAAAATCAGGAGAGGCGAGAAAAAACTTACAAACCTGGGAGATTAAGACCGCCGGTGAGTTCTTCCATACGCTCACGCATGGTTGTAGTGGACTTGTAATAAGCATCCTGGGTAGCTTCCAAAACCAAAGCAGAAAGCACATCTGCCGGCTCACCCATAACATCCGGTGAAATCACCACCCGACGAGGTTCTTGGTTTCCGCTCATGTAAACCTTCACCAAACCGTTAGCAGCTTGACCTTCTAACTCCATTTGGTCGAGTTCTTCTTGCAGCCTTTTAGCACCTTCTTGGACTTGCTGCGCTTTTTTAAAAGCTTCGGTTAGCTCTTTCATTTTGCCAAGTCCGAAGCCAAACCCCTGTGATTTTGACATAATTTTCTAACTCTTTAAAGATGGCGTAAATTCAACAAACAGCCGCTAATTGGGTGTCATCAGCAGAGCGTGTACTGCTGAAAGACAGGTGAGGGCGTGATTTGACTCAACAGAAAACTCAAGAGCAAACATCCCTCGGTGGAGATAACCGGCCTCCTAAGAGCATAGATTCGCTGGCTATCAACCCAGCATCTATCTTAGGCCAAGAACTTGCTTTGCGGCGAACAAACTTCCTAAAACCTCATACTAAAATTTAAATCGGTTGAAACTCACCAATGATCTTAACTTCTGGTTCTAAACAAAGCGACCAGCGTTCCTCGACGCGGTGTTGAACATAGCGGATGAGGTGTAAAATTTCGCTGGCTTTGGCTCCGCCACAGTTGAGAATAAAATTCGCGTGACGTTGAGCAACTTGGGCACCGCCGATCTGGTATCCCTTGAGGCCGGTTTGTTCAATCAACCAAGCCGCTTTATGGGGATTAGGATTACGAAAAACACTGCCACAACTCGGTAGATTATAAGGCTGGGTAGAATGACGCTGTTTTAACATCGCCGCTGTGGTTGCCATCAACTGCTTTGGATCATGGCCTGGTTGAAGTTGGAAAGTTGCTTGCGTCACCCAACGCTGCCCATTTTGCAAATTGGATGTCCGATAGTTGTAACCCAAATCTTGGGGAGTCGCAACAGAAATGTCTCCAATTTTTGACAAAATTTGAGCATTGAGCAAAATATCTGCCGTGCAACCATTATGAGCACCGGCATTCATCACCACCGCACCGCCAACAGTCCCCGGTATCCCCACCGCCCATTCTAGCCCTGACCAACCACGCTCTGCCGCTTGCCAAGCCAAACGCACAATAGGTTCTCCCGCCGCCGCCGTTACTGTGGCGGTTTGGTCATCAAAAACAGCCGAGCGCAAGTGTCGGGTGCAAATTGTTAAACCAGGTAAACCCTCATCACTAATCAGTAAATTCGAGCCGGCGCCTAAAAGCGTCACCGGCAGACCTTCAGAATTTGCCCATAGTAAACCGGCCTGCAAATCTTCTATAGAACGAGGCGCAAGATACCATTCAGCCGGCCCGCCAACGCGGAACGACGTAAAAGGGGCCAAAGACACTTGGGATTTAACTACACAATTGGTTCCCGGTAAAGACAATACGGGGGCCGGTGGACTATCAAGTTGCAACATTTTGGCTGTTTCTGGCGTGCGTGAGGAGTGGTTAGGAGTTACGGCGCTGGCGATCTTGGCGCTGTCGTGCCACGCTGAACTATCGAAAGTCAGAGTCATAAGTTAGGAGTGGTTCGTCCAAAAGACTTACGCGATCTAAGAGTTGGTACAAATTTAAACAAGCACAACCCCGTTTTACCAGTGCGTAAAGATAGAAAACTTTTGATTTGTACTTTAACGCCTTTATGCGGGATGGCGCAGTTGGGCCGCTCCTTCAGAGGCCGGCTCGTAAAAGGCCATCACTTCTGGGATCGTCTGGTTTAAGTTTCCCGCGCCCAAAAATAAAGCAATGTCTCCGGGTAACAAACTTTCGGTTAAAAACCCGACAACAGACTTGAGGGCCGGTTGATAGTAAACTTGAGGGTGATAATTTTCGATAGCTGCCGCGACTTTTGCGCCGTTGATAGCGGGGGTTTCTGGTTCGCCGGCGCTATAAATATCTGCCAGCACTACTACATCGGCATCCTCAAAAGCCTGTGCAAAGTCTTCTAAAAAAGTTAGTGTCCGGCTGTAGCGATGCGGTTGAAAAATCGCTACCACTCGCCCGTTTGCTTTTGTTGACTGTAGTTTTGACTTGCCACTCGGTTCTTTGTCTTGGACTCGCAGTCGCGCCGCCGCCAAAGTAGCTCGTATTTCGCTGGGGTGGTGAGCGTAGTCATCCACAAACAAAATGCCTTTGTGCTCTCCGCGCACTTCAAAGCGCCGCCTTGCGCCTTCAAACGTGGCAAGAGCACCTGCAATTACTTCAAAGCTTATTCCCACCCTTCTGCCTACTGCTACTGCGGCTAGGGCGTTGCTGAGGTTATGCTGGCCTAATAGTTTTATGTTTAACTGACCGAGAATTTCGCCTTTTTCCCAAACTCGTGCTGTCGTCCCGTCACTGCGATAACTGATACAGTCGGCTGTATAGTCTGCGTTGCGGGAAATATCTAGGCTATAAGTGATGGCCGGTTTGAGTTGTTCTCGGACAATCTCGCAGTCAATGCAGCCTATGATGGTTTTGCAATTGCCTTTAAAGGTTTGGAATATCTCGGTGACTTGCTCAACACTTGCGTAATGATCTGGATGATCAAGTTCGATATTCGTCACAATGCCTAGTTCGGCAGAAAGTTTAACTAGCGATCCGTCGGATTCGTCAGCCTCAGCTACGAGATAGGGCCCAGAACCTTGACGAGCGTTTCCTTCCCAGGCGTTGACTTCTCCGCCGACGACGATTGTGGGGTCTAAACCGGCCTTCAACAGCATATATCCAATTAAGCTGCTGGTGGTGGTTTTGCCGTGTGTACCTGCCACCGCAATGCTTTGGTAATCGTCGATCAAGGCTGCCAATAAGTCTGAGCGGTGAAAAATCGGACAGCCCAACTCTAGCGCTGCTTTATACTCTGCGTTGGCCGTTTGAATGGCTGTTGAGCAAATTACTTGCGGCAATTCGCTATTTTTCTGGTAGCCTAAATCCGCCGTCTGGTTGTACTCACCAACAGAGTTTGTTGAGAAAAATTCAATATTGCTTGCATCTTGACGCCAAAAAATATGAGCGCCGTTTTCTTGCAAGCGTTTTGTAATGTGGCTGGCTTTAATATCCGAACCATATACCGGCAACTGCCGCTTCGCTAAAATGTAGGCCAGGGCTGACATTCCAATGCCGCCTATTCCGATGAAATGGAATGGCCTGCCGCTAAAATTTACTTTACTCACCATAGAGATTGCTCCTTTCACACCACACCACGCCAATAACACGCGATATCATATCAGGTATTGCTTTTTCCTGATACAACTTCCGATAGATTTACACAATTGCGCCGAACTGCAAGAGGCTGTTCTATATTGGTTACTATGTAAATTATTTTATTCATAGCCCCTGATTTGTATTCTGGCAACTTGTTTATCTTTACTCCGTAAATACGTCTGTTGTCCAGATGTTTCCTGAAATTTTTTTACAGTTGTACTCCTTAAACTTCTGTTCGCTCTCCTGCTTAAATTTAGTCGCCTCTATCCCTTTATTGCAAGCTTAAAAGCCTTGGGGCTGGCCGAGTTAAACATCCAAAGTAGCAAATGTTACACTCAAAAGTGAGCTTTCGATCAATGCAGCCACAACTACTTGCTACAAATTTTGCCTTCACAGACACATTAATTAATCTGGTGGCTAATAAAAAATTTATTCTTCTATCTTTGTTGGAAGATCGGCAGGATTTTCGCTTATTTTTGCAGATAATTTTTTTGAGGTTGGTGATTATATATAATATATATGCCAAATTTGGGGCGCTAAAAAAGTGTATTTAATGCTAAGCCAGTGATTGCGGGGCGAAGCTGTTGAGGCAGTTCGGAAAAAATGCGAGTTTGGCAAAAGGAAGTGATGCCGGTGTCGCTGGTTTCTCCTACTTCGGGATGGGTGGGTGATGGGTGAGTTACAACCCCAACCCGTCAACTCAATACCGATTTCTTATCCGGCTTGTAATGCTTTGTGTTTATCTGTATTGTTAACTTGGTTTATTTGTCTGTTTCTCAGTTGTGCGATTTATCTTCAAAAAAAAATAATTGATTTTAAATTTGGGGGCTTTTCATACTTGATACGCTAAAAACCTAGCTTCTTTGAGAAACCAGGTTTTTAGCCTAAGAAAAACTACTTATCCATTCCTACTAACACCCCATAAATTCCCCAAATTGCCATAGCCCGCAAATAATGAGAAGCACGAAAAGTACCGGCAGCCGTAATAGCTTCAGGAGTGCGGAATTGCAAACCATTTTCATACACTTGTTTTACCACCGCCTCAGTCATTTTAAACGCCTCATCTTTCATCCCCATTTGCACCATAAAAGCTGCAATACCAAAGTTAATCCCCGTCCAAATTTCCAGAGGATGAGTAGCATCAGGATTCACCGGCCGGCCATCAATTTTTACACCATTAGCCGCCCCAAGTTTGCCATCATTAAACTTTAAAAAACAAGCCTCATAAATTGTCTGCAAAGCACTGACAGCACACTCAGGCGGCACTACATCTTCAAGCCCCAATAATTGGGCGTAAAATTGCCCGCAAAGTTGGTCTGCCATTACAACTTCTGAATTACTTTCTGTATCCAGATTGTAATATTTCCCATTCCACAGTTTTTCTTGATAAAGCGGTTTTGCTTGTTCTAACCAAGACTGATAAAGTGCCATTGTTTCGGCAATATTCTGCTCAGAAAAATCTGCCTGTTTTGGCAACAAAAGCTTACCAATTTCTATCGCCGCCTGCAAAGCAGCAATCCACAATCCACCACAATAAGCACTAATACCACTAAGTCGCCAATCATCAAACGTTTGATCCGGTGCCCCGCCATTTTCAGGAATACCGTCATTATCAATATCAAAGGTTTTCAGATAAGCGAGAGTTTGGGTAATAGCCGGCCAACATTCAGATAAAAACTCAATATCATTGCTGCCGGTAAAAAGGTAATCACGATAAACCTGCAACACAAAATCACAAGGTAAATCTTTCCAGAGATTGCAATCTTGATAGCTTGTATAATTGGTTTCCTCAAACGGATGCTCATTTGGTGCGCCTAAATCGTGGGGAGTGGCGCCTTTGATTTTCCGCAAAGCCGAAGATTTGTTATAGCCGATTGTGCGTTCTGTTGCATCATTAGAGGGAATAGCGCGAGCAAAAGCTGAGATCACAGATTTTTCTAATTCTGGCCACAGCATCAGCAACGCAAAGGAACCGTAAAGCCGGACATCCAGGCTTTCATACCAACGATAATCGATACATTCAAGCACAGCAAATTGGCCTTTAGGGTCGCGTTCGTCTGCTGATGTCCACAGCGTACCGCCGCCGGTGAGGGCGTAGAGTTCGTTAAACAAAGCCATTTTAAACCAGTCGGACAAGTCGGGCCGGTTGATGATGGCGTTTTGCCAAGCTTCGATATTTTCTTTCCAGACATCGGAGTGTTTGAGGGCTGTGCGAACCATTGACCAAGTGTTTTTGCCGTCGCGCCCGAAAAAGTCTGTATAGCGCCGGTAGCGCCAGTTACCAAGCGCAAATTCGGTTACGGGGAAGTCCCAAGCCAGAATAAAGGGAATTTTGCGGGTTTTCCCCGGACGGATGGTGAAGCGGACTGTCACCGCACAGGCGATCTGTTCGTTGGGGTCGGCGCGGGTTTCGTCTTGTTTATCTGGCAGAGTTCCGTCGCTTGCAAAGTTATTCCAAATATCTGAACCATCGCCGGCGGGGTTCCAGCGGGTGTGATAATACACTTCGACACCGGGGTTTGTGACGGTGGCAATGCAAAACTGTCCATCGCCTTCTTGAATATCGTCGTGGATGCTAACGCGGTTCATCAGACAACCGACTCGGTGGAAGTCTTCGCGCCATTCGTTGAAGTTGCCGGTACTTTGTCCCCAGCTTGGTTGATATTCGTAAACGGGGCTACCATCATCGCGGACGCAGACTTGGGGGGTTTTGACCAGGTTTGTCCACCATCCGACGGTATTTTGCCACGTCAACATAATGCTGAGGGTGATCGGTTGGTCGGTGGGGTTGTGGGCTGTCCATTCAAAGACGGCGATGGGATAGCTGGTTTCTTGGTATTTGTCGGGCCAAATAGGGGAAAATTGTTCGCAGGTTAATTGAGTTTTAAAGATATTTTCGTAAACAAACCAACTGCGGGGATAGAGGGCGTGATAGGTGCCGGTGGTTTGGCCGTCTTTTGTGGTGCCGGGGTACCAGTTCCAGGTTTCGAGGGTACCGTCTTCTGGGGGTTGAGTGCAGAGGGCGTAGGCTTGTTTTTGGGTGCCGGTTTCTTCAAAAATGCTAAATTGACAGGCCGGCAGGGTTTTGAAGGTATGTTCGCCGCCGTCGATGTGCCATAGGTTAAAGTCGCCTCTGGATGACCGGCCTATACAACCGGCACCAAACCCCCCCAAGGGCATCCCATGCCAGGGGCCATCGTCTAGGTTACTGGAATAGCGGACTGTGTAGGGTTTTTCCCAGCCTTTGCCGAGGGGCCGGTTCCAGGTACAGGAGGGGATTTCAGGACGTGCAGGTTGTTGAATCATGGCCTAAATTTTATCAGGATTGGCGGAGATATTTTAGAGTTTAGAGTTTAGAGTTTAGATTTTAGATTGGCAATTTTGAATTTTCTGTTTTGCTGAAGTTCTGCTAGGAGGGATTTTAGGCCGATGTTCTGATTTTTGAAGAATTAGGGATACGAATTTTGCCCGTATCCCTAGCACAAAAATATCAGTTAATTAGCGGGGCGGTTAGATTCCATAATTTGCTGAAAATCAGCGAGGGAATCAATAGAAATCGCGCTTATAAGAAGTTGTTTCAGTCTGGAAATATCTTCAATTTGATTGATGAGAGTACGGAGGGCCGGTGGAACTTCATTAAACCGTACTTCCAAAACTTCTAGCACTGATTCCCTTGCAGTGCGTAAGGTTCCTTCTTGACGACCGGCCTCCATTGCGCGGAGTTCAATATTACTTAGAATTGGCATTTTTCGTTCCTCCTGATAACTTTTGAATTTGCTTTCAAAACTTTGCTGGATCGATGCCGGTAAAGTCATCATCCAGTCAATTAACCGAAATAGCCTGATGATCTTCTCCTGATTATAGCCCCGTTCGTAGAGGCTTTGCACGAGATTCCATTTCCACCTTTCTCGTTCTTCTGCATTCTGTGTCGTGGCTTTTGTTTTGAGATGCGCCACCACCAATGCAGCAAAAACATTGAAATTTTCAGGGTCGTTTTCCCACAGTCCCTCATAATCTAAAAGTTTAGCAGTCGGAAATTCAAAACGAACAGAACAGCCTCCCAGTTCGTAACTGTAAGAATTGGGTCGCCAGTTTTGCCGTTCATCCCCCAAGATCGCCAAACTAATGACTTGTTTGTGAATATCAAAAGAACGGTAATGGTAAATATACATCCGTTCCATAAATTGCGAGTCTTCTTGGCTTTGCACTTCGATATGAATTAAGATGTAAGTTGCTTCGCCATCGCGTCGCCAAACTTGGAAAAGTTTATCTGCAACTCGCTCACCGGCCTCTGCATTCGGCGTAATTTGTTGCAGTTCTTTATCCAACGATTGATATTCTCTCGTCCAGTCAATTAAATCATAGACCTGCGGAAAAAAGAAAGCTAAAAACTCCGCCAGATCATCTTCTATGGCTTCTTTCCAAGCTTGATCATAATTGGCATTTGGTGCAGCAGTCACCCTGGTTTCTCCTGAAAAATTTAAACGCTCTTTTTCTTTTGCTCAACATCTATTTTAGATCGTAATCCTCCAGAAAAATCTTAAAAAGTTCCCAAATTTTGTTAACAACACCCCCCACCAACATAATGCCAAGTCGAATCAGTAATTAAAATTTGATCAGGGTTACTTCCGCTTAAGTTTTTGGCAGTTTTATCACAAACAGCAGCCGGAATACCACGCTGGAGAATATGACCATTATTGTCATCAAAATAATCTTGAGTGCCGGTGTAGATAGCCGTTTTGCCGGTGAAAACACAAGCGCCATCGGGGGGAACTGCTACCTTAAAAGAAACACTATCCAAACTTTCTAAAAGCAAGTCATTTTCAAGCTGATAAGTTTGCTTATCCAGCAGCCGATAAGGACGCTTTGCCCGAATTTCTACTTGTCCAAAACCCACCCCAATAATACGCTCAATATACTCATCATAAGTCAACGCCCCTGACAAACACATAGCCCGCAAACGCTGATCTTTTTGCAAATGTTCTGGAATAGAACGAGTAGCAATAGGATCACTCATTAAAAGCCGGCCCCCTGGCTTCAAAACTCGATAAACTTCTTGTAAAGCCTTTGTTAAATCCTCTGGTTCAAAAATATTAAATAAACAATTTTGAGCCACCACATCCACAGAAGCATCCGCCACCGGCAAATTAAAAGCATCACCCTCTCTAATTTCCACAAAACTAACATCAAACCAGGCGTTTTCTTGGGCTGCAATTTTTAAGTTTCGCATTGCAGCTTCCCGCATAGAGGCGACCGGTTCTATCGCCATAGTTCCCCCAGGCCGTCGGGTAAAATAAGCAAATTGAAGCGCTTCTAAACCCCCACCGACACCCACATATAAAACAGTAGGGTTGCCGGTGAGTTCAGCGGGGTGAACAGTAGTACCACAACCATAATTCATATCCTGCATTTCTTTAGGAACTTTTAACCCCGGAAGCTGCATAGGACTACTTTGCACACAACACAAACCAACCTGCGGAGTTTCCGCAACTTCAGCATAAAATTTAGCAGTCGTTTCCAGATAACTCATAAGAAAAACTATCCTCATAAAACACAGAGTTTCTTTATACCATAAAAACCCCCCATCATGTTTTTTGCGTTAAACTATAAACACACAACCTCTTACCACTAACCAGTTAACCATCTGCGGTTCAATAAACACCCCCTTTTTTTAACCGCAGATGCACGCAGATAAACGCAGATAATTTTAAGGAGAAAATTATGGGTTTAGGGATGTTAGTTGATGGCAAATGGCGAACAAAACGCGAACAAGAAGATGAAAAAGGCAGTTTTGTCCGACCGGCCACCACTTTTCGCAATCAAGCAATACCAGAAACAGGACGTTATCATTTATATGTTTCTTTGGCTTGTCCTTGGGCGCAACGCACCCTAATTATGCGAAAATTGAAAGGGTTAGATGATGCAATTTCCCTCTCAATTGTTGACCCCCACATGGGCGATGACGGGTGGAGTTTTTCAGAGTTTCCGGGGTGTATTCCCGATAGCATAAATAACGCCCAATTTTTGCGAGATATTTATGTTAAAGCTGATCCAAATTTTACGGGACGAGTAACTGTGCCGGTGCTTTGGGACAAAAAAGAAGGCACAATTGTTAATAACGAATCCCGCGAAATTTTGCGGATGTTTGACACCGGCTTTCAGGAAATAGCCAAAAATTCAATTAGTTTTTATCCTGAAAAACTACGGGATAAAATTGACCAGACAATTGACCAAATTTATCAGCCGATTAATAATGGCGTGTATCGGGCCGGTTTTGCCACCACTCAAGAAGCTTATGAGGAAGCTGTAACTGATTTATTTGATGCCTTGAATTCTTGGGAAGAGGTGTTAGGAAATCAGCGTTATTTATGCGGCAATGTGATAACCGAGGCGGACTGGTGTATGTTTACTACATTGTTGCGGTTTGATGCCGTTTATTATGTTCATTTTAAGTGCAATATTCGCCATCTTTGGGATTATCCTAATTTGGTTAATTATCTTAAAGACTTGTCTCAACAACCAGGCGTAAAAGAAACTTGTAATATGGATCATATCAAGATTCATTATTACACAAGTCATCCGAATGTAAATCCTTCTGGTATTGTTCCAAAAGGGCCGGTTATTGATTTGGGTTCACCCCATGACAGGGGCAGGTTTTTCTAGTTTTGTTGAATAAATGCCGGCAGAAAAACCGGCTTTAGTATTTGTTTAAATAAGCCTTGGCCGGTGTAAGCCAAAGTATGCTAAAATAAATACACGCCAACTTAAGCAAAAAGCAAAAACGTCATTATTAAAGCAAAGCTGGTGGAATCATTCGCGCAAGTCACCGACTCTCTTACCCCAGAAAAAAAACTCCTCATTTAATTGAGTTTTGGAATGTTTACACCCGTATGCTTCAGAGAAATAAGTTAGGATATACACCGGCAGAAGCAGCAGCAGAAATCAATCGTTTAAAAACGCTTTTTTTGCTATTACCCGATAGCCCAAACATTTCTAATAGATGGGAAAAATTAGTTTCCAAATATCAGGGAAAAGGTGTTAATGTGCATGATTCGCGGTTAGTCGCTTCCATTGATCGTACACCCTTTAACCGATATTCTCACCTTTAACATTAGCGACTTTCGCCAGTATGCAGAAATTACCGTGATTGCACCGGCAACTGTTGCATAATAACTGCAAGAATAACTACCTAAAAATAAATTAAAAATTCTTAATCAAACAACCGGCCCAAAAACCCATAGGATAAAACAAGACATCAACACAACTCTTAATTTTTTATAAAAAGTGAGATAAAAAATGCCTTCCGTAACAAGCACTTTAGCCGAATTAGAATTTACTTTATATATAGATAGCAACGGCCAACTCCCCGAAGAATACCAAGGAAAAGCAGGCATTTACGCAATCTTTGACCAAACCCAAACCCTGCAATATATAGGATATTCCCGCGACATATACCTCAGCCTTAAACAACACCTGGTGAGACAACCTGAAAAATGTCACTGGGTAAAAATCCAAACCACCGACCGGCCCAGCCGCACCGAACTCGAAAACACCCGCAGCGCATGGATAGCAGAAACCAGCATCACCCCCCCAGGAAACGGCCCAGACGAACCCAACTGGACACAACCGATCAACATTAAAACCCAACTCACCAGCGAAGAAAAACAAGCCCTAGAAAAAGCAGCCGGTCAAGAACTAGAACAAACAAAAATCCTTAAAAAAGCAGCCCGTCGCGTTGAAAACGACATCCTCACCATCCTACAAACAAGAGGGCTACAAACAGAAATACGCTTTAACCCAAAACTCAAAGAAAACGGTTTACTAGACTTAAAATAATTTCAATTTTTCTTACCCTTCTCAAAAAATCAGACTAGCCTTAGTCTTAGAATTTCAGAAACCGGCTTTCTTTAATAAACCCGGTTTCTACCCTTAAAATTATCAAGCCCCAATGATCCGCCAACACTAGCTTGATTTTAAAAAAAGCGGATAAAGAAGAGAAGACATCTTGACAAAAGCCCCGTCTGTGTGATATAGTAAAATCGATAAGGAAGAACTATCACAAATTTAAAAAAAGAAATTAAAAGACCGGCTTCAGAAAATAAGAGGCCGGTTTACAGTTTTATAGAGAATCAGACAAAGAACCAAAAAACCGACCTCAAAACAGGCATACCGGCCCAGAATTACACAGTAGCCCCAGAAGTAGAAGCAGCCAAAGCCTCCAACTGCTCCTGTTGATCCTGAGTAATACAAGACTGGATAATATGGTCAATATCACCCTCAAGAGCCGGAGTCAGAGTAAAATTCTCACCAAGCCGGTGATCCGTTACCCGATTATCCTTGTAATTATAAGTACGAATTTTCTCCGACCGAGAACCCGTACCCACCTGAGAACGGCGCATAGAAGTAATCGCCTCCTGCTGCTCGCGCAACTTCATTTCATAAAGTTTTGCTCGCAAAATCTGCATGGCTCGCTCCTTGTTTTGAAGTTGAGAGCGTTCCTCTGTACAGAAAATCCGAATACCCGTAGGCTTGTGGAATAAATCCGCAGCAGTCTCAACCTTGTTGACATTTTGACCACCGGCCCCACCACTTCGAGCCGTAGACATCTCAATATCCTTCGGGTCAATATGAATCTCCACATCATCAACCTCCGGCATCACCGCCACAGTTGCCGTAGAAGTATGAACCCGTCCTCCAGCCTCCGTAGCCGGTACCCGCTGAACTCGATGCACACCGGCCTCAAACTTCAGCTTGCTGTACACACTATCCCCTTGAATTTCCAGCACAGCCTCTTTAAAACCGCCCATTTCCGCCGGCGACTCACTCACCAACTTAACGCGCCAATTTTGGCTCTCAGCGTAACGCGAATACATCCGCACCAGATCCCCAGCCCAAATACTCGCCTCATCGCCGCCCGTACCGGCGCGAATTTCCAGCATAATATTCTTATCATCATTAGGATCGCGCGGCAGCAAAAGCACCTTCAACCGGCGCTCCAACTCCTCAATTTGCTCCTCTAACTCTTGCACTTCCAAAGCAGCCATTTCTTGGAACTCAGGATCACTCGCCGACTCCTTCAAAACCTGCTTAGCCCCGACCAACTGCTCAGTCGCACTCTTCCACTCATCATAAGCATTCACAACAGCCTCAAGAGAAGAACGAGCCTTAGCCACCCGCTGAAACTCACCAGGATCAGTAGCAATATCCGGGTCAGCCATCCGTCTCGTCAACTCATTAAAAGTCTGCTCAACCGAGCGTAACTTATCCAACAAATAAGCCTCAGCCATTTCTCTCAGCCCTCGTTTATTCAAAAACTTTACTTCTTCAAATTCTCAAAAAACCGCATCCCACCAACAGAAAACCCATCCTATTTATCTGCGTTTATCTGTGGAGCAGGCATCCTGCCTGCTTTATATCTGCGGTAAAAAAACACACCAATAATAAAAAGCCAAAATGGCCGCGTGGCTAAAAAACCCCTTGCGGCCAAAGCGACGAGCTGAGAGAAACGCTACTTTTTCTTAGCGCCGGCCCCACCCATACCATACTTGCGGCGGAAACGCTCCACCCGTCCTTCAGTATCAATAATCTTCTGAGTGCCGGTGTAAAAAGGATGATTCCCAGACCAAACATCAACACTAATCTCAGGTTTGGTAGAGCCAACCGTCATTACTAGCTCACCATTGCAATAAACTTTAGCTTCGGGGTACCACTTCGGGTGAATGTCAGCTTTAGGCATTGTTTTTTACTCTGTTGTCCTGCAAATCTTACTGTTATTTTATCGCCCCAGACTTATAGGGTCATCCATTTGGGGCAAAAAACCAAAACTTCCCAATAAAACGCCTTAACGTTTCGAGTATTGAGGAGCTTTACGAGCTTTCCGTAAACCGTATTTTCTCCGCTCTTTAGCGCGAGGATCACGGGTTAAATAGCCTTCGGTTTTCAGAGGCGATCTGTTATCCGGGTCAAGCTGGCACAAAGCACGAGCCACACCCAAACGAATTGATTCAGCTTGGCCGGTCAAGCCGCCACCTTGAGCTTTCACCAAAATGTCATATTCAGCTTCCAGACCCAAAGTTTCCAAAGGAGCCTTAGCAGTAGAAATGTAACCTGCATTAAATTGCAAGTACAAATCGCCATCACGGCCATTGATAGTCAGCTTGCCGGTGCCCGGAACCAGACGGACAGAAGCTATTGAAGACTTCCGCCGGCCCGTTCCCCAGTAAACAGCGCGTCCGCTTTGATCTGCTGCTTGCATTAGTCTTGACCTCCAGGGATAGTATTAATCGTCAAAGTTTCAGGTTTTTGGGCAGTGTGGGGGTGATTGGGCCCTTTATAGACTTTCAATTTCGTGAACAATTGCCGGCCCAAGCTATTTTTCGGCAACATCCCCTTAACAGCAACTTCGATAATGCGTTCGGGTAAACGCCCTTGCAGTTGAGAGAAAGTTTCAGTTTTCATCCCACCGGGTCTACCAGAGTTACGGCGGTAGAGTTTTTGAGAGCGTTTTTTGCCGGTGATATCGATTTTCTCAGCATTAACAACAATCACAAAATCACCGACATCCATGTGGGGGGTAAAGGTAGCTTTATTTTTGCCCCGCAAAATCATGGCAATTTCCGAAGCCAGCCGGCCTAAACGCTGGCCAGCAGCATCGACAATGTACCACTTTTGTTCAAGGGTACTTTGAGAAGGTAGGAAAGTTTTATTTGAGGTCATTTGTCAGGTTCTCCTTGTGGAGCAGCCAACATAAGCTGCTTTTGTAATCGGTAATGGATAATAGCTAGACAATTACCCTTTACCAATAGTAAATTTAGGCATCGAGTCGTACCAGATTTCAGGCGAGAAAGGAAAGTCTGGATAAGTGACTCGTAGCAAACACAAACCGCAGGCAGGAGCAGCGTATTTTACTTCTTCTCGCCGTTCAGCCATCCACAAATCACGAAAATTTTCTAAACTTCGCTCTTTGCGGCCTACTTGCACTAACATTCCCACCAGCAAGCGCATCATTCCATACAGAAAACCATTTGCTTGTACTTCAATATGAACAAACGGCCCGTCTCTGTACGATATCGCTTCTTGAACTTCAACCCACGAATGTTTGCGTTTACTGCCGGCCCGATGAAAAGCCGCCAAGTGGTGATTCCCCAAAAGTTCGTTTAACGCCCTTTGGATGAGAGTTTCATCCAGAGGAGCGTGATAATAGTGCCAAGTCCAGGGCTTCACAAACAAATTAGGTTGAGGGTCTGTGTAGAGGCTGTAACGGTAGCGGCGGGAAATTGCCGAGAAACGAGCGTGCCATTCTGAGTTAACCTCAGCGGAGGCCCGCACTAAAATATCTTTTGGCAGACGGTTATTGAGAACGGCTGCCCAGCGGTGGCCGGGGATCGGGCCGGTGGCATCAAAATGAGCCACTTGTGCGGCTGCGTGAACCCCCGTATCCGTGCGACCGGCAGCGTGGAGAGTCACCGGTCGGTTCTCAATGACTTGCAAGACTTTTTCAATTTCTTCTTGCACTGTCCGCTGATTATTGGCTTGGCGCTGCCAGCCATAAAAATCAGTGCCTTGATATTGAAGTACCAGAGCAATGCGCCTGGAGTTCGCTGTTTCTTGTCCGCTGTCCATGTTATGTTGCCGGCTTTGCTGGTAACAGCTTCAGAAAAAATCAGTTACCGCAAAAATACGACTTTCCTTTAGAGCAGTTCAATAATTGCCATTTCGGCATTATCGCCCCGTCTAGGCATCGTCCGTAAAATACGGGTATAACCGCCGTTCCGATTGCCGTAGCGTTCGCCAACTTGCTCAAAAAGGGCATGAACAAGTTGTTTATCGTAGATAAAACCAATCGCTCTACGACGAGCAGCCAGAGTACCTAGTTTGGCCAAGGTGATGATCCGGTCAGCTTCTTCGCGGACTGCGCGAGCGCGAGCCTTGGTAGTGGTGATCCGGCCATGACGAATCAATTCAGTGGTCAGCGCTCGCACCAAAGCTTTGCGCTGATCTGCGGGTTTACCTAGTTGGTGAATTCTACAACCGTGACGCATAATTGAGCCAAAAAAAATGAACAACGAACAAACTTAAAAGAAAGAGGAAGTCTAAATTTTTTAACGGCAGAGCTGCGAGAAATTTACACTTCACATTTTTTAGCCTTGTTTAGCGGATTTTTCTTTGGGAAGCGTAATCCCCAAACGCTTTTGCAAAGCTTCGATCACTTCTTCAGCGGACTTGAGACCAAAGTTTTTGATCTCCAGCAAATCTTCTTGAGTGTAGTCAAGCAAATCTGCAACAGAGTTAATTTGCGCTCGTTTGAGGCAGTTATAAGCTCGTACAGATAGCTGTAATTCTTCAATTGGTATTTGACTGGTGGGATCTTCGCTGTAGTCGTCTGATTTATCGAGAGTTTCGAGGTTGATATCTTTGAGCGGGCTGAACAAATCTACCAAGATATTAGCGGCTTGCGAAATCGCTTCTTGGGGTGAAATGCTGCCATTTGTCCAGATGTCCATGATTAAGCGGTCTTTTTCAATGGAACCGCCTATACGGGCATCTTCTACACTGTAATTGACTTTGCGAACCGGCATAAAAATTGCATCAATTTGCAAAAAGTCAATAGATCCGCTGTCATCACGGCTGCGATCAACCGCCCGGTATCCTCGTCCTTTTTCGATGCGAAATTCCATTTCCAGTCTGCTGTTTTCGGCGAGGGTGGCAACATACTGGCTCGGATCGACCACCTGGACTTCAGGCGGCAAGTCAAACTGAGCGGCTGCAACGGTTGTGGGCCCATCTGCTACAAACCGGCCAATTTGGGGCTGCGAAGAACTGCTCCTTAAAACGATCTCCTTCATATTCAGGATAATCTCAAGCACATCTTCGCGTACCCCCGAAATGGTGGCAAACTCATGAGTAACACCGGCAATGCGAACCGCCGTCACCGCTGCCCCTTCCAAGTTAGACAGCAGAACGCGCCGCAAGGCGTTGCCTACTGTGGTTCCTTGGCCCCGATCCAGAGGCTCGATAACAAATTTTCCGTATTGCCCCTGGTTTCTTTCGGTAATGGATTCTACACACTCAATCTGAAACTGCGCCACGGCGTGACCTCCCTTATCCTTGATGCATATTGGCTTTTGATAGCCTCCCATGCGCTAACATACTGACTCGATACAAGCGCAACTCATGTAGAGCCGCCTAAAAGCTTCGCGTCTGTTGTCTAAACGCGTCGGCGCTTGGGCGGACGGCAACCGTTATGAGGAATAGGGGTAATGTCCCGAATCAGCGTAATTTCCAAACCGGCCCCTTGTAACGCCCGAATTGCTGTTTCCCGGCCCGCTCCTGGCCCGGTGACCATCACTTCTACTTGGCGCATTCCTTGGTCGTTAGCACGGCGACCGGCGCTTTCGGCTGCTGTTTGGGCTGCAAAAGGAGTACCTTTTTTCGCTCCTTTAAACCCCGAAGAACCCGCACTTGCCCAGGAAATTACCTCGCCGTTTTGGTCGGTAATCGTGACAATCGTGTTGTTAAAGGTAGACTGAATGTACGCCATGCCGTTTGGTACATTCCGTTTTTGTTTCTTACTCGTCGATTTTTTGGGTGTTTGTCGCGCCATATTGCGTTTATGAGACTTTGAGAGAGGTTAATTTTGGCCTTGAAGATCCGCTTATTTATTTCTTGGCTGCGGCTTTTTTCTTACCCGCAACGGTTCTTCTCACACCACGACGGGTGCGCGCGTTTGTCCGAGTTCTTTGGCCACGCACGGGCAGTCCCAAACGATGCCGCCGTCCCCGATAGGTGCCAATATCCATCAGGCGTTTAATGTTCATCGACTCCCAGCGGCGCAAGTCGCCCTCTACCTGGTAGTCGCTTTCCACTGCTTCCCGTAAGGCAGCCACATCAGCATCACTAAGATCCTTAACGCGGGTATCTGGATTTACCCCTGTGGTTGCTAAAATTCTTTGGGACAAAGACAGTCCAATTCCATAGATGTAGGTCAGACCAATTTCGACGCGCTTATCGCGTGGTAGGTCTACCCCGGCAATCCGTGCCACTATTGTTTCCCCCTCGTTTTTTCTTGTGTTGGCTTTTCTTGACTTAAAGCAGATGCCAGAAGGTGGCATCTGGCGACCGAGCCGTTAAAGTTGTAACTAACCTTGACGTTGTTTGTGTTTCGGGTTAGAACAAATTACCATCACCCGACCTCGCCGACGGATGACACGGCATTTTTCACAGATTTTCTTGACAGATGCTCTAACTTTCATGCCTTTTTTGGCCGCACTACAAACGTAATATTATAACAATTTTTGCAGAAGTTGCAAAAAAACTCAGTTGGATTTTTTCGGTTACTGAGTTTTAAACGTTTTATGTAAACCTATTTCTTGCGAAGCCGGTAAGTAATTCTACCTTTGGTCAAGTCATAGGGAGTTAGCTCGACTTTTACACGGTCTCCGGGCAAAATTTTGATGTAATTACGCCGGATTTTCCCTGAAATGTGAGCCAAAACGTTAAAACCGTTGTCTAGGTCTACCCGAAACATCGCATTTGGCAATGATTCTGTGACCGTTCCTTCCATTTCAATCAAATCTTGTTTAGACAAGTGATGCTTTCCTCAACTCAACAGAACTCCATAAAAGCACAGACGCTCAGCCACCACATAGGATAACTCTTAAAAGCTGTCCTGCTTTACATATCTTAGCAAAGGGTTGGCCCCGCACAGATTGGGACAACCGCCTGGGGCCGCCCCAACTAGGCTAAAACAATCTAATTTTTAACCAAAGCCGCGAGACGGGTCATTGCAAGCAAAGAGCCAACCAGAACGCCAAGCCCTCAAAAACTGCGAGATTAATCTTCAATCACTTTTTGCAGTTGAGCAGTCACTTCCTGCATAGGTTGGTCGCCATCGACAACCACCAACTGTTGACGCTGAGTGTAATAATCAATCAGCGGCGCGGTTTGGTCTCGGTAAACTTGCAAACGCCGGCGGATTGTCTCTTCGTTATCATCACTGCGCCCTTGTTGTTGTCCTCGCAAAACCAGACGAGCAATCAAGACATCATCAGGCACATCCAAATTCACAACACGGTCACAACCTTGTTTGATTTCTGCAAGCAGTTGATCAAGAAAGCCAGCTTGATTAACGTTGCGCGGAAACCCATCTAAAATCCAACCGCTTTTGGTATCTGGCTGAGAAAGACGTTCCCGTACCATATCCAAAATCAACGCATCAGGAACTAACTCGCCGCGATCCATATAGCCTTTTGCCTTTTCGCCAAGGGGCGTATTTTGGGCAACCGAAGCGCGTAACATATCGCCGGTAGAAATATGAGCAAGCCCACAAGCTTGAGCCAGCTTTATAGCTTGGGTGCCTTTACCGGCACCAGGTGGGCCTAAAAAAATCAATCGCGTCACTACTGCTTCACCATTCCTTCGTAGCGCTGAGAAATCACATAAGTCTGAATTTGTTTTGCCGTATCAATTGCCACGCCGACCAAGATCAACAGTGAAGTTGCGCCGAGTCCTTGAAAGGTTGGAACGCGAGTAGCGCTTTCTACAGCGGTTGGCACAATTGCCACCAAACCTAAGAAAATCGCACCCAAAAACGTAAGCCGGTTCAAAACTCTTTCCACATATTCACTGGTTGCCCGTCCAGGGCGAATACCGGGGATACTAGCGCCCATTTTCTTTAAGTTTTGAGACATATCAACCGGATTCACAATCAGCGAAGCATAGAAATAGCTGAAAAACAAAATCAGCGTCAAATAAAAAGCTACATAAAGCCAAGGTGTCGGGCCACTGGGGCTTAGGTAACTTGCAACTTGAATTAAAATTGGATTGCGAGTGAACTGAGCCAGAGAGTAGGGTAAAACTAAAACGGCGGAAGCAAAAATAATTGGCATAACGCCGCCTTGATTGAGGCGCAGCGGTAGATAGCTTTTTGTTTCTCGTAACAGTTTGCGGCCTACTTGTCGGCGGGCTGAAATGATTGGAATGCGGCGAGTGCCTTCTTGTACAAAGACAATACCGACAATCATAATCAAGAAAACTATCAACAGGATAATTACGCCGCCAACGACTTCCCTGTTTCCACGCTGAGCGTTTTCTTGGGCAAGTTCAAAAGTTTGTCCTAAAGACCGGGGTAAGACGGCCACAATGTTGAGGAAGATTAACAAAGATGCACCGTTGCCAATGCCGCGTTCGGTAATCAATTCCGACACCCACATCACAAACATTGAGCCGGCGGTGAGGGCAAGGACGGTTTCAACAATAAAAACAGGCCCTGGTGTGACGGCGGCTTGGGAATTAGCAATCCACAGGGCGATGCCGGTGCTTTGAATAATTGCCCAGACTAGAGCGATATAACGAGTGTATTGAGATAGTTTCCGGCGACCGGCTTCGCCTTCATTTTTCTGCAAATCTTCTAACTGGGGAATCGCAGCGGTCATCAATTGAATGATAATCGAGGCGTTAATGTAGGGTAAAATTCCCAAGGCAAAAATGCCCAGGGTGCGAATTCCCCCCCCAGAGAAAAAGTCCAAAAAGCCGATTAAGGGGCTGTTTTGGATATTGGCTTGAAATGCGGCGCGGTCTACCCCTGGTACTGGTAAAAAGATTCCTAAGCGCACTAAAAGTAGCAGACCAATTGTGACAAGCAGCCGGCCTCGGAGGCCAGCCGCTTGAGCCATCTGCATGAAGGTTTCTTGAGCGGTTGGAGCTTTATCTCGACTGACGACCATGCAGGCGTACCTCTATGAATTTTAGATTTTAGATTTTAGATTTTAGATTTGAAAACAAATGCGCGATTCTAAAATCTAATATGAGATATTTTAGATTTTAGATTTGAAAACAAATGCGCGAATCTAAAATCTAAAATCTAACTTTTGTTATTCAGGGTGGGTTTTTGGTAGATAAGAAGACTTCCGAAAATGATAAATTGCGGTTCTCTTCTCTACCAGACGCTACGCCAACCAGGCGGCAGGGTGCTTATTGTCTGCCGGTGATCACAACGCAACTTCCACCAGCAGCTTCTATTTTAGTGCGGGCCGAAGCGGTAAAGGCGGCTGCTTTAACGTTGATGGCGACGTTGATATCGCCGGTTCCTAAGATTTTTAGGGGGTTTTTGTTGTTGCCGGTGACAATGCCTGCTTCTTTGAGGGAAGCTAGGGTAACTTCGGTATTGGCCGGCAAGGAGGCCAACTTAGCAACGTTAATGATCGTGTATTCTTTCCGATTGATTACGGTAAAGTGTTTGAGTTTCGGTAAGCGGCGGTAAAGGGGCATTTGGCCACCTTCAAAACCAGGGCGGGTACTGCCGCCGGATCTAGATTTCTGACCGCGCATCCCTTTGCCGGCGCTGGCACCTTGGCCGGCTGCAACACCCCGGCCCAGGCGGCGCTTGCGTTTTTTGGAGCCCGGTTTGGGGGCAATTGAGTGCAATCTCATAGTGTGCTATCCTTGGCGTTTTTTTTCTTGTCAATGCTGTTTAAAGTATTGACAAATGACATATCCTATGATAGAAGCCGCTCGACGGGGATTCCGCGTTCTTCGGCCACATCGGAGAAGGTGCGGAGGGTAGAGAGGGCGTCAACGGCTGCTCTAGCGTTGTTCAAGGGGTTGTTAGAGCCGAGTTGTTTGGCAAGAATGTTACGGACACCGGCGAGTTCTAAGACGGTTCGCACGGCACCACCGGCGATTACACCCGTACCCGGAGCAGCGGGACGCATCATTACTTTGGCGCCGGTGGCGGCTCCGTTGATGGGGTGGGGGATAGAGTTTGATTTGGTGAGGGGGACTTCAACGAGGTGTTTTTTCCCGTCTACAACGCCTTTTTTAACGGCGCTGATCACGTCAGCGGCTTTGCCGACACCCACCCCAACTTGACCGCGCTCGTTGCCCACAACCACGATGGCACGGAAACTGAGCTTTTTACCGCCTTTGACCACTTTGGTAACGCGGCGGATTTGGACAACCCGCTCTTGCCATTCGGTTTCTTTTTCGCGGGTGCGGTTGGTTTTTTTGCTGCTGCTGCGGCGTGAGGGTTGCTGTTGTTCTGCCATAGTTTTTTTTCAGTTGTTAGTTGTCATTTGTCATTTGTCATTAGTCATTAGTCAATGGTCATTAAAAGCAATGACGGAGGTTAAGACAATGGGCTTTTGACAAAAATCAAAAGCTATGAACGAAAAAGAGGACAATGGACAATGGACAAGGGACAATAGACAAACCCAAGGGTTTTAGAAGTCTAAACCGGCTTCGCGGGCTGCTTCTGCAAGGGCTTGGATACGACCGTGATAGAGGTTGCCACCCCGGTCAAAGACGACTTTTTCAATACCGGCAGCTTTGGCTCGTTCGGCGATCAGCTTGCCAACCTGTGTAGAGGCTTCCCGGTTGCCACCAGAGCTAAGGGACGAGCGCAGGTCTGGCTCAAGCGTCGAAGCGGCAGCGAGGGTGTGATGTTTGGTGTCGTCAATAACTTGAGCATAGATGTGTTCGTTGGAGCGAAACACAGCCAAACGGGGACGTTCCGAGGTGCCGAATACCTTACGCCGCACGCGCTGATGGCGACGTTGAACAGATGCTTTGCGTGTTGCCTTCATTTCTTACCTTTGCCTCCTGCCTTACCAACTTTCCGTCTGACGACTTCACCGGCATAGCGAATGCCTTTGCCTTTATAGACTTCTGGGGGACGAACGGCGCGAATGCGTGCGGCGGTGTTGCCGACGATTTCTTTATCAATGCCGCTGACGATGACGTTGGTGTTGTTTTCGACGGCGACTGTGATCCCGTCGGGGGGTTCAATTTCAACTGGCTTGCTGTATCCGACGTTAAGGATTAGGTTTTTTCCTTGGACGGCGGCGCGGTAGCCAACGCCTTGAATTTCTAAACGTTTTTGAAAGCCGGTGGAGACTCCTTCGACCATGTTAGAAACCAGGGTACGGCAGAGGCCGTGACGCTGGCGGGCGGGCCGAGAGTCGTTCACTCTGTTAACCAATATGGTTTCGCCTTCCTGTTCGACGGCTACTTCGGAGGGCAGAACCCGGCTTAAAGTACCTTTTGGCCCCTTTACTGCAACCTGCTGCCCGTTGATAGTTACTTCTACCTTTGATGGGATGCTTATGGGGCGCTTTCCGATCCGAGACATGAGTTTATGTTTCCTTTCGTCGTTGGTAATGAATTTATGTTAATTGGCAAGGGGTAATGGGTAAAAAGGTAATTTTTGGGTTTAGAAAGAGGAAATATAAGTTTTTTTTCCTTTCTTTATAAATGCCTTTTCCCGATTACCGATTACCGATTACCACACATAACAAAGCACTTCGCCACCCACGCCGGCTGATCTTGCTTGTCGGTCTGTCATAATTCCACTGGAGGTGGAAATAATTGCAATACCGATGCCACCCAAAACTTTAGGCAAGTCTTTGCTGTTAGAATAAACGCGCAATCCTGGCTTACTAACTCGTTTGAGGGCGTTGATAATTGGTTGACGATTTTTTCCTTTGTATTTCAAGGAAAGCACCAATTCTTTTTTAACTCCTTCGCCGGCTTCTTCAT
The DNA here is from genome assembly GCF_025370775.1 of Ancylothrix sp. D3o. Lineage (NCBI taxonomy): Bacteria > Bacillati > Cyanobacteriota > Cyanophyceae > Oscillatoriales > Microcoleaceae > Ancylothrix > Ancylothrix sp. D3o. Next base: position 263,933 of record NZ_JAMXEX010000002.1, on the reverse strand, counting down.
ATTCGGCAATAAAACCTTCGTCTTTGAGGACTTGGGCAATACTGCGAGTAATTTTTGTTGCTGGTACTTTCGTTGTTTCATGCCGCGCCATGCAAGAATTTCGGATGCGCGTGAGCATATCTGCAATTGTGTCGTTTGCCGCCATCTTTCCTCCTTATATATGTGGCTCAGCTAGCCCGAAAGGGCATACCCATTTCCTTTAACAAGGCGCGGCCCTCTTCGTCAGTGTTTGCTGTCGTAATGATCGAGATGTCCATGCCACGAATTTGATCTACTCTGTCGTATTCAACTTCGGGAAAAATTAATTGCTCTCGGATGCCGAGGGTGTAGTTTCCGCGACCATCAAAGCTTTTGGGGCTGATGCCGCGAAAGTCACGAATGCGAGGCAAGGAGAGGTTAATGAGACGGTCTAAAAAGTCATACATCCGGTCTCCACGAAGTGTGACCATAATGCCGACCGGCATTCCTTGACGAATTTTGAAACCGGCAATTGCTTTTTTGGCGCGAGTCACGACCGGTTTTTGGCCGGTGATGATGCCAATTTCTTGTAAGGATGCTTCCATCGCTTTAGCGTTTTGGGCTGCATCTCCCATCCCCCGGTTAACGGTGACTTTAATCACTTTGGGGACTTGATGGATGTTGCCGTAATTAAACTGCTCCATCAATTTCGGGACAATCGTTTCTTGGTAGCGTGTTTTGAGTCTATCTGGCATAAGTTGAGTTCCCTTTATTTCCCTGGTCTTGGTCAGGGTGAGTTGTGTCAATTATCAGGGCAGGCATGGGGGCGCTGCCCGTACTGTCAAAAGTCGTTTCTCAAAACAAAAAAGAAACAAGGAACAATTGACGAGAGACAAGGGACAATTGACGATTAACTAATCAATAATTTCGCCGGTTTTTTTGAGCATTCTTACTTTCCGTCCGTCTTCGGTAACGGTGTAAGAGATGCGGCTGGCGACTTTTTGCGATTGTGAATAGAGCATCACATTGGAGCTATGGATGGGGGCTTCAAAGTTGATGATTTTCCCTGATTCACCTTCGCCTTGGGGTTTAACGTGCTTGGTTTTGACGTTAACGCCTTCGACAACGACGGCAGATTTTTTCGGTAAAACTTTAGTAATTTGTCCGACTTTACCTTTGTCTTTGCCGGTGATTATTTGCACGGTGTCGCCTTTTTTGACGTGCATTTTGTAGCGAACGACGCTAGCACTTGTATTTTGTTTGGCCATTACAGCACCTCTGGTGCAAGGGAGACAATTTTGGTGAAGTTTTTATCGCGAAGTTCGCGGGCAACTGGCCCAAATACGCGGGTTCCCTTGGGGTTGCCATCGTTGTTGATAATCACGGCGGCGTTGTCATCAAAGCGAATGCTCATGCCGCTTTCACGACGTAATCCTTTGCGGGTACGGACGATAACAGCTTTGACGACATCGGATTTTTTGACACCCATATTGGGAATGGCATCTTTGACAACAGCGACGATAATATCGCCGACGTTGGCATAAGTGCGGTTGCCTCCCAAGACGCGGATGCACATCAGTTTTCTGGCTCCGCTATTGTCGGCTACGTTGAGATAAGTTTCTTGTTGAATCACGGCGATTGTTCCAGTTCGGTTTTTTGTCTCCAATTGGAGACATTTTTATTTTTGGGAGGCGCTGCTGAGAATTTCGACCACTTGCCAGCGTTTGGTTTTGCTTAGAGGGCGGGTTTCTTGGATGCGAACCCGGTCGCCTTCTTTGCACTGATTTTCTTCATCGTGGGCTTTGTAGCGTTTGGTGCGAACCATGATTTTGCCGTATTTTGTGTGGGGCGCACGGTTTTCGATAGTCACCACTACGGTTTTGTTCATTTTGTCGCTGACGACAAAGCCGACTCTTTCTTTTACTGCCATTCTCACCTACTCCTTTCTGATTAGGATTCTTGGGCGGCTTTTTGTTTTCTTTGAGCTTCAAGGGTATGAAGTTGAGCCAGCCGATGTTTTGTATGTTTAAACAAGTGGGGTTTCTCTAATTGTTTGGTTGCTTTTTGCATCCGTAATTGGAAGAGTTCCCGCTTTGCTGCCAAAATTTGCTGTTCGACTTCCGAATCGCTGAGGTTTTGGAAATCTGAGATTTTTGAGAAAGCCATTTTCTTAGCTCTGCTCCTCTTGACGAGTGATGAATTTTGTTTTGATTGGCAGTTTATAAGCCGCTAGACGCATTGCTTCACGAGCAATTTCTTCGCTGACTCCGCCAATTTCAAACAGTACACGACCGGGTTTGACAACTGCTACCCAAAATTCGGGAGAACCTTTACCGGAACCCATCCGGGTTTCTGCGGCTCTCATGGTGACGGGTTTATCTGGGAAGATCCGAATCCAGATTTTTCCACCCCGGCGGATGTAGCGGGTCATGGCACGACGGGAGGCTTCGATTTGACGGGAAGTAATCCAGCAAGGTTCGAGGGCTTGGAGGGCGAATTCCCCGAAGTTGATGTTACTGCCTCGCGTTGCAATCCCCGTCATGCGTCCGCGCTGTTGCTTACGGAATTTTGTTCTTTTAGGACTTAGCATGATTTGGTGATGGGTGGGATGGAATTTTAGATTTTAGATTTTAGATTTGAAAATTTTTTTTAAAATTTAAAATCCAAAATCGAAAATGATTTCGCCAACTATGACGCTATGAATTAACCTTCGTTGGAACGGTCTTCAAAGGTCGGACGCCGACGTTGTTGTTTGCGGCGAGTGGGTTGGGCTGCGGCTTGGGGCTGTTCTTGTTGTCCTGGGATAATTTCGCCTTTAAATACCCAAACTTTGATGCCCAAAATACCGTAAACGGTTTTAGCGGTGCAGTACGAGTAGTCGATGTCGGCCCGCAGTGTGTGCAGGGGAACTCGGCCTTCGCGTGTCCATTCGGTACGAGCAATTTCTGCACCGTTGAGACGTCCGCTGACTTGGACTTTGATGCCTTCGGCACCGGCTTTTTGAGCGCGTTGCATGGCTTGGCGTACAACCCGCCGGAAGGATACCCGCCGTTCGAGTTGTTGGGCGATGTATTCGGCGATCAGGGTGGCGTCTGCATCGGGTCGCGTGACTTCTACGACGTTGATGCGGATTTGCCGGTTGGCTGCTCCGAGCATTTCTGAGAGGCCGGTACGCAGGTTTTCTATGCCTTGTCCGCCGCGTCCTACGACTACACCGGGTCTGGCGGTGCGTACTTCGAGGTCTATTTGGTCGGCTTTGCGTTCGATGCGTACTTCAGAAATGCCAGCGTTGCTGAGGTTTTTCTGAACGTATTTACGAATTTTGTAGTCTTCTTGTAAGACTTCTGGATATCGGTTGGGGTCTGCGAACCAGCGTGAGCGGTGTTCTTGTGTTACCCCTAAGCGAAAACCAACTGGATTTATTTTTTGTCCCATAGTGTACCTTTGAGGGTGGCGCGATTGGACGATGCCCGAATTTGGGATTGAGTTATGGATTTAGAGATCCAGAACCCAAGATTCACCGTTTGCCGCGTAAAAATTGCTTGTTTATTCTTCTGCAACGGTCGCTACTACGACTGTAATGTGGCAGGTTGGTTTGCGAATTTGATAGGCGCGACCTTGAGCACGGGGGCGAAAGCGTTTTAAGCTCGGCCCTTGATCTGCGTAGGCTTGACTGACAATTAGGTTGGCTGGGTCAAGTCCTAAGTTGTGCTCGGCGTTGGCTACGGCGCTACGCAGGGCTGCGAGGATGGGGTCACAGGCGCGGTAGGGCATGAATTCGAGCATGATTAATGCGTCGCGATAGGAACGCCCGCGAATTTGGTCGAGTACCCGCCGCACTTTGGATGGAGACATCCGGATGTATCTGGCGATGGCTTTTGCTTCTTCTTTGGTATTAACTGCCATAGTTTTTTCCTTGTTTGTCATTTGCCATTTGTCAAAAATCGTTTGTCATTGGTGAGGTATTTCTGACTAATGACTCTTGACTAATGACTCTTGACTTATCCCGATTGACAAGTTATCGTTTACCGGCTTTTTTGTCGCTTTTTGCGTGGCCGCGAAAGGTGCGGGTGGGGGCAAATTCGCCTAGTTTATGTCCTACCATTTGGTCGGTGACGTAGACGGGAACGTGCTGGCGTCCGTTGTGTACGGCGATGGTGTGTCCTACCATGTCGGGGACGATGGTGGATGCTCTGGACCAAGTTTTAATAACTTGTTTTTCGCCTCTTTCATTGAGGGCTTCTACTTTGCTGAGCAGGTGATCTGCCACAAAGGGGCCTTTTTTAAGTGAACGGCTCATAGTGAAGTTTGGGATGACTGGATTTTCAATGTCCGGATTTCAGATTTTGGAGGATTCTAAAATCTAAAATTATTGAAGCTTTATGACCAATTGGCCACATTTTTCCTTTTGAGTTGAGAGTTTAGATTTTAAATTTTTTGCGATCTAAAACCTAAACTTTGTATGAGCGAGAAAATCTGTAACTTGGATAAGCCAAGATGTTGAAGAAACCGCTCCTACGATTAAACTCTTAGGAATCACGACCGCCACGACCGCGTTTCGATGATTTCCGACGCCGACGGACGATGAGGGAGTCACTTTGTTTGTTGCGTTTGCGGGTTTTCTTGCCGAGGGCGGGTTTACCCCAAGGTGTGACCGGCCCTGGTTTACCGATGGGTGCGCGGCCTTCACCACCACCGTGTGGGTGGTCTACGGGGTTCATTACGCTACCGCGTACTTGGGGCCGGCGTCCTTTCCAGCGGGTGCGACCGGCTTTGCCGACGCTGATGTTGCGGGCGTCGAGGTTGCCGACTTGTCCGATGGTTGCGTAGCATTCGCGGCGGATGAGGCGGACTTCACCAGAAGGGAGTTTTAGGGTGACAAAGCTGCCTTCTTTGGCGACTACTTGGGCTGTGGCACCGGCGGCGCGTACCATTTGGCCGCCTTTTCCGGGGACGAGTTCGACGTTGTGAACGTTGGTACCCAGAGGGATGTTGCCCAAGGGGAGAGCATTACCGTTTTCAATGGGTGAGTCGGGCCCGGAGATGATGGTGGCGCCGACTTTGAGGCCGACGGGATGGAGGATGTAACGTTTTTCGCCGTCTTGGTAGTTGACTAGGGCGATGCGGGCGTTACGGTTGGGGTCGTATTCGATGGTGGCGACTTTGGCGGGGATGTTGAGTTTCTCGCGGCGAAAGTCGATGATGCGGTAGAGGCGTTTGTGTCCGCCACCCCGGTGCCGGCAGGTGATGACGCCTCGGTTGTTGCGTCCTTTTAGCCGGTGGACGGAGATGGTTAGAGATTTTTCTGGCTCGTCGCGGGTGATCTCGTTAAAGTCTGAGACGCTGCGTTGACGGGTGCTTGGTGTGTATGGTCTGTAGGAACGGATGCCCATAGTTTTTGTTTTTTGGTTTTTCGGGTATCTGTTGTATCTCTCTTATTCTTTGTCTTTTTAGACTTCGGGGAATAAGGTTATGGAGTCGCCTTCTGCGAGGGTTACGACTGCTCGTTTGTATTGAGGTTTGAAGCCTACAAATTTGCCGACGCGGCGTTTTTTGCGTGGGGGTTTGTGGGTGTTTACTTTGATGACTTTGACTTCAAAGAGGTATTCGATAGCTGCTTTGATTTCTGTTTTAGTGGCTTTGGGAGCTACTTCAAAGGTGTATTTGTTTTGCTCTAGGGCGACTGTGGCTTTTTCGGTGACGATGGGCCGGCGCACTAGGTCTGCTAACTTGCGTTCGTCTAGTTTAAGCACTGTACACCTCCTGTATTTTGGCGAGGGCGGCTTGGGTGGTGAGGATTTTGTCTGCGTTCAGGATCTCAAAGATGTTCAAGCCGTCTGCTCGAATCATTTTGATGGTGGGGACGTTGCGTGCTGAGCGATAGATGTTTTCGTCTTTTTCTGCCAAAATCATTAAAACTTTGGCTTCTTTGGCGATTCCCCACCGGCCCAAGGCTGCGACGAGTTCTTTTGTTTTGGGTTGGCTGAGGTTGGGTGCAAAGTCTTCGACTACGATTAGGTCTTCGCTACGGCTGACTAGGGCTGTGCGAAGGGCGAGTCGCCGTTCTTTGCGGTTCATGTCGATGTTGAAGTCTCTGGGTTTGGGGCCAAAGATGACACCGCCGCCTCTCCAGAGGGGTGAGCGGATGGAGCCGGCGCGGGCGCGTCCTGTTCCTTTTTGCCGCCAGGGTTTGCGTCCGCCGCCGCGTACTTCGGAGCGGGTTTTTGTGGAGACTGTGCCTTGTCGCTGGTTGGTTGTTTGGCGAACTAGGGCGCGGTGGACGATGTGTGAGGCGTTTTCTTCTTTTGCAACTTTTAGTTCTAGGGTCGCCTCGGCGATTTGCTCTCCCTGCCAGTTGCGTACTGTACAGTTAACCATTTTGTTTGTCCTTTGTCATTTGTCCTTTGTCAGAGTGTCAATTGTTTTTCGGTTTTTGCTTTTGGACAATTGACGTATAACTCTTTATCCTTCCTATTTCCCTACTTTTTTGGCGGGTTTGATGCTGAGGAGGGCACCGGGTTTTCCGGGGACGGAACCTTTGAGCAAAATTAGGTTGCGTTCTGCATCAACGCGAACGATGGTGAGTTTGCGGATGGTGGCTTGTTTGCCGCCGAGGCGACCGGCCATGCGTTTGCCGGGGAAGACGCGGCCAGGGGTTGTACCGGCGCCGGTGGAACCGGGGAGGCGGTGGTTCTTGGAACCGTGTGCCATTGGCCCGCGTTTGAAGTTGTGCCGTTTTTGGTAGCCGGCGAAGCCGCGTCCGATGCTTGTGCCGGTGACGTCTACGAGTTGCCCTGGGGTAAAGATGTCTGCTTTGATTTGTTGTCCCAGTTGATATTCGCTGGGGTTTTCAAGCCGGTATTCTTTGAGGTGGCGCACCGGCTGCTCGACTCCTGCTTTTTTCAGGTGGCCGAGGAGGGGTTTGTTGAGGGCTTTGGGTTTTACTTCTTTGAAGCCAACTTGAACGGATGTGTATCCGTCTGTTTCTTCTGTTTTGATTTGGGTTACGGGACAGGGGCCGGCTTGTACGACTGTTACGGGTACTGCTTTTCCTTGTTCGTCGAATACTTGGGTCATGCCAAGTTTGGTGCCAATTATACCTAGAGTCACGGGTTCTGTGGTCTCCCTTTTTGTATGCACTACTATATTTCGGTTTACAGTTTGCTGCTTTTTTTATGACGCGCAGCTTGTGTGAACCTTTGTCATGCCAAGCGGCAGCATACCCCTCATATTTCGGAGTTTCGCTGCATTGGCTGCTTGCCAACTTTTCAACCGGCCTGGTTTTAAACTGTCTCTTGCCAGAAGCGTCACTCTGGCTTGATTGAGGTTTTCCCGGTGGACTTAAACGGCAAGCCGCTTAGTATCCGTTTTTATATGGGGATGATGGCTTTGCTTGTCTGCCTGCGCTATACAGGGGTTTTAGCCGCTACTCATCTGGTTTCCTCCACTGTTTAGATCATTGACAAGGCTGGTTTGCCTTTGTTAGCGGATCTAGGTGGGGTAAACCTTGGGTTATCCTCGGTTTTTTTTGTCTGCGGTTTGGGGTGTGGCGGTCTCTATGAGATTGGCCATGCCGTTTTTAGCCGACAATCTAAGATACTAAACTATCTGGGTGAGTTTGTCTAGGGGGTTTGTAAATTTTTTTTTCGCGGGGGCCGGTGGGCAATAACAGCTAAATTAGTCAGTGTAGGGGCTTAACTGCTGTATGCGGAGATTTTTGTGTACAGGGAGATTTCCGTGTCCCGACGCGAGAACAGTCAGATAGGCCCATATTTGTCAGCCCGTTTATTTGCCTTTTTTACCTGCTTATGCAAGTTTTCTGTAAGGTTGGGGGTGCTATTGCGATGTGTTGGTATTTTTGCTAAACGGCTTTTATGCACCCAATAAGGAAAAAACTTTTTGGACAAACTGCTGATAAGCTGTTGAATTTTCAGATAAAATTTCGGTTAAATTGAAATAAATCGAAATCGTTGAGTCATTTTCCACTCGAACGAACCTCAGAAGTAATACAACTCGCCACTAAAATAGTGATGAGTGATGGATTTTCCTGCAAGCTTTTTTCAAAAGATTTTTTAGCTGCACCATAACGCTCCAGTGCTCCCGCTGGGTCTGCGCCTCCTTTGACTTCAATTACACCAACTGTTGCACCTGGAGGGCTAAGAAGGGATACGTCAGGCTCACTGGAAAAAAGTATTGATGTTTGATTATTTAATATGAACCCACGATATCGCTGAATATTTCCTAATTGTTCTTCTAAGTGAACAGGATTAAACACTTCAATGGCTGTGCCGGTGCGAGGAATAAAGGCTGCTAAAAGATTGCGTTCTTTTGCTTCTTTTATAAGAAGACGCTGAATGACTTTTTCTGCTTCTTCCCCGATAGCATTACGCCAAGATCCATCTATTTGAGCGCCGGTGGATGCAAGTAATAATCCATAAAGTTCCTCTTTGCTAAAACTTTCTATGGAGCTTGCTATAATCAGGGAAATGTGTTCATTAAAAAGTAGAGAAAGTTGGTGTGCTTGGGAGTCAGTTAGGGGATAACGGTTTTCTTGGTCATTTTCTATGGGTTTAACGTCAACTTTTACTAAATACTTAACAGCTTTTTGAGAAAGAGCGGAAATATTGCGATAATATGCAATGAGGGGAGGGTGTTCTCGGATTAATCGCGGATGACAGAAAACTTCGATGAGTTGCAAGTTATCCTGGGTATTAATGTAAGCAAAGGCATCTTCTACAATGCCCCAATTTTGCCTTTCTTCCCAATTATATAAACAGGCTACTGATGCCAGTTCAGTAAGTTTAATAGGAAAGGATAGAGTTTGATATTCTTTTAATTTGCGATAAAAGAATGTGGATCGGAGACGATAATTGATGCGGTGGGTTTCTGCTGAGTTCATTTTTCCCAAATATAGACAGATTTACGAATTTCTGAGCGGCCATGATTTCCCATTTGCTGACTACTATTTCCTTTGCCTCTTTCTAATGTCCAAATGTGGCGCACACTTAAACCAAAACTTTCTGCAATGTCGCATAAAATTAAATCCACCGGCACTTCTTCCCCGGCATACTGCACATTATCATTTACCATTGCAATTATACCACCTGGTTTGATAAGTCGGGCTAACTCATAGATGACGAAACTCATTTCATAAAAGTAATTCCGCAGCATTCTAGTAATATTGCTGTTGTTTAGCTTTCCTTGCTGGCGATAAAGTTCTAATACCTCTAATACTTCTTGCAAGGCTTCCTGTTTTTCAAAGGTGGATTCTATCTTTAAAAAATCTTGTAACCGTGCTTGATTGGTATAAATTTGCTTTAAATAATCCTGCTTGTCTTTATTTTCGACTGTGCAGGAAAGCATGGCTTGACGAAGCTGTTTTACTTTCTCTTCTTTGCATCCTAAAAACACTAATTCAAGGGCGTAGGTGCGGGTGTAATCATAGCGGTTTGCATAGGGTGGGGAAGTTAAGACAAAATCGATACTTTGCGCCGGCATTGTTGGTAGTATTTCGAGACAAGAACCTTGATATAAAACCGGCTCTTTTGTTTTTATATGATTAGATTCTATTTCAAAAAGAGGGGTAAATAAGCTGAGTTGTTGAAAGTTATCTGGCTGCAAATCTTGGGTAATTTGGGTTAATTTTCGCTGAATAGCTATTTTAAAAGGATAAATTTCTGGTTTCGTAAATTGTTTTTTTGCTTGAGAACGACCGGCGCGATAATCCCAGCGTAAATATTGACCGTCTTTGCGGGTGTAGCTGATGTCTTCGAGAATACAAAAAGCGGCATAAAGTAGAAGGGTGCGGATGTCTGAATTTTCTACATATTTTTGGCAATAGGCAAGATACCCGGTGAGTTGTTTTTCTTCTGCCGGTGCAAAGGCACCTTGGGTAATTGGGATATGTTGGAGGCTGTATTTTTCATCGTAATAGTCGGTAAAATTAAGAGGGATAATTTCAGCAACGGCTGTTTTGAAAGCTGCAATATTAATGTTTTGGGCTATCTGACGTGCTTGGATAGAATAAACTCCGACGGGCAATAATTCTATGCCTTGAGTTTGCCATCCTAACGCATTGGCTGCAAATAAGGCTGTGCCGGTGCCGGCAAACGGATCTAGTAAAATTCCGGGTTGGGGTTTTAATTTTTCAAGGAGGTAATTAACCAGTTGTTCGGAAAAGCCTTCTTTATATTTAAACCAACCAGAGAAGCGCCTTTGTTTATTAGCTTGGAAACTGACTAAACTCCTGGTTAAATGAGAATTAGCGCTAATTTTGGCCTGAAACTTGTCATAAAGCGCGTGTCTTTTTTGGGAAGGGGGAAAAGTCTGTTCTTCTTTCACAATCATGTATTTATTTTTGAGTAAATCGTAATACATCAAACATAAAGCTTTTGACTTACCCGAAAAGATTTTACCACTCCTGCGGATACTTAAGGGAGGAGCCTCTAGCCTCTTGGATGCCTCCTTATGAGCCTGACGGAATGTCTCTACTCACGCTTGAATTTGCGAGTCTTTAAACACATCCGAATAAGAAGTAACCAGGTTTTCCACCGCCTGGCCGAGTTACCGTAGCCGGTTGCAAATTTCACTGATAATTGATTTAGCATATCTAGCCATCTTTGTGTTTCTTAAGCACTATTGCTAAAAACTGTAAAACGAAAAAATTTTTGCCGAATTTTATATTTATATTCTTTATTCTTCTCTAGCCATGATGCCAGCCCTATCACTTCTTGTCAATGGCGGTTAAAAATCTTTTTACAAAGAAAAAAAACTCTATGTCAACTACTTTTTTTTCACAAAACCACACCGGCCCCCATTCAGGGTAAAATATTAATATCCCTTAACAAATCTATAGATAGGCAAATAAAACGCTTATGGCACTCATCACCACCGGCGGCGGATTAATTCGGGATCTCGAAAATAACGGCGCAGTCGCCGTCTACGCACCGCTTGAAGGCGGCTCCGAAGGACGCTATCAACGCCGCATCCGCGCCAGAGGTTATACTACCTATAACCTGTCATCTCGTGGTTTAGGCGACTTATCCGCCTATCTCACCGGCGTTCACGGTATCCGTCCCCCACACCTCGGCAAAAAAAGCTCCAGCACCGGCGCCGCCGTCGGCTATGTATATTTTGTACCCCCTCTCATCGATACCCAACTGCAAAACCTACCCCCCAAATCAAAAGGTTTGGTATTGTGGATTTTGGAAGGCGCTATGCTCTCACGTCAAGAAATCGAATACTTGATTAACTTACCCAAAATTCAACCCAAAGTAAAAATTATCATTGAAATGGGTGGCGACCGGGTATTTAGTTGGAAACCTCTTAAAGAGGCTTTAGCAGCAGCTTAATTAGGACAAACCCATCAATTAAGCCACCGGTTAAAATCGGCGTCTACACAACTAAAAAACCCCCTCCGGGGGTTGAGGTTATCGTTGAGGATTGTGTTTAATTAAGCCACCGGTTTTAACCGGCCTCTACACAACTAAAAAACCTCCTCCGGGGGTTGAGGTTAGGTGAAGATTGCGTTTTGTTTTCAACCCCCAAAGGGGGTTTTCTTCCTGTAGCCACGGATTTCAATCGGTGGAATTGGTGGCTACACAACCGAATAATAAATCTTGGAGAAAAAAGGAAAAATGGATATGCTACAAAACAGAGATTATACTTTAATTATCGACAAAAGCGGCAGCATGGCAACCAAAGACCAAGCCGGCAACAAAAGCCGCTGGACAGTCATGCAAGAATCAACCCTTGCTTTAGCCAGCAAATGTGAAGAATTAGACCCGGATGGATTAACAGTTTATCTGTTTTCTGGTCGGTTTAAACGCTATGAAAATGTTACAGCAAATCGCGTCACTCAACTATTCCAAGAAAATGAACCCTCCGGCACCACAAATTTAGCCGGTGTACTCGAAGACGCCCTTAATGATTATTTTAAACGCAAACGTAGCGGTCAAACAAAACAAAACGGCGAAACAATTTTAGTCGTAACTGATGGCGAACCAGATGATCGTAAAGCCGTTATGCGCGTAATTATTGAAGCCTCTCGCCAAATGGATAGAGATGAAGAATTAGCCATATCTTTTGTGCAGGTAGGAACCGATGCAACTGCTAAACAATTTTTAAAAGCCTTGGATGACGACTTACAAAGTGCCGGTGCTAAATTTGATATCGTTGATACCGTAACAATGGATGATATGGAAGACATGACACTTTCAGAAGTATTACTTAATGCCATTACAGACTAAATAGCTAAGGAAATTTTGGCTGGGGTATAACTACGAGGCTGTCATTCTATCATCTCCATCAAAATTTATGATTGGGCTTCCCGCCATGAAACTGTACAATCGTGTAAACCTCAATAAGCACAGGGCATCGCCATGCTACAAGATCGTGATTACACGCTGATTATTGACAAAAGTGGCAGTATGAATGCTACCGATATACTTGATGGGAAAAGCCGGTGGGTGGCGGCACAGGAAGCAGCCTTAGCCCTAGCCAGTCAATGTGAAACCTTCGATCCAGATGGCATTACTATTTACCTGTTTTCAGATAAGTGGGAATGCTATGATAACATCCAATCTGCAACCGTAGCGGAAATTTTTACAAGTAATAAACCAGGTGGCGGTACTAATACAGCAGGGGTTTTAAAAAATGCAACTGATAGCTATTTTACAAGAAAAGCCAGGGGTCAGACCAAGTTAAATGGAGAAGCTATCTTTGTAATTACAGATGGGGAAAGCGATCCAAATGCAATTACTAAAGTCGTGGTAGAAGCTACTAACCGAATGGAGAAAGCTAAGGAATTAGAGATTTTCTTTATTCAGATAGGTAGGGATAGGGAAGCGACGGAATTCTTAAAACACCTCACTCAGGAAATTGAGAAAACCGGCCCTAAGTTTAAAATTTCTCAAACAGTCACCGCTGAAGAAATTGGAAATAAAACTGTCAGTCAGGTAGTCGTCAACGTAGCAAGTGAGGAAAAACAAATGACCGGTAAAAAAACAGGAGTTTCTATAACAGAACGCGATTATACACTGATTATTGATAAAAGCGGCAGTATGTCTACGCGAGATCAAACAGGGGGAAAAACGCGATGGGAGGTTATGCAAGAATCTACCCTAGCTTTAGCAAGAAAATGCGAAGATTTAGACCCTGATGGAATTACTGTTTATATGTTTTCTGGCAAGTTTAAACGCTACGAAAATGTCACATCTAGTAAAGTAGAGCAGATTTTTATAGAAAATGAGCCGGTAGGCAGAACCGATTTAGCTTCTGTGCTTCAAGATGCTTTGAATAATTATTTTACCAACAAAGCAGCCGGGAAAACAAAATTAAATGGTGAAACAATTTTAGTTGTAACAGATGGGGAACCAGACGACCGCAAAGCAGTAATGCGGGTGATTATTGAAGCTTCTGGTAAAATAGATAAAGATGAAGAGTTAGCTATTTCTTTAATTCAGGTGGGCACGGATGCAACCGCCACTCAATTTCTCAAAGCGCTAGATGATGATTTGCAAAAAATTGGCGCTAAATTTGACATCATTGATACTCTGACGATTGAGGATATGGAAGACATGACACTTTCCGAAGTTTTACTCAAAGCTATTTCCGACTAAGGGCATTATTTCTAGCTGAAAACTGCCTGATCAATGATGCGAGTGTCGGAATTATTCAGTAGGGCAAGCCTCAAGCATCCTAACAGCTTAGAGGCTTTCTCTAAATTAGAAGAAATTAATAATTTCTCAGGTTAAGATTATGGAATCCATCGATGACTTGTTAGCAGAATTAAAAGCCGAATATCAGCCGGAAAAACCCCCAGCGCTTCCCAAACAAGCACAAAAGCCGGTTATCCCCCAAATTCCAACAGTGCCGGTGAAAACTTCTGCCGGCAAACCAAGCCAAACAGATTTTTTATTGCAACAAATTAAAGCTGAATATGAAGAACAAGAAAAAGCAGAGGAACTGAAAAAACAAGAAGAAATTAAACAAGAACAAATCAAACAACAGCAATTAATTGCTCAGCAAAAAAAAGGCTTGAAAAAACCAGCCGAAGAATGGCTCAAAAAATTAGATCCGCTTTCTGAGGAGGGACTATGGTTTGAGGAATTTGCTTATAAATATCCATCTAAACTTGAAGCAGCTATCGACTATTTACAAGCATTACAAGGCAGCTAACATAATCTTTTTGGGAAAAATTTTGCCAAAAATAACAATTTTAGCTACCCTAGAAACAGAACCCGTATAAATAAAAAAGGATTTCCTATCATGGAAGGAGGATCTCTCGTGCAAGACCGCGATTATACCTTAATTATTGACAAAAGTGGCAGTATGTCTACCCCCGATCAACCAGGGGGGAGAAATCGTTGGCAAACAGCAGAAGAGTCTACCCTGGCGGTGGCGAGAAAATGCGAACAATTTGACCCGGATGGCATTACGCTATATGTTTTTAGTGGCCGGTTTCGCCGGTTTGAAAACGTAACATCTAGCAAAGTTGCCCAAATTTTTCAAGAAAATGATCCGTCAGGAACAACAAATTTAGCCGCTGTTTTGGAAGATGCCACCAATGATTATTTTAAACGCAAAGCTGCCGGTCAAACAAAACCCAACGGTGAAACAATTTTAGTCATTACCGATGGCGAACCAGATGATCGCCGCGCCGTTATGAAAGTAATTATTGAAGCCTCTCGAAAAATGGATCGGGATGAAGAATTGGCTATTTCGATGATTCAAGTAGGAAACGATGCAACCGCCACCCGCTTTTTAAAAGCACTTGATGATGAATTACAGGGTGCCGGTGCTAAATTTGATATTGTCGATACCGTCACGCTTGATGATATGGAAGGCATGACGCTTACAGAAGTTTTGATGAGTGCGATTGCTGATTAACCATTACAAAACCCGGTTTGACAGAAAAACCGGGTTTTAGAAATTCGTTGTTATTTCAACCTGCATTCTTTTAAAAAAATCAACGCCGCCTGTATAAAATGTTTTTTTAAACTTAAATTTATTGCTAAAGTAAGGATGACCAAAAAATAAGAGCTTTGCTTGAAGACAAATTCTCTCGAAGGGAAAAACAAAGCAGAAATTTGCCACCGCTACACAGCAGCCCTAAATGTAGAGAGTGATTGGGTGAATATTCCTGAGATGGACAACAAAAAGCACCCAACTAAAAAATAACCGACATTCTTAACTAGCCAACAATCCCAGCCTAGTCCAAGCTTAGCGGAGAAAAAATCTCGTTAGCTTGTACCAATTTATGAAACCGCAGATTAGCATATAAGGGTGAACGATTTTTACTCGCCGTTAAATTCACTTCAACAAGGCCACTGGTTCAAGCTCATTTGTGGGGCTAGCTTCCAGCACCTTCCCGCTGTAAGAAATCTGACTTTAGCTTACGCACTCGCAGGAGCAGACTGCATCGACGTGGCAGCAGATCCAGCGGTGATAGCCTCTGCAAAAGAAGCACTACAAACGGCTAATCAGTTAGCCCCAAAAGCCCAAAGTAGGGGGTTTAAACCAAACCCCTCACCGCTGTTGATGGTGAGTTTAAACGATGGGGAAGATCCCCATTTCCGCAAAGCAGAATTTAACCCTAACCTTTGCCCGGCTGACTGTCCGCGCCCTTGTGAAAGTATTTGTCCAGCAAACGCCATAGTATTTAACCAACAGCAGAGCAAAGTAGGCTCACGCCGAAGTCCGGGCGGTTCATCGACATTTAAGCCACCAACTTTCCAACTCGATAAACCAGCCCCTACAGATAAGCTGCCGGCATACTCAGGCGTTTTAGACGAACGCTGTTACGGCTGCGGACGCTGTGTGCCTTTGTGCCCCATTGGACACATTTCCACCCGTTCCTATGTTTTCACCCCCAGCGCCCTTGTGCCGGTGGTGTTTTCAGCGCTTCCAGATGCCATTGAAATACACACTCAGATCGGACGAACAGAAGACTTCCAGCGACTCTGGAATTCTATTGCGCCTTGGGTGGGGCAATTAAAACTAATCGCCATAAGCTGTCCCGATGGCGAAGGAATGCTGGAATATCTGCGGTTATTACTAGACATTATTGAGCCTTTGCCTTGTCCGCTGATTTGGCAAACCGACGGACGCCCGATGAGTGGCGATATCGGCACCGGCGCCACCCGCGCCGCCGTCAAACTCGGTCAAAAAGTCCTCAATGCCGGCTTACCGGGATATGTCCAACTGGCAGGCGGTACCAACGCTCATACAGTCGAAAAACTCAAAAGCACCGGCCTACTCAAACCAACCAGCGACGGAAAGCGTTATATTGCCGGTGTCGCCTATGGTAGTTATGCCAGAGTCTTACTCGCGCCGGTACTCGAACAACTCGACCAAACTAACCCGCAAAATGCAACACCCCGCCTGGAAAACCGGCCAGACTTGCTCTGGCAAGCAGTACGGGATGCAGATTCATTAGTTTCGCAGCTTAAAAGCCCGCATCTCGCACAATTAGGCACCGGCTGACCAAACGAGACAAAGCCACAGCTTAAAACCTGTAGCCAAACAAAAACCGAAGCTTGAGCTTAAAATACCCCTAAAATTGCAGCAAACCCCAGAGGAAAAAACCGCCATGATTCCGCCAAATTTCTTATAACCCGCACTGAATGGTTCGAGACTAAACTTTGAAATTCTGTACTGCTCTATTTTAGAAATACCTCCATCTATGGTAAATCCCAATCGGTTAGCAGCCCCCTCTCAGCAGATTGAATCCGATAACATGAGCGAAATGTCGCCACCTACCGTCGCCTTGGGTGTGATGGAAGACGCCGATCATGGAAGAATGCAAATAACAGACGATCTCAACAAACTGTTAGATATTTTGCCAGAAACGATCCGCGCGGCACTGCAACAACACCCGCAAATCAGCAGCCTCATTGAAGTGGTAATGGATCTCGGACGTCTGCCAGAGGCTCGCTTTCCTGGGGGGGCAGAATATCTTTCAGACAAGCCGGTGTGTTTGGAAAATCTCAACTACACGATTAAGCACCTGGGAGAATTTGGGGGCGATAATCGTGCAGGTATTGAGCAAACCCTACACCGCATCAGCGCCATTCGCAATCGCAAAAATGAAGTGATTGGCTTAACTTGCCGCGTCGGACGGGCTGTATTTGGCACGATCAATATGATCCGCGACTTGGTGGAAACCGGCAAATCAATTTTAATGCTGGGCCGGCCAGGGGTAGGCAAAACCACCGCTTTGCGCGAAATTGCCCGAATTTTGGCAGATGATTTGCAAAAACGGGTGGTGATTATTGACACCTCTAATGAAATTGCCGGTGATGGCGATATCCCCCACCCAGCCATCGGACGCGCTCGACGGATGCAAGTGGCTCGCCCGGAATTGCAACACCAGGTAATGATTGAGGCGGTGGAAAACCATATGCCAGAAGTCATTGTCATTGATGAAATTGGCACCGAGTTGGAAGCATTGGCGGCTCGGACGATTGCAGAGCGAGGAGTTCAGCTTGTGGGAACGGCGCACGGCAATCAAATTGAAAACTTAATTAAAAACCCGACACTGGCTGATTTAATCGGCGGTATCCAAGCGGTGACGCTGGGAGATGATGAGGCCCGCCGCCGGGGTTCACAAAAAACTGTGCTGGAACGTAAGGCACCACCGACGTTTGAAATTGCGGTGGAAATGCAAGAACGTCAACGCTGGGTGGTACATGAACAAGTGGCCGAAACAGTGGATATTTTGCTGCGAAATCGCTTGCCTTCTCCGCAAATTCGCACAGTGTCGAGTTCCGGTAAGGTGACGGTGACGCGGGAATTGCCACCGGCCCCGGCTTTGAGTGCAAATACTCCGCGTTTGGCAGAGGCTCCTCAAGGATGGCGAGCTTCTGGTCAAATGATGCCGTTGAAAAACGGGCTACAAACGCGCCGCGAAACTCCTCAATCTCAGTATTTTGAGCAGTTGCTTGATGCGGAGATGGAGGCAAACGCTGAGTCGGCCCCTGTGCCGGTGAGTGATGGTCGGGTGGAGCGTTATTTTGGCCCGAATGGCGAAGAGTTGCCGATTCATATTTATCCATACGCGGTGAGCCGGCACCAGTTGGAGCAGGTGATCCAGGTGATGAATTTGCCGGTGGTTTTGACGAAGGATATGGATAGTGCAGATGCGGTTTTGGCACTGCGCTCTCATGTTAAAAATCACTCGAAATTACGGCATATTTCTAAGGCGCGTCAGTTGCCGATTTATACGATTAAATCGAGCAGTATTCCTCAAATTACGCGGGCTCTACGTCGGCTTTTGGAGATGGATGATCCGCAAATGCCCGAAGAAGCTGAACTCGGTTTGTTTACCGGCAGTGGTAGTGAGGATGAGATTGAGGCGCTGGAGGAGGCAAGATTGGCGGTTGAGCAAATTGTGATTCCCAAGGGGCAGCCGGTGGAGTTGTTGCCGCGTTCGGCAAAAGTCCGCAAGATGCAGCATGAATTGGTGGAGCATTATCGGCTCAAATCTTCTAGTTTTGGCGAAGAACCTAACCGACGTTTGAGGATTTATCCGGCTTAGGGTAGAAATTGGAAATTGGTCATTAGTCATTTGTCATTAGTCTTTGGAATTGGCGATTTGGATCTAGCACACTCGTACCAATGACCAATGAAAAATGACTAATGATCGGCGAAATGACCCTCTTAGAAATGAGAAATGACAAATAAAAAATGAGCGGCGATTAGGAGAGCAAAATCTACTTCCTTAATGCTAATTCCTGATTCCCAATCACTCTTTTATTTCTGGGGTTGAGTAATTCAAAAATTTGAAAAGTACAGCCCGTAATTGTGACTCATCAAAGGGTTTAGTTAGGTATTCGGTGGCACCGGCCAGCCTTCCTTGAACTTTGTCAAACACTCTATCTTTGGCAGTTAACATGAGGATGGGTAATTCTTGAAACTGTGGTAAAGTTCGGACGGTGCGGCACAGTTCTAAACCGTCAATTCCGGGCATGGTAACATCAAGTAATAAGATTTTAATGGGTTCGTGGTAAATTATGGACAGCGCATCAATGGCATTATCGGCAACCAAAACCCGGTAATCCGATTCTAGGGTTCGTTTAATGAGTTCTAGCATTACAGGGCTGTCATCTACTGCTAAAATTGTCGGGAGAGAAGTGAAAGTTGCAGACATAGTTTATGAGGGGGGTGACTATTTTTCCAAATCTATTAAACAAGAAGGAAAAAGTTTTTGAGTGGCGAAGGAACGCCGCAGCGGTCGGGAGCTAAGCCTATGAGGTGCTTGCAAATAGGAGTTATATTATCCTGACATGAAAAATGATGGAAGTTGTGGGAAGATAAAATGGGGGAATAAAATATGTTAATCCTTCCTGACTTGGTTGCTTTTGATGGGGGTGATCCCTCCCCGTTTGAACAAAAAACCAAAATTCTGAAAAATGCGTTTAGGCAAGTATCGCCGATAGAATCTGGAGGGGCGGGTTTATCAATATCTGGCTGCTTTAACAAACAATCCGAGGAAGGAACAAAGCAATCAACCCATCCCTACTAAAAAGCTGCGAAGCTCTAGGGGGGAATAGATAGGGGAAATAACCTGTCTTGAGACTTAACCGTTAAGGTTGGTGTTGAAAGGCCGGTTGTAGCGAAAAGCCTATCGCAATTAGGAAAGGTTTTATGTTTATTTTTGCGAAGTGACGGATAACCAACAACCGGCCATGAGTGAGGAAAAAAAGCATCTGTGGGCTTTAGGCGGGGCTGTGGGCATCGCTCTGGCGCAAGGTGGGCCTTTGCCAGAAGTTCTTAAACGCTGCACAAACGCAGTGATTGAGCATTTGGGAGCCAGCGCCACCTGCATTTGGACATCTCACAGCCCAACCCAGGTACTAACGCTATCTGCTATTTCTGGGCGGCCAACTGCTCCCGAAGACGAAGCCGGAGAAAATTCAATAGTGAATTTTATTGCCGAAACCCGACAACCGCTCAGTGGGCAGTTGCGCTTGGTGAGTGGCCGCCTCAAAAGTGTGAGCGGCAAGCAAGCAGAGGGATTTGCAAAGGCTGAGGCTGAGAAGAAAGGGCGGGGGAATCGGACGATGGGATATTTTAGTGGCTACCCCTTGGTGGTGGAGGATCGCTTGGTGGGGGTGCTGGGGCTTTATCACCCGATTCCTTTAACAAATGATGCCCGCAATATGCTGGAGTGGGTGGCCAATAGTATTACGATTGCCATAGATCGGGCTTGGGCGCACGAAGCTTTACTGAAACGCCGGGAGGGTTTGTTGTTTCGGTTGGCGAATCAAATCCGCAATTCTTTGGATCTCAATACGATTTTGGAAACGGCTGTTCACGAAATTCGCAATTTATTAGTGATTGACAGATGTCATTTTTTGTGGTACTTGCCCCACCCGGAAACACCGAGTTTAATGGTGACTCACGAAGCCCGAAATGCGGATCTGCCGAGTTTGTTGAGCGACTGCCCGCCGCAGCACATTGATTTTTTGGCGATGAAAATCCAAAATTTGGAGGTGGTGCGGGTGGATGATGTGGAACGGGAGACTACTTTGGATGAAAACACTCACTCACTGCTAACAAGTATGGGGATGACTTCTCAGTTGTTGTTGCCTCTGGAAACTCGCTCAGGTCAGTTGGGTGCGGTGGTTTGTAGTCATTGCAGTGGGCCCCGGCCTTGGCGTGATAGTGAGGTGGAACTGCTAGAAGCGGTGGTGAATCAGTTGGCAATTGCTATTGACCAAGCTGAGCTTTATGCCCAAACTCATGCGGCTGCGCTGGCGGCACAAACGCAGGCACAACAATTAAGTGAGGCGTTGCATAATCTCAAGCAAACGCAAGCACAATTAGTGCAAAGTGAAAAAATGTCGTCTTTGGGGCAGATGGTGGCGGGGGTGGCGCATGAAATTAATAATCCAATCAATTTTATTTATGGAAATATTACTTATGCTAAGAGCTATATCGGCGATATTTTAAGTGTTTTGAATTTATATCAAAAATTTTATCCAGAGCCGTTGAACGAACTTAAAGAGCAACTTGAAGAGGTAGATATTGAGTTTATTCACGAAGATTTGCCGAGAATTTTATCTTCGATGGAAATGGGGGCTGAAAGAATTCACCAAATTGTTTTATCTCTTCGTAATTTTTCCCGCTTAGATGAAGCTGATAAAAAGTTTGTGGATATTCACGAAGGACTGGAGAATACGCTGTTAATTTTGCATTCGCGCTTGAAGTCTAAGGGGACTAATTCGGGAATTGAGATAATAAAAAAATATGGTGAGGTTCCCAAAATAGAGTGTTATGCTGGCCAGATGAATCAGGTGTTTATGAATATTCTTTCTAATGCCATTGATACGCTGGAAAATCGGCCTGAACCTCGGATTATTATGATTTGCACTGAATTGGTGGATGGGCAGGGTCAACCGCTGCTGGCTTTGTCGAAGTCTTTCCCACGTCCGGCGAATTTGTGGGTGCGAATTAAGGATAATGGCCCTGGGATGACGGAGGAGGTAAAGCGGCGTTTGTTTGACCCGTTTTTTACGACGAAGCCGGTGGGGAAAGGCACCGGGTTGGGTTTATCGATTAGCTATCAAATTGTGGTGGAAAAACATGGGGGTAAGTTGGAATGTTTTTCGGAAATTGGTAAAGGTTCTGAGTTTTTAATTTCTATTCCTGTTTAACGGGTTAGGCGGAATGCAGCAGACTTTAGTTCAAAAATTTATCGATCTGATTGGTATAAACACCGGCCTGCAAATTAGAGCGCAAGATACGGAAGGGTTGCGCTCAAAAATTTATATGCGAATGAGGGCGTTAAATTTGAGTGACGCTCAAAGCTATTACGAATTGCTCAGCAGGGTTCCCGATTGGCAGACCTGGAATATTTTGGAAACTGAAAATGAGTGGAAAGAGTTAACGTTGTTGTTGACGACGGGGGAGAGTTATTTTTTTCGAGACAGGGGGCAAATGAATTTGCTGGAAACGCAGATTTTGCCAGAATTGATTGAAAAGCAAAAAAATAGCCGGTCGCTGCGGATTTGGAGTGCCGGTTGCTCCACCGGCGAGGAACCTTACTCGCTGGCAATTTTGCTCCAAAAGCTGATTCCGAATTGGGCAGACTGGAAAATTTTTATTTTAGGAACAGATATTAACAAATCTAACTTAGAAAAAGCTAAACGAGGAATTTATAGTGATTGGTCTTTTCGACTGGTAGATCCTGAAGTTAAAAATTTCTATTTTGTATCGCATCGTAACGGCTGGAAACTCAATGAAAATATCCGCCAGATGGTGACATTTAGCTATGGCAATTTGGTTAAAGATGAGTTTCCAAATCCCGCTTCTGATTTCCATGATTTTGATTTGATTATCTGCCGAAATGTGTTTGTATATTTTTCTAAACCAGCAGTAAAAGCCGTGTTAGACAAGTTTGATAACAGCCTCCAGATAGGAGGTTATTTGTTAACTGCTCATGCTGAATTGCACGGACAAGTTTTAGGAAATTTGCAAACAAGAGTGTTTCCTGAATCGGTGATTTACCAGCGGGTAAAAACTAATTTGCCACAGGCTTTAGAGCAAAAAAAATCAACAGAAATTAAAACAGGAAACGAGAGTTTATCAAGTCAGCCAATGCTGGATCAATTAAGAGAGGGGCTGTTGAATATCAGTCAACCGCAGGTTTCGGCTCCTTTGCCAAGATTGAAAACAATTGAGGGGCTAGGCACACCTCTGGAAATTATTACTACTCCGGCGCCTAAAAGCGATTTTTTCTCTCCTTTATTAACCCCAGAGAATCAAGCAAATCAAGCAAACAATGCGGAAAACCTGTTAAAAGAAGCAATAGATTTTTTCCAAGGGAAAGCTTATTTTCAAACAATTGACAAAGTTAAAGAAGTGCTTTCTTTAGAACCCCAAAATTTTAAGGCTTATTATTTGATGGCACAATCCCATGCAAATTTGGGACAATATCGGCAAGCGAAAGAAGCAACTGAGCAAGCCCTTTTGATAGACGATCTTTCCAGCGAACCTTATTATTTATTGGCCCAATTAGCAGAAGAGCAAGGCGATATTCAGCAAGCTAAAATTTTTTGGAAACGGATTATTTATTTATCGCCCTATTCAATTTTAGCTTATTTAGAATTAGCGGCTTTATACGAAAAAGAAAAAGATTGGTTAAGAGCAAAAAAAATGCGTAAAACGGCTCTGGATTTGCTGAAAAACTTACCCGCCGAAACCATATTAGAAGAATCCAAGCAAATCAAAGTGAGTGAATTGCGGCAATATGTAGAGCAACTGTTAGAAAAGCAGAAAAAGGGTAATTGACAACCAAAATAAAATAAGCAAAATCCTATGTTAAAACACGAACCGTATTTGATTTTTAGTTTAAACGATTCCAGCTATGGAGTCGAGGCGGTGTATGTGCGAGAAGTTTTCTTTTTACCGGAGTTGATACCGATTCCAGAAGCAATCCGCGACGTGGTGGGGGTGGTGAATGTACGGGGCGAAATTTTGCCGATGATCGATTTAGAAATGCGCTTTGGACAACGGGCGGGAGAATATAAAATAACAGATAGCGTGGTTGTTATGGAGTGGGGGGGATATAAAGCCGGCATTATTGTTAACCAAGTTTATGAAGTGGTAGAACTTGAAGCAGAACAAGTAACAAATGAAGTATTTAAGGGACGGAAACTCTCGATTAATACTCACAATTTTATTGACAGAATTGCTAAAATTGACGATAGAATTGTGATGTTGATAAACCACAAAAACATCATTGATTTTTATGAGAAAGTTGATTTACCAACTGCTGACCAAATAGCAACCTCACCCAATTATGAGGAAATAGAAAAATTTGTTCCACATTTTCGGAAATTTTGCCCAAACGCTACTCCAGAAGAACGAACAATTTTTAAAGAACGCGCTGCAAGCTTAATGCAGCAGACAGATCGGCAAGATTTCACAGGTTTGATAGCTGTGGCGGTGATTAGTTTAAATGAAGAATTTTTTGCCGTTGATTTAGAATTAGTCCGCGAGTTTACTGATCTGCGAAAAATTACTCCGGTTCCTTGCACTCCTCCGCATATTATCGGCAATATGAATTTGCGAGGAGAAATTGTTACAATTGTCGATATTCGCGGTTTACTAAACTTGCCGCGTGGGCGAATAAACAAAACATCGAAAGCGATGATTGTACATCAAGATGATGTAGTTGCTGCCATTCCAGTTGAAAATGTTTTTGATGTAATTTATTTGCATCCCTCGCAATTAATGCAGATTCCTGTTGCTATTCATTCTAATAATGATGAATATCTGCGCGGAACTGCACCCTACCGAGATAAAATAATGATGTTTTTAGACTTAGGTAAAATTCTCAGTAAAGGAGAATTAGTGGTTAATGAAGAAGTTTAATTTTTCATGTATCATGGGGCAAGAAGTATTTTTAATAATCAGGTTTTGCAGATTTTGTCAATTCAAAAATGACCAATGACCAATGACCTTTAAAAATCTTGGCGACTATAAATTTGCCCATCATCCCAAAGCGAACGAAATAGGGTTCCCACAGCGCTGATAAATCCCAGAAAATAGAAACTTAAGCGAACAATGGTTTTAAAAATCGAGCCGCTTTTATTACAAGGAGGATGTCCCAAAACTTGACAGTCAAATAAACGATAAAAGAATCGCAAAGCTTGGAAAAAAGTTAAATTTTTAAAGCCCATTAAAAAGTGGTTGTGATAGAGAAAAATCTGATATTCAGCCGAACGAGTGCTGATATCGTGACAGCCGCCGGCTTCTTCACCTAAATGAATTAAATAAGCATCGGGGTCATACCAAATTTGATAGCCGGTTTGCCGAAACCGTAAACAAAAATCTGATTCTTCCCGAACTGCACTGCCTTTAAATCGCTCATCAAATGTTAATTTATATTGGCGAAAAACTTCACCTCTAAAAGACATATTACAACCTCTTGCCGAGATAACTTGTTGCGGTTTTATTGTATGAACCAAATCAATATAATACCAAGCAATCCCAGCATCCATTGCTTCCGGCGGTAAATAATCTATTGTTAAATCTCCCCCAGAATCAGATAATTTCATGCGGTCAAAAACTCGCCCCGCAACGGCGCCAACCTTGGGATTTTGATAATGACATTCGTGGGCTGCTAAAAAATCGGCAGTCAATCGCACATCATCATCAATAAACACAATTATTTCCCCCAAAGATCGCCGCACAGCATAATTTCTTGCCCCTGGTAAAGAAGCCCATTTAAGGCGAAACCATTGGATTTTTTTGCTATCGGCAAGTTGCTGTAGAAAAATATCGGTTTCTGGTTCATGTTCTGGCGTTTGATCAACTACCAAAACCTCAAAATTAGGATAATTTTGCGCCAATACATCAGTTAGCGTATCCCGTAAAACTTCCTCCCGCCGATAAGTGGGAACAATGACAGAAATTAAAGGCTTATTCATCGTTTCCTTTTACCTGATAAAAATTTGGTGTCTGATACCGGCTGTAATTCTTCTTCTTGGCGTTCAAGTTCTGGTAACTTCAAAATCACCCCAGCAAAAAACCAATAATAAACCGCCACCGGGTCAGTATCCAAAGGGTACCAATAAGGGTTATAACTTATAAACAAAACAAATACCCAAAAACACGCCCCAAAACTCCTTAAGTGTCGTTCTTTCAAAGACCGATAAGCCTTAAAACAAGCCCAAGTTAAAGCGGTAACAAAAATCAAAAACCCAATCAACCCCACCGGCCCAATTTCAAAAAGCAACTTAGGAAACCAAGTTTCTATTAACTTCGTTTGTCCCAACTGTCGGGCCGAATTTGTAGCCCTTCCTAAACCTTTCCCCAATAAACCGGCCTGTCCTTCCACCGTAAACTGAACTTGACTAGCAATAAATTGATCCGGCGGTGAAGCATTCCAACGATCAACCAAACTTTTAACTCTTCCTTCCACAAATTCAGGAAACATCGCTAAACCGGCGGTTCCCAAAGTACCAATACCGCCAACAATGGGTAAAAAACGCTTCAAATTTGCAATCTGGCCGGTGAGAATCAGCAAAACCACGATAATAGTTGGGACAGCAATTAAAGCAATACGTTGCCCAGAAACCACCGCGTTAACCATCACCAATGCCAAGGAAGCAAAACTAGCAACTTGCCAAAGAAATGACGGATCACTAAAAGCGGAAGCAAAGGTAAAAAAGGTATTAGAAATTAAAAACCAGCCCCAATGCCAAGGCGAAACAAACGTCCCTGGTAAACGAATCATATAAGAACTATAAGCCACAGAACCACCCACCAAACAACGCGCCGAAAGACTGGGTTTATATAAATCTTCGCCTTCCATCATCCGAGTACCGGCACAAGTTCCTTTGGCCAAAAGTAAATACTGAAGCAACCCTAAACCACAGGCAACAATGGCTAAAACAACGTGCAACCGAGTCAGAAACAAAAACTCTTTTTTACTGCGAATTAGATAGTAACCACAAGTAATCAGAGGAATATAACCAAGAAAAATTTTTAGCCCTAAAATTGCCATTAAAATAGGTCTTTCGATTGGTCTGGAAGTAGCGTAGGGATCAAAAATAGGAATTGATTCGGGAAAAATTTGCTGATATCCATTAACAAAAATCATAGTTAATAGACAAACGCCGAGGAGAATGGCGAGGGGATTGATTAATCTTTTAGAAATAATCAAGGGTAATTTTTTGCTGCGCCACTGTGGCACCAAAGAAAAAAGCGCAGGAAAATAAAAAGCATCTTTGGCAAATTGAAATGCCGCATTGCCGCCGCCAATGGCATAAGTAACGGTGCCACTTATGGGCAAATACATTAAAAACATCCATAAAGCTTGTCGGGGATATTTAAAAGAAAGCACCAACAACAATAAACCCCCACCGGCAGCAATGCCAATTTTAGGATTTTTCAAAGAAAGACCGGCCCCAATAGCAAAGGCAGCAATTAGGGTAGGAATAAGAACAGAAATCAGTTCTTTACGTTCTTTGGTTTGCTGTCGTTTGAGGGTTTGTTTTTCTTTTTTTGTTAGGGTTGTTGCTTGGCTTTTAGTTTTTTGTTTAGATTTTTTTGACTTACTTTTAGATACCGGCTTACTTTTGCGTTTTATCTTGGGCATAATTTTCAAAAAATAACCCTCTGCTACCAGCTTACTGATAGCAGAGGGCTATTGGCGACGATTTCCGTTTTTGTTAGGCGAAATTTTGCTGAACCACACGCACGAGATGGTCTGTCCAGTAGTGGGCCAGATCGTTGCTGGCGGCCTCTACCATGACGCGGATCAGCGGTTCGGTACCTGAAGCACGGACGAGAACTCGGCCACCATCGCCCATTGCTTTTTCGGCGTTTTCAATGGCGGTTTGGAGTTCTTGGCAATTTTGCCAGCCAAGCCGACGCTGCCGGTCTTCAACGCGGACATTTCGCAACAGTTGCGGATAAGTTTGGAAACTGGCATCAACCATTTCGCCAAGACTTTGACCGGCCTGTTTTACCAAGGCTGCAATATGCAAAGCAGTCAGCAACCCGTCGCCGGTGATGCCATAATGCCAGCATAAAATATGTCCAGACTGCTCGCCTCCTAACATTGCGCCGCTGCGCTGCATTTCTGCTTGCACATATTGATCACCTACGGCAGTTCGCACCATTTGACCACCGAGTTTTTGCCAAGCTCGCTCGAACCCTAAATTGGCCATCACAGTTGCGACAATTAAATCTTGGGGGAGTTGTTGTTTTTGGCGGAGATTTTGGCCCCATAAATACAAAATGTAATCGCCATCCACCGGCCTGCCTTGGTTATCCACCGCTAAAACGCGGTCGGCATCGCCATCAAAGCCAAATCCCATATCCGCTTGATGTGCTTTGACGGCCTCAGCGAGGGCGTCGAGATGAGTTGAACCGCAATTTACGTTAATGCGGTTGCCGTCTGGCTGGTCATGCAGGCAAATAACCTCAGCACCCATTGCTTGAAAGCTGGCCGGTGCAACTTTAACTGCGGCCCCCCAGGCGAGGTCTAGCACAATCCGCATTCCTTGGAGGTTAACGCGGGTTAGTAAGGGTTCTTGGAGGGCGGTCGTATAGTTGCTCACCAGTTCAGGCCGGTGGTAATGTTGGCCCCAATTTGTTTGGGGGAACGAGAGAATATCACCTCTCAAACCGGCTTCGATTTCTTTTTGCAAGTTTTGGGAAAGTTTGGTGCCGGTGGGGCCAAAAAATTTAATGCCGTTATCTTCGGGAGGGTTATGAGAGGCGGAGATCATCACGCCGCCAAGGGCTTTTGATAAGACTGTCAGGTTGGCGACGCAGGGGGTGGGACATAAACCCAGGTTCCAGACTTCGACACCGGCAGCCGTGAGGCCGGCAGAAAGGGCCATTGCCAGCATATCGCTTGAGTTGCGCGAGTCTTGGCCTAAAATGATGGGGCCGTTATCGCTGGCGTTTTCTTTGAGAACTTGGCCGGCCCAAAAACCAATTTGCATGGCCAAGGTGGCATTGAGGAGGTCGCCAACTTTGCCGCGTATGCCATCGGTACCAAAGAGGGGGTTATCCGGTAAGCCGGTGGCATTCCAAGGGGAATGATGAAAAACCGCTTTATCTAATGCGTTCAGGGGGCCGCTGCCATTTGTTCGAGAAGGAATTGCTACCATTTTGATTCACTCCACACACACACAATAATAGTATTTTAGATTTCGGATTTTGGATTGAGATTTGCGATTAAACTTTGGGATTGAGATTGCCTAAAGCTTGATACCTAGGGCTGTTGGGGGTTTTGATCAGTATCCTTCTTTGAGGAAATGGGAAAACCGGATCGATCTGTTTTTTGATGCCGGTTGGGGTACAAGTGATTTTATAGATATTTGTGTAAAATTTTGGCGGTTTCTAAACCGGTTTTTTCCCAGCTAAATTGACTTGCTTGAATTAAGCCCTGTTCCCGCAAGGATGACCGCTGTTGAGTATCGGTTGCCACAGTGTGCATGGCTGCTGTTATTTCTGCCGTATTGTAAGGATTAACCATCAAAGCGCTATTGCCGGCAACTTCTGGCAGTGAGGAAACATTAGAAGTAATAACTGGCGTTCCACAGGCCATTGCTTCAAGCACAGGTAAACCAAAACCTTCCCACAGCGAGGGAAAGACTAAGGCAATGGCTTGATTAATTAAAATTGGCAGCTTTTCGTAACTTGCATAGCCGATGAATTTAATTGATTCTGTTAAGTTTAATTCGGCAATTTTTGCTTGCAATTCTGGTGTATAACTGCTGTCGGTGGGGCCAGATATCCACAGTTGATAATCGGGCCGGTTTGGAAGGTTGGCAAAGGCTTCTATAAGCCGGTGTAGGTTTTTGTAAGGATCATGTCGGCCTATGTACAAAAAATAGTTACTTGTCGGTAAGTTCAAATCGCGGAAGTTATTTTTGTCGTAAGCTAAGGGTATAACGGTTGTTTTGTCAAGGTTGATTTTATAAAATTTATTAATATCTTCAGCAGTGGATTTTGAGTCACAGATAATATGTTCGGCTTGGCTTAAAATTTGAGGAATATAATAACGAAAATAGGCATTAAGGCGAGAAAAAGGTTTAGAAAATCGTAGTGGTATCAAATCATGGACTGTGACAATATAGCGGCTTTTTGTATAAATTGGGGCTTCTGGAAGCGGTGAAAATATCAGATTAGATTGAAGATTTTTATAGAGTTTGGGTAGTTGCAATTGTGTCCATAAAATACGCCTCAGATGACCTTTGCTTCCCTGATCAGGTGTCATATTTGCGGGAACGGGATAATTTTTGTAGGGAGGGAAATTTTCAGGAGTGAGGAGAGTGGGATTAAGTTTTTGGAGATGGGGGATAATGTTTTTAGCGTAGGTGGAGATGCCGGTGGCTTGAGGAATAAGAAAAGAGAGGTTAATTAAGAGGTTGCTGTTCACGTTTAGGGATTGTAGGATATTTGGCTGGGGTTGGGAAGGGGTGGGTTTTTGTATTCTTGCTGGATTATATCAAAAAACTGTTTAACTTTTCGCTGAAATTGAGTTTTTGTAAAATTTTGGCTGCTTTGGAAAGCAGCAGTTTGGAGAATTTGAAAAAGTTGGGGGTTGGTGATGAGTTGATGGGTGTATTGGCAGAGTTCATCGAGGTTATTAATTAAAAATCCTGATGTTTTGTTTTCGATTGTTTCTTGATGTCCACCGGCATTAGCAACAACAGGAACACAATAATTTTGCATAGCTTCCACTGTCGCCATGCCAAAATGTTCGCATCGCTGGGGGTTGATTTCTTCTAAACCGCAAAGATGCCAAAAAATGCTGGCTTTGCTGTAAATAATTTTCAGTTTTTCTCTGGAACAGTTTAATTTAATTTCGATGGAGTTGTTATCTTGTTTGATTTGATTTTGGACATTTTTTAAATAAGAGTTATTGGGGAGACTTCCACCGGCTAAAACTAATTTCCAGTTTTGCATAATTTCGGGATATTGTTTTTTGAGATGGCGGAAAGCTTGGATCATTTCCAGTTGTTTTTTTGTCCCACCGGCCTCAAATTGGGCAACGGATAGAATAATGTTTTCTTTTTCGGTTTTTTCGCTTTCCATTTCGACGGGAGGATAAAGCAAAAAAGCCGGTTCAAGTTCCCAGCGTTTTTGCAGCCATTTAGCAGAAAAGCGGCTATTACTGAGAATAAAAGTGTAGTCATCCACCGCAAAATAACGACCGCGAAAGGCATTCGGGAAGTGACATATAAAGATGGAAATGGGAGAAAAAGGTTTAACTTTTTCTAATTGGTTAGCGTTGATAAAAACATCATAATTTTGGCTTTCTTTGGAAACTCTATCAAAAGGGTTTTCGCTTTCTTCGTTAACAAGACTGCTATCTATAGACTGCATCCCTCGTTTTTCGTAGTAAGGAAGGGGGATTATTTTGATTTTACAAGCCGAAAGGTCTAAGCCATACCAATTTTGTAGATCGGCTAAACTAACCTGCTTATTGGCAATAAAAGTAATATCAAATTGATCTTGCAAAATTTCTGCAAGAGTCGCTATATATTTTTGTCCGCCGCCAATAAAATGTAAACCATGATCATAAATTCCAATCGAGAGTTTACGTTTTTTTGAGATTACATCTAGGCGAGAGAAAAGCCGGTCAACTGTCTGCTTTTCGTAGAGAACGGTCATTTTTTCATACAAATTTGGTAAGACTTGATCAACAACTTGCTGGGAGTGATGTTCCCGCAATTTCTTGATCGCAAAAAACAAAGCTTCCAGCAACAAATGATACTGCTTGGAGATAAAAAACACAGAGGTATTAATCGCTTGGCCTAAAAAATAAGGTTCATGTTTGGCTAGATATAAAAAGCGATTGCGGTTACAAAAATACTCGGTTAATTTATTGCCCCGACTTGATGCGCCAAATTCGTGATCAACAATTGCTTGCGGGAAATAAAGCAACTTCCACCCTTTTTTTAGGCAGCGTTTACAATATTCTACATCTTCAAAATACATCACAAATTCTTCATCCACCGGCCCAACATCTTGCAAACATTCACGGCGGAATAAAACTGCGGCCCAACATAAACCTTTCGCTTCCCTTTCTTCTTCATATTGGCCGGTGTCTTTTTCGCCAAAGCCTAAATCTTGCCAATAAAAATCAGGTAATTCTTGAACACCTACGCTGTTAATTTTGCCATCTTTTAATAAAATCTTACCACCAGCAGCCCCAAATTCTGGGCTTGCGTCTAAACGTTTTACAAGCAAATCTAACCACTCTGTATCTACCACCACATCGTTATTTAAAAAGCCAATATAATCGCCTTTAGCCAAACTTATGCCTAAATTTAAAGCCTTAGCAAAATTATTTTCTGTATTAACGACAGTATGAACTTCGGGGAAAAATTCCCGCATAAACTCCACAGAATTATCTGTTGAAACGTTATCAATTAAGATGATTTCTAGGTTTGAATAGTTGAGTTTTTCCAAGGAAGTAAGGCAAGTTTTAAGACGATTTATGCCGTTATAATGAACAATAATCAATGAACATAGAGGTAAAACCTTCAAACCCATAACTCCTCCCAAATAACTTAAAAACAAAATTATCAAACCATCTATGCCAAAGCAAACTTTAAATCTGCGTTAATCCATCTGCGTTTATCTGCGTTTATCTGCGGTTAAAAACTCTTCCTATCAACCTAAAAATAAACACCCAAACCTACCTTTTCAATTTTTCCAATTCAGTTTGCAGTTGTTGTATTTGAGTCTCTAATTTTATTTGATTTTCCTTTAAAACCTTAACTTCTTTCCTTAAAGATTGAAGAATTTGTGTATTAGTAAAGTTGTAAATAACTTGTCTTTCCAAAACCGGCTTCAACAACTTTCTAACAAACTTTCGCAGACCAATGATAACCGGTTGCATGAATTTTTGATAAGAAGTGATGGGGATATTGTAAATATCAAAGCCAGTTTTTAAAATTACAATATCCTCATCTTCATCTGCTGCCGGCGGGTGTTGATTGGAAACCCCAAAAATATCCGCTGCTAAAGTCTGGCGCAGTTTCTCTTTAATTTTTTCAGTGGGGATTTCTTGCGGTTCCAATTTTCACCCTTACCTATTTATGAAAGTTCTACTTGACAGTCATCGCCAATCATAAATCTTAAAGCTTTCGGGCGCATATTCGCAACCCCTAACTGTGCACGTTGTCCGATGACGCTATCAACGATCCGCTGATGGATACCGGAAATTTTAGCGCCTTTTAAAACAACGCTGTGTTCTAAATCTCCTTCAATTAAAGTTACTTCATCAGCGATGCTAGTATAGGGGCCAATAAAGCAATTTTCTAAGTAACAATTCTCCCCAATAATCACCGGCCCGCGAATGGAACTATTAACAACTTTTGTGCCGGTGCCAATTTGAACTCGTCCGATAATTTGGCTTTTTTCGTCCACTTCTCCCTTGACAGATGGCGAAAGTTGTGTGTCTAAAATAATCCGGTTGGCTTCGAGGAGGTCGTCTTTTTTGCCGGTATCCAACCACCATCCTTCCAGAGTGCAAGCTTTAACAGGTTTTTCCCAATCTAGCAGTTTTTGAATCGCATCCGTAATTTCCAATTCTCCCCGCGCCGAGGGTTGAATGTTATCGATGGCTTCGTGTATCGTTTTAGAAAAGAAATAAATACCCACCAAAGCTAAGTTAGAAGGCGGATTTTTGGGTTTTTCTATTAGTTGTAAAACTTGCCCATTTTCATCTACTTTCGCAACCCCAAAAGCACTGGGGTTAGAAACCTTCCGCAACATAATCAAGGCATCTAAATCTTGCTTTTTAAAGGTTTCCAAAAAAGTTTGCAATTCACTTTGAATGATGTTATCACCCAAATACATAATAAACGAATCATCGCCTAAAAATGGTTGGGCAACTTTCACCGCGTGGGCCAAACCGGCAGGTTTTTCTTGCAAAATATAAGTGATGTTGACGCCAAATTTTTCGCCATTGCCGGTTTTGGCCTTCACTTCTTCGCCAGTTTCTGGACTAATAATGATGCCAATTTCCGTAATACCGGCCCCGATAATATCTTCGAGTCCATACCACAAAATCGGTTTATTTGCAACCGGCACCAGTTGTTTTGCGCCGGTGTACGTTAGAGGACGTAACCTTGTTCCTTTTCCGCCAGAAAGAATTAAAGCTTTCATTGATGATTGCGTATTGTAAGGTAATTGGGTATGACTACTGGTTTTTTTCTAACATTTTTCTGAGAGATTGTCGCCAGTGTGGAGGGTGAGATCCCAAAACAGCCGAGATTTTTTTAGAAGATAAAACAGAAAAAGCAGGCCGGCGGGCCGGTGTGGGATATTCTGATGTCGTAATAGGAACGACTCTTGCAACTTTTAAAGGAAAATTCCGTTGTTTTGCCTCTTCAAAAATCGCCACCGCAAAATCATACCAACTGGCGACACCGCTATTCGTGTAATGATAAATTCCTGAGTCCCATTTTAACTCAATTAACCTGCCAATCGCCTCCGCTAAATCACCTGTCCAAGTTGGACTACCAATTTGATCGCAAACCACCCGAATTTCTTCTCTGTCGCCTCCTAAACGCAACATAGTTTTGACAAAATTGCCTTTTCCACCTACCCCATAAACCCATGCAGTTCGCAAAATTAGATACTCTCCGCCAACCTCCTCAATAGCTTTTTCGCCTGCTAATTTAGACTTGCCATAAACTCCCAAAGGGTTGGTTTCATCGGTTTCTAAATATGGCTGACTTGCCGTACCATCAAATACATAATCTGTCGAAACATGAATCAAACGCGAATTGATTTTTTTGGCTTCTTCTGCTAAAATACCGGCTGCTTTTCCGTTAATAGCATCAGCAAGTTCGGGTTCGCTTTCTGCTTTGTCCACTGCTGTATAAGCACCGGCATTGATAATAACATCAGGTTTAATTTCTTGCAAAACTTGGC
Organism: Ancylothrix sp. D3o; assembly: GCF_025370775.1. NCBI lineage: Bacteria > Bacillati > Cyanobacteriota > Cyanophyceae > Oscillatoriales > Microcoleaceae > Ancylothrix > Ancylothrix sp. D3o. Next base: position 229,550 of record NZ_JAMXEX010000002.1, on the reverse strand, counting down.
GAATGTTATCAGGGTTTGCTAAGTCTAGTTTGTCACGACTTAGGCCGGTGATGTTATAGGTTTTTTCGCTGAGATGGTGATGCAATTCTTGGCCTAGTTGGCCGTTTGTCCCTGTGATGAGGATTTTCACTTTTTTGATTTTTTAAGAGGAAAAGATTTTTAAACCGCAGATAAACGCGAATTAACGCGGATGAATTGACGATTTTTTTGGGAGTTTAGGGGAAGGTTTCGGCGTTTTTTAAGGGGATGCCGGCTTGATCTTTTGCTGATAATATTGGCGTTTCGCCATTTAAGGGCCAATTAATGCCAATATCGGGGTCATTCCAAAGAATACAACGGTCATATTGTGGGGCATAATATTCGGTTGTTTTATATAGGACTTCGGCAATTTCGGAGACGGCTAAAAATCCATGTGCAAATCCTGCCGGTATCCACAATTGACGATGGTTTTCTGCACTCAAATAATACCCTACCCATTTACCAAAAGTGGGAGAATTTTTGCGGATATCGACAGCGATATCAAAAATTTCTCCCACTACTACCCGGACTAATTTACCTTGGGGTTGTTGAATTTGATAATGCAGTCCCCGCAAAATGTTTTTAGAGGAACGCGAGTGGTTATCTTGAACAAAATCACAATCAAGGCCGGTTTTTTCTGCAAAAATTCGCCGGTTAAAGCTTTCCAAAAAAAAGCCTCGCGGATCTGCAAAAACCTTCGGCTCAATAATTAAAACTTCGGGAATCTCTGTTTGAATTATATTCATTTTGTCCTTTGTCAATTGTCCTTTGTCAATTTTCCTTTGTTAATTCTCCTTTGTCAATGGTTCTTTGTCCACCCTCCTATAGCAATACTTCTGGGTGATTGATTATAACCCAAGACTGGACAAATCAGCCTAAACTATTGACAAATGACCAAGGACAAATGACCAAGGACAATTGACTATTTAACCGTTTCCAAAGTTTTAACTTTGCGGCTCATGCTATCCAAAAACATCTCCATAACCGTGCGTTTGCCAATTTTAATAGTACCTTGAATCGCCATCCCCGACTGAATAGGATATTCCTTTCCATTTAATTCAAACGCCTGCACCGGCAACTCTACCTCCGCAGGAAACGCATAAAAAGGACGTTCGTTAGGAACAGGTGACAAAGCATCCGAACCAATTGATTTTAATTTCCCCTTAATTGTCCCAAACTGCATCGACGGATACGCCTCCACATTAATTTCAACATCCATCCCTGGCTGCACCAAAGTAATATCTTTGTTATTGATATAAACCTTAGCAATTAGGCTATCTTGGGGAATCAATTTCATCATCGGGTTTTGGTCAACTTCCCGCGCCACAAAACCTGGTGAAGCTTTTAAATCAAACACAAACCCATCCACCGGCGCTTTCACTTCTTGATATTGCAGCGCTTGTTGGGCTTTAGTTAACTGTCCTTCAATTTGAGAAATTTGCTTAGAATTCTCTTGTTTCTTTTGACCAATTTGCGAATCAACTTGAGCAATTCTTTGCTTATTAGTTTGCAGTTTATCTCGCATATTTCTCATCCAAGATGCTCGTTTACTGTCTGCATCTTTGCGAGCCACATCAATTTCTGCTCTCACTTGATCTTGTTGGGAACGCAAGCGATCTACTTCAGCTTGACGCGCCGTAACCTCATCTTGAGTTTGTAAAATTTCCCGCTGTCTGGCTTCAATTTCTCCCCGCAAGGTATCTAATTCTGCTGTTGCAGAAATCACACTTCCTTGCTTAGTCAAAACTTCTTGTTGTTGACGCTGTTGTTGCAATTTTGACAGAGCCCCTTCATCCACCAAAGGATTAATTTGCCCTAAAATTTCCTCGTTAATAGTAAGCACTTGTTGATCAGTTACCAGCTTATCTTGGGCTTTCGCTAACTGCGCCTGTGCCGAAGAAAGCCGATTTTGAGCCCTTGGCATTTGTTCGCGCGAACGAATCAAACGTTCCACACCGGCAGCCAACTGGCCATCAATTTCATTCAGCTTTTCATTAAGATTGCGAATTTGCGCTTGCTCTTGCTCTTGAATAGCCAAATATTCGCGCCGGTTTGCCAAAAAAAGCGCCTGTTGCGTGGCACTAAAACCACCACCGCCGCCGCCAGTCCCCAAATCAAACTCATTTAAAAGCGCTTGATAAACGTCATTATCCCCCACTAACGACAATCTTTCCCGCGTCAGCGTTTCCAAATCTGTATTCGCAGCGGCCAGAGTTTCCCCATTGACCGCCTTATCATAAAATTGGTTTTCTTTCAAGAGAGATTCTTTTACATTTCGTAAAGACTCCACATCAGCTTGAGAAGAAGTGGGGTCAAGAGTCAGCAAAACCTCACCTCGTTTGACCAGTTCCCCTTCCTTGACCAAAACTTCTCGCACCACACCGCCGGCGGCGGGACGCACATCTTGCGGAGCTTGTTGCGGTTCCAGTTTGCCGGCAGCCGGCACAGCTTGCTCAATTTGGGCAAATGTAGCCCAAAGTAAACCAAATCCCGTGACACTGACAATTGCCCAGACAAAAATTTGTGTCCAATAAGCCGGTTTCTCTAAAATTACCGGCTGGTCGTAAACTGAATCAGAAAAGGAATTTGAATTAAAAGAATCGCTTTTCATTGAAATAACTCCTAAATGTCATTTGTCATTTGTAATTGGTCATTTGTCATTTGTCATTTGTCATTAGTTTTTTTCTTTAACAAAAGACAAAGGACTCTTGACCAATGACTTTTTACAATTGTGATTCCTGTTGTTGATAAAGAGCGTAATAACGGCCTTTAAGTGCCATCAATTCATCATGCTTACCTTGTTCAACCACCGAACCCTGATCCATCATTAAAATCACATCAGCATCTCTGACCGTATTCAGCCGGTGAGTAATAAAAAACACCGTCCGATCTCTAAAAGCTTTCTGCAAGTTATCGCACACCTGACGCTCTGTGTTGTAATCTAGCGCACTCGTCGCTTCATCCAGAATCAACAATTTGGGATTTTGTAAAATCGTCCTCGCCAGGGCAATACGCTGACGCTGACCACCCGATAAAGAAGAACCCCGCTCTCCCACAATAGAGTTATAACCATTGGGCAAAGACATAATAAAATCGTGAGCCACCGCAATTTTTGCCGCCTCAATAATTTCTTCCGTCGAGGCTTCTGGGTTGTTGAGAGCGATATTTTCTTGAACCGTACCATTAAAAAGCAAAGTGTCTTGTAAGACCATCCCAATTTGCCGGCGCAGAGAATATAACTCTACTTTAGCAATATCATAGCTATCAACTTGAATACGCCCCGAAAGAGGTTCATAAAGGCGCTGAAGCAGTTTCATCAACGTACTTTTTCCCGAACCGCTTTGCCCAACAATACCCACAAATTCACCCGGAGTGAACTCGAGGTTAATATTCACCAATTGCAAAGCCCCGGCTTCTTTAAAACGGAAAGAAATGTTTTCAAATTTAACGCCCCCTTCAATTTCCGGGATAGGAATATTGGTGCGATTTTCTTCTGTGACTTCCAGAGGAGCATCGAGAATATCGCTGAGTCGTTCAATAGAAAGAGCAGTTTCTTGGAAGTTTTGCCAAAGTTGAACCAAGCGCAAAAGCGGGCTGGTGACATAACCGGCAATAATGCGGAAAGCAATAAGTTGACCAAGACTAAGTTGATTTTGGATAACCAAGTGAGCGCCAACCCAGAGAATAAGTAAACCAGAGAGTTTTTGTAAGAAACCGCTAATACTACCGGCATTGCTGGAAGTCAGAACCGATTGAAAACCGGCACTCACATATCTCGCGTAGCGTTCCAGCCATTTCCAGCGCGAGAGCATTTCAATATTTTGGGCTTTGACAGTTTGAATACCGTTGAGAACTTCCACCAGATAAGATTCAGCATCGGCGTAACGTTCGGCCCGTTGTCTGAGTTGACCTCGGATAATGGGAGAAACCATGAGGGTGAGGGCAGCAAACAGAGGCACAGTGGAGAGAGCAACTATAGACAGCAGCCAACTGTACACGAACATCACAACGATGTAAACCACAGAAAAGACGGCATCAAGCACAACGGTGAGGGCGGTGCCGGTGAGGAATTGACGGATGCGTTCAAGTTCGTTCATCCGACCGGCCAGTTCGCCAACGCGGCGGTTATCAAAAAAGTTCAGAGGCAAGCGGACGAGGTGGTTAATGACTTCGCTGCCTAAACTCAGGTCAATACGGTTAGTAGTGTCTACAAAGAGGTAGGTACGCAGAGCAGTCAGGAGAGCTTCGAGAAGGCCCACACCCAATAAGAAGATGCCCAAAACGTCGAGAGTTTCGATGCTGCGTTGCACCAAAACTTTATCGATAATCACCTGAGTGATGATCGGGTTGGCGAGGCCAAATAGCTGAACAAAAAACGAAGCAACTAAGACTTGGATGAGGATGCTGCGATATTTGACGACGTAGGGGATGAACCACTTGAGGCCAAATTTTTCTTTGGTGAGTTCATTTTCTGGGGCTGTTAAAAGCAAAACTTGGGTGGCTTCGCCGGCAACATCGGCAAACTCGGCGGGTTTTTTGCGAGAAATTCCGCTTTCGGGGATAGCCATCACCAGTTCTTTTTCGGTGATGTTGTAGATGATGGCAAAGCTGTCGTACCAGGGCACCATTGCCGGGGCTTTGAGTCTGCCGATATAGCTAGAGGGTATTTGAACGAGTTGGGATCGCAGTCCCATCATTTCGGTGATGGCGCCGCAGGTTTGCAGGGTGATTTGGCCTTTGGTTTTGATTTGGCCTTCGAGGACGCGGCGGATGATGTCTTTGCGGAAAGTGGCGCCGGTGTGTTTGCTGAGCATTTGAAAGCAGGCCAGGGGTGCGTCAAGGGGCCCGCGTCCGCGTATAAAGGGGTATTTGATCGGAGTCGTGAAGGCATCACGCGGGGGTTCCGGCGGTCGGGGAGGCGCTTCTGGGATTTGGTACTCGACGATCCGGGGCGTGTCTTGGATGGGGGCTAGGGGGAGGCTGTCGGGTTCGCTGGGTTGGAGGACGGTTAAAGCAGGGGTTGGGGTGGCTTGGAAGTTGAGGGGCAATCCGATCAGTCTGGCTCCCCCTTTCGTTGGGACGGGTAAGGTGCGTGGGGTGCCTTGGAGGGGGAGGCGGCTTGCGGTTTCATATTCGCCGATGGTGCCGCTACTGATCAGCCAGAGGCGGTTTGGGTCGAGTTTGGCGAGGTCGAGTTGAGGAGACTTTATGTTGAGGGCGATTGCTTCGTGGGATAGTTTGGTGGCGACTTCTTTGAGGTTGATGCTTGCGTCGGCTCGTCGTTGCAGTTCGACGCTGATCAGTTCAAAAACTTCGCTTTGGTAGGGTTTGTTTTTGAAGGCGCTTTCTAGGGCTGGTTCGGTTTCGAGATAGTTTAAGAAGTCGGCGGCTGCGAGGCAAATACAAATGACTTCGGTGGAGGCAATGGCGGTTTCACAGGGTTCGCCCCGCACAAGGCCGGCGGCTCCGATCAGTTCCCCAGGGCCGAGGAGTTTGATGCTGACGGGGGTTTGCATCCGTTGGTCATAGCCTAAGAGTCGGGCTTGTCCTTGATAAATAATGGCGATTTGGGTGGGGAGTTTTTCTCGCTCAAAGATTGGCTGGCCTGTGCGGTAACGCAAGAGTTGACATTTGCTGGCAATTGCTTGGAGGCTGTCTACTCCCAGTTGGTCAAAGGGCGCGGTTTGCGTTAAAAATGCGGGGATTTGAGTGGGGGTGATCGGTTGCGTCATAGGGTGGGTTTTAAACTTTGGGGCTGGTCACGTTTATTTAATTTAGGGTGAACTGAACGGTTATCTGTGGTGATACAGGTTTCCTGTTATGTTTCCAAAGCATTGATTCTGTGATGTTAGCTTTAAGCCAGCACTGCTTTTGCTGGATTTAGAAAAATTTATGGGTTTTGGCTTGATGCCCCTGTTGATGCGCCTTTTGTATTGTACCCAAGCTATAGGGGAGAGGTGCTGGTGTGGCCCTCTCGGTTTTTTGCTTTAGGTGGCAGCGGTGACTGCGGCTGTTCGCAGTTTGACTTGTTGAGTTTGTTCTTTGATCCAGTTTTCAAAGAGTTCGTCAATGAGTTGCCGGCGCATTGAGTCATCAAGGCGTGCGGGGATGAATTTTTCAAGCCGGATAATAACAAGCCATTCGGCTAGGGGTCGGGGTGTCCACAGTTGTCCAGGTTGGCTGACGGAGAGGAGTTTGGCGATGGCTGGGTGGGGTTGGGAGAGGGGAACGGGGCCAAGTAGTCCGCCGGTTCTAGCTTCTGGGCCTTGGGAGTATTCACGGGCTAGTTCGGGAAAGGTTTGTTCGCCTTCTTGGATGCGAAAGTATATTTCTTGGGCGAGTCCTGGGTCTTGGGTGCGGATGAGTGAGTACACTACTTGATCTAAGTGAGTTTTGCGGCTGAAAAAGTAGGTTTCGACTTTGGAGTTAAAGGCGGCTGTTTTGAATTTTTCGAGCCGTAGGGGTTGGACGGCGAGTTCTTTGATTTGCTCTAAGGTCATGTTTTGGCTTTGCAGCCATGCGTCTCTTGCTTGGGGGGTGCTAATTTGCTGTGAGGCGAAGAATTTTTCAAGGGCTGCTTGGGTTTCTTCTTCGCTACAAGTGATGTTAGCGATGGCTTGGTCGATGATGATGCCCCTCAATAGTTGGGGCATGAGTTGGTAGCGGATGAGAAGGGCGGGAATTTCATGGTCTTGGATGATTTTGTTGCCGATTTGAAAAAGCTCTGCCATGTCTGTTAATTTACCTAGAATTGGGTGGTTTTTTGTAGCCAATAAAGTTATAGCTAATGTTTGTTGGGTTTTATGACGTAGGGGTGGGTGGTATTGTTTTTTGTGGTTGGGTTTTAAGTCTGTTTATTGATGGTTATTTATTTACGGTATCTTAAGTTCTCATGCGTATTCTCTTTACGATTGCTCATTTTTTTAATCCTAGCGGTGGGGGCCGGCACGCTTCTCTGGCTAAAGACCCCCGGCCTCGTTTGTTGGCTTTTAGTGGTTGTATGGTGGCTTTGCATCAACTTTATGGCCGGTCTCAAGGTTTGATTGATATTGGTTTGCGTTTGGCTGTGCCGGCAAATCAGTCTCAATCTCACGATATTGATATTATCGTCTGTACCACGCAAAATTACCACTTGCTGGATCAGCTTGCTCTGCCTTCTCACTTATATACTCATCATCGCACAACTGTGGAACCGATGCTGTTGGGGTTTGAGTGTCAGGCGGTGTTGCGGGATAATTTGGGCCGGTATGATTATTTCTGTTTTTTGGAGGATGATTTAATTCTTCACGATCCTTGGTTTTTTGTGAAGTTGGGGTGGTTTAGCAAGCAGGTGGGTAATTTGAATTTGTTGCAGCCAAATCGTTATGAGGTGTCGCCGGTGGGGGTTATGAATAAGGTTTATGTTGATGGGGATTTGCTGCCGCGTGTGACGGAGCGTTTTCACAATGTGCAGGATCAACCGCAGTTGATGGGGAAGGTGATGGATATGCCGGTGGTGTTTCGTCGTGCGTTGAATCCTCATTCGGGTTGTTATTTTTTGAATGCTGAGCAGATGCAGTATTGGGTGGATCAGCCGTATTTTTTAGACCGGGATACGAGTTTTATTGGCCCGTTGGAAAGTGCGGCGACGTTGGGAGTTATGCGGACTTTTCGGATATACAAGCCGGCTCCTGAGCAAGCGAGTTTTCTGGAAATTCAGCATTTTGGGACGGCGTTTTTGGGTTTATTGGGGGGTGTGGTGAGTTTGTCGCCGGATGTGGTTGTTCAAAAGCAAAAGTCTTAAGGTGGGGGGTTTTTAGTGGTTTGGGATGTTGGAATTTAATGCTTGAAAATAAAGACAAAAAAATGAAAATGGGTAAGGGCTACTGGCATTTAGCCGTTGTCCCTTACCCGTTAAGTTAAGAAGGCCCTGATTGAACTCAGAGCCGTGTAATGAGAGAAAAGAATTAATTAAAAGAGTTGGAAGTCTGTACCAGTGACGGAGCCGGACTGGAGCGTGAATAAGCCTACAGCGTCGGTCGCACCGTTGGTGCCTCCGGTTGCGTCATAGGACACCAGTTTGGTGTTTGTATCGTAGAAGATTGTTGCTCCCTTCGCGTTAGTAATGGTAGTGGTGAAGGCGACTGCACCAGGGAATAGAGGGTTGGTCAGGCCGGTGAAGGCTGCTGAGGCCAAGAGGATTTTGTCGGAGCCGGTTACAAAGTCTGTGATGCTGTCCCCACCTTGGAGGGTGTTTTCGTAGTAGAACGAGTCTGCGCCATCACCGCCGGTGAGAGTGTCTGCTTCATTTCCACCGTACAGTCCATCTGTGCCGGCTCCCCCATTAAGTACGTCAGTCGAGCCGTACCCGAACAAGAGATCATTTCCAGCACCACCGCTGAGGTTGTCGCCGTTGCTGTCCGAGCCCCCGATTGCGTCATTGCCATCTCCTCCATCTCCAGCGGAGGCATTGAGTAATCGGTCGTCGCCGGCTTCACCGAACAAGAAATCACCAAGTACCCCCACAAGGCTGTCATCGCCGGCCCCACCACGCAACGCGGCTCCACCACCGGCACTGCCTGTGATCGTGTCATTACCATCCCCGGCAATGGCAGTAGCTTTGGTGCTCTTGAGATCCAGGAAGTCGTTGCCGGCACCGCCATCAAGGGTGTCGGTTTCATTGCTGGCCACTAGGCTGTCATTCCCCAACTGACCCGCCAGGTAGCTTTCACCTTTAGTGCCCGTACCAGCCGTGAGGGTGTCATTGCCTTGACCGCCGTAGAGGCTGGATTGGTCGCTCCCAGCTGCCAGCGAGTCATTGCCGCCGTTACCAAACATCATCACTCTGGTGCCGGTACCACCCTTGAGTATGTCGTTGCCGGCACTGCTTGGGTCTGTATCCGCATCACCGATGATGGTGTCTTGCGCTCCACCTCCCTCGATGATGTCAGCACCGCCACCGCCAACTAGGTAGTTGCTGGTCGAGGCTGCCTTTGCTGTTATCGTGTCGTTTCCAAGGTCGCCGTACAAGGAGTCTTTGTTGCCACCGCCAATGATACTATCAGCGCCTTGGCCGCCTCCGACCAGGTTGTTTCCTTGTCCGACTGCTTGTTGTTGTGTCGTGTCACCAAAAATCGATGTGGTGGGTGCGGTTGCGCCGGCTATTATAGTGTCTTCGCCTGCGTTCCCAAACAGCGTATCCCTGCCGAGTGAACCTACTAGGTTATCCTCGTCTTGCCCACCTACCAGCACGCTGGTGCCTTTGGTGCTTTGTAGGAAGTCGTTATCTTTTCCACCGTTTAGGGTGTCGTTAATGCCTCTGGCGCTGAGCGAGTCGTTGTCAAGGTTGCCAAAAATCAGGCTTCCCCCACCGATAAAAGTTTCAATGCGGTCTTCTCCTCCCAGGGCAACTATCACATCTGGGGCATCTATTATTTGCAGGACGTTGGGATCGTCGCTTAGTGGTCTTACCATTTTTTGTTTTTGCTCCTCTGTTGCTCGTCGTAGTTGCTTGCTATGCTTGCCAATTTAGCTAACGCCTTCAACGCTTGACGTTTTGTTGGCATTGGTCTATATCTATCAGTCCGCAGCAAGTCTATCTTAGTTTACAGGTTGGTGTCTAGCCTGTCACTATTGAAAACGTTTGATTGTGTGCGGCTTTAATCATTTATATTACTCTTTGGCTTTGAGTAAGTATATTTTGTTGACCCTCCTAGCGATTTTGCTGTTCCCCAAATTTTTTCAATTTAAACCTTAATGGCTGGTTTGGCAATCAATTTTTGCACAGACGATGCTTGCCTCAAAGACTTTTTTAATTTTATTTGAGAGCGAGCATAAGCTTTTGATTATACCATTCCACAGTGGAACCTACTGGCCGGTGGCCCGCACAAAGCAGTTATTTCTGCCGGTCGAGGACAGGAGACTGTTGTGGGGCTGGCTTTTGGCGGTAGTCTAGTTTTGCGGGTAGTTCCAAACAATTTACCTGCGGGCATTTCTTGCAACAGGATTTTTGGGCAAGCTGCTCTTGTCAGATTGGTCTATTGTCAGTGTTGAGGGAGGTTTTTTGATGAATTCATCTTCTGTTGGTGTTCTCTGCCAAACCGGCTATCAACTTCAGCAGGCCGGTCAGCTAAGTGAGGCGCTTTCTCGCTATCAGGAGGCGCTTTCTATTGAACCGGCTTGTGTTGAGGCGCTTAACGGCATTGGCCAAGTTTATCAGGTTCAAGGTATGTTGCCAGAGGCGATTGCTGTTTGCCAGCAAGCTCTTAAATTGCAGCCTGATTTTGCTGAGGCTTATAAAACTTTGGGAAATGTGCTGCAACTTCAAGGGAAACTAGAGGCTGCTTTACGATCTTATCAAAAAGCTGTTGAGTTTAAAGCTGATTTTGCTGAAGCTCACGCGAATTTGGGGACGGTTTTTTATAAGTTGGGCCGGTTGGATGAGGCGATTGGTTGTTACCGCAAGGCGATTGCTCTTAAACCTAGTTTGGCTGGGGTTTATTGGAATTTAGGCCAGATTTTGCATAATCAAGGTAATGTTTCTGAGGCGAATGTTTATTTACAAAAAGCGGTGCAAATGCAGCCGGAGTTGGCCGGCCCAGATTTTGTTTTTAAGCGGGGAAATGCTCTGGCGGCTGCGGGTGAATTTCAGGAGGCAATTCGCTACTTTAAAAGTGCTGTGAAACTTAATCCGAATTGGCCAGAGGCTTTAGCTAATTTGGGTTTTGCTATTCTCTGTCAAGGGCAACGCCAAGATGAATTTACTCGAAGTAATTTTTTGGAGGCGTTTAATAGTTTGCTCAAGGCAATTGAACTGAATCCAAGTTTAATGTTTCCTCATCAAACTTTGTATTGTTTGTTAACAGTGGATGTTCAAGAGAGTGCTGAGTTTGATTTTTTAAGAAATTTGGCTCAGCAATATGTGGATCGCTGTGGCGATGTGGGTAAAGTGATTGCCCAGACGGCTTTGATGCTACGAAATTTGAATTCTGGTTCAACGGAAGTGGCGAAAGAAACGATGGTTCGGCTTGAAGCAAATTTTGTAGAAAGCGGTCAAAATTTGACGGGCGAGGAAATGGCTATTCTTTATGGAGGATTGCTTTTTGGGGCGCTTAGTTTGCGGGATGATTTGCTAGAAAATACTAGGCTTTTTAAGTCGGTCGGTAGTTTTTATGGCCGGTTGATGGAGGAGAAAATCACTGCTAAAAAAACAGCGGATGGGGTTTCTTTGCTGGGTAGTGATGAAGTTTGGTTGATGTCTGGTGAGGCGACTGAGGAATTAGACCGGCCAAAACAAAAGTTAAAGGTTGGGTTTTTGTCGAAACATTTTTGCCGGCATTCTGTAGGCTGGTGCTGTTTGGATGTTTTGCAAGAGTTTTCTAAGTTGGCGGAGGTTTATTTGTATGTGTCTGGGGGCTTAAAAGCTGATGACCAAACGGATAAATTTAAACAACTTGCTTATCAATATTATGAAAGTGACAAAAATATTTTTGTGGCGGCGGGAGAAGTTGATGCGGATATTTTGCAAAAAATTTTGAGGGATGAGTTGGATGTTTTAGTAGATTTGGATTCTTTGACGGTTCGAGGTCATGCGGAAATTATGTATCGGAAACCGGCCCCTGTTTGTGTTTCTTGGTTGGGTTTTGAGCCGCCTTTTATGTCAAATGAAAATTATTTTTTATGTGATGGTTATACGCATCCTGTGGGGGTTGAGGAACATTATACTGAGCAGTTGGTGAGGATGCCGGCTGTTTGGGTGGCGGTTTCTGGGTTTAAAAGTACGCGGTTGAATGGTGAGGCAATTCGTAAATCTTTGCGGGTTGGTGTGGATCAAATGGTGTATTTATCTGTGACACCGGCTCGCAAGTTAAATCGAGAAATGATTGAGGCTCAAATCAAAATTCTTAAGGAGGTTCCTGAAAGCATTTTAGTACAAAAAGGTGTGGGAGATTCTGAGGTGATTCGCGGGTTATATAAGGAGGTTTGTGAGGCGGAGGGTGTGGGTTTTCACCGGCTTAAGTTTGCGGATATGGCGAAGACGGAAGAAGAACACCGGGATATTTATAAGTGTGCGGATGTTGTGTTAGATTCTTTCCCTTATAATGGCGGTTCTCATACTCTTGAGGCGTTGTGGTTTAATGTGCCGGTGGTGACGCGCAAGGGTGAGGGGGGAATGTCTCGGATGGGGTATTCTTTGTTGAAAAATTTGGGGGTGGAAAGTGGTATTGCTTGTTCTTGGGATGAGTATGTAGAATGGGGGGTTAAGTTTGGCAAAGATGCGAATTTGCGGAATTCTGTTCGGGAACAGTTGAGGAAGTCTAAGCAGGCGGATTGTTTGGCGCCGGTGTGGAATCCTCAAAAGTTTGCTGTTGATTTGTTGGCAATTTTTGAGGATTTGCTTAAAAAAGTTAACCAGTAAAATAGGATGGGCCGGTGGCTGAGCATCGGCCTATAATTTTACCGTTTTTGAGGGGCGAATCCTTTGCTGGTTTTGGGGGGTTTTTGTTGGGGTGTTTTTTCGATTTGTTGGGGGGGTATTTTGCGGCTGGCGATGTCTTTTATAAGTTGAAGATGGCGGGGGAGAAGGTCGGCGAGGGCGTAGCGTTCTAGGGCGGTTTGGCGGGCTTTTTTGCGTATTTCTGCCATGCGGGTTGGATGTTCCATGACTTCATTAACGCGATCTGCTATTTGTTTAGGAGAAAAGAAATCAACGAGTAATCCATTTTCTCCATCGCGGATGACTTCTGTTACGGGGGGGGTGCTTGAACCGATGATTAAACAGCCGGTTGACATGGCTTCTATCATTGACCAAGATAATACGAAAGGACGGGTTAAATAGATGTGGGCTGTGGAGGCTTGAATTACTTTTAAATATAGTCCGTAGGGGAGGGGCCCAACGAAGTGCACTCTCGATAAGTCGAGGGGAACTTTTTTGAGCATATAGTCTTTATAACTTTCCCCGTTGGGTAAAGATTTTCCGTAACAAACGCGCTCTGAACCGACAATTACAACGTGACAATTTGGCCGGCGTTCTTGGATGTAGGCGATTGATTCTATGAATTCTGGAAAGCCTCTATAGGGTTCCATTCCTCTGCCTACATAGGTAACAATTTCGTCTACTCCTGATAGATCGAGGTTGGGTAATACGAGTTTTGCTCCGGGGTTTGGTTTGAAGTAGTCGGTATCGACTCCATCGTGGAGTACGGATATTTTTGATTGGAATTCTTTGGGAAATTGTGAGTGTTGCCATTGGGTGGGAGAAATTCCCCAATCGCAGGCGTAGAGGTCTTGTAAGATGGGGGAGTTTTTAATGCGAATTCGGGGGTAGTCGTCGGCATTTAAGGGGTCGGCAGGGTCAAAGTCGGCGTCGGAACCGCGTGCGTTATAAAACCATTCAAAGTAACAGAAAAGGGGGGTGTTTGGAAATACGTCTTTCATAAAAAGTGTTGGCCCCCAACCGGAGTGTCCGCAAATTATATCGGGGATAAATCCTTGGCTTTTTAGTTGTTCTGCGAGGCGAAATACGGCTTGTCCTTGAAGCACGGCTCCTTCGAGGGGGCGTACATAGTGATGGGTTTCGGCGCGGGGTTCTCTACTTTGTGAAAATAGGGCTTTTTTGACACCGGGAATCTCCCATTCGGGGCGTTCATTTTTTGTGCCGAAGATTATTTGATTATTGGGATCGCTACCGAGGGCGGTGATGATGTGCCGGTATTGTGCTGGGAAGTTGGGATGGAGAAATAATGCTTTCATGTTTGTGGGGTTAATTAGGTTTTTTTGAGGCTTTTTAGAATTTTACCAAAAAGTTATTCCTAAATCTTTGGCGAGTTTTTGATTGTGGGGTTGGAAGTAGTTTATTAGGTATTGTTTGGTGGCGGGGTAGATTTCTGGGTAGCTGCCGCTGTTGTATTTTGGATAGCTTTCTATGGTATGGGGCGGGATTTCTAGGAATTCTAAGGTTTGGTTGAGAGTTTGGGCAGGGTTGGCATAAAAATCTTCGCTTTTGAGGATTAAAATTTGCTCTTTCGGGAAATATTGCTGCCAGTTTTTGATTTGTTGGTGGTAGATTCCTCGTGCCAGGTAGCTATAATGTTGGTGGTTGAAGCTGTAATAATTGTCTTCTGCTAGGAGTTTTTCGGTTTCTCCTTGGAGTCTTTGGGGTTCGCTGGCGATGGCTTGTTCAAAGCTAAGGGTTTCGTATTTTAAGCGTATTTCGTGATGGTAATGTGACCAGGTTCTTGCTACGGGTTCTCTGAGAAGGATGATGAGTTTTATTTGGGGAAAGTGTTGGTGTACTCGCTGGGGTACGCGGGGGTGAAATAGGTAGTAGGGGCTGGATTCTCCGGTTATGGTGTTTTGGCCGGCTTGTTGGGGAAATTGGGCTTTATACCAGTCGATTTCTTGATGATAGTTTAGGTCAAAAAAGTGTATTTCTTTTGTTTTAGCTGGGGATATTTGGGGGTGTTGGATGAGGTAATTGTAGAGGGATGTGGTGCCGCTTTTTTGGGCTCCAATTATTAGGAAATGGGGGTTCATAGGTTTATGCTGTAGTCTTCTCTGTCTTTGGTTAAATGGGGGTTGTAGCAGGGATCGTTTTGGAAAAATTGCGGCCATCGGCTTTTGAGGATGTTGGCTTCTTTTTGCCTTCTGGCTTCTTTTTCTGGGGTGTCTTCGTAGCCTCTGGTTTTTGATTCGTAATGGTACAAAATGACGTGGGGTAGATAGATGTTTCTATAGCCTTTTGCTATCATTTTTAAGCATAAATCTACGTCGTTATATGCTACTGCTAAGTCTTCGTTGAATCCTCCTATGCTTTCAAATACTTCGCGCCGGCACATTAAGCAAGCGCCTGTGACTGCGAGGTAATTGTTGATGGTTTTTACTTGACAAACATAGCCGGGAGTGTCGGCTGGAAAATGCCGGTGGCTGTGACCGGCTACTCCTCCTATTCCCAGGATGATGCCGGCGTGTTGAATTGTATCATTTTCGTATAGCAAAAGTGCACCGGCTGCTCCTATTTTTGGCCGCTGAACTTGTTCTACTAATGCGTCTATCCAGTCGGGGGTGAGGACTTCTGTATCGTTGTTTAAAAATAGTAAATAATCTCCTTTTGCTTTGGTGACAGCGTAGTTATTGATTTTGGAAAAGTTGAAGGGAATATCTAAGCGATGAGATTTAAATCTGTCTGGTTCTTTAGTTTTCCATTTGTTAATAAGTTCGGCGGTTTCGGGTTGTTCGCTGTTGTTGTCGATGAGAATTACTTCATAGTTTGGGTAAAGGGTTTTGGTAAAAATTGAGGTCAAACATTGGTTTAAGAGTTGGTGTTGATCTTTGGTGGGAATGATGATGCTAACGGGTTTATATTCATCAATTGTGTAGCGGATAATATAGTGTCCTAAGTAGTCTGGTACGCCGCTGACTTTGCCTTTTTCTCCGCGTCTTTGTAAGGCTTCCGTGATGGCTTTTTCGGCGGCTTGATAGGCGTATAATTTGACGGTGCCGGTGCCGGTGGCGGTGGATTGGGGATGAATTCGCCAGTGATATAAAATTTTGGGTATGTGATAGATTTTGTTTGTTTTTTCGGTTAGTCTTAATACAAGGTCGTAGTCTTGGCTGCCTTCATAACCGGCCCGAAATCCGCCGATTTCTTTGATAAGAGAATGCCGGTAAATTCCCAGGTGGCAAGTGTACATTCTGGAAAGGAAAGAATCGGGACACCAATCGGGTTTGAAGAAGGGATCTTTGAGGGTGTTATTTTCATCAATTTTGTCTTCATCAGAGTAAATCATATCAGCTTCGGGGTGCTGATTTAAAAGTAAGGCAACTTGATATAAGGCATCTGGGGTGAGTAAGTCGTCGTGATCGAGTAGGGCAATAAATTGGCCGGTTGCTAGTTCTAAGGCTGAGTTTGATGCGCGGGCAATATGTCCGTTTTCTAGTCGAAATTTTATTTTTATTCGGGTGTCTTTTTGGGCATATTCTTTTAAAATTGTTTGAATATGAGGTTCGGTTGAGCTATCATCAGCGATGCACAATTCCCAATTAGGATAAATTTGATTTAAAACCGATTCTATGGCTTCTCGAAGGTAAGTTTCGGGGGTGTTATACACCGGCATGATGATGCTGATGAGGGGCCGGTATTGGAAAATTTGCACGATTTCTGACATTTGGTTTAAGTCGGCGGGTCTGGGGACGTTGCGGCTAGACCATTCGTAATATAAACTGTTATTAAATATTTTTTGGTTTTGGCTGATTAGTGCTTCGGGTTCTAGTTTAAAAGAAAGTTTTCTGAAAAATTTTGCTACAACAATTCGCGGGCCTTTTTGTTGCCATACTTCGTAGCTGCGCTTGGAGAAATGTTGGATTTTTGAGAATAAATTAGTCATAAAGATTCCCCTGGGTTTTGTAAACGCGCCGGTTAATATCAAGTTTAATTTCTAAAGGTTGTTTAATTTCCCAAGATGTGCTGAAGTGGGAAAAGTTGGGGTGAAAATAGGGATCACCGGCTTCTATGAAAGGCTGCCATTTTTGCATGAATAAGGCTGTATCGTGGGGATGTTTATCTATTCCATCAAGGGTTTTTCCTCTGGTGTAAGATTCGTGATGAATGAGAAGAGATTGAGAACAAAAGATAATACGATAACCGGCTTGTCGGGTTCGCAAACATAAATCAACATCCCCAAAACCAACAGCAAAGTTTTCATCAAAACCGTCTATTTTTTCAAAGGCATCTTTTCGCATTAACATACAAGCGGCGGTAACTGCGGAGACTTCTTTGTTAATAACAAATGTGCCATAATAGCCATGTTCAAAGTTGCCGTTTGGGGATTTGTTGGGGAGAAATTTACCGTAGTGTTCGGCATATATGTTAATGCCAATTCCGACACCGGCGTGTTGAATTGTGTTACGGTCGGGGTAAACTAATTTGGGTGCAGCAATGGCAATATCGGGTTTTTGGACGAGTTCGAGGAGCCGGTTTAACCAGCCTTCTTCAATGGCTTCGATGTCGTTATTACAGAAAAGATAGTGGGTATAATCTTGGGTGTTTAGCTGAGAAATTGCCCAGTTGTTGATAGCAGAAAAGTTAAATGCCGCTTCATAACGGAGAACTTTGTGCCGGTCTTTTAGCGAGTAAAAGTATTCTAAAGAATCGAGGTCATCTGAAGCGTGATCGATTAAAATAATATCAAAATCGATATCTTTGACGGTGGTTTCAATGCTTTCTATGCACTGGCGGACAAGCTCACCACAATTTTTTGTAGGAATAATGATAGCTATTTTTTGATTGGGTTGTAACTTGTAACGAACTTGAAAAAAGTTAAAGCACATTTCGCCAACTATTCCTTGCTCATTACAGCGTTTTAAGTGTTGAGAAATGACGCTTTTAGATATTTCCATAACTTGATGTTGTTTTTGGTGACCGGCACTTGTTTGATGTTGTCTCCAGCAGTAAAGAATTTCGGGAATATGGACGATACATTTGGCTTGTTCGCAGGCTCGCAAAATCAGGTCGTAATCTTGGGAAATGGTTAATTCATTGCGAAAACCGCCGATGTTTCTTAATAATTCGGCTTTGAAACCAACAAGGTGAACGATGTAAGGGTGGGATCTCAAAAATTCTAAGGAAAATTGAGGCCGAAAAACAAAGTCTCTGACTTCTCCGTTTTCTGTTATTAAAACTTCATCCGAGTAAAGCAGATCGGGGGAGTCTTCTAATATTGATTCGGCCACGCGATATAAGGCTTGTTTTTCTAACAAGTCGTCGTGATCCATTAAGAGAATAAACTCGCCGGTGGCTATTTTGAGGGCGTGGTTTGAGGCTACAGAAATGCCGCTATTTTTTGCGAGAAAAACTACTTTGATGCGGGAGTCTTGGCGGGTGTATTCTTGAAGAATTTTTTTAACGTGAGGTAGGCTTGAACCGTCGTCTGCAATACACAGTTCCCAATGGGGGTAAAGTTGCGCTAAAACAGATTCTATGGCCTCTTTTAGCCATTTTTCGGATGTGTTATAAACGGGGATTAAAATTGAAATTAGGGGCTGGCGGTGGAGTTTTTGGATGCGTTCAATAATTTGGGGGGTTGATTCTTGGTCAAATTTGCGTTTTGCTTGCAGCCAGATATCATTATAAGTGGGGCCGGTGGGGATAGGATTATTGTTGGGTTGAGTTTTAATTTGGATATATTGGCGGGTTTTTTTGGCAATTTCTTTAAGTCCGCCGGCTTGCCATGCACGGTAAATTTTGCCCCCTACTTTGAATAGTTTTTCTGGATGTAAAACTCCTTTTATGGCTATTTTGGCCAAGCTTTTTATTCCGCCCATCACCCGCGTCATTTTTATTTTTTCTCCCTTGAATTATTTGGGTTTTACTTATTTACTTAATTGCAACGCCTGCTTGATATTTAACCAAGCCTTGCGGAGTTTCCAAAATTTTGTATTTTCCATTGCTTTTATGAGTTCTTGGGATTGCTCTAATTGTATCAAAGTTTGTTGGTATTGTTTTTGATATAAATTTAAGCATGGTTGAAGCGAATTCGGTATTTTTTCAAGCTGATCTGTTTGTTGAGAAAACCATTCTAATGCTTGTTTCAATTTCTCATCGGTAGGGGGAATTGATGGGGAATGGATGGGATATCTTGTTTCAAATCGATTTACTGCAAAGGTTCTTTTATATTCAGAAATAGTGGTGGGTTCTGTGTGGCATACTTCTATGGTTGTGCCAAATTCTTTGACGATTCCTTTATAGTATTTGATGGCAAAATCTAAGTCAATTTTGTTTTCATAAAGTTCGGTAAGGGTTGCCGGTTCTATTATATAAGTGAATTCTTTTAGCACCCAACGAGTGTTTAAAATGTTTTTCCAAAAATCAACAAACCACAGACAAATATGGTAATAGTGATCTTCATTAAAAAACATTTTGTGGTCAATAATGAAAGCGGAATTCTCCCAGGCGTAGGGTGTCCAAAATTCTAAAGTTGCTCGATCTTGGCAAACTCGACTAATTTCTTGAAACAGTTTAATGGGATTAGAAAGATGTTCTAAGCAGTGAGAAGAATAAACAGATTGTACAGCTTGATCAGCGAAAGGTAGGGGGTCTTTTTCAAAATTTACCACATAGTCTACCCCCGGCTGAGCATGGATATCCAAGCCCAATGTTCCAGGTTTTTTACACGAGCCGCAGCCGAGATCAATTTTTAAGTTTGTTTCTGTTAAAATCAAGTTGGTTTTTGAGATTTTTAGATAAGGATTAGTTATTAAAATTGGATCTTGGCAGACAACGGGATTCATTTTTAAGCAATAGCGTAAGTTTCTTTCTTTTAAGATGTTAAAAACGTTTATGTGGGGCAAGGAATCATCTTCACTATGATAAATTGTGCGGAAATAACGGCTTAAAAAGTTATATAAACTGGCGGCGGAATATTCAATTTTGTGATATTCCCAGTTGGGTTCTAATTCTAAATCTCCGCTACAAGGCGTTGAAAAAAGCAAAGAGCCGGTGCTTTCTAAATGCTCCACCAAATTTTGCATCATAATTTCGCGGTGGACGACGTGCTCTAGGGTATCAAAACTAAGGATACAATCAAATTTTGTATTGCCTATTGTTTCTTGCCACCGCGTACCGTCTCCGAGTTTATATTGCAAGTTTGGTAACTGATAATTTTGTTGAGCATATTCTATAGCGCTGGTGTCATAATCAACTCCCATTACGCTGAGATTTGGGAATTTTTTGGCAATCAAATAACTACCATATCCGGAGCCACAAGCAATGTCTAAAACGCAATTTAAAGGTGATAAATCTGCCAAAACTTCTAAGGCCCAAATATAGCGGATAAGATGGTGAACTCCGCCCACATCTTGATTGTTAAGATAGGTTTCTAAATCTAAACCGGCCAGAGGCACAAAATGCTCATCTATTATTTCCATTATCGTTTCTCCTTCTTAATTTTTTTCCTTCAAACCGGCAGCTTGTTTGATTTTAAACCAAGCGCTTCTGAGTTGCCAAAACTTACTGCTTTCCATTGCCTTAATTAAAGTTTGTGCCTGGTGCAATTGCGTTTGAGTTTCTTGTAATTGACTTTGACAAGATTTATCCACTTTTTTCGCCCAGCCAATTCTGCCGTTATGGGTGATCCGAAAATCTTGAAAATCGGGATGTTGACGCACTGCTAAATCGTACACCATTCCCACTTGAAAGCTATCTAATTCTTTATCAGTATAATGACCAAATTCTTGCTGCCAGTTGGGCACACTTCTGAGCGTAAAATTAATATCATCTAAAACAATCCATCCACCCGGTTTAATGAGTTTAGCTACTAAAAAAAATGCTAAGGCATCAGGCGACCACTCGTGAGCGCCATCTAATAGACAAAAATCAAATAAAGGCTCACAAATTCCGTTTTTTGTTTGCTGGGCAATTAAATCAGCCAAATACCAGTTATAGCCGAGTTTATCAACTGCAATTTCTAAACTATCGCCGATGCCGGTATGTTTTTTTAAAACCTCTCCATTCACCGGCTGATGTAAATACATATCAACCGTTAATACTTTTCCGCCGATTTCTTCCGTCGCTGCGCCCATGACGCAACTGGTGGCACCGAAACCACTTCCCAATTCAATGCAAGAACGAAGTTTATTATCTACAATAAATTTGTAAACGTCAGAAATCACATCTTCTGGGAGAAGAAACGGAGAACTTAAAAACCCCTCTGGTACTGGATAACTTTTTAGAGAAGCTAAAACTGTTTCAAACTTCATAAAGTACCTTAACTATCGAATAGTAGTTAACATTTTTGTTTTAGGTCTTTCCACCACTGACAAAATTGCATTTTGCCATTGTACCGCGCACTGCTGCAAAATTCTACTAGAAAATACATATTCTTGGGCCTGAGTTGCTAATTTGTGCCTCAGCGCATCATCAAATAATAATAACTCCAATGCTTCCCGCCAAGATTGAGTATTATTTTCGCTTAAATAGCCGGTTTCTAAATGCCTGACAGTGTTTTCATAAGCTGGCACCCGACTATAAACCCCCGCAATTCCCAACGCACTGTAATCAAGAAATTTAATATCCGATTTACAGCGTGTAAAAACAGTATCTTCTAACGGCGCAATTGCTAAATCCCACTCTAAGTTTTTGACAATCCAAGGCATAAATTCTGGATATTGAACAGTTTTGTCTTCTATACAGATAACGCGCACCGGCAACCCTTCAAAGCCCTGCAAAACTGCAATGTCAGAAATGCCACCAAGTAACTGCAACTCCAGCTTATCTTGATATTTACGCAGTGTTTCTCGCAACGCTTGTAACACCATCATAATGTCAGCATCATGGGTATAAGTTCCCATGTACCCAATCACTTTACGCGGATTAGATAGCGCTTGGGGAGGTATATTTACCCCCTCTAATAACCGCTCATCTAATGTATTTGAAATCACGAAAATATTAGGATTTAACCGCAAAAAACGCTGTTTTAACTGTTCGGTAGAAACAATCACCGCATCAGCTTCCCTAAGAAAATAACGCACCACCATTAACTGCTCTTGTGACAGTCCGCTGCGAATTATCCCCTCAACTTTTAAATCTAAAAGATTGTCATCAATGGAATAAATTAAACAACCTTGATTAGCTTTAATTTTATCCACCAATTCCTGCGCCACTTCCACCGAAATACCCGGTTTCCAGCAGCGATCAACAATCACCACATCCGCCGGCTCATAACTGCGTCCCCAACTCACATTTATTTTGTCATTAAGGGGGTGAGTGAGAGGACGCAGCAAACGAATTTGTGAACAAGAAAAAGGGTTTAAATCTCCACCATATTCGTAAAGGATATGGACTTTAAGCATTTTTATCACCTCTTATTTCCCCGCCATGAAATAAGGATTTTAAGGTATAAAAAGCCCCTTTTTCTGGATAAAATTCGCACACATCTTTGATGGCTTGGCGCTGAATTTTCGTGCGGAGATTTTCATCAACAATCAGCCTTTCCAAAGCCGCCAGACAAGCTTCTGGAGAACTGCTATCCACAATCAACCCATTTTCTTCATGTTTGACAAATTCCCCCGTCCCGCCGCGCTGGGGTACAATTATCGCACATCCACTACACATCGCCTCCATCGCCGTTAAACCCTGCGCTTGAAACACAGAATAATCAATAAAAATATCAATTTGATTCATTATCCAAGCAACTTGGGAACGGTTTAAAATTTCCAAATTTTGGAAGCGAAAATCTTGCGGTAAATCAAATATATCCAGTTCTTTTGACTCACAGCCAAAAATAACAATATCCACCGCATCGCCATACCGGCGGTCAATTTCTCGCAAAACTTCCATCGTTAATTTTGGGGCGCGGCGCGGAGAAGTTGGCCGAATCATAGCCAGAATTCGTATCGGCTTTTTAGGGGTATTTGGTAATTTTTGACAGCGAGGCCGGTAAGTATCAATATTAACCGTAGCACCCCCGACAAAACTCTCTACTCCCACCTGGTCTTTGACCATTTCCCGATCCCATTCTGTTTTGCAAATTCGCACCAAATCAGGATATAAAGTATAGGAAAGCCAAGCCTCTATAAAATCGGTGACTTGATTGGGGAAAAAATATGGTTCAAAGTCTTGAATATAGTACCCCCGAATCGGAATATTGAGGTCGGGTGTAAGCGGATTCATCCAAAAAACCGAGGCATAATAAGTAGCGAAAATTGCATCACATTGTGGAAATAACCAGGGAATATTCTTCTCTTTTTCCACATAAATCACCGGCACCTTATTTTCAGGATAACCTTGTTCAAATCCCTCTTTAAAAGGAGCCAAATTAACAATTCTGACATCCACCCCCATTTTTATCATCGCCTCCGCTTCGTGGAGAACAATATTTCCACCACCCCCAACTCCCGCAATAGGAAGAATAAAGAAAACTCGTTTTCCTTCCCAAAGTTTTTTACCTTCCTCAATATATTGCCGGCGTTTTAACATTACTTGACAACGCGATCTTATCCCCTGCAAAACCGGATCAAACCGGCAAATTTCCACCCCATCACTAACAATTTCAACCCCATGCTTTTCAGCCAGCGCCAAATTCGCCTTATCACATAATTGTTTGCGGCGTTCGTGATTATAACTCCGTGAACCGTGATGATAAACATACACATCATCAGCGATGGCTAATTGCCAACCGGCCTTTCTTGTTCGCAAACAATAATCATTTTCCTCACCATAGCCCGCCCCAAAATTCACCTCATCAAAGTAACCAACTTGCTCTATTACTTCCCGTTTTATCGCCAAACAAAAACCATTTAAAAACGGAATTCGCGGATATAAACGCCCCGAATATTCCGCCACAATTTGAGCCATTTCTGCCACCCTCATACCTTCGGGAAGCGGATTTTCTGCCCAATCATCCCCCGCCGCATTAAACAATTCAGGAATCGATTGCCAAGTTGCTGAATTAGAAAGGGGCCCAACAATTCCTATTTGCGGATCAGATTCCGCGCAAGCCAGAAGTCTATCCAGCCATTCTGGGGTTACAACCGTATCGCTATTCAATAAAATTGCATAATTAGAAAAAGATTTATTTAACCCTTGGTTGGCAGCAAACGTATAACCTTTGGCGGATTCGTTGCGGATTAAAGTTGCTCCCTGATAATCAGCAAAATTAGCTAAATATTCCCTCGTTTCTTCCCCACTGCCATCATCCACCAAAATCAAACTATACGGCATCCGCGTATAACGAACCACCGCCTCCAGACAATCTTTGACATCATCTAAAGCATTGTGAACACAAACAATAATATCAGCAGTTTTTGTATGAGCAGTTAACGACTGATTTATTCTAGTTTCCGGTACAGAATCTTGATAGGATGCCGGTTCAATCTTCCAAATTTCCGATCTTGTCAGCGCCTCGCTAATTGCTGGTGTTTCTTCCCCAAAACCACTATTTACTATTAGCTTATCGGATTTTTCCCCACCTTTTAAAAGCACAACTTGCTTCAATTTTCCTTTAACTTTAAACCATAAACTTCGCAACTTCCAAAACTTGCTCGTCTCCATTGCAGAAACCAGCGTTTGAGATTGCTCAGCCACGCGCTGAATATGGTCTAATTCTAACTGCGTTTGTCGCAAATGATACCGCAAAGAATTAATTTCCGCCTCAGCTTGCTGCAATTGAAACTGTGAACGCGCCAAACGTTTTTGTGTGCGAATATCTAACGATAAAAACTGTTCATCTTCAAACAAGTTACTCATCCTTACCAACTCCCATCATTTTCTTGACTTTAAACCAGGCGCTTCGCAATTTCCAAAATTTGCTGGTTTGCATAGCAATTATAAGGTTTTTTGCCTGCGCTAACTCAGCTTTTGCCTGTTCTAAGTAACTTTGTATTGTCTCATAATTGGCTTTGCTTTGCTCAAGTTCGCCATTAAGTTGCAAATTAATATTATGGCTTTCTGCTTGCAGTTGCTTATATTCCGATAATTCCCACGCCATTTGACTGAGTTGTATTTGCGTTTCTTGCACAGCAATTTTACTTTGCTCAAACAAACTTTTCATTTGTTCCACTTCTGCTTGCGTTTGTTGCAAAACAACTTGATAATTTTGCAATTCCGCCTGAGTTTGCATTAATTTTTCGTTAGCATTCTGCAACTGTTGTGAATAGTCTCGGTGGACTTCTGCATTATTTTCCAACAATTGTAAGTGCTCTTTTTCTAAATTCTCACATTTTAATTTCCAGCCGGCACTATACGCTTCTTGGCTCAAAAAAGCATACTCTTTATCCGCCGCCACATTAATAAAATTAGCCGCAAACAACCCAATATGCTTAGAATAAATATATCTAATTAATTGCCGCCGATTCTCAGGAACATTACACCGGCTCACCATCGAACCTTCCCGAAACCGATAATCAAAAAGCACTTGGGAAACGTGATAAAACTTCCAACCTTTCTCAATTGCACCCAACCACAAATCCCAATCTTCATAACCCAATTTATCAGGAATTTTGCTATCATAGCCACCGCAATCTTCCCACATACTTTTGCGAATCACCGCACAAGCATCAATAAAATTACCCATGATCATGCGATTTACATCAAAATCAGGAAACTCCCAAATGCCGGTTTTATCACCAAACAACTCAGCATTCCCATAAACCACCCCTACTTCAGGGTATTTATCTAAAACTTCTATTCCTTTGGGGATATAATTTGCCCGAATTTTATTATCAGCATCCAAAGGTAAAATATACCTACCTTTCGCCATTTTAATCCCATTATTTCGCGCCGCTGCTAATCCTTGATTCTTCTGATCAATTACCAGATAACCCTTATCTTTTAAATAACTTAAAACCTTTAAAGTCAGCGCTTCCGTCGAGCCATCATTAACAATAATCACCTCATAAACCGGCTCATTGCAACTTTGCACACTCGAAAGCGCATCAAGAATATACTCGCCTTGGTTATAACAAGGAATCACCACCGAAACAGCGATATCACTATAGTTACTATCTTCAGTTGCAGGCATTTGATATCAGTTCCTCCTCCTAACCTAATTATTATACCCTTGAAGCGGTAACATTTTTTTCAACTTCGATAAACCTTGAGAAACTTTCCAGCTTTTCGACATTTTTATAGCCGAAATTTCCTTTTGTAAGTCCTGCAATTCTTGGTTTTTTTCTTCCTGTTGTTGAGAAAAATTTTTAATTTGTCGTTGAGAGTCTAAAAATTGCCGGTGGAGTAACATTACTAACCCTTCCGCCGGCAAACTTTCCCCCCCAAAATTTCCCACAGAAAAAGCACTTGGAATATCCGCCACCATATCCAACTCCGCCAACAAAGCAAAATATTGCGGCGCAACTTGCCTTAAAATTCCCACAACTGGATGACTATCACCCAAACTCTTAAACAAATTCCCATCATAAAGTTGACCCAACTTTTGAGAATCTGTAGAAGTCGTTATTTTTAACTTTAACTTCGTTTCCAAAAGCTTAACTAACACCTCTGGCGCTTCCAACAAACTATTAATATTTACCAAAATACACCGTTCAGAAAAACGGCTATAAAAATCCAAAATATTACGATTATAAAAAGCCCAAGCCCGCAAAGGATAATCAGGATGCTCATTAAAAATATCCGCATTCAACCGTAAAATTGAATCCGCCACATCCCAAGGAAAACGATAAACCAACAAATAGCGAGCATCCGGTAACAAACCCTGCCAAAAATCCAACATCAAAGAAGTACGAGGATCTTTCCAACCCCAAAAACTTAAACTTTCATCCCGCGACGCAATTAACCTTTTTGCATCTTCCACATATTCATAAAACTTTTCCCGATTTAAACTCTCACTTTCCGTCCAACCCCAATCAATCCAGCCCCCATCATCACACCGGCAACACTTTTGTAAAACCCCCCTTTGAAACTCCAAAAAATCCACATCCTCAAAATACCCCCTCACATTAAAAGCATCCGCCTCATATAAATTTTCGCCAATATTCACCCCCAAAACTTGCAGAAAAGAAGCTAAAAGAGAAGTTCCAGAACGGTGCATTCCCGTAATAATTAAAGGCTGCGACATTATCTTAACTATCCTGAATTAATTGGTTAAACTCCTGACAACTTTTACTCCCTAAATCTCCCATCTTTGGCGAAGACAAAAACCGCACCGGCTCACCCTTAATCGCCACAAACGTACTGCGATCATTTTCCTTCTTAAACCGCATTTTTTCATACTTCTCAACCGCTGGAAAATGACACTCATAAACAGAAGTAAACCCCGCATCCCCCAACAAATTATAAAAAGAAGGCCGGCTCAACCAAAAACTATTAACATTATCCAAAGAAGACCACAAAACCTTCATTCGATCCTCCAAACTCGACTCAGGATCATGCTCCTTATAAAACCTTCCCCAATACTCCTTATCCCCATAAGTGCAACAACTTTCCGCCGTCAAACTAACGTGCGTATCAACAATTGCAAAACCCCGACAAACCTCACCAATACTTTCCATAAACCTGAAAACATCAGGCGCATCCAAATGGTAAAAAATCCCAATACACAAAACCACATCAAACGAGCCATACTTTTCGCGGCTCAAATTTCTAACATCATCCTGAAAAAACGTAATATTTTCAACCCCCAAAACCTCCTTAACAAAACGAGCCTTTTCCACATTCGCCTCGCGCCCTTCAATCCCCACCACCTCAGCCCCTTGCAGAGCCAACTCCAACCCATAAAGCCCCTCCAAACAAGCCAAATCAAGAATTCTTAACTCCTCAAAAGACTTCCCCGAAATATCGGCCACCATTTGCACAATGCGGCGTAACTTCACCTCAGCACCCGTAATTTTTTCCTTACCAATAGTGTACAAATCCTCACCCAAACAAACATTATGATTTGTCCACTCCCCAAACCTCTCAACAACATCCAAAAAACCAGCCCGAATCAACTCAAAATCCGCCATAAAAACCCTCCAAAATTCCTCTTAATCAGCGTTAATCCGCGTTAATCTGCGGTTAAAAAATCACCCACCCAAAACGCTAAAAACCCCCTCCTTTTTTCCCTCATCAACCTCAACAACACTAGGCTCAATCAACAAATCAACCAAAGCACTCGCATGAGAATTAACCTGTGGTTGAACCCGAAACATCGCCGCATCCACACAACGATCCAAATAAGTAAAACCCCCATCAACAACCCCCGAAACCCCAGCATTCAAAAAATACACCCCCGGATTCAACAAACACTTAAACTTAAAGCTAACAACCAACGTCGTATTAGCAGCAACCTCCTCAATAGAATGACCCGAACTAGAAAAAGAAACCCCCCCCAACTCCAAACCCGTCACCGTCTTAATCAACATCCCAAAACGAACCTTAGAAGCCGGCTTATAAAAACTCACCGTATAACTGTAAATATAACTATTTCTTCCCACCAAATGATTAACCCGGCGGCCATCCAAAGTCGTAATAACTGGATTACTAATTTTCGCACCTCTTGGCACATAAGAAATCGTATTTTGCGGCACCATCCCCGGATCATAAAACTCCCGCAAAAGCTTCTCCTCAACCGACATTTTCACAGACAACTTTTTCTCAAAAACCGGCTCATCTTCCTTCCCATTCAAAGCCCGGAACTCCTCCTTTAAAGCAGCCTCCTTATCAGGCGGAGCATAAATCAACTTATGATACTTATCAATCACCAACTTAGGCTTACCAGACAACAAAAGCTCACTCTTATCCATCAAAATTGCCGAATTACACAACTCAATCACCGACGCCGCCGCATGAGAAACAAACAACACCGTCCCCCCGCGATCTTGAATTGCGTGTAAGCGAGCAAAACACTTTCTTTGAAAAGCCTCATCCCCAACAGAAAGAGCCTCATCAACCACCAAAATATCCGGTTCCACACTCGTAGAAACAGCAAAAGCCAGCCGAACAAACATCCCACTTGAATAAGTCTTTACCGGCTGATCCAAAAACTCCCCAATATCCGCAAAAGCCGCAATTTCATCAAACTTACGCTCAATTTCCTCCCGCTTCAAACCCAAAAGTTGACCATTAAAAAACACATTTTGCCGGCCCGTAAACTCAGGATTAAAACCACTCCCCAACTCCAACAAAGCCGAAATTCGACCATTAACCTTAACTTCCCCAGAAGTCGCCGTCAAAGTCCCCACAATAATTTGTAAAAGCGTACTTTTGCCCGAACCATTCCGCCCCACAATTCCAAGCGTTTGCCCCTTGGGAATTTCCAAACTAATATCCCGCAGAGCCCAAAACTCATCCGCGCGACCTTTTCGCGGAAAAAAAACCTCCTTCAGCCGGTCAACAGGATGCCGGTAAAGTTTAAAACACTTCGATACATTCTTCAGAGAAATAGCAATATCAGACATATAATTTCTATCATTTTAAACATCAATCGTAGGCCCTTGCTATGCCCACCAAATTATAAGCCGGTGGGCAGATTTCTACAAAACATCAGCAAAAGCCGGTCGCAACTTCCGATAAAGCCACAACCCCCCATAAAACACAATCAAAGATACCACCGTTGCGCTCATCCATTCCCCCAAATGTTTCACCTCACCCACCAAAACCAAATCCCGATAAACCTCCACAATAGCCGCCATCGGATTTAACCAAAAAACCCAACCTTGCCAAGGCTGAGGAATCACAGCCGCCGGATAACAAATAGGAGTCAAATAAAGCCAAAAATTCAAAATAACCGAAACAGTTTGGGGAATATCCCGCAAAAACACTGTCAACGCAGCCCCAAAATAAGCCAAACCCGCCGTAAACAACAACTGCGGCAACCAAACCAAAGGCAACAACCAGAGAGTCGCGTGTAGCGTATGCGCCACCACCCCCACCAGCAAAATCAGCGCCATCAACCCAAACGTACTTTCAATAAACCCCGACAAAACCGGCACCAACGGCAAAAGCGGCA
The DNA here is from genome assembly GCF_025370775.1 of Ancylothrix sp. D3o. Taxonomy (NCBI): domain Bacteria; kingdom Bacillati; phylum Cyanobacteriota; class Cyanophyceae; order Oscillatoriales; family Microcoleaceae; genus Ancylothrix; species Ancylothrix sp. D3o. The sequence continues at coordinate 200,115 of NZ_JAMXEX010000002.1, read as the reverse complement.
GAGGAAACACCACCTTTTTCACCAAATTTGGCTGACAAACCACCGCATTTGTTGCCTGCTGGAAACCATTATTAAAAGTCATCCAAGGAAGCAACCCAGCAAACAACCACATACCAAACGTAAAATTATTTTCAGGCAACCCTTGCAAATTCAACTTAACTTGCAAAACTATCGCAAAAACATAAGTATAAACCACCAATTGTGACAACTGACTAATCACCGGCCACAAATTCCCCAAAACCGAACCCTTATATCGCGCCTCCAGATCCCGGTGCACAAGACTTTTCAGCAATTGAACCTGCATCCACCAGCGCGAATTAGCAACAACACTTCGCTTACCGCGACCGGCAAAATGAACCACTCCTTTCATCGGCTTTAACAAAATAGACTCCTCACCATTTAAGCCCACAGCCGAAGCCGTGCATCACCTATTAGATTTAACAACAATTCATCCGCATAACCGAACACTAAAAATTTTTATCCCACCTCCCGAAATACCTAACGGACGGCAACCGCACCGGCTCACCGTCCCAATACATTAAGATTTTATGCAGAATTTTTCAACTTGTAACGCTACATTTTCTTATTTCCCAACCAGCGCTTGCAAAGCCTGCTCGATAGCCTGCCGTTGCTCACCATCATAGCGCCACCTCTGCAAAAAACTCTCCCATTCCCCACCGCCAGAGCGAGCACTTTCTTGTAACTCTCGCGCCATTTGACTTGCCCCAGGAAACTGTAGCCGCGAAAGCAAATCAACAGATCGGCGCGTCACCCGTTGCGAAGAAGCCTCCATCATCTCATCCCCATTACGCCGGTGCGCCACCGCCATTCCCGCAGACATCGCCACATTTTTTACCAACAACGGCGAAACAATCTCCTCAGAAGATGCCAAAGCCTCCACCACCTCAACGGAAGCAGAATCAGCAACAGGCCGGTCATCTGTTAAATAAGTAACAAAAAACCCCCTCGCGCCATTCTCCGTTTTCACTAAATCAGAAATCAGCGATTTAACAGAGGCCGGTGCTAACTCCCCAGACGCCATCTCAGCAAGCAAAGATTGCGTCACCTCAATTGCCTCCTCAAACGAAATATTTTCCGGCACTGATAAAGAAACAGTCATAATCTTACAAAATCTCCCTTTAATCTATGGCAGGCTTTCCGGCCTGTCCCACGTCCACGATTTCAGAAAAAAGTTACGCTGAACTACAGAAACATGATAATTGCTCTCTTGCAATCCTCGCTTACAAAGCACAGCAGTATTTTTAACCGCAAATGTATGGCAGGCAAGATGCCTGCCCCACAGATGTGTTAACTGTTTAGATGTGGTTTTTGGATATCGGATTTTTTATGACAATTGACAAAGGACAAAAAACAAATTATGGCTATCGTCTCGTCTAACAAACAACCAAAAGAACCCCAACCCCCTAAAAAAGCCAAAGAAAAACCGGCCTCCTACAGCGCCGAACCTTCCCTACTAAAACCTGAACCCACCGGCCCCGACGAAACCAACAAACAAGAAGAAAAACTCAGACCCCAAACCCTCGACACCTACATCGGCCAAAAAGACCTCAAACAAGTCCTCAGCATCGCCATCGGTGCCGCCAAATCTCGCCGCGAAAGCCTCGACCACCTGCTTTTATACGGCCCCCCCGGCCTCGGCAAAACCACAATGGCCCTAATCCTAGCCACAGAAATGAAAGTCGGCTGCAAAATCACCACCGCACCGGCCCTCGAAAGACCCCGCGACATTGCCGGCCTCCTCGTCAATCTCCAACCAGGAGACATCCTCTTCATTGACGAAATCCACCGCCTCAGCAAAATGAGCGAAGAAATCCTCTACCCCGCAATGGAAGACTTTCGCCTCGACATCACCACCGGCAAAGGCCAAAGTGCCCGCACCCGCAGTATCCCCCTCCAACGCTTTACCCTCGTTGGTGCCACCACCCGCGTCGGGGCCCTCACCTCCCCCCTACGCGACCGTTTCGGCATTATCCAACGCCTGCAATACTACCAACCCGAAGAACTTAGCCAAATCATCCAACGCACCGCCGACATCCTTAAAACCCCCATCACCCCAGAAGGTGCCCTCGAAATTGCCCGCCGATCACGCGGTACCCCCCGGATCGCCAACCGCCTCCTTAAACGAGTCCGCGACTATTGCGAAGTCAAAAATAGCGGCACTATCACCCACGAAATCGCCTCCGAAGCCTTACAAATCTATAACGTAGACCCTTCTGGACTCGATTGGACAGACCGGCGTATCCTCAGCGCCATCATCGAAAACTTTTCTGGCGGGCCGGTGGGTTTAGAAACCCTCGCTGCTTCCACCGGCGAAGACACCCAAACCATTGAGGAAGTGTACGAACCTTACCTCTTACAAATCGGCTACCTCAACCGCACCCACCGAGGACGAGTCGCCACCCCCGCCGCTTGGAAACATCTAGGTTACGATCCACCGGCTCATCAGTTATCATTTTTTCGTTAGACCCCAAAAAAACTTGCTTCCCAACCTAATCGCCCCATGTTTCGCAAAATTATCCTGCTTTTTCTAACTTTTTTTATCGGCTTTGTTTCCCCAGCAATGGCTGAAACTAACCCCAATTTATCGCCCGAAGAAATCATCACCAAAGCCTATCAAGCCAGCGATAAAGGTGACTATTCCACCGCCGAAAAATACTGGAATGAATTATTAGAACAATACCCAGAAAACCCGGCAGTTTGGAGTAATCGCGGCAATACGAAAGTCGGTCAAAATAAATTTGAAGAAGCCATTGCCGATTATTCTAAATCGATTGAACTAGCCCCAGAGCAACCCGATTCTTATCTTAATCGTGGCGCAACTTTGGAAGTTATGGGCCGGTTTGATGAGGCTATTGCTGATTACAATCACCTCTTAGAATTAAACCCCAAAGATGCCGGTGCTTACAATAATCGTGGCAATGCAGAAGCCGGTTTAGGCTTATGGGAAGCTGCCCTGGAAGACTATCACCACGCCGCAGATATGGTGCCAAACTTTGCCTTTGCTCGCATTAATTATGCCCTAACTTTATATCAAACCGGCCAAACCCAAGAAGCCCTCCGTAATCTGCGAAATCTTGTCAGAAAATATCCCAAATTTGCCGATGCGAGAGCCGCCCTCGCTGCCGTTCTTTGGGAACAAGGACAACGCGGTGAAGCTGAGAGCAATTGGGTTTCTGTTATTGGTTTAGATAGCCGGTATAAAGATATTGATTGGGTAACAACCGTGCGCCGGTGGCCGCCAGCAATGGTCGATGCTCTCGATAAATTCCTGCATTTACAATAAAGGCTCTATCATTCCAGAATTCTAACGATTTTCAGTTAGGTGAAGAAGTACAGAGCGAGTGTTTTAAAACCCCGGTTTCTTTAATAAACAGGGGTTTTCAGGAAATTAATAAAAAGGCTAGAAGTGCTTAATTAAATCGGGTGTTAATTCTTGAATGTTTTTCAAGACAACCTCAGCACCGGCCTTTTTTAAAATCTCGCTGTAGGATTCTATTTGCTGAGCGTTTTGTTGAACGTGCGGCGGTAAAATTCCCACAGCAACCCACCGGCGATCTGGATATTTTTCTCTGGCATTTTTCACCGTCATCATATCCGCTACCGTATCGCCTGCATACACTACCGGTATTAACTCTTCGCTGAGTTGAGAAACTGCATTAAACAAGCCGGTGGGATCTGGTTTATCTGGTACGTCTTCCATTGCTACTAAAACAGGGGTTTCTATCAAGAGCCGGTTTAATACAAATTTCGCTTCTGCTCTCGGTGCCCCGCTGAAAAATCCCCAGCCTATTCCACTTTCGGTTAATGTTTGAAAATACTTAGAATTAACTAATAATTTCTCTTGACAAATATAGCCATTCCATGCTATAGAATCTGAACCAAGATAGCAAGATTGAAAGTAGGAAACGATGTCTTCGTATTGATGGGTAAAAGGTTGTTGGCGGTTGGCAAAATAGCGGCGAATAAGTTCAAAAGAAGCTTTCCAGTCATTATTCCAGATGCCTTCAGATTTTAAATTATCAATATCGGGGCCGGTGGGCCGATACTGGCCGGTGGTGAAGTGTTCAACCGTATCAGCGATGGCTCGCCGGTAAGATCCACTGACATCTCGTATTACACCGTCAATGTCAAAAATCGCTAGGGCGTGGTGTTGTGGGGTAAGGTTGCTCACGGTTTTTCTGGGGGGCTGGGTGGGCGAAAAGTCGATTCAGCTTGAGGATTTTAGCAGTTTGTGCCGGCTGAACAATAGAAAATTTAAAATTTTAATGTGGCAATTGTACTGGGGTGGGGTAGAATGTAAGACTGTAAAATTTGTAACCTGAATCCTGGGTTTGCCCTGGAGGTTTGTTTGTCGAAGTTTATTCTAAAGGTTCTCTGGCTAGAAGAAAATGTGGCCCTTGCTGTTGACCAAGTGGTAGGCAAAGGTACTAGCCCGTTGACATCTTATTTTTTCTGGCCTCGTAATGATGCTTGGGAACAGCTAAAAACGGAATTAGAAGCCAAACACTGGATTTCTGAACTAGATCGGGTGGCGCTGTTAAACAAAGCCACAGAAGTTATTAACTATTGGCAAGAAGAGGGCCGGCGTCGTCCTTTGTCAGAAGCTCAGGCTAAATTTCCTGAAGTTACCTTTACGGGTAGCAGTTGATATTATTTCACAGTTATTTCTTAAGCTGCGGATCTCTGTTGCTTTTTCTTAAAGTGCTGGAGATCCGCTTCTTGTTAGAGGTTGATTTTCTGGTTATAGTTGTTTTCTAAGTGGCCGGCAATTTAAGTTTTTTATGAATTTTGATCCTAAGACCCTGCAACATGAGCCTTTACCTGTCGTTACCGAACCGGAGGCGCTGCAAAGTATAATTTCTAATCGGCTCGATACTTGGACGGTGGGAAAAGGAGAAATTTCCTGGCCCTGTGCGCCTTCTCTGCTGGATGAGTATATGCGCCGCCTAGAAGTGTTATTTGTGATTTTGGGTAAAGCTTGGTCAAAAGATGAACTGCAACGTCTACGGGTACTTTTAGAAAATAAGCTAAAAGTCGGTTTTGAAGCTTCGCCTCACACCCGGTTGCTAATTAAGTTTGAAACTGATAAGTTTCCTTCGCTCCCAACGACTCGCTTAGGGCTGGGGATTTCAACGTTGGTTTCTACTCTCGAAGATGAGTATAAAAAATGGACGCAATTACGTCAACCGCCTCTTTTTGGTTCTCATCCTGATGCAAAGGTGATGAAGACGGCTGCTGAATTGGGGGAAGATCCGGGTACGGTTGCTGTTTTGGATGTGGGGGCTGGAACCGGGCGTAATACGTTTCCTCTGGCGCGGTTGGGTTATGCGGTGCAGGCGCTAGAGCCGGTTCCGGCTTTTGTTCAGCAAATGGCGGCGATAACTCAGGGGGAAGGTTTGCCGGTGATGGTGACGCAAGGCAATATTTTAAATGAAAATCTTCCTCTCCCCCCGGCTCATTTTAAGTTGGCAATTGTTGTGGAGGTGGTTTCTCACTTCCGCTCTTTTGAGCAGTTGCAACAGTTTTTGAGAAAAATGTCTCAGGTGGTTCGTCCGGGTGGTTTGTTGTTGTTTAATTCTTTTGTGACGGTGGAAGGATACGAACCTACTCAGCTTGTGCGGGAAATGTCGCAGGTGATGTGGTCTTCTGTTTTTACTCGTGCTGAGTTGGCGGCGGCGTTGAAAGATTTGCCTTTTGAGTTGGTTTCGGATGAGTCGGCTTATGAGTTTGAACGTCAGCATTTGCCGGCTGAGGCTTGGCCACCGACCGGCTGGTTTGAACAATGGGCAACGGGGCGTGATCTTTTTCCAATCAAGGAAGGTTCTCCGCCGGTACAGTTACGTTGGTTGCTTTATCGCCGGTTATAAGGTGGCGAATTTTGGTTTATTTGTCTTTCCAGACAACTAAAATCACACCGGCCACAATGAAACCTAAACCAATGACTCGTCTAAGGGGGATGGGTTCTTTAAATACAAAATATCCTAATAAAACCGAAAAAACATAGACTATTGCTAAAGCAGGGCCGGCAATACTGAGATTGACGCGAGACAATAGCAAAATATAAAACACAACGCCCAAAGCGTAACAAGTTAAACCGGCCAGAATTTCTTTTGTGGTTAAAATTAACCAAATGAGTCCCAAAGGGTTCTCTGCATTAAGTCCTGCTAGTTTCAATGCACCGGCTTTGAGCAAAAATTGCCCTGCTGCGCTAACAATTACTGAAATAAAAAATAAGACAAATTCTTGCAGGGACATGGGATTTAGTAATTTTTTTGGTTATCTATTTTAAAGTTTTGAAGTTAGCGATTTAATGCTACAAACCTCTTTTCTAGTTTCAAATTTTACCACGTTTTTTGTGTAGTTTACTACAGAAACGCCAGAGAGCTAATTTTTATAACCTGATGGCTGGGCAAGCGAAATTGATGTAAAAATTGGGTAATTTAAAAGTCAACAATTATCTATAAGCTTTGATGTAGTTTTTTGCTTTTTTTGATGCAAATAAGAGCCATAAGGGCTGAACTAATTTTAGAGAAAAGCTTAAATCCAGATGACCTCAGCAGGAAGGGAAAGCTAAAATCGACTTAAATAGCCCTTCTGATATAAGAACCATGACAAGTGTTGTAAAATCACCCTTGACAATTGAACAAATTTCTGTATGGTTGCGAGGACTGCTGACGATAGCTTGGGCAGACGGACACTTTGATCAGGAAGAACAAGACCTAATTGCTGATTTGACTCAAAGCGAATTAGCACCCTGCATAGAGTTGGGTTCCCTTGAGCCGGTGTCCGCGCAAGAATTAGCCGCTGTTTTGGGCAAAGATCCAGTTTTGGCGGAAAACTTTTTAAGAACAGCAGTAATGGTAGCTATCGCCGATGGGGTGTACTCGAGCAGCGAAGCGGAAACGTTGCAGCAATTTTGTGAAGCTTTGGGGCAAAAAATTGACGCAATTGAGGCTTTACGGCATACGTTGTGGGATGGAGAATCGACTCCCCCGCATGAAACTGCTCTTTCACCGGCCCAGAAAAAACACCATTTGGATCTGCTGCATCCAGTACGCGATTGGATGGAGCAATTAGAAATTCACGATCCGAGAGTAGCGCGGTTTTTGTGCAAGATGATTCCGCCGCAATGTCCGTTTGAGCGGGATGTTAAACTCTTTGGCCATAAAATCGTCCACATTCCGCCGATGTGTAAACTCAACCCGCTTTATGATCAACTGGTGGGGTTACGTTTCCGGGCTTTATCTTATCTTGCCGATGAACGCGGGGAAGATATTTCTCGTTACTGTTAAAAGTGGGTGCTGGTCTTAGGCTAGTGGCCATTAGGCTGCTATAAGCGTCGCTTAACGCAGTACAATAGACTTTCTACAAGTGGCGTTCGTGTAAGTAAGTGAGCAGAAATAAACATACCAGCCAAAAACCCGGTTTTTCTAACAGAACCGGGTTTCTCAGCCTCTTGGTTTGATCAGCAAATGTCGCTGCCTTACGAGCACGTTACGGAAGACCTATTAGCGATTAGCAGTTAAGTTTTATGCAGTTTATCGACCAAGCAGAAGTTGAAGTGAAAGCCGGCAAGGGAGGCGATGGGTTGGTGGCCTTCCGGCGGGAAAAATATGTGCCGGCGGGGGGGCCGGCTGGTGGGAATGGTGGTAAGGGTGGCTCTATTTATTTTGTGGCGGATGAGGGTTTGCAGACTTTGCTTGACTTCCGCTATGCTCACACCTTTAAGGCAGAAAATGGCGGTCGCGGCGGGCCAAATAACCGCACGGGAGCCAATGGCAAGGATACGATTGTTAAAGTCCCCACCGGCACGGTTGTTTATGATGCAAAGACCGATGAAATGTTAGGGGATCTGGTGGAACCCCAGCAAACGCTTTGTGTGGCTCTTGGTGGCAAAGGAGGTTTGGGGAATCAGCATTTTTTGAGCAACCGCAACCGTGCCCCTGATTATGCTTTGCCTGGTTTGGATGGGGAAGAACGTTTGCTGCGTTTGGAGTTGAAGCTTTTGGCGGAGGTGGGAATTATTGGTTTGCCAAATGCGGGTAAGTCTACTTTAATTTCGGTGCTTTCGGCTGCTAGACCAAAAATTGCTGATTATCCTTTTACGACGTTGGTGCCAAATTTAGGGGTGGTTCGCAAACCCAGTGGCGATGGTACGGTGTTTGCGGATATTCCGGGTTTGATTTCTGGTGCTCATTTGGGGGCCGGTTTGGGCCATGAGTTTTTGCGGCATATTGAGCGGACTCGTGTTTTGCTGCATTTAATTGATGCGACGGCTGAGGCTCCTCTGGAAGCCTATCATACGATTTCTGATGAGTTACAAGCTTATGGACGGGGCTTAAGCGAACGTCCGCAAATTCTGGCGCTGAATAAAATTGATGCGGTTGATTTGTCGGAGGCTGAGGTGGAGGATCTGGCGCAGAAGTTGGCAGAGCTTTCTGGTGGGCCGGTTTTTTGCATCTCTGGGGTTGCTCGCATTGGGTTGGATGCTTTGATGCAGAAGGTTTGGGAGTGTTTGGATGAGATGGCTTTAAGCTAGGGGGCGGTTTTAATTTGGCCGGTTTTTTAAATAACTCCTATTTTATAGGGGCAATTGGTGGCTGTGGTTGTTCCCTGTGGTGCGGGCAATCGGTGGCTGTGGTTGCCCCTAATTACCCAGGCGAACTCTGTTAATTGCAAAAAAAATCCTCCTAATATTCAGCTAATTAAAAAGGCTGTCAGGAAAAATATTTAGAAATTAAAATTATCAGAAATAAGGAACTCGCAGACAGTTCTAGGGTCAATTTAATCAGCACAGCGATAAGAGAAAAACAGGCTGTGCCTCTACAAGAAAAAGAATTTTTGGAGACTGTATTTTATGACGATGAATCGCTGGCAATCTGGTACTGCTGCTTTAATTGCTATGACAATGGTGGGTAGTGCAACGGCACCACTTATTGCCCCGGCACCGGCTTTTGCACAAGTTGCTTTTTCTGATGTTTCTTCTACTTATTGGGCCAGAAGTTTTATCGAATCTTTGGCAGCGAGAGATATTATTAAAGGCTTTCCTGATGGGACTTTTCGCCCTAATGAGCCGGTGACGCGGGCCCAATTTGCAGCGATGGTTCGTAATGCTTTTCAAAAAACCAAAATTCGCAATGCTGTGAATTTTGTTGATGTGGGTTCTAATTATTGGGCAAGGGGTGCAATTGGCGAAGCTTATGAAATGGGTTTTCTCACCGGCTATCCTGGTAATGTTTTTAGCCCTGAGCAAAATATCCCCCGTGTACAAGTGCTTGTAGCTCTTTCAAATGGTTTAGGCTATACTCCTGCTACGACATCTGCTTTGCAAGCTTATAATGATAGCGCTGCTATTCCCGATTATGCGACCAATAGTATTGCAGCAGCTACAGAAAAAAGCATTGTTGTTAATTATCCTGATGTGCGGTTTTTGAATCCTAATCAAGTTGCGACAAGAGCGGATGTTGCGGCTTTTATCTATCAAGGTTTGGTGAGTTCTGGACAAGCTTCTGCTATTTCTTCTCCGTATATTGTGGCTGGAAGAACGACTCCTCCGCCGGTTGATAATCGGATTGTTTTGAGTTCTGGTAGCCGGATTTTGGTTGGGTACGATAAATCGGAGAAGATTTTGTTAGCGCAAAATGAACCGAAACCGGTGCCGTTGACTTTGAAAGTTACTCAAAATGTGGTGGCACAAAATACAGTGGTAATTCCTGCGGGTAGTCAGGTTGTGGGTGAGTTGAGAACAAGTCAAAATGGCGCTCAATTTTTTGCAAAAGAGGTTATTTTGCCGAATGGTTCGCGGGTGCCGGTGACTGCGACTTCTGGAGTTGTGACGCGCACAGAAGAAATTACTAAGGGTATAAATATCGCTAAAGTTCTCAAAAATGCGGCTTTGGGTGCAGCGGCGGCGGCTGCGATTGCCGGTGTGACTGGCGACCGAGCAATTGCGACGGAAGAGGTGTTACTGGGTGCCGGTTTGAGTACGGTTTTAACGTTGATTGGTGTGTTCCAAGGTCGGGATAGGGTTGATTTGATTTCTGTTGACCCGAATACGGATTTGAATTTAACTTTGGGTTCAGAGTTGGTGTTCCGCCGCAATTAATTGTTCTTTGTTAATGATTGATAAAAAGGCCGGTTTCTTGAAATGAACCGGCTTTTTCATTGTTTAGTTTTTAAAATTCGCTCCACATTCCCCAGCCTACTAGGTATTTCCAAAAAAATCGCGCAAACAATTCCACGCTTGTTCGTCTGCAATGTGCCCCAATTCGTAATATTCACGGGCCATAGAAGCCAACACCTTAGCTTGATATAAAGGAAATTTAATTGCTTTAGCTGTTTCAAAAGCGCGAGGATAAAGTCCTATTTTTGCATACAACTCCGCAGCAGATATCAACGGAGAAAGGAGATACGAACTATCCCCAATTTTTTCCGAAATGGCAAAGGCTTGATTTAAGATTTCCGATGCTTTTTCCCTTTCTCCAGAATCTACATATTTTCTGGCAATATTAACTAAAATATACATTTTATGTTCGTCATCTCCAAGCAGCTTTAATAGTTGAAGGGCTAGATCATACTGACCAAGTTTTACGAAACTTCTTACTAAATCAGCTGAGGCAAAATCCTTATACAACTGAGGGTCTAATCCTGCTGGTACGTCAGTCATATTTGGTATCATTTCTAGGGCTTTGTTTACGGCTTCTTCGGCTTTTTCAGTCAGGCCGGCTGTGGTACACTGCGCCCCAATTTCCGCCAGCAATCTTACTTTTTCAATCATCGGTACTGGCGCTTGTATTTGCTCAAATAAGCTCAAAGCTTGGTCATATTGTCCGGCTTGTATATAACTATAGGCAAGTTGATTAAAAGCCATAGATTTCTGAATATTATTCTCAATGCTATTTCCTGCTTGTAAGGCTTGGGATAACACCACACTAGCTGTATTTTTTTCACCGGCTTCTGCATATTTTCGAGCAATTATTTCCCCAGCCCACGCTGCTGCGGTTTTATCTTCAATGGTTTCTGATATTTGCTGAGCTTGCGCTAATAATTCTAAGGCTTTGTTGTGGTTGCCGGTTTTGGTATAGGCGCTGGCTAGTTCCGATAAGCCTAGGGTTTTTGTGTAAGGGTTTTGAACGGTTGAAATGATCTCAAAAGCGCGATTTATTTCTTCATTTCTTGTATAACTTGTGATCGCTTCTTGCCATAGCCAGCTTTGGTAATTTTCATAACTTTGAATAACGCGAATTAATTGCTCATGCTGGCCGTTTTTTGCATAAAACCAAATTAGGGGAATAAATAGATGAAGAACTCGTCTATATTCATCTTTGATGAGGGATGCTATTTCTAAAGCTTCGTCATAATAGCCAAGTTCTCCATAATTATCGGCGATATCCGCAAACAAGAAGTCAGTATCATCAACATCTTGAATTGTTTTAGCAATTTCTAGGGATTGCGATAAAATTTCTAAGGCTTGATTGTTAAAATCGGCTTCTGTATAGCGCCATGAAATAGCATTTAATGCCAGACACTTTAGAGCGGGTTCTTGTATTGTTTTTGCTTTTTCTACTGCTTCTGCTAACACTTCTAAAGTTCGTTGCTTTTGGTTTATGTTTTTATATTGATGAGCAATTTCATTCAAAGCATCAATGTTATCTTTGCTATCTGGGATGCTGTTGGCTATTTTGAGTGCGGTTGTCAGGAGGGCGGTTGAAAAATTATCTGTCATTAGTAGTTGGTAATTGGGAATTTAGGATTAGCTGTTAACCACCGGCAACCAAACGACAAAGCTTGTACCAGGTTCAGAGGTAGGCAGTTCTCGTAAAGCAGGGCTGAAAACTTCTATTTTGCCTTGCATTTGTTCGATGAGTTGTTTGGCAATGGCTAAACCTAAACCTGTGCCCGGAATATCTGTTTCGGCTTGAATGCCTCGATAATGCCTCTCAAAGATGTGTTCTAAGTCTTGAGGAGGAATACCTTTGCCGGTGTCTGTGATCGAGATTGTTACCCAATGTGAGAGGCTTTGGGAGGGGGCGTGAAGTGAGGAAGCTTGAGAATTATCGGGTTGTGTGGTAGTTGAGACTTCGGCCTCGCTTAGTCGAACGCCTGTCGAAACTTGTGGCTTCGTGGTATCGTTTCTGGCCGGTGGCTCAAAAATTTCGCTGACTTCTATAAAAATATGTCCTGGGATAGATGTATATTTAAGGGCATTGTCTGTCAAATTACTTAAAACTTCCCGCAGAGCTTGGGGGTTGGCTTTTACCGGCGGTAAGTTAGTGGGGATGTGACTGTGAACTTGTAACTGGCGTTCACCGGCAATAGCGGTGGCCGAGACAACCAAAGGTTCTAGCACTTCGGCAACAAAGCAAGATACAACGCCCGATGGGGGTAGCAGGGGAAGAGGAGAAGCAACCGGCCCATCTTCTTCTGGGGGGAGTAGCTGAGATGCGGCATCGTGTGGCTGGTCGGTGACGGCATCCATTTGGGTGAGCAGTTCTTGCAAGCGGTCACTTTCTCGTAAAATGTGTTGAGCGATATCACGGTTGCTGTCGGTGGGTTTAAGGCGTTTGAGGAGCAGTTTGCCAAAGGTTTTGAGAGCAGTAAGGGGACTGCGTATTTGGTGAAGCAAGTTGTCGAGGATATCGTATTGCTGGCTAATTGAATACTGCTGCTGGCGGTAGGCGATTTTCCAGTAGGCTTGTCGGCGGTCGAGGAAGCAGGCGAGGGCGATGGTGTGGGCGATACGTTCGATTTGCAGGCGTTCTCGTTTGTTCCAGGGCCGGTCTTCCCGGTTAGTCACGAGTAACCCCATGACGGTGCCTTCGTGGATGAGGGGTAAAACGATTTGACGTTTTGAGAGGCCGGTTTGTGTTTTTTCTTCGCTGTAATAGCCGGTGCTATTAAAGTCAAAAGCAGCACTTTGCCAGTCTCCGAGTTCGACCGGCTTTCCTGGGGCGAGGTTTCCAGAGGGCAAGCGGCGCAGTTGGGAAGCGGTATCGCTGGGGTTAAGGGTGAAGGTATTATTGTCTTCCCACGACCCTGCTGTTTCTGGGTAAGCAACGATAGGGATTAATTTGGCCTCGCTGTCTTCTTCGAGTTCTACCTCACTATCCTTGTGTACCTTCTCTGTGGTCAAGTAAACCACGATCCAAGACGCTCTCAGCCCTTGAGCCAGCAGGGCAACCTGTGACTGGCAAAGCTCTACAAATTCGGGACTAACGGGCATTAACATCAAGTCTTTTGGGGTGTTGTAAAGGATAAGCAGGGGAGGGAAGGGAAGCGGCCAAAGGCTCTGTTTTAAATACTTTCAACCAAGAATGTGTCGATTTCGCGGCGATTTTTTTGTAGTTTTATTAAGACTTTTATATTTTTATTACGGCTTTTGTTTTGTTTGAGGGCATCCTGGGTGTTTCAAATACCTCTAAGCTTTGCCGGCACTGGGTTTTCAGCCTTTAAATTTTTCACAAAAAAACGATTGATTTTTTGGACAGAAACGGATATACTGGCGACGGTTTTTGTAACTATCACTACACCCCGTCGGCTGAAAGAGGAGGTAAAGAGGTTGGCCAGGAGACGTAAACGTAAAAGCCGCCGTCGCCAAGAAGGGCGTCGCATTCTGGAGCATGTGCCTCAATATAGTATCGAAAGTGGCGAAGATAAACCAGTCACCGCCGCTAGAAAATTTATACACGCCGAAGGCATTCTCCCACCGGCCTTATTGTTAGTCAAACGAAACGAGCATACCACCGACCGCTATTTCTGGGCAGAAAAAGGGTTGTTTGGGGCGCAATATGTGGAAGAAAACCACTTTCTGTTCCCCAGCCTGAAAATGCTTGAGGGTAACACGGTTAGTAATTCTAACACCGTATTGACGCCTCGTTAACAAAAAAACAGGAACCAGCCCTCTGCCAATCTTTCTAGGGAAGTAAGTTTCTAGCCTGAATTTTCACCCCGTAAAGGTTCAGGCTTGAGTCTTATTCAACTATAAAACAGACGTGGTAGCTTATGCGCTATCTGTGTGAGTGTCTGTTGAAATGTACCCTTTTGTCAACAAGGCTGCTTCCGGTTGGGTGCAGCTATGTACTTGTTGGTTGGTGTGTTGGAAATAAATTTATGAGAAGAGTTTTTGCTCTTGCCAAATTGTGGTAAAGAGAAGCTGCACTTAAGCCAGATGCTGGGTTTTGGTGCAGCTTTTGCTGCGGGGCAAATTTTAGAACAATGGCCATAATCCCTTTAGCGCTGGGTTGATAAGACTGAATGTGAGATTTTAGATTTAATGGGGCCAGTAAACGAGAGTATGGCCAGATAATGGAAATCTAAAATCTAAAATTTTAGGCTAAGTGGCCCGACTTAAAGGGGAAAGTTTTGGTGAGTTCGGCAATTTCGTCGCGGTGAGCTTTGATGGTAATACAAGTAGGGGCCGGTTCGTCAATATTTTGGCTTGTCACCGGCATTTGGGTAAACCCGCCGTTAGCCGCCGGCGATGGGGGGGTAAGAATTTCGACTTTGAGGGAAACTTGCTCTTTTCGACCGGCCCGGCGCCAGTAAAACCAACCGGCAGCCGGTGCGAGTAGCAACAGAGCCAGACAAGCGAAACCGACTTGAGGCAATAAAATGGCCAACACCAGAGCCAAACAAAGAATACCAACTGCGGCCAGTAAACTTAAAAACACAGCTAAAAACCAACTAGGGCGGACATAGCCCTCAAAAGTGACTTGGTTCGCTAACCCATCAATCGCAGCCATACGATAGGCGCGACGGGAGAAATATTCTTGAAGCTGAGTCAAAACTGAGTCAACCGCTTGGTCGGAAATAAGCTTAACTTCCTCGGTTCTATCTTTGACGGAAGCACGAATAAAGAAAAATAATCCAACTCCTAACAGCAGCGTCAGCAGGAAAGTGGATGAAAGAATCGCAGGGGTCATAAAGGCAGTTTTCCAAGCGCGGACTTTACATAAGTTTACTGTTTACGACGGCGATCTGCCAGAGTCTTGATGAAAACTGAAGTCGAGCGCTCTAAGCGAACGGATAGAAGTGTGACCGCTGATATATTCCTCCCAGAGCCAGGCAAGTTCTTCAGCGCGTGATTTCCATTGGGAGCGAATAAGGTACATCCGGCGGGGACGTCCGCGCCCTTCAACTTTTTTCCAGTAACCGCTAATAGCGCGTTCGTCTTCAAGAAAATTGAGAGCGCTGTATAGCACGGTGTCTGAGAGCCGGTAGGCAGGATAGTCTTCTTCGAGTCGCTGAATAAGTTCTGTGCCGTAGGAGTCCCTTTGCAATAAGACAAAAACTACATAACAAACAGTTAGCTCTTTATTGAGATAAATCGGCGGCGGCGCTTGAAAAAATTGGTAAATGTCTTCAATTCGCATGAGCATACTCATTTTTTTTCCTCTACAAAAATGGCTTGACTTATTCAACTGCCAAACCTAAGCCTTTTGGTTTTAGGAATGGTTAATAAACTTTTAAAGTCACCGATATCAGCTTTCCTCACCGCTTCCGGCCACTGGGTCAAGCTTTGATTGCCAAAAATCTATCTAAAGATAGATGACAAAAAGCTATATAACTCAAGCAGCCGAACTCTGGTAAGATGTGTACCCAAAGGTAGAGACGGCGTTGCAAGCCCTTGGCTGGAAAACCCTAAAAAGCCCAATCTATCTAAAGGTAGATAGAAAAATGCCAGCAGGCACGATGTTGGAGACTCGGCTTTGCAAAAATGAACCGCGCCCTGGGAAGGGTTGCAGGGGAATGGCTGTTTTTGTGACGGCAACCCCCAGAATGATGAATCAATTGGATTGGCTTAGATTTTTGCGGTCGAGCGTCTGGATTTCATTGGCTCTAAAAATCTAATCTTGCAATTAAAAATAACACAAAAAAAATAAATTTTTCCTTCAGAAGATAAACAATTTTTTTAAGGTTGTCAAACAGTAGTCAACGACCAGTTTTACAACTGCGAAAGAGTAATTCCTCTATGCTGTCTAAACCTTGTTTTAAAAAGACTGAACCGCCAACAAGTTCTTGGGACTCAGGCGGACTGAAAAGCCGTAATGCTTTGCCCTAAAAGGCTTACAGCTTTCTGATGTCGGTAACTCGAAGCCCGCCTAAAGGCTGGTATCTATCTAAAGGCATAGACGACTAAAAGAGGTAGATTGCTGTTTCTTACGGTATTTTTTTTGGCCCAAAGTAAAATCCTGCCGGTCATTTTTCTTTGAGAGAAAAAAAACATTTTCGGACTGGTTGTGCTTGTTTTGGGCTGGGTTTCATAGAGAAATATTTCTAAATATTTTTGCGTAATTTCACGGACAAAATTGCCCTTGATACTTCCAGAGACTTCTTAAAGAGGTATAGAGACAATCAGACTCTAACAATAAGAGTTTTTGATTAATGCGTGACAGGGGATAAAAGTAAAGGTAGTTTATACGGATACTGCTCGATTGCTTTTAGGAAAAAGGCTTTAAAGGTGTAACAAAATAGGCCAATAATGGCAGTAACCCCCGCGAAATTGTCAGAAAATATCAGCCTAGCGGCCTGTGGAAAATACGGAGAATTTGTTGCAAGTTACCGGCCTATTTCCAACTTTGGCAACGGTCTAAAATCAAAAAAAATGGCCTCATCCGCTTTGCTTTTTGTGGCATTAGCGATGGGGCCGATTTAGTTTACGCTATGTGAGTTAAGTTGATAGTGAGATTAAAACTCTATGGTTAAAGGTGCGCGGGGGAAAGGAATCACATCTCGTATATTTTGCATACCCGTCATAAACTGCACCAAACGCTCAAAGCCCAAACCAAAACCGGCATGAGGAACCGTCCCAAACCGGCGCAGATCCAAATACCACCAATAATTTTCGACATCTAGCCCTTGAGCTTTAAGCCGTCGTTCTAAAACTTCTAAACGTTCCTCACGCTGAGAACCGCCAATAATCTCGCCAATTTTCGGCGCGAGAATATCCATTGCGGCTACAGTCTTGTCGTCATCATTCAAACGCATATAGAAAGCCTTGATCCCCACCGGGTAATCGGTAACAATCACCGGCTTTTTAAACAAATCTTCAGCCAGATAACGCTCATGTTCCGATTGTAAATCTAAGCCCCAGCTTACCGGATACTCAAACTGCTTATCCGCTTTTTCCAATAACTTAATCGCCTCGGTATAGGGCAAACGCTCAAACTGATTATTAATAATATTGTCTGCGGTTGCCAAAACCGTGTTATCGATACGCTGGTTAAAAAACTCCATATCTTCTGAGCATTTCTCCAAAACATATTTAAAAATGTGTTTGAGAAACGCCTCGGCGAGATCCATATCGCCTTGAAGATCACAAAAGGCCATTTCTGGCTCAACCATCCAAAACTCTGCCAGGTGGCGGGATGTGTTGGAATTTTCGGCGCGGAAAGTCGGGCCAAAAGTGTACACATTGCTAAAAGCCATTGCCATGACTTCTGCTTCTAGCTGTCCGCTGACTGTTAGGTAGGCCGGTTTGCCAAAAAAGTCTTTACTGTAGTCTATGTCTTTGCTTTCTGTCACCGGCACATTTTTTAAGTCCAAACTGGTGACTGCAAACATCTCACCGGCCCCCTCGCAGTCACTCGACGTGATAATAGGAGTATGCACCCACAAAAAACCACGCTCTTGAAAAAACTCGTGAATGGCGGTAGCGCAAGCATTTCGCACCCGAAACACGGCCCCAAGAGTATTGGTGCGAGCTCGCAAATGGCCTATTTCCCTCAGAAACTCGAAGGAGTGGCGTTTTTTTTGTAGGGGGTAGGTTTCGGGGTTCGCTTCGCCGTACACTTTGAGGGTAGAGGCTTTGAGTTCGATGCGCTGACCTTTGGCCGGGGAGGCGACGAGGGTGCCAGACACTTCAAGGGATGTGCCGGTGTTTAATTGTTTGACGAGGTTGGCGTAGTCGGGGATGTCTGGGCTGAGGACGACTTGCAGGTTAGCCATTGATGAACCATCATTGACTTCGACAAAGGCAAAGTCTTTAAGTTCTCGTTTGGTTCGCACCCAGCCTTGCACGGTCACGGTTTCGTCTGGTTGACCACTTCGCAAAAGTTCTGCGATTCGTTGCGTTGCCATTGGGTTCTGTGAATTTTTGATATCTTGATTACTCTTACAAGATATCAGGTATGAATAAGCTTCTGAGTTAAAGCCGTCTGTTTGAAAATCTGATAAATTTGGTTGGCTTCTTCCAACATTGCGGCGTATTTATTACTTTGGATCTCTTCAATTAATTTTCTCCGCCTTTCTTCTTCAGCGTTATTTTTTATTTTTAAAATTTTTGAGGGAAAACTGGTATTGAGTTGACCGCCCATTATATCGTAAACTTTTTGCTTGTTGGCCGGTGTATTTTCCCAAACAGCAAAGTTAGTGTTAAATTTGGTATTAATTCGCTTAATGATTTGGTCATAGTTTTGAGTAACTTCTTCAAATTCTCCGATTATGTAACTGTCTTGATAGTCATAAATCGCCGAATAAAAAGATATATAATAGGATAATGATCTATAAATGCTATATTGCGGAAATGCGCTAATACTAGAAAGTGCGGCATCTTTAGGATTTCGTAGCAAAACTAAGGTAGGAATTTTCCATTTCACTGCACGAATGATTTGAGCCGCTGCGTGCAAATGATGAGCCATCTTAACTGGTTCTGGCTGAGATTGAAAAAATGCAATCACAGCAAAAGTATTAGCAGAACGGGGAAATCCTTCGATGACTATTTGAGTATCTTCTTGGACAATATTAATCTTTTGGTTAGGGAAATAAGCTCTACAGAGAGGATAGAATATGGCCGGATTTTGGCGAACTAAAGTTCTAACCGGAACCGTGATATCGATCCAACTATTAAGCATAATAACCCTCCTGAAATGTTTACTTACTGCCTAGCAATAGCTTTTATGGCATAAATGATTCCCCTAAATCGAGATAATTTTAATCAACCGGCCAAAGATTTCAAAATCCACCCTACCACAATACCTGCACCAGCAAAACGCACGGCTTGCCAAAAAGGCTCTTTCAAACTGCCCCAAGAAAAAAGGCTGCTTTCTAAGTTCAGTTCGATCTTTTCGAGTTGTTCTTGAATGCTTTGCAACTCTTTTAGGAGTAAATCATTACGAGTAAGACGAGATTGTTTGTTGAGTTGTTCCTGACGTTGCAAAAGTTCGCTTTGTCTTTGCCGGTCTTGTTGAATTTGGGTGTAGCGTTGTTTTAATTGCTGCAAAGATTGTTCGACTTCGGCGAGTTGTTGCTCAAAGTCGGGTTCTTGGGAATCGTTGGGGTTTGGTTGGCCTACGGGCATACCGCTGTTGTAGAGTAAAAGAAAGTATAAACCACTTTATGCCTAACCCTACCCCAAATAGCACTCCCACATCCACCGGCCTGCAAAGTCCAGAGGCCGGCAATTTGCAAAACATCAGTACCTTAGAACTAGCACAAGCCCTAGCCCAAAGACTTGCCATCACCGAAAAAGACTGGCACCGGCTTAAATCTAATCGTAAAGCGCGGGCCGGTGAACAAGCTGCTGCTGCTTTAGTTTTTTTGCTCAAAGATAGCCCAGAGGAAGCCTTACCGAGACTGCAACAAGCGGTAGGCTGGCTGGATCGTTCAATTTCTGCACCGCCTTGTCCTACACATGGACATCAGCGGCAAAATTAATCAGTTGATTTGCGCTCGTTGATTTTGGAAACTGTGCCCCTCGACCAGCAACGATGATTTTTGTGTACAAGTGTACACAAATTTCTGTAATCGAATAAGCGCCTTTAAAACTTAAAATTTAACAAACAAGGGGTAGCCGCGAACGACTACCCACTTGTTTACAGAGTTTCAACTCTGTGCCTTGAGAATTCCAATGTACTTGGTCAAATATTTGATAGAGAATAAATAAACCTCTGCCACACTCACCTTCGTCACAGGGGAGATGTTCGCTGTAGTCTGTACTGCAAGTGCAAGGGGGAGTAAAGCCTGAGCCTTGGTCTGCAATTTCCCACCAATATTGATCCCCAATTACCGAAAAACGAACTAAAACAGTTTTGCTGGGATCAAGTTGATTGCCATGTTTGGCGGCGTTAACCAATGCTTCTTGCAGTCCGAGACGTAATTCTGCCCGCCATTGTTGGGGGATCTCTGCAAGCAGCAAATCCAAAACTGGACAAAGATACAGCGTAGAAGCAAAGCTTATAGTCCCCAAGGTACGTTCCTGGGTGCGATTTGAAATAGCAATCACTGGAAAAACCCCGCAGCTTTGACGTGAATAAACTTATGGTTGCTGTGCAATGGCCCTGATGGCAAAGTAATGGTTGTTTTGCACTTGTTGCCGTGAATTACTCAAACTCTTTGCGCTCACCAGCCTATTCAGGTTGGTTTGAAATGCTGGTAATTGTTATGGATAAGATTTTTGGGTGCCGGTGAGGCGAAGTGCTGGTTAGATCCAGCAGGCCGAAAAGCAAAACCATTAATTTTTTTTGCCCGAAACAGCCGATTTGATAGTCTTGATGAGTTCAAAAGTTTTCTCGCAAGATGGCTATCGTGGGCTAGTTTGGGTGCGGTCACGGTATTTTTTGACGGCAGATGAGAGTCCCCATTCTTGTGACCTGAATCACTTCCTTTTCTCTCATTCTACAGAAATCCTCTGGAAATAAGATAAAGCGATCCATAAAATCTTGCAAGGATTTTATGTAGGCAGCATCGCAGAGGAAGGCCGGCATCGTTGCGGCTAGGGGGTTTGAGCAATAGATTTAAGGATTTGTGGTGAGGAAATTTTGTAGGTTTTGCAGTTGTTTTTCGGCGTTGGCGGCCCATTGGGGGTTATTTTGAGAGGTATAGAGGTTTTTGGCATATTCCAAGACGTTTTTGGCTTCTTGATACCGGCCTTGTCGCAGAAAAACTAACCCGGCACCATAGTAAGCGTTGGCATAGTTGGGATTTTGTTCTCTGGCTTTGCGAAAGGCATCTAAGGCGGGTTGTAGTTCCCCTTCATTAAACAGCAGGGAACCCAAGTTATAGTGGGCTTCGGGGTAATTTGGGGTAATTTCAATGGCTTTACGAAAGGCTTCTTTGGCTTTATCAAGTTGGGCTATTTGCAGGTAGGCAAGTCCAAGGTGATAGGGAGCTTCGGGGGCTTTGGGACTGTAGAGCATGGCGCGTTTTTGGGCTGTGATGGCTTGATCCCAGAGTTTTTGTTGGGCGAGAACTAATCCGAGGTTATAGTGGGCGATGCCCAGTTGGGGATCAAGTTCTGTGGCGCGTTGCAGGTATTGTTGGGCGAGGGTGAGGTTGTTACCTTCGAGGAGGGCGGCACCGAGGTTGGCGTAGGCAAGGGCAAAGCGGGGATCAATTTGCGTGGCTTTGTAGAAGGCGCTGGCGGCGGCTTGCAGTTGTCCTTGTTGGCGCAGCGCCAGCCCCAGGTTGTAGTGGGCTGCTGCCTGGTTGGGGTCTAGTTCTGTGGCTTGTTGGAATAGGCCGGTGGCTTCGCTGAGGTTGCCTTTTTGAATTAGTTGCAGTCCTTTGTTTACTAAGTCGGCGGCTTTTTGGGGGTTTTGTTGAGTTTGGGCGTTTGTTTTGAGAGGTGAAAGGGTGATCAGTCCGCAGACCAAAAGTAGGGCTAACCAGTGGGTTTTGAGTTTGGGTTGGGATGGCATTAGTTTCGGGGGTTAGTTTTATTAATTTTTTTAACGCTTATGGGGGCAAATGTTAAGGGGTTTATATTTGGGGTGAGGAAAGGCAAAAATCTATCTTTTGGGGGATGTCGGGGAAGTTGAGTTTTTGTGGATTGTTTGACCGGCCTGGTTTTTTTTGAGTTTGGTTGCTTGTTTTTCTTTAAGGTGGTGGGGCTTCGGTTGGCTGTTTGCTAAGTTTAATTATCGAAAATATTACAAAATTTAGCAAAAATTTACAGGATTTGATAAAGGTTCAAATTAAGTTAAATTAACCTTAAGAGAAGCTGCAATTTTTGTTTCAGTACCGTAAAAATAAGGTAATCTCAAATAAAGAGAGCAAGAAAAAGAAAGAGACTCGACCGGGTGGATCTCGATGCGGATTGCCTGGTTATAGCGAGATTTTTGCCCAAAAAATTTAATTTATCAAACCGTTGGTTTCCAATTGCTGAACTGGAGGATTTATGAACGATAAAGTTATTTCGGGCTTGCGTAATGTGGCGCTGGTTGGCCCGTATTTAAGTGGTAAAACAACGTTGTTAGAAAGTTTGTTGTCTGTGACGGGGACGATTTCTCGTAAGGGGAGTGTAAAGGATCGTAATACGGTGGGGGATAGTTCTGCGGAAGCGCGGGAACGTCAAATGAGTGTTGAGGTTTCTGTGGCGAGTGCGGTTTATGAAGGGGTGCGGTTGACGTTCCTTGATTGTCCGGGCTCGGTGGAGTTTGCTCAAGAAAGTCATAATGCTTTGATTGGGGCGGGGTTGGCTGTGGTAGTTTGTGAGGCTGATCCAAGTCGGGTTTTGACTTTGGCTCCGCTTTTTAAGTTTTTGGATGATTGGGAAATTCCCCATGTGGTTTTTATTAATAAGATGGATCGGGCTTGTACGGATGAGGCTCGCTGTAGTTCTAATTTTATGGAGGTGCTGAATGCGCTTAAGTCGGTTTCGAGCCGGCCGGTTGTGCCTCATCAGTATCCTATTGGAGGCGGGGATAAGATTGTTGGGTTTATTGATTTGGTGACGGAGCAGGCTTATCATTATCATGCGGGGGCGCAGGCTGATCCGGTGCCGATGCCGGAGGAGTTGCGGGAGCAGGAACACGCGGCGCGGGCGGTGATGCTTGAGGAGTTGGCGAATTTTGATGATCATTTGCTTGAGGAGTTGCTGGAGGAGATTAATCCGCCGCAAGAGGAGATTATTGCGGATCTGAAAATGGAGTTGGGCGCGGATTTAATTGTGCCGGTGTTTTTTGGGGTGGCGGAGCAGGATTTTGGTGTGCGTCCGCTGCTTGAGGCTTTGTTGCGGGAGGCTCCTGAGCCGGTGGTGACGGCGGAACGTCGCGGTTTAGGTAAGGCTAGTGAGCCGCTGGCTCAGGTTTTGAAGACGTTCTATACGCCGCAGGGTGGTAAGTTGTCTCTGGTGCGTGTTTGGCAGGGGACGCTTACGGATGGGATGGTGTTAAATGGTGTGCGTCCAAGTGGGATGTACCGGCTGATGGGTCAGCAAACGGTGCCGGTGCAGTCTGCGTCTGCGGGTGATATTGTGGCGCTTGGTCGGATGGAGGCGATTAAGACGGGGGATACGCTTTCGCCTGGTGGTGTGGCTGTGGCTTTGCGGAAGGCGGAGGTGATGAGGCCGGTGTTTGCTTTGGCGATTGCTCCTGAGAAGCGGAATGATGAGGTGAAGTTGACGGGGGCTTTGGCGAAGTTGATGGAAGAGGATTGCTCTTTGGCTTGGGAGCAACATGGTGATACCCATGAGATTATTTTGTGGGGACAAGGTGAGATACATATAAAGGTTGCTCTGGATAGGCTGCGGCGCAAGTATAATTTGCCGATGGTGACGCATTTACCTCAAGTGCCATATAAGGAGACGATTCGCAAGCCGGTTTCTTCTGTGCATGGCCGGTATAAGCACCAAAGTGGCGGTCATGGCCAGTTTGGGGATGTTTATCTGGATATTAAGCCGGTGGCTCGTGGTGAGGGCTTTACGTTTGGGGACAAAATTGTGGGGGGTGTGGTGCCAAAGCAGTATATCCCTGGTGTGGAGATGGGGGTGCGTGAGTTTTTGGTTCAGGGCCCTTTGGGTTTCCCGGTGGTGGATGTGGCGGTGACGCTGATTAATGGTTCTTATCACAGTGTGGATAGTTCGGAGCAGGCGTTTAAGCAGGCGGCTCGTTTGGCGATGCAGGAGGGAATGGCGAAGTGTGAGCCGGCTTTGTTGGAGCCTATTGCTTCGGTTACTATTTGTGCGCCAAATGAGTTTACGTCGAAGATGTTGCAGTTGGTGAGTGGCCGGCGGGGTCAAATTTTGGGTTATGAGGGGATGGCTGAGTGGAAGGGTTGGGATAAGGTTTCTGCTTATTTGCCGGTGGCTGAGATGCAGGATCTTATCGTTGAGTTGCGTTCTCTGACGATGGGTGTGGGTTATTTTAATTGGGAGTTTGACCATTTACAGGAGGTGCCGGAGCCTTTGGCGAAGCGGGTTTTGGCTACGTCTGGAAATGGTAAGAGTTAGTTTTTGATTACCCCCCCTGAAAAAGGGGGGTTGGTTTTTAGGGGGTGATTATCTTGTTTTAGGGTTGTTTTTTAGGGTTGTTCCGAGTTCGCCACCAGTACGTGAAGCCGGCACAAAATCCACCAAACAATAGGCAAAGGATGAAGAAACCAATCCAGATGGATAAGGCTTGATTAGATGGGTTTGTGATTTTGGTAGGTTGATTTGTTGGAGGTGTGGTAATTTGTTGGATTAATGGGGCGATGCCGGTGGCTGTTAATGAAGCGGTGGAAATTCCTACACCGGCCACTGCAACGAGGTTTTGAAAGTTGCGGTTTTGGGTTTCTATGCGGCTGTTAATTTGGGTTTGTTCTATTTCTACTATGCCTCGGATCGTATTAATTAGGTTTTCTAGTAATCTTAAACCAGGACTAAGGCTGGCATAATCTTTATCTATTTGTTGGCTATATTTTTTCTCTGTTAATTCACTAAAATCTTCTAAAAATTTTAAGTTATTTTGGCCAACTCCTACTTTATCGCTAACAGTTTTTACCGCTAGTTTGTAGTTGTTTAGGTTAACCTCTATCGTCTGTTTATACATTTCTAAAGAGTTTAATTGATTGCCATAATCATATAAGTTCGCTAAGTTGGTTTT
Organism: Ancylothrix sp. D3o; assembly: GCF_025370775.1. Classification (NCBI taxonomy): domain Bacteria; kingdom Bacillati; phylum Cyanobacteriota; class Cyanophyceae; order Oscillatoriales; family Microcoleaceae; genus Ancylothrix; species Ancylothrix sp. D3o. The sequence continues at coordinate 175,294 of NZ_JAMXEX010000002.1, read as the reverse complement.
TAAGATTTTTTCGAGTTCATTTAATTGGTCGTGGGTTAGCTCGTTAGTATTGAATTTTCCTCTGATTCCTTCAATGGTATTACGGATAGATTGATACACCTTTTGCAGTTCGTGTTTACATTCACGGGTTTGTTGATAAGACCAGATAATTTTATGGCGATAACATAATAATTTTATTAAAGTTTTTGTTAATTTTCCTAGCTTTGCCTTGTCTTCGGCAGTGGGAAAAAGTATAATTAAAACATGACTTTCTTCTCTTGATTTTCCTGCTGTGGGTGGTTGGGAAATTTCAAAGATATCTGCATTGAAAAACTTGCCATCCTGTTTGTTTTGCCACCGCATCCCCGGAAACGTTTTTTCATAGATATCTTTAGCTACTGTTTCTGCATTATCGCCGGTTTGTAAGCAAGCAGAAATCATCCAAGTTTTGCCGATATCTCCGCTTTTGTCGGTAACTTGTTTTTTCAAATTTTGCAGGCAAGAAATATCTTGTGGGGTGGTGTCATCGGTGAGGCAAGAGGTGTAAAATAATCCGTAGGTATCTGCTAATAAAACGGCATAGTAATCAGCGGGGATTTTATATCCGTTATCTTCTATATCGGGGATTGTTGATGAGGGTTTGAGTAAAGGCAGATATTCGGTTGATTCGGCGGTGCTTTCTTTCGTGAAATCGGGTTTAACATTGTCTGGAAAATTGGCGGCAAAATTAGCTTGATTTTTGGCAATTTCTGTTTCTTCATCACCACCTGCACCTCTTTTGTGGTAAAGAAATAAATCTAGGGTTGGATCAATAATGTCAGTCATTATAAAAACGAAATTCCCATAAAAATTTCTACAAATGTATTCTCTTCCGTGTTTTGTTCTTCGGGAGGTTGAGTGCCGGTGGTGGCTAAATCTTGGAGCAGTTTTCCTGGGTTGGGTTGGCTGAGAATTTCTCCCAGTTTAGGTAAAAGTGGCGGTAGTTGATTTTCTAAAAAATAATTGAAGTCGCTTTCGTCTTCCTCATCGTCTTCTATGCGGGTTTTTGCTCTTTTTTGGGCATTGTAACGGGAAAATAAATCATCATAAGCTGATTGATAAGATTCCTTGAGTTTATCGTAGCTTATCACCGCTTGCCGCAACATAGAAATAGCCGTTTCTTCGTCTGTGGCTAAGAGTTTTCCGGCTTGATTTATTTTTTCTTGCACTTGCTCAGGGAGGGTTTCTTGAACTTTGGCTAAGCATTGCAAACAGGCAATAAGTGTGAAGTATTTTGTTGCGTTCATAGGTTGATTTTTCCCGTAATAATAACCCCAGCCCAGTGATAAGGGTGCTTGTAGGGAGTGTCATCTTTACCCATTATAGCAATTTGTTGTTTCGCTTGGTTGGCTTGGGCAATTAAGGTATCGTAAGAGTCGTTGTCTTCTCCTATTTCTGAGGCGAGTTCTTCACACCATTGGGCGAGTTTTTCTAAGGTGACAGTGCGTAACCAGTTTTGGGCGTTTTTGAGGGCGATAATTGGGGGATTATCTTTGTTTATTTCTCGGTAAAATTCTATCATTATTAAAGCTGCTGATAATTCTTGCACTTGCCAAAGGGTACTGAGAACGTAACTTGCTTTTGAGGATAAAAATCCGCTGACTAAACCTACATATTCATCTATTAGATTTGGTTTGCTGGTGAGGCCGGTTTCACAGGCGGATAAACTAATGATAAAATATTGGCTGAAATCGAGTTTAAAGATTTCTTCGAGGGTGAAATGTGGTTTTTGCTTTAAGTTGAGGGCGGAGTTTTTAGGGTTGTTGAAATCGTGGCCGGCGTGGCCGGTAAAATGAAAGATGCCGATGTTTGTTTGCAGGTTGTTGATGACGTTTTCTAGGGTGGCTTTTTTGCTGGGGATGAATGTTAGATTGTTTTGGTAAAAATGGGCAATTACATTTGATTCTAATTCAGCAAAAAGTAAGGGACTGGGGCTTTGGACGTTGAGGAGGTGTTTGGCTGAGTTGGGGGAGTTTTCTAAATCTATTCCCATTTGCAAACTAGGCAGCCGGCTGATGGTAAATTTTTGATTTTGAAAGAAGTATTCTAGGGGTAATAAATGTAAGTGCCGGTGGGGAATTAGGATGAGGTGGTCAATGCCTCTGAGGTGGCGTAAAATTTGATCGTCTATTTGGAGGATTTTACGGAGTTTTTCTAATTCCTCAACCATTGCATTTTGCCATTCCTGGGTTTCGGTTTGGTCTTCTTTTTTGCCGCGTTGCTTCTCATAATTTTCTTGCCATTGTTTCATCCATTCTTCAAATTCTCCTACCAGTCTATCGGCGGAATTGTCGAGAATTTGTGGAATTTGGGAGGTGAGAATGCAGACTTTTAAAGGTTCGTCATTTCTGAGGATAAATACTACTATTCCAGCGTCGCTGTAATGCCAGTCGAGGAGGGCGACACCAGGGGGGATGGTGAGTTCGGGGGTTTCCATTTCTACCCACCCTTTTTGCATCCATCTTAGGCAGAGATTCTTGCGCTGTTGGGATAATTTTAAGGCTAGTTTTTTTTCTTCGGGTTTGGGGGATTGGGCGTATAATAAAACCCGCAATTGATTAAAGCTGGCGTATTTTCTGGAGAGGCGGATTTTTTGCTCGTTGGATTGGGTTTTGAGCAATTCTTCTAGCAGTTGATCGCCTATGTTTAAACAGTATTCAAATTCTTTTTGATTACCGAGGGCACAGTATTCAAATTCTTTTTGATTACCGAGGGCTTTGCAGACTTTGGCTAATTTTTGCAATATTTCGAGATAGAGGGGGATAAGGTGAGGGGGGCAAGGTTGGCTGAGGATTTCTCCAAGGATATCATTTTGGCAGTTAGAGAGGGTTTTTAGGGCGTCGATATAGCTGTTTCTGGCTTTGTTTAAGTAGGGATAGCGGTTAAGTTGAAAGCGTGCATATTCATAATGAGCATTACCTTTACATTGATGCAATCTAGCGCGACCTTCTAGTTCATTTGCGGGGATGTTTTGCAAGCCTTCATCCCAGTTTTCAATGGCTGCATCGTAGCGTTGTGACTTAATAATTGCCACCCCCCAGTTTGCCCAAGCTTGCCAGTCTTGATTATTGGTTAATTGTAAGGCACGGTTAAAGGCAATTATTGCCTCCTCATAGCGTCCCCAGTCACTCAGTACACAGCCCTTTCCGTTCCAGGCAGGATGGTAATTCGGTTCAATTTTGATAGCCTTTTCATAGCTTGCCAGTGCCTCCTCATTCTGTCCCAAGTCACTCAGTACACGGCCCTTTCCGTTCCAGGCATGATGGAATTTCGGTTCAATCTCAATAGCCTTTTGATAGCTTGCCAGCGCCTCCTCATAGCGTCCCAAGTCACTCAGTACAACGCCCTTTCCGTTCCAGGCATTATGGAATTTCGGTTCAATCTCAATAGCCTTTTGATAGCTTGCCAGCGCCTCCTCATAGCGTCCCAAGTCAGTCAGTACAGCGCCCTTATTGTGCCAGGCAAGATGGAATTTCGGTTCAATATCGATAGCCTTCTCATAGCTTGCCAAAGCACCATTAAAATCATCCGCCAAATGTTGGTCAACCCCCCGATAAAACAACGCTATCGCATCACTGCTAATCTCTAAAGCCACCGGCCCCTCTTCCGCACACCGGCTCAACAATTCCCTGCCAATATTTCCCGCCATTTCTGTTAGTTGCCCGCCATTTACTTCCCCCAACTTCACCATTTTTTCTGCTAACTCGCGGTTAGGTGCATCTGAAGCAAGCAACCTATCCCCAAACCGGCCCAACCACTGCACCCATTCCGCCTCAGAACTGGGTTGTTTCAAGCTTTCAACACACCACAAAGCCTCCTGCTCACCCATCATACCGGAATTTACTACTTTCAAAAGCTGAAAAAACAGTTTTTCGTAGTCCGCATCGGTAAATTGGGGTGTGGGGGAGTTTGTGGGTTGGGGTTTGCGGAATAACCCCAGGAAGCGATGCCATGCTTTGATGAACCACTGACGAAGGTGCCGAAACATTTGCGGTGTGTCTGTTGTTGAGATTGGTTTTTTTTATTCTAACGTTGGCGGATGGTTGATGCCGGTGTGTGCACGAATAAAGATGTCGCCGGTTAAAACCGGCGCCTACAAGAATAAAGTCCTACGGACTAGATAGTAAACCTTCATAACCCCGGAGGGGTTTCTTTCTTGTAGATGCCGGTTTCAACCGGCAGCATTCAACCGGCAGCTTAAAACGCCCAATCTTCCCCACCGGCTAACTGACTTAATTCTTGATCAATAGCCTCTCCTAAATCTTCCTCAGAAACCGAGTAAGTTAAATCAATAAAACGCTTTACTGTATTAAAAACTTGGTCTTGGTCAACCATTCCTAAAAGCTGACGCGGTTTGTATGAACCACCGGCAACTTCTGCACTTGCTTGAGAAATTGCCGACTCAAAAGCCTTTTCCATAAACAGATCCCACTCATCAGCTTTTATGTAATACGAGGTTTGATTATCTTTTAAATTAAAGTCTTGAATTTGAATAACTGAATCCCGAATAGAAGCAGCCCAAGAATTAGTCAACCGGCCCTCAATTTGATTTTTAATTAAATGAATCATCAGCCTAACTAAAAAACTCTTAATTTTCCGTAGATAATCTTTGCGACTCATCGCCTCCAACTCCTCAACAATCTCCAGCGCATCCGCATACCGGCCCTCCAGAATGCTATTTTTTAAATCCGTTAATTCTTGAGTCATAAAAACCATTACTCCCCGCTATAAAACCAAGAAATTAAAACTTGAATATGCTACCATTTCTATTTTAACCAGTTAAAAATCAACCCAACCAAACAACAGAATGGAAAACACAGAAACTTGGTATATAGTAAAACGACCCCAGGGCAATTGTGATATACTTAGCGCACCACAACTTCAACAACAAAAAGACCCCGACATTGAGGAACAATGGGGGCCCTACAGCACAACTGATGAAGCAATAGCCCGGAGAATCGGACTTATCCGGGCCGGCAAATGTCAACCAAAATGAACACTCTGGGGCCCCCCACCCCACCAATGACAAAGGACAAATGACCAATGACAAATGACAAATGACAAATGACAAATCACCGCTTCTGCTTCGCAGACTCCGCCCGATTGCCTTGCTTCGCCACAATTTCCTTACGCAAAACCTCCAAACCCTTCACATACTGCGGGTCATCCGGCGTACCAATCTTCGTATTATCCTTACGCAAAGCCAACTTTTGCTCATCAGACAACTCAAACACCACATCCGGGTCAATACCATGCTTATTAATATCCCGACCACTAGGCGTCAGATACTTAGCAATAGTCACCGCCAAACCCGAACCATCATTTAAACCACGCACAGACTGTACCAAACCCTTACCAAAAGTCTTAGTACCCACCAAAACCGCACGCTTATTATCTTGCAAAGCACCCGATAAAATTTCACTCGCACTCGCCGAACCACCATCCACCAAAATCACCATTGGCTTCTTAGTTAAAGCGCCATTATTAGCACTTTGCTTATCAGTAATTCCTTGCCGGTTCACCGTCGAAACAATAGTGCCACTTTCTAACCACATCCGGGCAATTTGAATACTAGCTTGCAACAACCCACCAGGGTTAGAACGCAAATCTAAAATATATCCATCAACCTTTTGCTTTTCCAAATCTTGAATCGCCGCTCGCATTTCCGACGCCGCATTTTCGCTAAACTGAATCAAACGAATATATCCAATATTCCCCGACTGAGTTTTTCGCACAGCATGGCGCACCGGATGAATTTCAATACGAGCCCTTATAAGGCGAAACTCTAAGACCTCCTTACCCCGCTGAATCGTTAAAGTAACTTGACTATTAGCCTGTCCCCGAATTAACTGCACTGCTTGATTAACATCCATCCCCTCAGTGCTTTTGCCGTCAATTTTAACAATTTCATCTTTTGCTAAAATCCCCGCTTTAAAGGCCGGTGTTTCCTCAATTGGCGCCACCACTACCAACTTTTTAGTTTCCTCATCTTGCGCCAACTGTAACCCCACCCCAGTTAGTTCCCCTCGCGTATCAATCTGCATATTTTGGAACTCTTTGGGATCCATAAAGCGAGTATAAGGATCTTTTAGCTGTTCCAGCATTTCGCGGATCGCTTTATACGCCTCGTCCTTGCTGGTATATTGCCGGCTCAAATATTGATCTCTAACATTATCCCAATCCACCTGATTAAACGTGGCATCCACATAATTGCGGTCAACAATTTGCCACACTTCATCAACCAATTCTTTAGGGCTATCCTGAAAAGAAGCTAAAACTTTTGGGTGGATATCTGCTCTTGCTATGGCTACAGCACTAACCATTATCACTGTCGCACCAAGAACAAGACCACGTTTTGTCATTTCCATAAGTTTTCTGAGCCGGCAAAAAATTATTCAAAGGCATTAAGCCCACTCTAACACAGCGAGTGGGAGGATGTGGGAGTTCCAGCCTTGAAAAGCCAATTTTTTCCTAAATTTAAAGCCTGTGTCTCACACAAAGATCCGCCTATCCATAGCCTTTTTCAAAGGGCCGGCCCCCACCGGCCCAAACCAAAATCAATCCCTAGGGATCAACCCACCGGCCATCCGACTTAATCAAAGCAATTAACTCCTCAACGCCTTGATCTTCGGGTACCTTTTTAATTTCCTCACGACCACGATAAAGCGAAATAAAACCAGGTTGCCGGCCCACATAACCATAATCGGCATCCGCCATTTCTCCGGGGCCATTCACAATACAACCCATCACGGCAATATCAAGGCCGGTTAAATGCTTAGTCGCCTCACGCACTTTGTGCAACACTTCTTCTAAGTTAAACAAAGTGCGACCACAAGACGGACAAGCCACATACTCAACCATCGTTTTGCGAAGCCCCAAAGCCTGCAAAATGCTGTAACAAACCGGAATTTCCTTTTCTGGAGCTTCTGTGAGAGATACCCTAATAGTATCACCAAGTCCCTCAGCTAACAAAGTAGCAATGCCAGCCGTAGACTTAATGCGACCATACTCACCATCCCCCGCTTCCGTCACACCCAAATGCAGCGGATAATCCATTCCCAACTCATCCATTCTTTTCGCCATCAAACGGTACGCCGCCAACATCACCGGCACCCGCGAAGCCTTCATCGAAATTACCAAATTGCGAAAATCCAAAGACTCACAAATTCTCAAAAACTCAACTGCCGACTCAACCATTCCCTCCGGCGTATCGCCATAGGTAAACAGCATTCTTTCAGCCAGCGAACCATGATTTACCCCAATTCGCATCGCCTTGCCTTGGTCACGCAAAGAAACCACCAAAGGCTCTAAAGTTTCCCGAATTTTATCACCAATTTCTGCAAATTCTGAATCCGAAAACTCTGTTCGATCTGCACGGGGTTTTTCAAACACATATAACCCCGGATTAATCCGCACCTTATCCACATATTTTGCAACTTCCAAGGCAATTTTCATGCCATTGTGATGCACATCGGCAACCAAGGGGACATCTTGATAAGTTTTAATCAACTTTTCTTTAATTTCTGCCACCGCTTTCGCATGAGCAATACTCGGCACCGTCACGCGAACAATTTCGCAACCAACTTCATGTAAACGACGAATCGCCGCCACCGAACCGTCAACATCAAGCGTATCTTCATTAATCATCGACTGCACAACCACCGGATACCCGCCGCCAATGGTGACGTTACCGACTTTCACAGCGCGAGTTTTGCGCCGGTGGATAGTGCCGTCTGTGGCATTGTGACTGTAGGCGGTGGTTGAGGGGTTTTGCAGAGTTTGCATAGGTTGTTTCTGTACTAGATTACTGTCCTCTCTGTTTTTCAGATTGCCACAAATGGTGCCGGTTTGCTTAATTTATTTCCTCTGTGAGAACTTGATGCCAAAACCGAAGCAAACAACCTATCTACTGCGGCATCCATCTGTGGGGCTGGCATCTGTGCTGCTTTACATCTGCGGTTAAAAATTAGTTCCCATCAAGAAAACCACAAAATCCGAACAAAGAGCCTGTAGATCCTTAGATGTGCTATGACTGTAACTATCGGAGCCTTTTTTTCAAGGCGAGGGTACAGAAGTTAACCCAGCATCGAACAAAAAAATCTGTTATATGCCGGTTTTCTAAAAAAATTTTTGGCATCAGAGACGGGACAGAGTTGGAATTAGGGCGGTTTTTCGGGCAAAAATGATAATATATGAGTCTGTGATTAAAAATTTAAGCTGAAAATTGGGTTGAGAGTTATTAGAGTTTTTTTATGATTCCGCATCAATTAACATTAAAAAATTTCCTCAGCTATGAAAACGCTACACTGGAGTTTCGCGGCCTGCATACGGCTTGTATTTGTGGGCCCAATGGTGCCGGCAAGTCTTCTCTGTTAGAGGCGATTTCTTGGTCAATTTGGGGTGAAAGTCGGGCCGGTTCTGAGGATGATGTGATTCATTTTGGGGCTAAAGAGGCGCGGGTTGATTATGTTTTTCAAGTTAATGGTTGCATTTATCGGGTGATTCGTTGTCGGGTTCGCGGTCAGTTGACGAGTTTAGAATTTCAAGTTGCTACGGTTTCTGATGAGGAAGGTCGCCCAGTTAGTTTTAAGTCTCTGAGTGAGCGGGGTTTGCGAGCAACTCAGGAGAAGGTTTTAGAACATCTTAAGTTAGATTATGAGACGTTTAGCAATTCGGCTTATTTGCGTCAAGGTCGGGCTGATGAATTTATGCTTAAGCGTCCGAATGAACGGAAGGAGATTTTGGCGGAGTTGTTGAAGCTTAATCATTATGATCGGTTGGCGGAAGAGGCTAAAGAACGCGCTAAAAATTTTAAGGGAAAAGTTGAATTGTTGGAGGTAGATATTTATTCTTTGCAGTCGCAGTTAGAAGCGAGTGAAAGTACGGTTTCAGAGTTGGCTGAGACGGAGGCTAGTTTAAATGATTTACAGGCTAAACAAGTTGCTGATGAGCTATCTTTGAAAAAGTTAAAAGAGCAGGCTGTTTTGCGCCAAAGTTGGTTACAGCAAGTTTCGTGGCACCGGCAGCAATATCAGGCAATTAATGGTGAGGGTGAACGCCTAGAGCAAGATTTGGCGATGACAAGATCGCGTCAGCAACAACTTGAGGCTGTCTTGCACCAAGAAAAAGAAATTACTAGCGGTTATGCCAATTTTCAGCAGTTACAAAGTTTAGAGCAACTTGAAGATGGCAAGTTTCAGCTACATCAAGAACTTGGGGAAAAACGTTCGAGTTTGCAACAACAACTTTCACAGCATCTCGCGCAATTGAGTGGTAAGCTTTCTTCCGCTAAGGCTCAACTTGATTCGCTTTTGCAACAAGAGGAAGAGTTGCAACAAATTCTGCAATCTGCTCCGGAAGTTGAGGCCGGTTTGGCTCAATTGCAATTGGCAAAAACTAAGCTGGCTGATTTAGATCGTTTGCAAGGAGAAATTGCCCCTTTAATTAATAGAAGAAATCACTTACAAGTAGAATTGGAAAGGGTGGGCGCTCGTTTGGGTGCTCGTTTAGAAGAAATACAAGCTACTGGTTATCAATTGCATTTACAGCAACAGCGTCACCCGCAATTGCAACAAGCAGTTATCGAAATTGGGGTTCAAATTGAAGAGTTAGAAAAAAAACGGATTTATCAACAACGGGTGAGAGAAAAAGGTCTCGAAAGACGCAGTTTTATGGAACGCTTGCAAACGCAACAGCGGGAATATGAAACTCGCCTTGCCGGTATTCAGGAAAAAATGGGGTTAATGCAGAAATATTCTCCAGAAGATGCGGGCGAAAATTCCAATTTAGAATCGGCATTTCCGCTTTGTCCTTTGTGTGATCGGCCTCTTGATGAACATCACAGAAATTTAGTTTTAGAAAAACACGCAACGGAACAACAGGATATTCTTAATCAATTGTGGGTGGTGCGTGAACAATTGGCGACCTCAGAAAGAGAAATTCAAGTTCTCCGCACAGAATATCAGCAACTTACTCAAGAATTAGCCGGTTATGATACGTTGCGGGAACGGCGGGGAAATTTGCTTGCTCAACTCGATGCAACGACAAATGACCGGGAAAAATTACAACATTTAAGTGCAGAAAAACAACAACTGGAACAAATACTTGCCACCGGCACCCATTCGCCAGAATTGCAAAGTGAATTGCAACAACTGGAGAGGCAACTTCAACAACTAAATTATGACGAAAAAACCCACGCCCTTGCACGCGGAAATGTGGAACGCTGGCGCTGGGCAGAAATTAAACAAGCTGAGATCAAATCTGCCATGCGCCGGTGGACACAATTGCAACTTAAAAAACCAGAATTAGAGGCTTTAGTTGCCAAGTTAAGCCAAGATTTAGAACAACAGAAAACAATTTCTGAATATTCCCAGGCAATGGCAGAAATTGACCGGCAATTAACAGAAATTAACTATGATAGACACGCGCACAGTCAAGTTCGAGAAACTTTAAAAAAAGCGCAAATTTGGTTAGCAAAATATCAAGAATTACTGACTGCGCGCGAAGAATACCCCCAGTTTGTAAAGAGAGCAAAAGAATTAGAAACCTGGTTAGAAGAAAGAAGACAGCAGCGACAAAAAATAGCTGAGGAATTAGAAATACTTAACCGGCAACTTTTTCAAACACCAGATCCAAGCACTGAAATACAAAATCTTGACAGAACCATTGCCGGCCGGCGTACACAACTTGATCAACTTTTTGCCAGCAAAGGACGCTTGCAACAACAACAGCAATATCGCGCCTCTTTAGAAACCCAACTCAAAGAAAAAAGAGCCTATTTGCAAAACCATATCAAACAACAACGCATTTATTCCGAACTCGCCGCCGCCTTTGGTAAAAACGGCATTCAAGCCCTAATGATCGAAAATGTACTGCCCCAACTCGAAGCCGAAACCAATCAAATATTATCGCGCCTGAGTGCCAACCAATTGCATATTCAATTTGTCACCCAAAAAGCCAGTAAAACCAAAACAAAATCAGCCAAAACAACCGGCAAATTAATCGAAACCCTCGATATCCTCATCGCCGATGCACGAGGAACTCGCCCTTATGAAACCTACTCAGGAGGAGAAGCATTTCGGATTAACTTTGCCATCCGTCTTGCCCTAGCACGCCTATTAGCAAATCGTTCAGGAACAGCATTACAAATGCTAATAGTCGATGAAGGATTTGGCACCCAAGACAGCGAAGGATGCGACCGATTAATAGCCGCAATTAATGCCATTGCCTCAGAATTTGCCTGCATTTTAACCGTTACCCATATGCCGCAATTTAAAGAAGCCTTCCAAGCAAGAATAGAAGTCAACAAAACCCAAAATGGCTCCCAAATCCAACTTTCCGTCTAACTAAGCGCCAAAATTTTCTCCCTTATCAACCATCCAATTATGCTAATATACCCCCATATCTGCGTCCATCTGCGTTAATCTGCGGTTAAAATTTCCTAAAACATAATCCTCCCCCTCCCAAAATCCACAACAAAAAAAAAGACAAAAGACATAAATAACCACTACAACAGAAAAAGAACACTGTTTCTTTCCTCCACCGGCACCCCCCTATCGAGGTGGCAATGATCCAAACCGAAAACCTGCACTTGGTCGCCGTTTTGTTCCCCTATTCTCGCCCAATTGTTTATTTTTCGTCAATTTTTGCAAAAACAGCCCTGCATAAAATACCCATTGCGGAACAATGGCAATTAGTCTTCGCCGCCATCGCCTTGATAGGAATAGTGGCGTGGTGGTGGTGGCGCAAACCGGCATCAAAAACACACACAACCTTTTTAGAAGACGCCCTTCAACTCGTTGATGCCGGCATTTTAATTACAGATTCCACCGGCATAATTATTTGGAGCAACCCCGCCGCTGCTCAACTTTTGGAAATTCCTCAATCTCAATTACCGGGACAAACAGCATTTAATTCCAACTGGCAATTACTGCAACAAAATAACACATTATTAGCTGCAAATCAATGCTTCACAAAAGCCCTAACTAGCGGTGAATCGGTCTGTGATATTGTCGGCATTCCTAACAATTCCGCAGTCAAATGGTTACAAATCAGCATCACCCCGCAAAGAGACAACACCGGCAACCTTAGACAACTTATCTGTACTCTCAAAGACATCACAAAGCCGCTCGAACTTGAAAATAAATTACAAGAATCTCAACAACAATTACTCAGCCTAGAAACCACCGGAACAGAAATTGTTAAAAGGTTAATTACCGCCCTGCAAAATAGCCAAGACAAGTTTCAACAAATCGCGGTAAATTTACCGGCTGTAATTTATCAAATGTCTTGGCAGGGCGGAGAAAATATAGCCTTTAAATTTGTCAGCGGAGATTGTTATGAATTGTGCGAATTAGAACCTACAGAAATCCTAGCAAATTGTAATAGCTTCATGGAACTATTACATCCCGATGACCTCATTTCCTGGCAGGAAGCCATCAGCGATGCAGCTAACAGTCTGCAACTTTGGAAATGGGAAGGCCGGCTGATTACCGCTTCTGGGCAACTTAAATGGTTTAAAGCTATTTTTCAGCCGCAACCTTGCCTAGGATCAGAGATAATTTGGGATGGATTATTTATTGACATCAGCGACCAGAAAAAAGCCGAAACCGCCTTTACCAAACAAGAGCAAAAATTAGCTTTGCATTTCCAGCAAACTCCCCTAGCAGTAATAGAGTGGAGTTTAGCCTTTGAAGTCACCGAATGGAACCCAGCCGCCGAAAGGATTTTTGGTTATACCAGAACCGAAGCGCTTGGACAGGCTGCCGCTGATTTAATTGCCCCAGAAATTGTTAAACCAGAACTTAATAAACTTTGGGCAAAAATGTTAACAAATCAAGGCTGGACTCGCAACACTAATGAAAACATTACCAAAGACGGGCAAATTATTATTTGTGAATGGTATAATACGCCCTTAGTCGATGAAACCGGCAATTTAATTGGTGTCGCTTCTTTAGTACAAGATATAACTGAACGCAAGCTTGCAGAAGAAGCATTGCGGGAAAGTGAAGCGAGGTTTCGAGCAACTTTTGAGCAAACGGCGGTGGGAGTGGCGTTGGTGGCGCTGGACGGGCAATTTCTCCGCGCTAACCAGCGATATTGTGATATTGTTGGTTACTCCCAAGAAGAACTCCTCACTATTGGATTTTATGAAATTAGCCATCCCGAAGATGTGCAAATCACCACAGAAGCAGTGCGGTGGATGCGTTTAGGAGAAATGCCCTTAGACTCAATTCAAAAACGTTATATCCGCAAAAATGGCACCGTCGTTTGGGTTAATTTAACGCTATCTTTGGTAAAAGAAAAATCCGGAGAACCAAAGTATTTTATCGCTGCCATTGTCGATATCAGCCGCCGCCAAAAAGCTGAAGAAGAATTACGAGAAAGCCAAGAACGTTTTCGCGCTATTGCCGAAGTAACCCCCATTCCTATTTTAATTACCAGCCTAGAAGATAATTCATTAATGTATGCAAATCCTGCTTTAGCTGAAGCCTTGGGCATCTCTTTGCCGGAAATGCAGCAGCAGGAAATTATCGATTTTTATGAAAATCCTGCCGACAGGGAAACTGTTCTGGCAAAGTTTAAAAAAGATGGCTTTGTGCGGGCGCAAGAAATTCGCGCTGTTAAAGTAAATGGCACTTATTTCTGGATTTCTTTATCCTTACAACCGTTAAAATTTAATGGAAAATCGGCTTTATTAAGTGCATTTTATGATATCACCGACCGCAAACGCGCCAGTGCTTTATTGTTAGAAAGATCCCGGCTTTCTACCCTAGCGGCAGAAATAGGCGTGGCCTTGATTCAAAGCAGTACCTTACCCGAAATTCTCCACCGCTGTACCGAAGTGATGGAGTTATGTTTAGATTTAAGTTTTGCCGGCATTTGGACGTTTAATAAAACCGCCAATTTATTAGAGCTACAATCTTTCACCGGCGAACAACCGGCAACGGCAGAATTTAGCGACCGTATTGCTTTGGGGTTTTCCATGATTGGGTTTATTGCTCAAAATCGCCAATCTTATATTACTCCTGAATCCTCTAAAATTTCCAATGATTCTAGCGTTTCTTCTTGGGATGATCCCGCTACATTTTTGGCAGGATATCCCTTAATTGTTGAAGATCGTTTAGTGGGAGTTATGGCAATTTTAAGCCTAGTTCCTTATAGTGAAGCGGCTCGCAGTACGCTGAGTTGGGTAGCGAATGCCCTTGCTGTCGCCATTGACCGCGCCTGGGTTCGTCAAGAGTTATTATCAGGACGAGAGGCTTTGTTATTTCAGCTTGCTAGTCAAATTCGCACATCTTTAGAATTAAATACCATTTTAGAAACAGCAGTCCATAAAATTCGCAGTTTATTAAATATTGACCGCTGTGTTTTTATTTGGTACACTTTCACTGCTAAAACCGATGCCTTAGAAATAGTTATGGAGGCAAAAAACGCCGACTTAGAAACTGTGATGGGTGTCTATGATGCAAAAGTAGCCGGTTCAGTTTTGCCAAACTTATCAAATTTAGAAATTCTGCGCGTCGATAATGCAAAAACTGAAAAAAATCGCGTTTTGCGCCGGTTTTCTCGCCGTTTGGGTTGTAATTCTGTTTTAGCTTTGCCGATCCAAACTCGACTCGCTACATCCGGCGGGATGGGTTCAAGTTTTGCTATTGGAATTGTGGGTTGTGTTCACTATTCTGGGGTACGTCCTTGGAGTGATAGTGAAGTAGAATTATTAACAGCAGTCACGGCTCAATTAGCTATCGCTATTGATCAAGCAGAACTTTACGCACAGTCTGTGAATGCGGCGAGTGTGGCGCAAGCAAAAGCAGAACAACTTGCCTCAGCTTTGCAGGAATTGAAAACAACTCAAGCCCAGTTAATACAAACAGAAAAAATGTCTAGTTTGGGGCAATTAGTAGCCGGTGTTGCCCATGAAATTAATAATCCCATTAATTTTATTTATGCCAATCTTTCTTATCTGGAAGTTTACTCTAAAGATTTATTGGGTTTGGTAGAAATTTATCAAAAGGAAGTAGGGGCTCCCAGCAAAACAATACAGGAAAAATTGGAGGCAATGGATTTTGAATTTTTGGGTGAAGATTTAGGAAAGATTTTGTCTTCAATGCAGGTGGGAGCCGAAAGAATCCGCCAAATTGTTCTTTCTTTGCGGAATTTTTCGCGCCTGGATGAGGCGGCGATGAAGTTTGTTGATTTACATGAGGGGATTGATAATACTCTGTTAATTTTGCAAAGTCGTTTCAAACCTGCTAAACATCCGGGGATTGAGGTTGTTAAGGAGTATGGCAGTTTGCCGAAAGTTGAGTGTTACGCCGGCCAGCTTAATCAAGTATTTTTAAACATTTTTTCCAATGCAATTGATGCTCTGGAATTATTACCAAAAGCCGGTGTAATTACAGTTCGCACGGAACTTAAACAAAGTAATTCTTCTGTAGTTATTCGCATCATTGATAATGGTGCCGGTATGCCTGATGCGGTGAAGTTAAGGATTTTTGACCCGTTTTTTACAACAAAGCCGGTGGGAAAAGGTACCGGTTTAGGGCTATCTATTTGTTATCAAATTGTTGTCGGTCAGCATAAGGGAGTTTTAGAGTGTTTTACTGAGCAAGGAAAGGGTACAGAATTTTGTATCGAAATTCCTATTCGTCAACGTTAGGCCGGTGATATTCAAGTTTTCTGTTTTCACTCTCAACCTCAATTCTTCGCCCTCCTGCTCTACATGATTTTGTGAGTTCTCAAAGCAAAAAAGCGCCCCCCAAAAAGGAGAGCGCTTTTTTATTTAGCAGAAATGCAAAAATGATCACATTTCTAGCATGAAATCAATTAACCACGAAGAGAAGGCGCTTCCACAGCAGCCAAGTCGAGGGGGAAGTTGTGAGCATTACGTTCGTGCATTACTTCCATACCCAAGTTAGCGCGGTTGATTACATCAGCCCAGGTATTAATTACACGACCCTGGCTATCCAACACTGACTGGTTAAAGTTAAAACCATTCAAGTTAAACGCCATTGTCGAAATACCCAAAGCCGTAAACCAAATACCAACCACCGGCCAAGCACCCAAGAAGAAGTGCAAAGAGCGGCTGTTATTAAAAGAAGCGTATTGGAAGATTAAACGACCAAAATAGCCGTGTGCTGCAACAATGTTGTAGGTTTCTTCTTCTTGGCCGAACTTATAACCGTAGTTTTGAGATTCAACTTCGGTCGTTTCACGCACCAAGGAAGACGTCACGAGAGAACCGTGCATCGCCGAGAACAAAGAACCACCAAACACACCGGCAACTCCCAACATATGGAAGGGGTGCATCAAGATGTTGTGCTCTGCTTGGAACACGATCATAAAGTTGAAAGTACCGGAAATACCCAGAGGCATACCGTCCGAGAAGCTACCTTGACCCAAGGGATAGATCAAAAATACAGCGGTAGCAGATGCCAAGGGTGCGCTATACGCAACGCAGATCCAAGGACGCATCCCCAAACGATAGCTCAACTCCCACTGCCGGCCCATATAGGCAAAAATGCCGATCAGGAAGTGGAACACTACCAACTGGTAGGGGCCACCATTGTAGAGCCACTCATCCATACTGGCTGCTTCCCAAATTGGGTAGAAGTGCAAGCCAATAGCGTTGGAGGAGGGAACCACAGCACCCGTGATGATGTTGTTGCCATACAGTAAGGAACCGGCAACGGGCTCACGGATACCATCGATGTCCACAGGGGGAGCAGCGATAAAAGCAATGATGAAGCAAACGGTCGCGCTCAGCAGGGTGGGGATCATCAGCACACCGAACCAACCGAGATAAATCCGGTTTTCGGTAGAAGTGACCCAATTGCAGAAACGCTCCCAAACGGAGCCGCCTTCACGGCGCTGTAAGGTCGTTGTCATGGTATGTGGATAATTGCGTGATTTAATTTTCGAGGTTCGATAATATGGGCTTCTTTTGGTTGCCCAAGTTCAATATATCAGGGCGCGAAATTGTAGCATAGTTTTTTTAATATTTATTTACAAATTTCTTATCTAATAGTTTATGTAAACTTATGTAAAACCAATCAAGCGATTTTGTCAATAGCCCTTCCATGACCACCCAAAAAAACCGGCTTCTAGGTCGGCTTGGGGAACAAAAAATAACAAAATTAATTTCCTGCGCTCAAAACCAGAAAAAATAGGTGATTTAGATTAAATTCTTAGATCTCATCGATTTTCTGTGGGTGCTAAAATCCCCAAACATGAGGAGTATTACCCCTCTTGACAGAAAACGCTTCTTTATTCCTAGTTAAGCCACTGTGACTCCTACCCAAAAAAGACTAAGCATCCTAGCGGCCACCGGCACCCTCTTGGCTGTCACCTTCACCGGCTGCGGCACCGAACAAGCTCATATCCGCCGGCTCATCGTCACTAGGCAATGCCAAGGTTGTGCCCTCGAAAGAGCCAACCTCAGCAACGTTGTCCTCTCTGGTGCCAACATGAGAGGGTCAAAACTACGCGACGCCGACCTCAAAAGTGCCAAATTATTCTCCGCCGACCTCAAAGACGCCGACCTCAAAGGCGCAGACCTCAGCGGCGCAGACCTCAGAGGCGCAAGTCTGGCCGGTGCAGACCTCAGAGGCGCAGACCTCAAAGGAGCCGACCTCAGCGGCGCAGACCTCAAAGGAGCCAACCTTACCGATGCAGACTTGGGCTACGCCGATCTCTCGGATGCTCACTTAGTTAACGCCCTTTTCACCGGCACTAACCTGCGGGGAGCCAACCTCGTCAGCACTCAACTCGAAGGCGTCATCGGGCTATTAACCGAAAAAAATCAACCCCACAAAATCGGCAAATAAACCTAAATGCCGGTGGTATCCCTGAAAGGCTGAACCATCAATTTAACTTCCTTCAATTAACCCTCCAACAAACCCGGTTCCTTTAAAAAAACCGGGTTTCTTACTCAAATTTTCGCCGCCAAAAGCTTGGACAATACAAAACAATTACCCCACCAAAAAAAATGAACCCAACCCCCCAGAGAATGCAAGCCGTACAATCGCCAATTATTCCCATCGTTGGCGAAATGATTCGTAATTCTCCGGGGACAATTTCACTCGGACAAGGCGTAGTTTATTACGGCCCACCGGCCCAATCCCTCAACAAAATATCTGAATTTTTCAACGATCCAGAAAACCATAAATATAAGCCGGTGCAAGGCATTACCCCCTTACTCCAAGCCATCGAAATTAAGCTCAAAACCGACAATCATATTCAAATTGATAAACAAAACTGCATCCTTGTTACCGCCGGCAGCAACATGGCCTTTATGAACGCCATTTTAGCCATCACCTCCCCCGGTGATGAAATTATTATTCAAACTCCCTACTATTTCAATCACGAAATGGCAATTGTCATGGCAAGCTGCCGGCCCGTCCTCGTAGAAACCAATCAAAACTATCAATTACAACCCCAAGCCATAGAACAAGCCATTACAAATAAAACCCGCGCCATAGTTACCATTTCCCCCAATAACCCCACTGGTGCTGTTTATTCCCCAGAATCATTACAGAAAATCAACGAAATTTGCCGCAACCGAGGCATTTATCATATCAGCGATGAAGCCTACGAATACTTTACCTATAACAATGTAAAACACTTTTCTCCGGCCTCCCTTCCCGACAGCAACAACCACACCATTTCCTTGTATAGCCTTTCCAAAGCCTATGGATTTGCATCTTGGCGGATTGGCTATATGGTAATGCCAAAACACCTCTTAGATTCGGTAAAAAAAATTCAGGATACGATTTTAATTTGCCCGCCAGTTATTTCTCAATATGCAGCCACAGGAGCATTAGAAGCCGGTGGAGAATATTGCCGCAGCCAAATTCAACAAATCGCCGAAGTGCGAAACTTGATGCTAGAAGAACTCGATACTTTAAAAGAATTTTGCACCATTCCACCGGCAGAAGGTGCTTTTTACTTTCTGCTCAATCTTCAAAGCAAAATCAAATCTCTGGAATTAGTCGAAAAACTAATTCGAGAATATGGAGTAGCCGTGATTCCTGGTGACACCTTTGGAATTGAAAAAGGCTGTTATTTGCGCGTCGCCTACGGATCACTGCAAAAAGAAACCGCCCAGGAAGGTATCCGCCGCTTAATGAGAGGATTAAAAACAATTGTGAAAAATTAAGACCAGTTAGAAATAATTAGCAACTATCCTTTACAAAGCTGAGAACAGCAACTCATTTTATTAAGGCAAAGAATTTTAAAGTTTAATGTTTAATTTTTGCGGCGACAAAGCCATATTAAAGAGATAGTCCGGTTCTCAATATGTATTTATACTTAGGTGCGTATTTTCCAACCCCCACGATCCCCAGCCCCCTATAATGAGGGGGGAGATACCTCTTCATTGGCGCGCGATGGGCGGGGGATCGTCGGGGATCAAGCATTTGAAAAGGAAAGGCCCAAAACAGCTACTAGACGATGGCTGTCACAACCAAAGCTGATCACTATCACAAACTCACGGCGACAGGATCACAAGCGGGCCAACACAAATCCCTCATAATAATATTCAAATCAAAATCGCTCCCCCCTTATAGCCATGCAATTTAATTTACGCTTAAAATTAATTGAATTTCTGCAAGAAGACTTAGGCATTTCTAATACTTGCATTGAACTGGCCTTGCGCTCACAAGAACCGCCGACGCTTCTGCCGATGGTATTGTGGCAGTACGGCTTAGTTTCTATTGAACAATTAGAGCGAATTTTTGACTGGCTGGAAGCGGCTTAACTGATCAGCAGGAATTGCCGGCACAGAGGGGGACGAAAAACAAAAGCCGGTAGTTTAGAAAATTAGCTTTTCTGTGACACAGCACTAACTAGAGGCAATGTAAACCAAAATGTGACACCGGAATCTGCGGAAGGTTCAACACCAATTTCCCCATTTAATGAGCGAATAATTTGCCGGCAAAGATATAATTTTAGGCCGGTGCTGGTGCCAGATCGGTGCTGCGGTTCACGGATATATAAATCAAAAAGGCGATTACATTCAACTGGGCTTATTTGAGCGCCATTATTGGCAATCGAACAACGCATCATTTTCGCTTCCACCTCAGCTTTCACCGTCAGGGTTAATCCGGGGGGGTTATTGAAGGCAATGTGGGTAATTAAAGTTTCAAAAACTCGCTGGATTTGTACAGGATCAGCCACCACCGGCGGTAAAGATGTCGATACCAAATTTATCAACTTAAGTTGATTTTTTTCTAGCATTGGTGCTAAGTCTTTAAAAATCGTTTCCACCAGCGCCGAAAACCTAACCACTCCCGCTAAAACCATAGCTTCATCTTCAGGGAAATAGGTTTCTAAGAGAGCATTGATCATTTCTAGGTGGCGTTTGTTGCCTTGCACAAGCCGGTCAACCACCGAGCGAGAAATTGTAATCATTTCCTCTGGTTGAGACATTAAATGTTTAAAGAGCATAAGTGTTCCCAAAACAGAAGTCCGTAAGTCATGGGCGACGGTATGCAAAATCACATCTTTTAGGCGGTCTTTTTCGGGATCGTTCCCCCAAGCTTTGAGCAAAATTTGTTGCAGTTCTTCAAAGGCTTTTTCATCTTTACAACACTCAGAAATAGCCTGTAAATCCCTTTCAGAAAAAGGAGATTTTTGGCTGTTTATAGGAAATTTTAAGTTTTCTTCAGTTGGCGATTTTAGAAAATAAAAATCACTGCAAGAATTAGACGAAAGCGGGTTATTGTCACCGCCGCTAGGGCGACTATTGATGACTTGAGATGAGGGCGAATTTACAAACTCAGAAGCATTCTCAACCATAATTTCAAGCGATGAGTAAAAATCTGTACCATTAATCACTGTAGGACGGCTGTTATTCCTTAACTTCATGCTTGTTGACTCACCTGATCGGGTGATTTTTTGCAGGGAGAGTTCCCAGCAAGAAGTTGAGGAAACAGAGAGTTTTTCTTTTCTTGCTCAGTTCTGCTAAATTGATAGAGATGAGATGGGCAGTGAGGAATCCACGCTGAGTTTAGCTGCTCAATTTCCATTGACCTGCTAGAGCACGCAACCGGCAAGCGTGGTTGGGGGCTTCAGGCAAAAGTGCTGATCTTTTTCGTGGTGTCAGTAAAGTTGATCCGCAAATCTTGCTTTCAGAGTCGGAAATTTGAGAAACTAAGTAAGTATTTAGCAGCGTAGCGTATTGATTAAACTTCTTTGAGAAAACAAAATTACCTCCCCTGAAAGGCACAGAGAGAGATATGTTTGAAGAAAAGGATGATCTGGCAAACATTTTAATTGTCGATGACGAGCCAGAAATTGTCTGGCTTTTAACGACGGTGCTGATGGAAAAAGGCTATAAAGTTTACCAGGCTAATGATGGCAATGCTGCTTTGGATATAGCCACCCTCAACCAATTAGATTTAATTTTGCTCGATTTGATGATGCCCGTGATGGATGGCTATGAAGTATGTCAGCGGCTCAAATTTGAGGAGTCTACGCGGGAGATTCCTGTTATTTTTTTAAGTGGCAGTGATGAAACTTTTGATAAAGTCCGAGCTTTTGCCTCTGGCGGAGTTGACTATATTACAAAACCTTGGAAACTAGCGGAAGTGCTGGCTCGTGTAGAAAATCAACTGAAAATTAGCCGCTTGCAAATACAGCTACAGCAACAAAACCAGCAATTGCAAACGGAAATTTTTCACCGTCAAGCTGCCGAAACTAAATTAAAAACTTTAAATCAACAACTTGAAGCGCTTGTTCTGGAGCGCACTACGGAACTCCAAGAGCAAAATCAACAATTAATAAATCTTCAACTTCAGTTAAAAAAATCTCTCGAAAACGAGAAATCTTTAAGTGAGCTAAAATCGCAATTGCTGAACACTATTTCTCACCAATTCCGCACTCCTTTAATGGTTATTTCTACGACTAGCGATTTACTCCATCGGAAGCTTTCTCGACTGAACATAAATGATTATGGTCAATATTTTGATAAAATTAGTGATGGAATTTCCCGTTTTGAAACACTGTTAGAAGATGTTTTAACTTTGGCGAAAATTAACGCTAAAGCCTTTAAAATAGAACCGGCTCCCCTGAATTTAACTGCAATGTGCGAAAAGTTGTTAAAAAGCTCTAAGCTAGGAGACAATAGCAACCACCAGCTTATTTTTTTAAATGACAATGCTTGCGTTGAAAAAATCTGGGCTGACCCGAATTTACTTAAAAAAGCCTTGGCTCACCTTTTGAATAATGCTATCAGATACTCGCCGGACGGAGGGGCTATTGTTTTGGAAATAAGTAGTTGTGAAGATGCTGTAACTATAACTTTTCAAGACCAAGGAATAGGCATTCCTAAACTCGACCAAGAAAAAGTTTTTGACAGCTTTTACCGGGCCAGCAATGCAAATTTAATTCCCGGTAGTCCGGGATCTGGTTTGGGTCTCCCTATTGCCAAATGGGTAATAGAAAATCACGGCGGAACTCTGACAATTATTAGCGAAGAAAATCATGGGACAACGGTTAATGTTTACCTTCCTATCAACCATTTTAAAGAGGAATAAAAGCCATAAAAATTAAAGTTTGGCCGTCTTTTTAACTTTTCCCACTTTCAGCAACCCTCTTTTAGTTCTAGCTTTGCCAGAAGTGCCGGTTTATTTTTTAAAGTCTTTTATTTATAATTTTGCCATTTTTTCGCTGTTCAGCAAACCGATAATAATTTAGATAAATATTGAAAATTTGGTTAATAAATTTTGCGTTTTCTTTTTTACCTCTCTCTTTCTGTCTCCCGAACCAACAAAAGGTAGAGATTCTTCAATTTCGTACCCAGGTAAAACCCAGGTACGAGTTAGAATTAAGCTTGAGCAGTTGCAGAATAACAAACTTTTGTGCCGCCTAAACCGCAATATCCATTTGGATTTTTTGCCAGATATTGCTGGTGATAAGCTTCCGCGAAATAAAACTCTGGGGCATCAATAATCTCGGTCGTAATTTCCCCATAACGAGCATCTTTCAGGGCTTTTTGATAGGCATCCCGTGAAGCTTCGGCTAACTTTTTCTGAGCTTCTGAATAAACATAAATTCCCGAACGATACTGCGTTCCTACATCATTTCCTTGCCGCATTCCTTGAGTAGGATTGTGGCTTTCCCAGAAAACTTTTAGCAAGTCTTCGTAACTAATTACTTTCGGATCAAATACCACGCGGACTACTTCATTATGGCCGGTCATGCCGCTGCAAACTTCTTGATAAGTTGGGTTGGGCGTATAACCGGCAGCATAGCCCACAGAGGTAGAAAATACGCCCTTTTGCTGCCAAAATTTCCGCTCTGCACCCCAAAAACAACCTAACCCAAACATCGCAATTTCTAAACCATCAGGATAAGGCGGTTTAAGGGGATTGCCGTTAACAAAATGTTGCCCCGGCACCGGTATTTCTTCGGTTCGTCCGGGTAACGCCTCAGACTGTTTGGGCATACTCGCTTTTTTGCCAAATCCAAATAACACCATTTGTTGTAACTCTAATTTTTTGTGATCTGCTTTTACATTTCTTAATATAACATTTAATTCCAAAAAATGCCGCAAACACCGGCCTACACAGCAAAGCAAGCTCAGACACAGAAGCGAGGGAAATATAAAAAAACCGGGTTTCTTTGGAAAGCCGGTTTTTTAGGCCATAGAAAAGGCCGGTTTAATGAATAGCCGCCTCAAGCGCTTCTAAATCTTGAAACATCGGCGTGCTCAGATAGCGTTCGCCAAAACTCGGCTGCACCATCACAATTAAACGACCGCGATTTTCTGGACGTTGACCGACTTTAATTGCTGCTGCAAGGGCGGCACCCGAAGAAATTCCCGACAGCAAACCTTCTTCGCGGGCCAAACGTCGGCCATAGGCCATTGCATCTTCATCGCTGACTGCAATCACTTCATCAATTAAATCAACGTGCAAGACTTCCGGCACAAAACCGGCTCCAATTCCCTGAATTTTATGGGCCCCCGGATACCCGCCAGACAGCACCGCACTTTTTTGCGGTTCAACGGCAATCACTTGAAAACTCGGTTTTCTTGCCTTTATCACTTCTGCAACACCGCTAATTGTACCGCCGGTGCCAACTCCTGCAATTAAAATATCAACTTCGCCATCTGTATCTGCCCAAATTTCCTCAGCCGTAGTTTCGCGGTGAACTTTTGGGTTAGCAGGGTTGCGGAATTGTTGCAACATATAAGCATTGGGAGTGTTTGCCACAATTTGCTCTGCACGCGCAATAGCGCCACGCATCCCCTCGGTGCCGGGGGTGAGTTCAACTCTCGCGCCATAGGCTTTGAGCATAGCTCGCCGTTCAGAACTCATCGTTTCAGGCATGGTTAAAATAAGTTGATAGCCTTTGGCTGCGGCTACCATCGCCAAGGCAATGCCGGTGTTTCCTGATGTGGGCTCGACTAAAACTGTTTTACCTGGGGCAATTTTACCCGCTTCTTCTGCGGCAGAAATCATGCTTGCACCGATGCGATCTTTTACCGACGCCGCTGGGTTCATGCCTTCAAGTTTGACAACAATTCTCGCCACACATCCTTCTGCTTGAGGGATGCGATTAAGCTGTACCAAAGGCGTGCGGCCAATTAATTCCGAAATATCACGAGCTATCCGCATAACAGTTTTGGGGAATTTGTTTTGTGTTTTGCTTAGGTTAGTAGCCATTAACTATTAACCATCTTGATTACATTGTGGTCAAATGCAGGCAGTCGTTTCGCTTTTGACACAAATCTTGTTACCTATCGGCGTTCATAAGGCTCTGGCCCCACGATTGGCAAGCCGGCGGCAATCAACCTTATTTTTATGATACTACGGTTCTTCGATAGAGTTTAAGGTTTTTGCTTGACGTTGACTGTCTCGGTGTGACATACTTCTTGTCATTGCCCTTAATCCCCTATCTCTACCGAGAAACCGTAGTTTAAGCCAAAAAAGCGATTTCTCTGATCTGTCTAGGCATTTTGTGGCAAAAACAGCGAAGAAAAACATTCTCTAAAAATGTTTAAATAATTGGGAGAATTGCTCAAATGTACACGCTTTTAAATAGTCAACCGGCAACCGAGACAGAGTTTAAATTTCATCGCCGATCTTTATTACCATTAAGGTCAAATGAACTTTGGCAAATTAAATCAGGAGTGCTGAGGACTTTTACTTGGAGTGAAGAGGGAAACGTTATTCCGCTGGGATTATGGGGCAGCGGAGATATTGTAGGTAAACCGCTATCAAAAGCAGATCCCTATACGATAGAATGCGTGACGCCGGTGGAGGCAATTCTTTTGCCGGCTTCGCAGTGGGAAAAAATTATTTCAGCCTTAATTGAGCATAACCAGCGTTTAGAAGAATTTTTAGAAATGCGGCAATGCAAACCAATGGATATAGCCTTAATCAAATTATTAACATGGCTATCTAAAAGATTTGGCCGCGCCGTTGCCGAAGGCCAATTAATTGACCTGCGGTTAACACATCAAGAACTGGCAGAAATGATTGGCTCAAATCGTGTTACTGTAACAAGAATGCTCAATAATTTTGAAAAAGAAGGTTTAATTTGCCGGGAGTCTCGCAGCGTGATTATTGTCTCGGAAACCCCGACAATTTGGCATTACGAAATTTAAGAAGAAAAGGGATAATCTCAATTTATCAAATAAAATCAAAGCCTCTTTTTCTCATACTCGCCTGTCTACTTTGCTTAACAGGCTGCTTTTGATGGAAACTGGTTAAGAAATTACCAAATTTCAGTTATTTTACAGGATCTAATATAATAGAAAGGTATAAAACTCTAACCTAGAAAAGCCATTTTAGGGGCGATAAATGTTTTATACCAATTCAAAATTCAAAATTTAAAATTCAAAATTTAAAATTCAGATGAAGTCTGGATTTGAGGTTTTAAATCTGTTGCTCTATTTTAAAGAATTGGTATTAGATGAACCACTTTTGAAGGTTACACAAGCATTTATTACCAATACTCGCTGATTATAGCCAGAAGTACAGAAAGCTTCTAAAAACCCGGTGAGGGCAAAATTTACCGGGTTTTTGCAGCAAAAATTAAGCTTCTTTAAAAAACCGAATAATTTCGCGGGCGTGGTTTAAAAATTGCCCGTCTGTGCTGAGTTGAGCAATGGCATTTTGTGCTTCTCTTGCTAACTGGATATGTTCGGCTTGATTCGTGGATCTGTGGTTTTCTAGGGCAGCCGCTAAACGGCTTAATTCAGTTTGTGTTGCTTCCCACTGGCGCTGTTGGGATGCTACCCAAGATGTGGGATATTCGGGATTTAACTTTTCCTCTATTTGTGTAACTTTTAATTCCAGTTCGTTAAACCGGCTGCGGAGTTCCACAATATCTTCGCGGGGATATAAAAACTGGCTACGAATCATCGTTAAACGCATCGCTAAATATTTGTAAGCCCGTATTGCTGGGCGTAGAATAGTTAATAGCAAAGCAGCAGCAGAACTGATATAGCCAACTGTGCTTATCCCTGTTAAAGCTAGGGTGTAAAGCGCAATAGCTGACAAAAGGTGAAGCGCGATAGCTACCAAAAATGAACGATTAGCTAAAGTTTTAACGTAGCTAATTTGGTTCTCGTCAACAGGAATATTTTTTTCCCTTGATTCTGCGGCCTCTGCTAAAACTGATTTAGATTCAAAGTGAATATTCCAAGGAACCGTAACGATGAGTAATAACCATTCAAAAGTAGCAGCCCCAATTACCCAATCTAAGAAGTTTCCAGCAGGAATGTGTAACCATTGCAGAATGGCGTAAACTAGCAAAATTAAAATGCCAAAAACAACGCTAAAACCGGCAAAATTATACATTTTTGCGTCCTGTGTAGAGTGTTGTTTTGATTGTGAATCAACTTTGCCGGTTAAATAAATAGTGTGTGACGCTATCAAGAGTGGCGGGATATCAAGAGTGGCGCAGGCGTCCCGCCTGCGATTACCCTACAAGCGCAGGCGGGACGCCTGCGCCACTGGGATGCCGGCCCTACATAAACCGGCAAAAAAGCCCTAAGCCATCACCATACCGCCATCAACATTAAAAACTTGACCGGTGATATAAGCAGCAGCAGGATCAGCAGCCAAAAAGCGAACCATACCGGCCACTTCATCCGGCTGACCATACCGGCCAAGGGGAATAAACTTTAAAATTTCATCAGACTTCAACCCACTCGTCATATCCGTAGAAATAAACCCAGGCGCCACAGCATTCACCGTAATACCGCGAGAAGCAAATTCCTTAGCCACCGTCTTTGTAAACCCAATTACCCCAGCCTTTGCAGCGCTGTAATTTGCTTGTCCGGGGTTGCCCATTTGACCGGCCACAGAAGCAATATTAATAATCCGACCCGAACGCTGTTTTAACATCAACTTGCTGACAGCTTTTGTACACAAAAAAACCCCCGACAAATTCAAATCAATCACCGCTTGCCAATCTTCAAGCTTCATCCGCAAAAGCAAAGTATCGCGCGTAATACCGGCATTATTTACCAACACATCAATCCGGCCCCATTTTTCAACCACCGCATCAAAAATACCATCGACTTGATCAGCCTTAGAAACATCCGCTTGCAATGCCAAAGCCTCGCCACCTTGGGCAGCAATTTCTGTTACGATTTCATCGGCTGCTGTACTCGAAGAAGCATAATTAATAGCAACCTTTGCCCCCTGAGTTGCTAGGGCCAAAGCTATCGCCCGACCAATACCCCGACTCGCGCCGGTGACGACGGCAACTTTATCTCGTAACTGTTGTAAATTCTCTGGCAATTTTTCCATTACAAATCCCTAATCAAATCAAAACAATAATCAAACTTGTTGGAAATTGTTTCCATCTCAGAACCCAATAATTTTAGGATTATTCTCTACCCACAAGCAAGTAGTTTCAGAAAAACTAATTTTGCTCACCTCGAAGCAGAGAAAGAGGAACAAACCGGCCAAATTTCCCGGTTAGAACCCATTTTTGGCCCCGCAATCAAGCTTTTTGCTACAGCCAACCCGCTTGATCTCAGCAGCCGGAATCAACTTTAGCAGAACAAATTTCCCATCCCCACCTAAGCATCACCCCTCCCTAACTTAGGCCAGCTTAATGCTAATTATTTTCAATAAACCTAAAATTTTGAAAGAAAAAGCAATCAAAACTTTACATACCTCAACAGCCACGCCAAGAAACGTTAAGGTTCATTGCGAAAATTGCAATAAACCAGACAGGTTATGGTAACTTTTATCAGAGAAAGCAAAGGTTGCAGAACAAAAGAGGGAGAACACTTTGAATCCGCATCTGCTTCAACAATCCAATGATTTAACTCGTGAAAATATCGGTGAGTATGTGGCCCACCTTCAGCTACACATGACGTTACAAGCACGGAATCTATTACCCGCGCTTACCCACGCCACAGACAGCCGAGAAAAGCTTTTACAGCAAACCCAGGCAGATTTTGAGAAATTTGTTTCTCGCACGCCCCTGTAGTTTGTTGCAGTTAAGACCTTGCAAAAAAACTTAAAATATGCTTCTTTCCTCAGAGCTTTTCTGCTCTGATTTTTTATGCTTTTCTGAGGAAGCAGCAGAAAAACCCCATCACCTCAACCATGCGTCTTAACCCCATTCAACCGGCCATTCTTTTCAGCCTGAGCACCCTCGCCAGTGCCAATTTAACATCCACCGCCACAGCCCACACCCCACCCCCACTCAACGGCGAAATTTCCCACAAAGCCGCAGATTTACAACAAAACCCCCTAAAAAGTATTGAACCCGACACAAATATTAACCCCCATTTTGTCATTTCAAACCCTATTTTCTCTCAAAACTTCACCGGCACAATTATCAAAGAAATTCAGATCCAATTTGTCAACTCAGAAGGCGAAACAATAGACGAAAACAATCAACAAATTGAGGGAAAAACCCGCAAAGAATTTATCGAAGGAGAATTAAAACTAAAAGCCGGTCAATTGTTTAACCCCGACTTAATGGAACAAGATATCTGGCGACTACAGCGGCTTGATCTTTTTAACAAAGTAGACGTTTCTTTTAGCCAAGATGCTGCCGGTGTCACCATCACCTACAACATTGAAGAACGCCGGTATGGTAACTTTACCTTTGGCGGCGGAAATAGCGGCGATATCGGTTTATATGGTCAAATTGGCTACCGGCACACCAACCTCAACGGACTAAACGATCAGCTACGAATCAACACCCAAATCAGCGGTAAAGACTTTCAATATCGGGCCGGTTTTATTAGTCCCTATCGCCGGTTTCAACCCAACCGTTTCGGTTATAGTGCCCAAATATTCCGCAGCCGAAACTTTTCCGAGACTTTCAATGAAGATATCGATTTACCAAACGGCGATGACATGAGAGAAGGCAGATTTGGAGGTAGTTTAGGATTACTACATAACATTGGCGATTGGAATAGTCAACTCGCTTTAAATTACACCCGAATTAGCATCCGTGATCAAGATTGGCGAGTTCAAAATATCGATAAATTTGGCAATCCTGTTAGCCTTAGTAACACCGGCATTGATGACTTATTCACCGTTTCTTTTGGAATGGCCCTAGATCAACGCAATCGCCCCTCAAATGCTTTTCAAGGCTCCTTGCTCAGTTTCAGTACCGAGCAATCGATTCCAGTGGGCTTAGGAGAAGTTTTTATGAACCGTTTAAGAGCAAATTATATTCAATATCTGCCGATAAATTGGCTCGGTTTAGGAAAAATTGACCTAGAAAAAGACCCAGAATTAGCCGAAGTTTTGGCATTTAACGTTCAAGCCGGCACAATCATAGGTGATGTAATTCCTGCCGAAACGTTTAATCTTGGTGGATTAAATTCGGTGCGAGGATATGCAGGCGCAGAACTTGCCAGCGGTCGCAGTTTTCTGTTAGGAAGTGTGGAATATCGCTTTCCAATTATTAGGCCGGTGGCGGGGGTAGTGTTTGCAGATTTTGGTACAGATTTTAATTCAGGAGATAGCATTGTAGGAGAACCAGGGCCGGTACGCGATAAACCGGGCACTGGTTTCGGCTATGGTATTGGTGTAAGAGTCAAATCTCCTGTAGGTTTAATTCGTGGCGATTTAGGCATCAATGATCAAGGAGATATTCGCTTTGAAATTACCACCGGCCAC
This sequence comes from Ancylothrix sp. D3o, assembly GCF_025370775.1. Lineage (NCBI taxonomy): Bacteria > Bacillati > Cyanobacteriota > Cyanophyceae > Oscillatoriales > Microcoleaceae > Ancylothrix > Ancylothrix sp. D3o. The sequence goes on along the minus strand of NZ_JAMXEX010000002.1, from coordinate 145,163 downwards.
AAGTTTTAAATAAATCAATGGTCATTTTTCAACACAGCAAGAAATGACAAATGATCATTGATAAATGGCACCTGACTAATCACTAATTACGCCTTTAGTTCTGAACATTTCCGCCGTACTTTTAATAAAACTAGCCAGGGGAACAGCAATTAATAAACCTAAAACACCGCCGAGTTTTGCCCCCAACAATAAAGAAATAATAATCCAGACAGGATTGAGGCCGGTGAAACCGCCTAAAACGCGAGGCGCAATAAAATTAGCATTAATTTGATCAATCAACATCGCCACAAATAAAACTTTTATTCCTAACCAAAAATTTTGTAAAGCCAGCAAAAAACTCACCAACGCAATACCAATGCCGGTGAGAAGAGGAAATAAAGCCATTAAACCCAAACCAAAACCAAATAACAAAGCCAAAGGCACTTGTAAAGCCAAAAAAGCCAAAGTCATTGCCACACCACTAATAGCAGCAAGAGAAATTTGACCAATAAAATAATTATGAAAATTTTGCCGCAAAGACCGGCGCACAACCGGCCCCACATCCGAAGGGAACCATTGAAACATTCCATCCCACACTCGTTGACCATGTAACAACAGATAAAACGTTAAAACCGCCGCTAAAAATATATTAAAAATACTGCCAATCGTATCAATAGCAAAACCAAGCATTTTACCTGTTAAAGTTTGCAATTGTTCCGACAGACTGTTTGTGAGTTGAATTGCCAACCCACTTAAATCAATAGGAAGATTGCGATCCAAGGCCCAGCGGTTGAAATCTTGAATTTGAAAACTTCCAGAATCTATCCAAAACGGAAGACGTTTAGCAAACTCATTAAGTTGTTGCCAAATAATCGGAACCAGAGTAATAGCTAAAGCCAGCAAGATTAATAAAGTAATCAAAAAAACTAAAGTCACCGCATTTTGGCGAATTACACCTTTTTGCTGAAGAAAATTAACCGGATAATCGAGGACAAAAGAAAGCAAAATCGAAGCTACAAAAATATTTAAAAGCGGTTGTAAATAATTAAAAATTAACAATAAAAGCCAGCCGTAGAGAACGGCCAAAGGAAACGCCAAAATCCATAAAACCCACTTGGGTAACTTATTAACGGGTCGCATCATAAACGATTCAGGATTAATTATGGAGAAGGACAAAAGCTATGCGCTACCCGCACAACCATCCCTTAGTGCATCCCGTGCATTGATGTTTATTTGTGTTCATCTGTGGTGGTTGTACACTAAACCTTCACCTAATTAAACCGCTTTTAAACATCAGCCGATACATCGCTCAAAGATAGCGCATTGTTCAACCGGCTGGAACAGCATTGATCACGGCCACTAGCCTTAGCAGAATATAAAGCACAGTCAGCCTCAGCAATTAGATGAGAAGGTTCCCACTCCGTAGTCGGCACCACACTGGCAACACCCACACTCATCGTCACATACTGATTGGAAGAGCGCCGATGAGGGATAGACAACCCCTTAACAGCCCTGCGGATAGACTCAGCAATATAGAGAGCCTCCTCCCAATCAGTAGAAGGCAACACCACAGCAAACTCCTCACCCCCATAGCGGGCGACCAAATCCCCTGGACGATTCAGCGAAGCGCGGATAGCCGCTGCCACTTTTTGCAAACACTCATCGCCGGCAATGTGACCGTAAGTATCGTTATATAACTTAAAAAAGTCAACATCACATAACAAAAGCGACACAGGATTGCGAACAGAGAGCGAGCGTTGCCACTGCTCAGCGAGAAATTCATCAAATCGGCGGCGGTTGGCCACACCAGTCAAACAATCGCAACTTGCCAAACGCTGCAATTCCATATTTGCCAAAGCCAACTGCTGATAAAGTTCAGCTTGCTGAATCGCAATTGATAGCTGGTTAGCCAAAGAAGACAACAACTCAACCTCCTGCGCCTGCCATTGTCTGGGGGCGCGGCAGTGATTTGCCACCAGCAGACCCCACAGCGGACGGGAATGGCGGCGGGGGCCATGAGAAGACAAATTATCCCTAGCCCCAAGCATTGTAGACAGAGACAGAGAAGTATCCACACTGTCGTACAAAATCGGCACCACCAATAACCCTTTAACTTGAGCCTCTTGCAACAGAGCCAAATGAGGAACAGTCACACTTTGCCGGTTAACATCCTCAACAGTATAAACATGACCTCTTTGATAATAAGAAATGCAAGTTTGGGTAAATTCCGATACCTGCATACTTCTCGAATGCAGATGAGTCCAGCCAGAATCAACAGATTCTACCGCCACCTTCCCAGTCCAGTCTGGTTGAAAGCGATAAATCAACACCCGATCTGTATCAAGAAACTGCCGCACTTCCTCCACAGTAGTCTTGAGGATAGTTTCGATATTAAGAGACTGACGAATGCGGTCACGCACCACAGACATTAAACGTTCACGCTTTGCCGCAACCCGCAGAGCCTCCTCAGCTTGCTTGCGTTCGGTAATATCCGAAACAACCATCAAGCCGCTGCAAATTTCGCCCTCTTCATTTTTCACACCACAGGTGTGCAGTTGATAGTGTCTTTTGTTGTAGCAAATTTCCGTAACAGTGCTTTCACCGGCCAGAGTTGCCTTATAAATAGGTTTAAGCTGCTTGCTGATTTGGCGTGGTAGCACTTCAAAATAAGTTTTTCCTTCCAATGACTCGCGGCTTAACCCCACCATCGTCAATCCCTGCCCTTCTGCCAGCAAATACCGGCCTTCTTTGTCAAACAAAAGCACCGCACCATTCGGGAAGTTTTGCGCCAGCGTCCGATAAAGCTGCTCACTGCGTTTCAAGGCGGCTTCGGCTTCTTGCTGCTGAGTAATATCCCGACAAGCACCCAACACAGCCACCACTCGTTTACCATCCCAAACGGGACGCACAGAATCGTGCAGCCAGCGTATCTTACCGCTTTTAGTAATAATTCGGTATCTGGTGGTAACAGGGTGATTTTGCAGCAACCTCTCAAAGGATTGGCTTGTCAAAACCAAGTCTTCTGGATGAATTATTTGGCCCCAGTCGCCGATGCGGTGTAATTCTTCCAAACTGTAGCCGGTGATTTCTTGGAATGATTCTGTCACCCATTTGGTGACTACTTGCCCCTCTGGAGTAACGCTGGCAGAAAACACATAATCTGACGCCGGTATTATTGGGTTGTTATTTTTTGACGCGGGTGGACGGTAGGGGATGTTGTCCATCCTCATCAGAGCTTGCGGAATAGGGCTGGTTGTAGTGTCTGTATAAATGCCAACCAGCTTTTGAAATAAATCCGAAAGCATTTCATAGCGAACCTGTGTGCAGCGCAGTTCGCTGATATCTTGACCGGCACCCCATAGCTCTGCTTTTGTTGTCCTTAATACTCGCCATGTCAAACAACGATAGCTCTTATCTCTGTGCCGGCAGCGTAACTCTATTTCAAAACTTTCTCCCACAGCGCAAGATGCCACCTCATCTAACCACTTCCCCCTGTCTTCTGGATGCAGCAACTCTACCCATGAGGCTTGCAGATCCCCTTGTTTCCAACCCAGCACGCGCTCCCAAGCCAAATTATAAGGCCGCACCGATCCGTCTTCTCCCCAGCGGCAAAACAAGTCAAAGGAAACTGTGAATAAGTTTTGCTCTTCTGTGAGCAACGAGGACGCATCCCAAAAACCAGGCTTCATGTTTTTTTTGTATTGAGAAGTTTATATTTTTTAATATCGGGCTTTTTGCTGATTTGGCTGGTGATAGGAATGATTACTGTTCTGTGAGAATTCTGTGCATACAGGCTGACGCAAGTGCCCTTTTGTGTGTGATCTTTATCACTTGGGGCTGTGATTTTTTTTGCGGGCCTTAGTGATGTTGGCTACACCGGCACTGAATGGCTACTGGTTTTCCCCCTTTTTAGGTGATTTTTAACGATAATTTTGCTACATATCTGCCGCTTTGCCTAGCCGCCGGTTTTAACCTGCCCCTCAGAAAATCGTGTCATTGGCTACTTTTTCCCCCGCTCTCTGCTATTTGTGTGCAACTAATTTAAAATCACTCCATCTCAAATTAAGCACGGAATTGATCAATCCACACCCCTTTGTTAAGAAGTTTTTCACCCCGGCCTGCAATTTGGTTATTTGCGGCTAATGTTGGGTTTGCCGGTCTGGATACTTCCCGCCAATTCCCCAATTTTCTCGTAAAAGTGCGGAGGCTGCCTTCTTAACTTTAGCTTGCTTTGTTTTATTAATCTCTACTCTTGTTGTTACTTTGCTTATTAATCCAATCTCTGAAAAGTCTTCTTACAATTCATTAGAAAGTTTTTTCTCTCCTTCCCCTACCCGCAAACAAGCCCTAACTCAGCCTAACTTTTTTTGGCTCAATTCTGAAAATTGCTATTAATATTTTTTGTATCCTCCCTTGCTCTTAACCTCCGAGAAACAACTAAAAATCTCCAAATAAGCCGGAATTTTGGGAGATAAATTCAAGGAGAATAGAGCGGTAGACGTCGGATAAAGGCCATACACCACCGGCCTTTTCAGAAAATGCTTCACCTTTTTCTATTTCTTGGGTGGTTATTAATCCCATATCCCAGCCTTCATTTAACTGTAATTCGTCTAATCCTCGGTTCAAAGGTGCGTAAAAAATATGCCGAGCCACTTTGCCATCAGAATAACATCGAAATTCTCTTAACTCTGCCGGTGTATAACCAATTTCTTCTAACAATTCCCGTTTAACCCCCTCTGCGGGTACTTCTCCCGGTTCAAGATGACCACCAAAAAAACTCCACTTCCCCGGATGTACAATGGTGGGGATATTATCTCGTAATTGCATAAGAAACTGGCCGTTTTTATTATACAAAATTGCTAGGGCCACATGAATGAGTCCTTCACTCATAAATCCTCATTAATGTTCGGTTATTTTTAACTATTTTTTTTCAACTGGCAGGCGTTTCACTTGTTCCAATTCATCTATGTAAACCTCTCCTAAATCTTGACCGGCCAGAGGAATACTTTTATATTGCACTTCTCCTTTGAGCAAAATTTCATCACCTTTGTTTGGTAAACTTTGCGTTGTAAATACCCAAATACTGCCGGTTTCATCGCGGACTTGATAGGCGCCGGTGCCGAGAAAAGGGGCTTGATTTTCCACCCGACCTTTGAGATAAATCGTAGAATAATTGCTGCGGTTTTGGCGAATATCGGCGATGTTTGTCACCGGCATATTTTGGGCAAAACTACCACATCCCAAGATTGCCCCTAACAATATAGATATCCCCCCAAAACGCAAGGCTGGTTTTTTATTTAAATTCATTAAACTGAACTGGTTTTCAACTGTAAAAGTGAGAAAATCAGAGGGGATGAATTTAAACTTGACATTGCCTTTGTTTATTTCCATCGGTGAATATCTCTTTGATTGTGTAGTTTTATTTGGATGATTAACAAGGCGGAAGGTGACATGGTTGGGTTGCGGTTTTTTTGCTTAGTTTCGCTTTACTGTTTGGCTATTATACAACATTAAGCGAAAATTGGTTAAAAAGGTTTAAAAAATATCGCTAAAAGCAAACAAATCAAGGCCGGTGAGAGTTTTTTTTGGATCTGTAGGGTTGTGGAGGTGGGAGGCTTTTTTGGCAACCGGGGAGGAAGCGATGGCTGAGGGTGGTACAAGGATGAGTAGAAAAGTGCGCTTAGGAGGCGATTTTCTGAGAAACTAATAAAGCGCGAAACCGAACATGAAAATGCGATTTAAACCTCAATGGATGCAAAAACTGCTGTTTTATTAGATGGTAAAGCTGTCGCCGAAAAAATCCACACCGAACTGCAACAGCGTATCCAAACCCTACAAACTCAAGGAAAACGCCCGCCCGGACTGGCTGTGCTGATGGTAGGAGACAACCCAGCCAGTGCGGCCTATGTTCGCAATAAAGAGCGAGCCTGCGCTAAAGTGGGGATTGCTTCGTTAGGCAAAAATTTTCCGGGATCGGCCACACAAGCAGAACTGGAAGCGGCGATCTGTGAGTTAAACGAAGATGAACGAGTGGATGCAATATTGGTACAGTTGCCTTTGCCAAATCATTTGGATGCGGTGGCGGCTTTAAATAAAATAGACCCCAATAAAGATGGTGATGGGCTACATCCGCTTAATATGGGCCGGTTGTTGCGTTCGGAAGTTGGCTTGAGAAGTTGTACGCCGGCCGGTGTGATGCGTGTTTTAGAAGAGTATCAAATTGATGTCAAGGGAAAGCAGGCGGTAGTAATTGGAAGAAGTATTTTAGTTGGCAAACCAATGGCTTTGATGCTGTTGGAAGCAAATGCGACGGTGACTATTGCTCATTCTCGCACTCAAGATTTAGCGGCGCTTACTCGCAGTGCTGATATTCTGGTGGCAGCTATAGGCCGGCCTCTAGCTATAACGGCTGAGATGGTGAAACCGGGTGCTGTGGTGATTGATGTGGGCATTAATAGTATCGTTGATGATACCACCGGCAAAAATCGCTTGGTTGGAGATGTGGATTTTGAGCAGGTAAAGCAAGTGGCTGGATATATTACGCCGGTGCCTGGTGGAATTGGCCCGATGACGGTGGCGATACTGTTACAGAATACGGTAGATAGTTACTGCAAAAAAATGGCCTAGGCGTTAGTTTGGATAAACTTTGGGTTGGCTGTGCGGAGTTTGGGTCTTCCAATGTGACCGATACCCCGTAGAATTGGTTAGGAATTAAACGCAAGAGGGATAGAGGGATGGTGTCAGCACATACTGATTCTGTAAAAAAAGAAGCCAAAGCTGGGTTTGAGTTGTCTGTTTATCTGGCTGAACGACAGCCGCTGGTAGAAGCAGCGCTCGACCGCTCTATCCCTGTTATTTATCCTGAAAAAATTTATGAGTCGATGCGCTACTCGCTGTTGGCGGGGGGTAAGCGTTTACGTCCGATTTTGTGTTTGGCGAGTTGTGAGTTGGCCGGTGGAACAGTGGAAATGGCTTTGCCAACGGCTTGTGCTTTAGAGATGATTCACACCATGTCGCTGATCCATGATGATTTGCCGGCAATGGATAATGATGATTATCGTCGGGGTAAGTTGACAAATCATAAGGTGTACGGGGAAGATATTGCGATTTTGGCCGGCGATGGTTTGCTTGCTTATTCGTTTGAGCACGTTGCGGCTGAAACTAAAGGGGTGCCGGCGGATCGAGTTTTACGAGTGATTGCTTTGCTGGGTCGTGCGGTTGGGGCTGCTGGTTTGGTTGGCGGTCAGGTGGTTGATTTGGACTCGGAAGGCAAGTCGGATATTTCGATAGAAACGCTTAGTTATATTCATACCCATAAAACCGGGGCTTTGTTAGAGGCTTGTGTGGTTTCTGGGGGGATTTTGGCCGGTGCGTCTTCTGAGGAATTACAAAAAATGTCTCGCTATGCTCAGAATATTGGTTTGGCGTTTCAAATTATTGATGACATTCTCGATATTACTGCGACTGCTGAACAGTTGGGCAAGACAGCAGGCAAAGATTTACAAGCCCAAAAGGCAACTTATCCGAGTATTTGGGGTTTAGAAGAATCATCGCGTCAAGCGCGGCAGTTGGTGGAGTCGGCAAAGGCTGAATTAGCGTGTTTTGGTGAGAAGGCTCAACCTCTACAAGCTCTTGCAGATTTTATTACGAATCGCAAGCATTGATAGCTATTGAATTTTTATTGCCGCATCCAACATCGCGGCGGACATTGTTTTGGGAAAAAGCTGTTTAATTTTTGATGATTTATTCTTATGCAGGATTTCGGAAATATCCTAAACAACCATGTGTTAATGGTTGCTCTTTTTTCTTGTGTGCTGGCTCAAGTTTTAAAGGTTTTCGTTGAGCTTGCAAAACATGGCAAGGTGAATTTACGTTCTTTGGTGACAACCGGTGGGATGCCTAGTGCTCATTCGGCTTTTGTCACTTCTCTGGCAACTGGTGTGGGGCAAACTCTTGGCTGGGAAACGGCGGAGTTTGCTATTGCGGCGATTTTTGCAATTATTGTGATGTATGATGCGGCTGGGGTTCGTCAGGCGGCTGGGAAACAAGCACGGGTTTTGAATCAAATTATTGATGAGTTTTTTCAAGAACACCCGGAGTTTAATGAAAACCGGCTTAAGGAGTTGCTTGGGCATACTCCTTTTCAGGTGATTGTGGGTTTGGTTTTGGGGGTTGCTATTTCTTGGATTGCTGGGCCGGCTTATTGAGTTTATAGTGCTTTTTAGATTCTAAAAACCCGGCTTCTTCAAGAAACCGGGTTTTTCTGTACGAGAGTTATATAACAAAGGCTATAAATGCTTTTGTTGTTTTGTTTAGGCAACCGGCGCTAAGGATGCGAGGGCGTCGGGAATGCCGGCGCTGGGGGCTTGAAATTCGCCGGTGATAACGAATTCTAGGCGCAGTTTTAACCAAGTGATAAATTGCGGGTTGGTGGAAATGACTGCGGCTGCCGGTTGCGGGCATTTGCCTTTAATTTCGGCCATTTCTGGGGCTTCTAAAAAGGCCGGTTGTTTAACTAGCCAAAAGTCTATTTGTTTTTCTTGTTCTTGATAGTGTCTTTTACGTTCTTTTAATACTTCCTCGAAGGGTTCTTCTTGAAGTAAAAATTTTTGAGAGGCCAAAACGTAGTAGTATGTTTGCATTTTTTTGTCCTTTGTCATTTGTCAATAGTCATTTGTGAATTAATGACCAATAGTTATTGACCATTGATTGCTTGTTTCATTTCTCGGACGGCTCGCTCTAGTCCAACTAAGACGGCCCGACTTATTATTGTATGACCAATGTTGAGTTCTTCCATGCCTTCGATGTTGGCTACTGGCTGAACGTTCCAATAAGTCAATCCGTGTCCGGCGTTGACTCGTAAACCGGCTGCTTTTGCTTGTTTTGCACCGTCGGCTAATATGGCGAGTTCTTTTTTTTGTTGTTCTTCGCCTTTGGCTTCGGCATAGGTGCCGGTGTGTAGTTCAATAAATTGGGCTTTTACCTTGACAGATGCTTCGATTTGTGCTATGTCTGCGTCGATAAATAAACTGACGGGGATGCCGGCGCCTTGCAATGTGTCTACTACGGCGGTCATGCGGTCGAGGTTGCCTTTGATGTCTAGTCCGCCTTCGGTGGTGACTTCTTCGCGGCGTTCGGGAACGAGGGTAACGTAGTCGGGTTTGATGTTGAGGGCAATTTTCACCATTTCGTCGGTGGCTGCCATTTCCAAGTTGAGATGGGTGCGGACGGTTTGACGAAGTATCTGCACGTCTCTGTCTTGGATGTGGCGCCGGTCTTCTCGCAAGTGTACGGTTATGCCGTCGGCGCCGGCCAGTTCGCATAGTACGGCTGCGGCTACGGGATCGGGTTCAACGGTGCGTCTTGCTTGACGAATGGTGGCAACGTGGTCAATGTTGACGCCTAGTGTCGGCAATGAATTTTTCTCCTAGTGTGAGAAGGTTCCGCCGTTTATTTTACCTGATTGTTTGATTTGTTTAAAGTGGGGTTTTTGTTCTTGTTTGGCCGGCTTACGCTCTCTGGCGAGTTGTCTAATTTGACAATTTAGGCAATTTTTTCAAAGGTCAACTCTTGAGGCAGCCGCGATAAGTTTTAACTAGGCTCTATCTTGATGTTTTCCTAATAGGTGGAGAAAAATTTGAGGAGGTTTTAAGTTTTGCTCGCTAAAGATTTTTAGTAACTTTTTTTGAGTCGGCGGTGCACGCATCACACACCGGCCCGGCTGTTGAAAATTTAAAACTTTTCTTAATTTTTTTTCTAAAAACACCTCTCCCCCTGCCAGACTGGGAAGGGGGAAACCAGTTCGCGCTCGGCCACGCTAGGCGAACGAATTGAGAGGAATTTAAGCCACCGGCCCGTTTTAAAAATCAAGTCCCTGCATTTTGTTTTGCATAGTCTAGGTTAATTTGATACTCTTTGATTTTTTGCTGAGCTTCTTTATATTTGGGATGATTGGCGGGTACTTTTTTCATGGCATCAATGGCTGCTTGCCATTGTTGGCCTAAAGCTTCCCATTCTTGGGGGGTTTGCGGTCTAGCAAAGCCTAGGTTGCCAGCAGTTTCGGCTTTTTTGACGGCATCGCGCCAGGGATCTGTGGCGGTTGCGGGTTTGGGGGTGTTGGCTGCCGGTTTGGGGGTGTTGGCTGCCGGTGTAGCAGGTTTGGTGGCTGCTGCCGGTGTAGCAGGTTTGGTGGCTGGTGCCGGTGTGGCCGGTTTAGGGGCTGCTGCCGGTGTAGCGTTGGCTGGGGCTGCTTGTTTAGCCGAGGAGGGTGCCGGTGGTGGTGGAGTTTCGGCTGTTTCGGCAAAGGGGCCAAGTTTGAGAGCAAAGGCGGCACCGACACCGAGGAGAGCGAGGGCTAAAAGTCCTAACAACAGCAACAAAAGTTTGGGAGGTTGACGCTTGGCTTTTGCCGGTTGTGGTTCTTCTTCTTCTTCTTCTTCTTCCTGTCCATCCCCATCTTCATAGCCTTCTTGGGGAAGTTCGTCGTATTGCGGGTCATCATACCTGGGTTGGTTGCCCATCATATCCTCCGAGTCGGAATAGTCGTCTAGGGAGGGATCATCCATAATCGGCGGAAAATCGCTTTGGTCAATTAAGGCAGATTCTAGGCCAAATTCGTCACTCCAGGCGGGTGAGTCTGAGCCGGTTTGGTAGCTGTCAATTCTGACTGTATGGATAACCGGACTTTCCAGCTTGTTCATGCCTTGCTGGATAAATTCTACGATTTGTTTATGTGGTGCAACTTGAGTCGAGTGCAAAAGAACGTGCAAAAAACCGCCTTGTTGTTCGGCTGTGGCGGTGATGCCCTTGGGTTGAAGAGTACGGTTTAGCAGCGCGGCAATCGCATTTGGATCGCCCTGCTTGGCAAGTTCGAGAGGGTTTGTTGGCATGGCTACAACAACGAGAGCGCTGGGTGAGGTGTATTCTAACAAAAGAATAGTATGTTATTCGTTTATTTCAATCTCTGAATTTCTAGGGCGACTGATTTGGCGTTTGCTGTAATAGTAGCTTAAACCAGGGCGTGCAACTGTCATGGCACGACGGACTTTTTTCTGACGGGGTGGAGGATGCGGTGATCTCGTTGAGTTGGGCGATGTGAGCGGTGTTTGTGGGAGGGAAAACAGTTTTTTAGGTTAAAAAACTTTGTTTGGATGGTTGAGCGTCGAGAAATCTTGACTATTTTGTTAATGACAAGAGATGAGAAACTGACGCGCCGGTGTGGTGTTGGGCCGGGGGTAGGCAGCGTTGGCAATGATTTATGCTGCGGATGGTTGCCTAAAATGTAGTAGAGTTTGGGGCAATATAACAGAAAGCGCTGTTAAAATCCTTATATTCCGCCTGTTGTTATTTGCCAGACATGACCGAAACTATTTTAAGTGTTCGTAACCTACAAGTTGAATTCCAAACCGACTGGAAACAAATCACAGCCGTTGATGGCATTTCTTTTGAAATTAAACGCGGTCAAACGTTGGGCATTGTAGGAGAGTCGGGATCTGGCAAGTCTGTGACTTCTCTTGCTGTTATGGGTTTGGTTCCTAACCCGCCTGGAAAAATTGTCGGTGGGGAAATTTGGTTTAGGGGCTCTACCCCAGGATCTTCCTCGATGCCGGCGGTGAATTTGTTGGACTTACCGGCCCAAAAAATTCAGCAGTACCGAGGCGGACAAATGGCGATGATTTTTCAAGAGCCGATGAGTTCGCTTAATCCTGTTTATACGGTTGGTTTTCAACTTACTGAAGCAATTTGTCGGCATCAAAATGTTTCGCAGATCCAAGCTAAACGACAAGCAATGGCTTTGCTGCAAGAGGTAAAACTTTTGCCTAGTGATGAAGAACTGCAACAGCGTTTTCTGGAAACTCATAAATCTTGGCGCAATGAGCGGCAAATTTTGCAGAGTATTAATGAGCAAAAGGAAGCGATTCTTAATCGTTACCCTCATCAATTATCTGGGGGTCAAATTCAACGGGTGATGATTGCTATGGCAATTTCTTGTAACCCGTCTTTATTAATTGCTGATGAACCAACGACGGCTTTAGATGTTACGGTGCAAGCAACAATTTTAAGTTTGCTGAGAGATTTACGCGACCGCCGGGAAATGACGATGATGTTTATTACCCACGATTTGGGGGTGATTGCAGAAATTGCTGATTGGGTTGCTGTGATGTATCAAGGCAAAATTGTTGAATATAATTCGGTTTGGGAAATTTTTTCTAATCCGCAACATCCCTATACTAAAGGTTTATTATCTTGCCGGCCTCAATTAAATCGCCGTTTGCGTTATTTACCGACGGTTTCTGATTATATGGAAACTGTGAAAAATGAGGCTGGACAAATGGAGATTTTAGAAAAAAGTATTGCTTCCCAATCGCAAAATTCTCCGACGGCGGTTGTGGCTTCCCAACCTCAACTGGATCTTGATGGTAGTTTGATGGCGGGAATGGGTGAGGTTTCTGGGCCGGTGGCGGATATTGTGGGTGAGGGTGGTTCTTCGTTGCCGGTGAGTGAGGGTACGAATAAACTTTCTGTGCATTCAAATACCCTTTCTGCGGAAGTGAGCGAAGCAGAAATGGCAGAACGTTTACAACAACTTCAGAAACAACAACCTCTGCTGAAAGTAGACGAGCTAAAAGTAGGTTTTCCGGTGCGGGGTATGTTTGGGGAAACTAAACGTTATTCGATGGCTGTAAATGGGGTTTCTTTTGAAGTTTATCCGGGTGAAACTTTGGGGTTGGTTGGGGAATCTGGATGCGGCAAAACAACTTTGGCTCGGACGATGATTCGCTTGATTGAACCGATGAGTGGGGGGATTTATTTTGAGGGAGAAAATATTACAAAAATTGTCGGAGAAAAACTCCGCCGGCTGCGTCGGGAAATGCAAATTATTTTTCAAGATCCTTATGGTTCTCTTAATCCCCGGATGACGATTGGGGAGGCGATTATGGAGCCTCTAAAAATTCATTCGGTGGGAAAAAATTCCCAGGCGCAACGTGAAAGGGCTGCTTATTTGTTGGAACGGGTGGGGCTAAATGCGGACTGGATGCGGAGACTTCCCCATGAGTTTTCTGGGGGTCAACGTCAGCGGGTTTGTATTGCTCGTGCTTTGGCTTTAAATCCAAAGTTTATTATTTGTGATGAGTCGGTTTCTGCTCTGGATGTTTCGGTGCAGGCTCAGGTTTTAAATTTGTTGAAGGAGTTGCAAGGTGAGTTTGGTTTGACTTATATTTTTATTTCCCATGATTTGAGTGTGGTTAAGTTTATGAGTGACCGCATTATTGTTATGAATAAGGGGAAAATTGAGGAGATAGATAGTTCGGAGCGACTTTATCGGGAGCCAAAGAAGGATTATACTCGCCAGTTGATTGCTTCTATTCCTACGGGGAGTTTGGAGCGAATTAAGGATCAGCAGGGGGCTAGGGGGCAGTTGGTTTGATGGGGGGTTTTTGGTTAAGGCAGAGGTTGTAGGGGTGTCGGGAAATTTCTGGGTTTTTTTATTTTTGGGTTTGGGTTTTTAGGGAGAGGAGGGCAATCAAAGCAAAATGGGGTAGGGCTAACATTCTTCGCCATCTCCAGGGTTCTTGATAGAGGCGATATAGCCATTCTAGGTGTAGTTTTTGCATCCAGTAGGGGGCTCGATTTTTGATGCCGGCCCAAATGTCGAAGCTTCCGCCTATTCCTATCCATATTGCGTTTGGGCAATGGTGCCGGTTTTGGGTGATCCAAAGTTCTTGGCGGGGTACTCCTAAGCCGACTAATATTATTTTGGGTTCGATGGTTTTTAGGGTTTGGCAAAGTTGTTTTTGTTGGTCGGGGTTAATGTAGCCGTCGGTGATTCCTGCTATTTTTAAATTGGGGGTTTTTTGATGCCAATATTGGGCGGCTGTTTGGGCGATTCCGGGGGCTCCTCCATAAAAATATACCGGGCATTTTTCTCCGAGTTGCTCTGCTTGTTTGAGGAGGGCTTCGGCTAGTTCTATGCCGGGGCATCGCTGTACTTTTTGTTTGTACATTTGAAGGTAGATAACTACTCCGGCACCGTCGGGAATGACGAGTTCTGCTTGGTTGATTGCTGCTGCTAGGTCTGGGTTTTCTTTTGCTTGCATTGTCATTTCCGCGTTGAGGGTGACGACGTGGCTGCCTTTGCCTTGTTGCAAGCGTTGTATTAACCAGGTTGGGTAGTCTTGTAATAGGTGTACTGGTTGCCCTAATACTTTGAATTTTTTGGCTGCCTCTAATTGCATATCTTGTCTCACACGCTTTTGGTTTTTGGTTTTTGGTTTTTGAGGATGCCCCGGCTGTGTTTTGGGCTTTCCCAATTTATTATCGTTGTTTTGGGTTCTTCTGCAATGGTCTATTTGAGCCGTATTTTTACTGCCTCTCTGGCGGAAATTTTTTTTGGGCCGGTTGTCTTGACATGAGGCCGGTCTTAATATAATCTTAATCTTTACTATTTCTTTGTCAGTTGTATAAAAGTAAGCATAAAAAAGTTTGAGTTTTGTCTAAGGTTTAAAAAAGGGCTAAATCCTCTGATGATTGGCTTTGTTTTGCCGCTCATAAGTTTAAGTTTTTTGCTGGCGGTTAGCAAACGCTCTCAAGCATTGAGGCTTGAGTTTGCTAAAAGTGTAAAAGCTGCTTTCTTGTCTTTGTTAAAAATAACCGGAAGTTTTTGGTAAAAAAGATGCCTATTTCTGCTGTTCAATTTCAAGCTCGTTTGGAAGATTATTATCGCCAAATAGAGGCGACGATTATTAAACGCCAAAATCCGATTACGGGTTTGTTGCCGGCTTCTACGGCGGTTAATGCTCATGGGGATTATACGGATGCTTGGGTGCGAGATAATGTGTACAGTATTTTGGCGGTTTGGGGTTTGGCGTTGGCGTATCGCAAAATTGATGATTGTACGGGGCGGACGTTTGAACTTGAACATAGTGTTATTAAGTTGATGCGTGGTGTGCTGTTTTGTATGATGCGTCAATCGGATAAAGTTGAGCGGTTTAAAGATACGCAGTCTTTGTTAGATTGTTTGCACGCTAAATACAATACGGCGAGTGGTGATGTGGTGGTGGGGGACGATGAGTGGGGGCATTTACAGTTAGATGCTACTTCGCTTTATGTGCTGATGTTGGCACAGATGACGGCTTCTGGTTTGCATATTGTTTATAGTTTGGATGAGGTTAATTTTATTCAAAATTTGGTTTATTATATTGGCCGTGCTTACCGCACTCCTGATTATGGGATTTGGGAGAGGGGGAATAAAACTAATAAGGGAAATGCGGAGTTGAATGCGAGTTCAATTGGCATGGCTAAGGCGGCTCTGGAGGCGATTAATGGGGTTAATTTGTTTGGGGTGCGGGGGTCGCAGGCTTCGGTGATTCATGTGTTACCAGACGAAATTGCCCGCGCTCGAATGACGTTAGAATCTTTGTTGCCAAGGGAGTCTCTTTCTAAGGAGATTGATGCGGCTTTGTTGAGTGTGATTGGTTTTCCGGCTTTTGCGGTGGAAAATGCCGATGTGGTGGAACGGACGCGGGGAGAAATTGTTAGTAAGTTGTTGGGAAATTATGGGTGTAAGCGGTTTTTGCGAGATGGTCATCAAACAATTTTAGAAGATCCTCATCGCTTGCATTATGAGCCTTGGGAGTTGAGACAGTTTGAGCATATTGAGTGTGAGTGGCCGTTGTTTTTGACTTATTTGCTTTTAGATGGGTTGTTTCGCCGTGATGGTAAGCAGGTTGAGGAGTATAAAAGCCGTTTGCAGTCTTTGGTGGTTGAGCGTGATGGGTTTGGTTTGCTGCCAGAGTTGTATTATGTGCCAGGGGAAAATATAGAGGCAGAAAAGTTAAATCCTCAAAGTCAAAAACGGTTGCCGAATGAAAATATCCCTTTGGTTTGGGCGCAGAGTTTGTATTTTTTGGGTCAGATGATTGATGAGGGGTTAATTGATATTGGGGATGTTGATCCTTTGGGCCGGCATTTGTGTGTGGGTCGTCACCGACAGCCGGTTGTTCAAGTTGCATTGCTGGCAGAAAATGAGGCTTTGCAAGACCAATTGGCGGCCTATGGAATTGAAACTCAGACTCCGACAGAAGTTGAACCGATTCAAGTGAGACAAGCTTGGGAACTTTCGGCGGCTTATTGGTATATTGGGCGAAATGATAAGTTGGGTTTAACGGGCCGGCCGGTGCGCCGGTTGCGGAGTTTGACGACTTCTCGGATGTTTAATATTCGGGGAGAAAGAATGGTGTTTTTGCCGGCTGTTTTGGATTTGGAGCAGTTTTATTTAACGCTTGATTACCATTTCTTGGTGTCACAAATTAAGTATGAAATTGCTTATATTTATCAGCATTGGTGTCAGTTGGGCCGGCCTACGATGACGCTTTTAATTACGGAGGCAATGTTAAAATCGGGGTTTGATGCGTTGTTGGAATTGATGCAAGAGTTGAAGGGTGGAAATTGTGGGACAGTGCCGGTGAAGTTGGGCCGGTTGAATCAATTGTTGCTAACTTCGGGTAGTGAGAGAATTGATTTTCTGCATGAGTTTGAGTTTTCCAGTGAGCCGGTGAAAGATCCTTTACCAAGCTGCTATTATTTAGCCTATAATCCTGAGAAAACTAAACCGTTGAACTCTTCGCAAGAATTTAGTCTGGAATTTCAAAAAAATCTGACTTGGTTGCTAAAAAGTCTCCGAAATTCCGACAATATTTATGAGCAAATCGAGTTATTAAATTCGCTAGTGCGGTTAAAAAGTTTAAACTTTGATACCGGCCTGGGAGGGCCAAATGAACCTGTGACGGTGGCTGATTTATTGGATGAAGTTTATGCAAAAGCTGCCGGCAGTTCTCAGTCGAAAAATGAACCCGGAAAACTGAAAATTGAATGGGCAATTGTACGCCACGCGGCGGGGTTGTTAAATAAAGTTGATATTGGTTTATCGGATGCTGTCACGGATATTTTAGTGCGGCAAAAACAAATTGCAGTTGGCAAAGCTTACAGCGAAGCTTCCTTAATTACTCGTCCCAAGTCTTACCCGGAACTTATGGAAAAAATTTCCCAATTTTGCCGTGAGGATATCCGGGAACGGGTGTTAACTCAGGAAATTTTGATTTATTTGGGATTACTGATTAAATCAGAACCGGCATTATTTAATGGGTTGCTGACTTTGCGAGTAGGATATTTAATTTTGTTGCTTACCAGTGAACTTGCTAAAGAGTTAGGGGTGACTCAAGATGAGGCTTATGAGCAATTAATGCGTTTAAGTCCGTTTGAAATTAAAACGCGACTGCGGCAAGTATTGGTGGGATATGAAGGGGTAAACCAACTTTTAAAGCAACAAGAATCTTTGCATATTAACCAAAAAGAGCAGGAGATTGATTGGGTTGTTGCACCGCTGGATAACCCGGTATTCGTGACCGGCAATTGGCACCGGCAACGACAATTAGACGGGGTACGGGGACGAGTTCCTGAAGACTTTTTTGAGTCGGTTTGGCAGTTAATGAAACATTGTAAAGGGTTGGTTGTGGGGGATAAATTAGAACGCCGCAATCGTTTAGAAAGCGAGGAAATGCTCTCAGAAATGACGCAAAATGAAAAGAATTTTGCCCTGAAAGTTGAGCATTTGTTGAATAAAATTGAGGCGCCGGAGTACCGGCAGGTTAATATTGAGGCGTTGATGGAACTTTCAGCGATAGCGGTTCGCAACCCTAATTTGCAGGTTGAAGATTATCTGGTTTTGGATGTGATTATTGGTCATGCGGTGCGTTTGGCGTGGTTAGAAAATCATCCAGAACGAGCGAGTTTTTATGATGAAGATAAGGCTTTAGCTTGGCCTGCTTTTTATGATACTTCGCCTTATGTTTGTGCGAGTTTTGTTGTTAAGGCTTTCCGCTTCTTAACTCAGTTGGGGTGAAAAAAACCTTAGTAACTCAAGTATTAGGATAGGGTTGTAGGGGGTGGACTGTTTCTGTTTAACAAGTGCTGAATAACGACCATTAAAATAGCAATTACTACCATTAAAGGCGGAATAATTGCTAAATTTACTACACCGGCAGCCCATCCTAAAAGTGTTGGAATTCCAGATGCTCCTAAGCTTGCGGCACTTGTTAAAAAGCTGATGGCTGCTGGTACTAAATTAGAGTTTACACGCTGGGGCATTAGCCAAATTGTTAGGGGAAAAATTGCCCCTCCTCCTAATCCAATAAAAAGTAAACTCCACAATTGAAAAGGAAATAACCACCAAACAACCAAGCTACTCAGTAATAAAGCTAAGGAAGCGTTGAGGGTGGGAATTGCGCCCAGCCGCCGGACAGCCGAACCCATGCCTAGGCGTCCGAGAGTCATGCCGGCCCAATAAGCGCTGATGCTGTAGCCGGCCAAGACTGCGGGTATCCCCCGGCTGATATTTTCGACGCTGTAGGCCCAATTGTTTACAGAGGCTTCTAAGCCGACGGTCACAAATGATAATATAGCGACTAAAATTACTGTTTTTGATGTGAGAGCTATTTGTACATGGCGCAAAGCATTGGCGCTAGACTCTCTCACAAGTCGGCTCATGGGTGGATAATGTGAGGTTGCCCACAGCATCGCCAGGACAAGTAAGCCGGTCAAGGCCACAAATACTAAATAAACTGTCCGCCAATTGCCGGTTTCTGAGAGTATGGTTGTGGCAATAACTGGCCCTAAAACCGCCCCAATGCCATAGAAGGCGTGCAAAAAGCCGGTGATGCTGGCGTTGGTTTGGTCGCTGGCAACGTAAGTATTGACACCGGCATCAATTAAGCCAATTCCTAAACCTAACAATGTGCCGGTGAGAACCATAACTAACCAGGACGAAGTTATGGCATATATAAATAAAGAACTCGTTAAGCTGATAGCACCAAGTAAGAGAGTTTTGGCAAGACCAAATTTGCTGACGAGTAGGCTGCTACCCAAAGCTGCGGCTATATACCCTGACATCTGGGAAAGAAAAAGTAGGGATACTGTTGCAGGATTAAGCTGATAAGTGTTTTGAATTGATGGCAGAACCACCCCTAATCCTGATTCCGCCAGCGCAATTGCTATAAAAGCGTAAAAAGAAAGTGCATTACCTATCCAAATTGAAGCCATTTTTTTAACTCAGTTTGGGGGAAATATTTCATACGCTATCCGGTTTAAAAAAAGTTATGCCAGAACGTCTCTACATCTGCGTCCATCTGCTATAGGATGCGGTTAAAAAAAAGGTTGGGTTTCTCAAATTAACCCAACCTCCTCTTTTATCTAAGTGCTAATTCAGGCACTTTTTCAACAATCGGTACAACTTTTGCATTGCCGGTTTCATCGACATCTACCAACACAGAATCACCGTCTTTAATATGGCCGGCTAAAATAGCTTCTGCGAGCACATCTTCTAACAATCGCATGATAGCGCGACGCAGCGGACGGGCACCATAAGCAGGGTCAAAACCTTCTTGAATTAAACGCTCTTTGAATCGTTCTGTTACTTGAGGTGTAATTCCCTGTTCGGTGAGGCGGCTAAAGACTTCTCGAAGCATGATTTCTGAGATATCTTTTACTTCGTCTTTTGTCAGCGGACGGAAGACGATAGTTTCATCAAGCCGGTTTAAAAATTCTGGTCGGAAAACGCGCTTAAGTTCGTCATTGACGAGGGTACAAATTCGCTGATATTGTGCTTCGGCTTGGTTGTCGGTCAGGTCAAATCCGAAGCTATTTCCGCCTTTAGAAATGACTTGTGATCCGATGTTGGATGTGAGGATAATTAGGGTATTTTTGAAGCTAACCGTGCGGCCTTTTGCGTCCGTTAACCGGCCATCTTCAAGCAGTTGCAAAAGCATATTGAAAACGTCGGGATGTGCTTTTTCGATTTCATCAAATAGCACGACAGTGTATGGCCGACGGCGCACGGCTTCTGTTAGTTGTCCGCCTTCATCAAAACCAACATATCCGGGGGGAGAACCGATGAGTTTTGAGACAGTATGGCGTTCCATGTATTCGGACATATCTAATCGAATCATGGCTTTTTCTGAGCCGAAGAAATAAGCAGCGAGGGCTTTTGTGAGTTCGGTTTTGCCGACGCCGGTGGGCCCAGAAAAGAGGAAGCTTGCTATCGGGCGGTTGGGATTTTTTAAACCTACTCTAGCGCGACGAATGGCACGAGAAACGGCTTTGACTGCTTCTTCTTGTCCGATTAATCGCTGGTGCAAGGTTTCTTCGATATGCAGCAGCATTTCTGATTCGGTTTCGGTGAGTTTGCTAACTGGTACTCCTGTCCAACTTGCTACAATTTCGGCAATGTCATCTGAGGTAACGGTTGCATCAATTGTTTGCGGTTTGTTTTGGGAAGCGGTGGAAATTTTGCCCTGAATTTCTAATTCTTTGTCTCGCAATTTACCGGCTTTTTCAAAGTCTTGATCGCGCACGGCTGCTTCTTTTTCTTTTACGACTTTTGGCAGTTCTTGTTTGAGCGCTCTTAGCTCTGGAGATTGTTTTGTGTGGCTGAAGCGCACGCGAGATCCGGCTTCATCAATGAGGTCTATTGCTTTGTCTGGTAAGTACCTGTCACTGATGTATCTATCTGAAAGTTGCGCCGCCGAAACTAGGGCGTCATCGGAGATTTTTAGTTTGTGGTGTTGCTCGTAGGCTTTCCGCAAACCGTATAAAATTTCGATGGTTTCTTCTACACTTGGCTCGCCAACTTTTACGGGTTGAAAACGACGTTCAAGGGCTGCATCTCGCTCGATATGTTTGCGGTATTCATCGAGGGTTGTTGCCCCTAAACATTGGAATTGTCCTCTCGATAAGGCCGGTTTTAAGATGTTGGCTGCATCCATTCCGCCTTCGTTTGCACCGGCACCAATGAGGGTATGAATTTCATCGATAAAGAGGATAATATTGCCGGCGGTGCGAATTTCTTGCATGATATTTTTCATGCGTTCTTCAAATTCGCCACGAAACCGAGTCCCGGCCAATAATGCTCCCATATCGAGGGAAAAAACTTGTTTGTTTTCTAAAATATCGGGTACGTTTTTGTTGACAATTCGTTGGGCTAAACCTTCGGCAATAGCGGTTTTACCAACACCAGGTTCGCCAATTAATACGGGATTGTTTTTGGTACGCCGGCCTAATATTTGGACGATCCGCTCAATTTCTTTTTCGCGTCCAACTACGGGATCAAGCTTACCTTCTACCGCTAATTTTGTCAGGTTGGTGCTAAATTCTTCAAGGGTTAAAGTAATTGCATCCCGGCGGTTTGTTCCTGCTGGGCCGGCGGCTACTGCGGCAATTTCTCCTAATGCTTTAATTAATTGATTCCGCAGTTTATTGCTATCTACCCCCATATTATTTAGAACTTTTGCTGAGACTCCTTTAGCATCTTCTAATAAGGACAGCAAAATGTGTTCTGGAGCGATGAAATTATGACCAAATTCGCCAGATTTTTGCAAGGCTGTATCAAAAATTGCTTTGGCTCTCGGTGTCAAAGGAATTTCTGCCGGCACATAACTAGCCCCCCGGCCAATAATTTTTTCAACTTCAATGCGTGATTTTTTCAAGTTAACGCCTTGTTCGCCCAGCAGCTTTGCCGCTTTGCTTGTTCCTTCGCCAATAATTCCTAAGAGGACTTGTTCTGTCCCCACAAAATTTTGTTTGAGTCGGCGAGCTTCTTCTTGGGCGAGCAAAATAACTTTGATGGCTTGTTGGGTGAAGCGTTCAAACATGGATTATTCCTTAATAAGGGGGAGTGGAAATTGGAGACTGGTGACTAGATAAAATATGCAGAAAAAGGTTTTTTTTTATCACTAATCACTGATCGCCTGTTCCTTTAATTTATCTATCAACCGACACAAACGACAGTGAGGACACCCGTAAAATTGGGGAGTATAAGCCGTCTGGTATTTTCCCCCAATAAACGCTGGCTAGGCTTGACTTTACGCTCAAGACCGACTCTTCTGTGTCTGATGGTTTTGTTTTTTTATTATAGCTAAATTTTTCTGACCCTGTGTGATAAATTTTACACGCTATTTTCCTTGACAATCCTAGCATTTTAATCTATAATAGAGAGCGGAAGTTGGCAAAGAAAAAGTTAAATCATCAGCAATAGCCAATGACCATTGACTGTTGGAAAAAAATCATTAACAAATGACAAATTATGACTCTTACACAATCACCTATCAGAGAAGTAATTAACCGACAACGCCAATTTTTTGCCAGCGGCCAAACCAAAGAAATAGAGTTTCGGCTCAGCCAATTAAAACGGCTCAAACAAGCAATTTTAGACAGCAAAGAAGCCGTCATGGCGGCGGTGAAAGCAGACCTCAATAAACCTGATTTGGAAGCCTACGCAACCGAAATCGGTGTCGTTCGAGAAATCGACTATGCCATCAAAAACCTCAAAGATTGGGTAAAGCCGAAAAAAGTTCCTACTTCCCTTGATCAATTTCCCTCCTCGGCCTATATTTATCCCGAACCTTTGGGAGTTGTGTTAATAATTGGCCCCTGGAATTATCCTTTTCAATTAATGATTTCTCCCTTAGTTGGAGCAATAGCAGCCGGCAACTGTGCCGTATTAAAACCTTCAGAAATAGCTGCCAATACTTCACGGGTTGTCACGCAATTAATTCAAAAAACTTTTGAACCCGAATATATTGCCATTGTTGAAGGCGACGCCAAAACTGCCCAAGAACTTTTAGCAGAAAAATTCGACCATATTTTCTTCACCGGCGGCACAAAAATCGGCCAAATAGTTATGGAAGCCGCCGCCAAAAACCTCACCCCAGTCACCTTAGAATTAGGCGGAAAAAGCCCCTGCATTGTCGATGCCGAAATCAACCTTCAACACACCGCCAGACGCATTGTTTGGGGTAAATTCATCAATAGCGGTCAAACCTGCATTGCCCCAGATTATTTGTTAGTTGATCGCACCATTAAAAAAGACTTACTTGCAGAAATAACCAATTGCATCAGCGAATTTTATGGCGAAGATCCAGCCAAAAGCCCCGACTATGGAAGAATTATCAATGAGCGACAATTTGACCGGCTGGCTGGGTTTTTAAACAATGGAGAAATCGTAGCCGGTGGGCAAACAAACCGCGATGATCGCTATATTGCCCCGACAGTTTTAGATCAAGTTCCTTGGGATGCTGCGGTGATGGAAGACGAAATTTTTGGGCCGATCTTGCCGGTTTTGGAATACAGCAATTTAGATGAAGCTATCACCAAAATCAACGAACGACCCAAACCTTTAGCTTTGTATATTTTCAGCAAAAACGAAGCTAAACAAGATAAAGTTTTGCGAGAAACTTCATCCGGAGGAGTCTGCATAAATGACACCGTAATGCAGGTTGGCGTCTCGGAATTGCCCTTTGGTGGAGTAGGAAATAGTGGGATGGGAAGCTATCACGGCAAAGCAAGTTTTGATACGTTTTCTCATCAAAAAAGTGTCTTGAAAAAGTCATTTTTGATGGATTTAAAATGGCGTTATGCACCTTATGCCGGTAAGCTTGATTTGATTAAAAAAATCATCGGGTAGTTAGTCTAAAAATCCGGTTTCTGTTGTGGCGCAGGCGTCTCGCCTGCGACTTTTATAGGGGCTATTTTTAACCGCAGATGGCAGGCAAGATGCCTACCCCACAGATGAACGTGGATAGCCTGCGCCACTGGGATGTTAAAATCCAAATAACCCGCTATAGCGTTCTTCTGCCCAAGGTTCGCCGCGTTTATGATAACCGTTGCGTTCCCAAAAACCTAATCCCTCTTTGTCAAGGAATTCTAAACCATTAATCCATTTTGCACTTTTCCAAGCATACAAATGCGGCACAACTAAACGCAAGGGACCCCCATGATCAGCCGGCAAAGGTTGGTCATACAAAGTATGAGCAAAAAAGTTTTCTTCCCGCACAAAATCATCTAAAGCAATATTTGTGGTGTACCCCCCATAACAATGTTCCATAATATGCACCGCTTTGGGGTCTAATTCAATTAATTTCATAAAATCTGTAACTTTTACTCCCCGCCACTTCACATCAAGTTTAGACCAGCGAGTAACGCAGTGAAAATCAATCGTAAAATCATGTTGGGGAAGTGCGATAAAATCATCAAGAGTAAAAGTGGCCGGTTTCGCTAAACCCCACACTTTAAACCTCCATTCTTCGAGATTAATTTGCGGTGTATCCCCATAAGTCATAATTGGGAAACCATTAGTTAAACGCTGTCCGGGGGGGACGCGATCCATCTGTTCGCCTTCTGGCTTTTTAAAAAATTTACCCAGCATTATTAAATACCTTGTTGGACAGTTTCATAGTTTAGTATAACGCGGGAGGGCGGTTATTACAAATCGAAAACAGGTAAATTACGGCTGATTTTTATAGCGATTGACTAACATAAATGCTAAACTATTTAACACATTGATTTCAATTTTAAATTATTTAGAGAGGAAGAGGGGAAACAAAAACTTGAGCTTAGAACCGGAAAATTTATTAGAAATTCGCCAGCGAGTCATTGAAATTGCAAGCTGCTATGGCCTTTTCCAATGCGTTGAGTGTAGCAGTGCTATTCGGAATTTCTTAATTTCTAAAAACGTGCGCGCTAAGCAAATAAAGCTTGATTTAGAAAGGCAAGACTTACCCTGGTCGGTGATTTATGACTTGCGCCGCTCACAGCAAATTGCTACCAATGGCTACCATGAGGCCGTATCACTTATAATAGAAAACGAGGAAATCGTGTTTGATAACATAGATCATAATGGCGTTCTTAAAAAAGACTGGCTAGAAAATTTAACATCCCCTACAATAGAACTAGGTTTAGGTAATTTTAAAATTAAAGAAGAGGAATTTTAACCCCCCTAAAAATTTCAAACCCTATCAGGAGGTAATAGGAAATGCCCAATTTATATCAACTGCTCAATAAAATCAAAAAAGCACCCTCTATGTACTTAGGCCGGCATTCTATAATATGCCTACAAGCATTTTTATCAGGCTATAGCGTCGCTCAGTATGAATTAGGAGAGCAGCCGACTCCACAAGACCTCGACTTTAGAGAATTTCCCGAATGGATTAGAAAAAAATTCAACGTTCAAACGAGCCAATCTTGGGCAAATATCATCCTTTTTTACGCGGAAGACGAAAGCAAAGCACTCGATAGATTTTTTGATCTACTTGAAGAATTTACGAATCGAAACCCTATCGAAACTCCCCTCCAAAATAAAACAATTGACTCTCAAAAAAATGGACAATCCCCAAATATCGAAACCCTGTCTCAGCCAACTTATTAAAAGCTAAAAACTTGATATAGCGACCAGCAAACACCAGTCGCCATA
This sequence comes from Ancylothrix sp. D3o, assembly GCF_025370775.1. Classification (NCBI taxonomy): domain Bacteria; kingdom Bacillati; phylum Cyanobacteriota; class Cyanophyceae; order Oscillatoriales; family Microcoleaceae; genus Ancylothrix; species Ancylothrix sp. D3o. The sequence continues at coordinate 119,884 of NZ_JAMXEX010000002.1, read as the reverse complement.
TCAAAACTACCCCCTACCTTGTACTGTAATACTCATTCTTCGCATACACACTCAAAACGCAATCCCCAACCTCAAAAAACATCCCTTCCCGTTCATCTTTCGACAAATTCAAATCAGGATACTTCCCTGAAATTTCATCCGCCGTCAACCCCTTAGCCTCCAATTCATCAGGAATCAAACCCGTAGAACCTACATAAAAAACCAGCGGCGAAACTTGCTCACCATACACCTGCTCAGCATACCCTTCTAACTTCTTATTCCCCTCCGTCAAAGCAGCAACAAACTCATCCCGACTCACCGCATCCCCCTTACGTTTCGCCTCCAAAACACGCACCGTATTATCAGCACCAACCTTACCTAAAATTTCCGCCACAACACCCGAATTTTCCAAACCCAGAAAATCATCAAAAATCGCCTTCATCAAATCATCAACTTTTGTGATTTTCGTCCGCGAAGAAAGCTTTTTATGCTCAAAATTCAGCCGCTTATCCATCGCCAGATCAAAACCTGGCTTGTCTATCTTCTCCCCCGTATCCTGATCAGAAACCTCATAAAGCCGGTCTAAAAACTTATTCGCAGAATAAAGCTTACCTAAATTCAAAATCTCCTTACTTCCCACATCAATTTTATAACTCACCCGCGAATCAATCGACCCCTCATTAATCGCCGCTTTCAAATCCTTATACTCCGTCGTCGTCGGAAAATTGATATACAAACTCTTCGACAAATAATGCTGTTTTAACTCCTCGATTTGTTCCCCCGTAAAATCCTCTGACTGTTCCTTCAAATGTGCCGCAAAAACACTCGCAAGCACCTTAATTTTTGCCAACTCCTCAAACACACCCACCGGCACACTATAACGTCCCGTAAACGACACCAAAGGCAAATTCTCCAGCATCACCTCATATTCCCGGCGAAAATCAAACTCCTCCCCATCCAAAACCCCCAACTTCTTCAACGCCTCAAACGCCTTTTTCTGGCTAAACTTCACCTTCAGCGTCTTAACATTCAACTCCCCATCACTCACAACTGTGTAATTATTAAAACTCGATAAATCATTCACCAAAACCCCCGCCACTTCCGTTATTGGAGTCTCATCCTCAACCTTAACCAGTCGCACTTTTCGCGTCACCAACATATTAATAGTAGCCGTATTCTGGTTAATAGAAAACGACCCCATCCGCACATACTCCCCGCCGTCGATGTACTCCATTTTCAGCCAAGGAGTCGTTAAATTGCCCTCCTTATCACGCACCCCCTCAATGCGTTTTACCCCGCGCCGGCGATAATTTTGCTGTAAATGCTTCAGGTTTAAAATAATCCCCTCTGCATTTTCTTCCAAAACTTTCACCAACTCCAAAATCGTCACCTTATCATTCACCTTCACCCCAGACAAAACCTCATGGGATTTTAACAAATCTGGGTTAAAAATCACCGCTTCTAAATCCTGCGTCCAATCAGCAATCTGAGCATTTGTTAAAGCCTTACTGTGCTTTTCTGTCAGCGTTGCATCAAACGTACTCGCCAAAGCATATTTAGCAGTATTCAAATTTCCATCAGCCAAATTTGCCTTCGCAAAAGCAAATAAAATTTCACTTGTTTGCACCACCGGCACATCCAACTTTTCGTACTCATCCTTACTGACTTTCCGATATTTATAAAAAACTCCCTCATCCTCCGGTTTCAAACCACAAATTTTCAAAGTGCTAGAAGAACCCAGAATTTTTTTTGCAGATTTTGACACAAAAACCTGATAATCATATTCCTTAATCAAAGGTTCCTCAATTGCCGGTTTTACCGAACCACCCAACAAACTAGACGTACTATAAAGCGCATCATAAACTTCTTTCACATTCCCTGCTTTCAAACAAACACCCGAAACCAAATTTGCCAACTTAGAAAGCAATTGAAAATCTGCATAACCATAAGAAATGGTATTCAGAAAAACATCCTTACCTTGAAGTTGCCGGCACAACTCCTCAAGCGTCTTTACTTCAACATTAAAACTGGGATCATTTGCATAACCATCTGTATGCAAAGTAATTCCCGTCACCTCTCCTTCTTTCACCAAAGACACCGCCATTTTTAGCCCTTGAGAAATGCAAGTAGAGCCGGTGCTTTCAATCTTTTTAACCTCTGCCAAATAACGAGACTGCGGCTTCATCACCTCCACCACCGGCACTCGTTCAAAATGACAAATTACATCCCCAGACGAAGAATAAGAAATCAGCGAAACCAGCAACTCAAAATTTTGATATTCATCCAGCGTCAAAAGCTTAACTAACATCTCCTTTAACGCCTTAATATCGTAATACATCGACCCCGAACGATCAACAATGATAATATTGTGAGCCACACCCTTTTTTAACTGATCTTCCGGTGGAAATTGAAGCGAATGCCGGTCAACCAAATAAAAATCCTTTTCCTGTCCTGCCAAGTTATAAAGCGTAAATTTGCAGCGATTTTCCGAAACCTTAGCCGGCATATTTTCAGCCGCTATCACCTGAGTCTTAGCCGAAGATTTCTTTGCCATTTGTCCTTCTCTCAACTCATATTTATTATTTTAACAAAAGCCTGATCAGCCCGCCACAAAAAAACCTACTTTCTCGTTAAATTTTTATAAAAAAAACCAACCGATAGATAGCGGTTGGTCTATACATAAAATCCAAAAAATCCACCATAAAATACACAAAACTTATTGACGTTTTTCTGCTTCATCCTGAGCAGTTTCTCCATTTTGCTTATAAAGCGCCGCCCGATTTTGAGCCACATCATAGCGAGGATGAGAAGCCGGCACCGCCGCCATCAAAGCCGAAGCCTGTTCCCACTTTGCCGCAATCACCAACCACTCATCACGACTTTGAGCCTGCTTACCAAGCGCCGAAGTTTGCTCAGCTAAACGTACAGCCTCCGCAAACATATCCCTCGATTGAAGCTTCACCGGCACCGGCTTAGAATTACCAGCAACATTAAGCGGCTTTTCCCCTTCTTTTTGCTCACTCAAACGCAACCCAAAAGAACTATGTAAAACAAAAGCCAACAACAACAAAAGCGCACTAAAACCCAAACCCCCGATCAAAATTCCCCGCCAAAACTGACGCTGTTCTCGCTCAAAAAAAGAAGAACTACCTCCCATTTGCTTTGGTAAACCAAAACCCGCCCTTTTCTCAACAATAATCGGACGTTGAAATAAACGTTTAAACAAACTTGGCTTTTTCAGAGTAATATCATAAAACCACAACAATTGATTTACCGGATCGCGGCTAACTTCATCCAGCCAAAGTAACTGCTGTTCCCGCACAATCCGACTATTAATTCTTACCCGTCGAATATTGGCCGGTTCCAAAGACTCCAAAATCTCCCGAACACGATCAACCAAAAAAGACTTATCCAACTGTTCAGCCTCATGCGCCTCGCACAACAATTGCAGAACTCCCTTTTCCAAAACCGCACGAGTTCGCACACCAGAAGAAGCCAATTTATCATTCAAAACTTGAATAATCGCCGCCACACTACCAGAGCGAGCCTGAGTAAAAATATCATCAATCGGATTTACCATATATGCGCTGCCGGTGTGAATCGCAATACTTGAAAATTGAACTACAGCCAGAAAGCATTCTTATCTGGCTCATTTTTGCCTAAACATAACGAATCATATCTTGATTGTCCATACTTTGATTCAACAGCCCTAAAAATCCCAACCCGCCACAACAGCCCCACAACCCCCATAGCAGTAAAATACAAAAAGGCAATCCACTCAAAAACCACAGACACGCCAAAAAATTCATCCAAAAAAATGACAAAAGTAATACGCGGGCAAATTTTTGTTGTAGACGACAACATCGACACCGATCAAATCATCCCAGCCGAATACCTCACCCTCGTCCCCTCAAAACCCGACGAATACGAAAAACTTGGCAGCTACGCCCTCATCGGCTTACCAGATCGCTACGGCAAATTTATCGAAACCGGCGCCAGCAAAACCCAATACCCGATCATCATTGGCGGTGAAAACTTCGGCTGCGGTTCCTCCCGCGAGCACGCCCCCATCGCCCTCGGAGCCTCTGGTGTGGAAGCCGTCATCGCCCAATCCTACGCCCGCATCTTTTTCCGCAACTGTTCCGCCACCGGCGAACTTTACCCCTGGGAATCCGTAGAAAGGCTTTGCGACGAATTCAAAACCGGCCATGATTGTACCATAGACTTTGAAAAAAATCAAATCATCAACCACACCCTTAACAAAACTTACGAACTCAAACCCCTTGGAGAAGTCGGGCCGGTCATCGAAGCCGGCGGCCTCTTCGCCTACGCCAGACAAACCGGCATGATTGCAGCAAAATAGCCATTAGACATCAACCATAAACCTTGTGGGGCAGGCCGGAAAGCCTGCCTTTGAAGAAATCACTATTTGTCAAATAACAAATGACTTAAGAGTTATAACAAACGTTTACGGCAAACCTACAACTTGCTATCATTTAGGGGCTATTTGTAAAGAATTGTCTAAAATTTACCCTCATGTTGTTGAAATCTACAACCCGTCACATCCACATATTTACCGCCGAAGTCAAAAACGGCGAATTAGTAGACAACGAGCAAATGCTCACCCTAGACGTTGATCCAGACAACGAACTGAACTGGAACGACAACGCCCTGCAACAGGTTTATCGTAAATTTGACGAATTAGTAGAAAGCTACAACTCAGAAGACTTGACCGAATATAATATGCGCCGCATCGGTTCAGATTTAGAGCACTTTGTGCGAACCCTCTTGCAAACCGGCCAAATAAGCTACAACCTCAATAGCCGAGTCCTAAACTACAGCTTAGGAGTCCCCCAAGTAGTCACAGAGCAAAGCTAAACCTGTAGTTGGCCGGCCTCCCAACCCCAAAACAGGCCGGCTAAACCTGCTTACGCTGCATAAACTGCTTATGAGCAACTTGGCGGTTTGCCATAAACCGGCTCCAAAAACCAGGCAAAAACTCATCCATCGTTTCCGAAAGCACCCAAGTGCTCAACCGCATCATCTCAGAATTCATTTTTCCAGACTGCCTAAGAGCCGCAATCATTTTCGCCATCTCCTCAGTTTCGGCCCACTCCGGCACATCAAAACAATCCCATTCAGAATCTGCCATAACTGCCCCAACTCCTGCTTTTTAAGCTTTCATCCAAAAACTGCTACACATAAAATTATAAAATAACCACTCTATAAGACTTTGAAAAAACCCCATATAAACTATAAAAACTAAAAACTCATCAAATGAGCCCTTTTGCCCAACCAAGTAGCAATCAAAAGTCGCATTAAAATTACAATTAATGGGCTGAGTCCTTGAGACAGCCAGCAAAACCAAGCCGGCTGAGTAGCAAACAACTATATATAGACTAACTTTATTTTTAAAAAAAGCTCAACAAACAACCAGAAATTCAACTCCTCGCTCCCAACAAAGAGATCAAACCCCCATGCAACCACCCGCTGCAACAATATACTGCCCCAACCCCGCTTGTGAGACAGCCAACTCTGAAACGCAAAAATTTTGTCAAAAATGCGGAAACCCCTTACCCAAACGCTACCTGTGGGCAATAGGCTCTCCTATAAACCACATCAAACCAGCCGAATTAATAGCAGATCGCTACCTTTTCAAAACCGAGCAGATTTTACTCGATACCAAACCAGGATTGCTACCAAACATTAGCGAAAACATTCCCCAAGAAATCACACCCTACCTGAGACTATTTCCATACCGGCTCCACATCCCCCAACTCTACGGCCAACTACCCACCAGAGAAAACACAAAAAACCCAATCTGGCTACTCGAACAAGCCCCCATCGACAACAAAAAAATTAATATCATAGCCAGTGAGACGCAGCAACCAACCGGCCACAAACACCCAAAAACAATATTACACCCTCCCCTCAGTCGCGCTTGGAAACACGGCAGCCCCATGCGCCAACTTAACTGGCTGTGGCAAATCGCCCAACTGTGGGAACCCCTGAACAAAGAAGGAGCAGCCTCAAGCTTATTCAACCCACACCTACTAAGAGCCGAAGGGCAACTTGTCCGCTTATTGCAACTCCAACTACAACCAACAACATCGCCCCTATCTCAACTCGGAGAACTATGGTTGCAATGGGTAAGCGAAAGCCAACCCCAAATCGCCCCCTTTTTAGAAAAACTCAGCCATAGCCTCATCCAAGCCGAAATACAAACAAGCAGTCACCTGGTCAACATACTCGACCGCGCCTTACAGCGAGCAGCCATAAGCCAAGAACGCAGCTATCAACTAGCAACCCGCACAGACACCGGCCCCACCCGTAGACGCAACGAAGACGCCTGTTATCCCAACCCCGGACACGATCAAAAATCCCCCACAGACCCCCTGGTGATCGTATGCGATGGAATTGGCGGCCATGAAGGCGGCAACGTCGCCAGCCGGTGCGCCATCGATACCATCCGCCACCGCCTAGCCAGCCTGAAATCAAATTTAGCCTCCCTCAGTGCCCCCAGCCTGATCGGCGAACTTGAAAGAGCCACCTGTATCGCCAACGACGAAATCAGCGACCGCAACAACGACGAACAGCGTCTAGGCCGGCAGCGGATGGGAACCACCCTCGTTATGGCCCTCGCCAAAAACCACGAAGTTTATATCACCCACGTTGGCGACAGTCGCGCCTACTGGATCTCTCCAACCGGCTGCTATCAAGTCACCCTCGACGATGATATGGCAACCCGCGAAGTGCGGCTGGGTTACGCCTTCTACCGTGATGCCGTCGAACAACCCGCCGCCGGCTCATTAGTACAAGCCTTGGGAATGGCCAGTTCAGGACTGCTCCATCCCAGCGTCAGCCGATTTATTATCGACGAAAATGCGATTTTTTTACTTTGCTCTGACGGATTAAGCGATAATGACCGCGTTGATCAATGTTGGGAAAGCGAACTCGCACCGGTTTTAAAAGGCAACACCGATCTCGCCACCGCAGCCTCCCGATTAATTGAAGTTGCCAATAAAGAAAACGGTCACGATAATGTTACCGTTGGCTTGCTTTACTGTCGTGTCAAAGATAATCCCAATGCCGGTGTTTTCTCCAACCTGCTACTTTCCGACTTAGAAACTGCTGTCCAAAACCCAGAAAATCTGTCCCATCCGGCAGGACATCACAGCCAACACACTGCCAACACCGTTTTATCCACAGCCACCACCCAACTTATACCCCGTTCTCCCTCTCCAACGTCGGGCGGAGGCTTTAAAAGTCCCCTTCCTTGGTTATTAGCAATTGCTGCACTGTTGGGGATTCCTGTTTTAGCCTACTTTACCTTGCCCGAATTACAAGAAAAAATTAATCCCTTAATTGGGCGTCCAGCCACTTCTACCACTGCTGCTTCGCCCGTCGCACCAAATACTGAGGTTTCTCCAACATCTTTAGAAGCCGGTGCAATTATCCGAACACAACTGCCTTCCCCAGAGGCCGGTTCTACCCAAACTGAAATTGAGCCAAGTCAAATTGAGCGAAGTCGAAATTTACAAGTATTTGCCAAAGCCGGCGGAACCGAAACTTTAGGAACTCTCTCCACCGGCAGCATTTTAAAAATTCTCGAAAAACAGCCTCTTAATGGCATCAACTGGTTAAACGTACAAGTCTGCTGGCTGCATCCCCATCAAAAAAACTTCAACGCCAAAATTCAACCAACCCCAGAAAACAAACCGGCATCTATAAGTAAAAAACTTTCCCCAACCCGGACAAATGCCCAAATAGCAGCAACCCCTAAACCAGAACTGCCAATACCCTCTCCCGGCTTAAATGTCGGTGAGACAGGATGGGTGCGAGAAGACGAACTTTTACCCCTCGTCGTTAACGACAATCTCAACCCACAAGATTTATCCCCCGAAATTCAAGCTCAATGCGCCACCACACCCTAATCCCCCCAAACCGACATCCCCCTTAAAGCCCCACCAATAAACAAAGCAAAAGCGCTTCTGTCCACTCCACCACAGCCCCATAAGTATCGCCCGTGTGACCGCCTAACTTATAGTTAAACCAAGCGCCGGTGAGAATAGCAATAGCACCCCCCCCTAACGCCATCCCCACCGCCACCAACCACTGACTCGGATAGAAAAAAATTTGTACAGCACTTAAAAGCAAAAGTAATACAAGTCCGGGTAACAAATCAAAAGGACTAGCCCCATCTTTATGAAAAGCCCCTTTACCCGTCGGTTTAAGATAAGGATAACGGTTAATCGCCACCAATTGTCCCCACCGGCCCCACCCAGCCGCCGCCATCAAAGCCAAAACCCGACTGCCATCAAGATCATGCAAAGCCGAAGTTTTCAGCAACAACAAAGCAATTGCAGCCATCGCCCCATAAGCGCCGGTGACACTATCTGCCATCGCTTGTAAACGCTTTTGGGGGTCTGGCACCGCAAGCCCATCGGCGCTATCCATGACACCATCTAAATGTAGCCCCCCGGTGATGGCAATCCAAAGCACCACCACCAAGGCAGACCGAGTCAGCACCGGCATTCCAAGCTGTTGCAAACCCATATCCACTAGCCCTAAAATTCCCCCCAGCAGTATCCCAATCATCGGCGCAAAACGCGCAATACCTCGAAATTCCAAAGTCACTGCGGGCGGCAGCGGTAAACAGGTATAAAATGCTATAGCTGCTGCGAAAATTTGGGTGCAGCGGTGGAAAAATTCAACAACTATGCCAACTGCTCTGTCAATCTCTGCCATATCAAAAAATCCTTTTTTTCCGTAGGAATACGGGGCTCTAATACCTTGACCTGTGCCAGAATTGTACCCATAACACCTGTCCGTTGCCCGTTGCTCTCGTGTGGCAAAAGTGCTTGAACTGTTTCCCCTACTAGGGCGATCATACGAATACCACTGATTACAACGGCTGTTGGATCTGACCCCAGAGGCTTTTTTACCATGAATTGCGATCCATCAAATATAATGATGCCTGCTCCCTGTATTGTCGAAACCGGCATTTTAGTTAACAAACAAGATATCCGCCGCTTGCTTGCTGATTTAGGCCGTGTCCGCTACATCCATATTCAGGATGGAAAATGCCACCGCCAAGGAGAAGGTTTTATCCTTGAGGTATTTGCCGATAGAGACCAATCCACGATCATCGCTAATCACGCTTTGTATCTCAATGTTTACAGTTTTGATTATTTAGAGCTTAAAGTTTCTCCTACCAAGGAGACTTATTTCGATTTAATTCAAGAAAATCGCCAGTTGCGATTAATTCCTTTGTCTAATCCTCTCCAAGAACGCGACAATAACCATTTGAGTGCATCGGCTATTTCAGCGGTTTTGACTGAAGTTCTCACCGCTAAGTTAGATGCGGAAATGGATGATGAAGGCACTTTGCCGTTTTGAGTTTAATACTAAGAATTTTGATAAATTTAGGTTGAAGCACGATGGCGGGAGCCTTTGAATTTGAATGTTTGGCTCAATGCAGTCAAACAAATGCACGCGTCGGTGTTTTTTCGACGCCACACGGGCCAGTTGAAACGCCTTGTTTTATGCCGGTGGGTACACTGGCAACGGTTAAAGCGGTGACTCCTGACCAGCTTGTGGCTGCCGGTGCGGGGATGATTTTAGGCAATACTTATCATTTACACCTCCAACCAGGTGAAAATCTTGTCGCGGCTGCGGGGGGTTTACATCAATTTATGAGTTGGAAGGGCCCGATTTTGACCGATTCGGGGGGCTTTCAGGTGTTTAGTTTAAGCGCATTACGCACAATTACGGAGGAGGGTGTGAAGTTTCGCTCTCCCCGCGATGGTCGTATGATTGACATTACGCCAGAAAAGTCTATCCAAATTCAAAATCAATTGGGCGCGGATGTGATTATGGCCTTTGATGAGTGTCCGCCTTATCCCGCGACGCGAGAACAAGTGGAACTGGCAACGGAACGGACTTACCGCTGGTTAAAGCGATGTATAAGCGCTCACAATCGATCTGATCAAGCATTGTTTGGCATTGTTCAGGGGGGTATATATCCCGATTTGCGGGCAAAAGCTGCTGTTGAACTCACTAAGTTAGATTTGCCTGGCTATGCAATTGGGGGGGTAAGTGTGGGAGAACCGGCAGAGTTTATCCCGCATATTGTTAATGCAACAGCACCGTTATTGCCAAAGTCAAAACCGCGTTATTTGATGGGGGTGGGAACTTATCGGGAAATGGCGCGGGCTGTGGCAGCCGGTGTTGATATGTTTGATTGCGTGATTCCGACTCGTTTAGCCCGTCACGGCGCAGTTATGGTGCAGGGGGAACGCTGGAATATCAAAAACGCCAAATTTCGGGACGATTTTCAACCGCTTGATGAAACTTGCCCTTGCTATACTTGCCAAAATTTTAGTCGGGCATACCTTTCTCATCTTGTGCGAAGTGGAGAAATTTTAGCTCACGTTTTATTATCTATTCATAATCTAACGGAGTTGATACACTTTAACAAGCGGATGCGGAAGGCGATTCAAGAAGACCGGTTTGCCAGCGAATTTTCCCGATGGTTAAGGGATGATGCGATGGTGGAAAGCGAGCGGTGAAGATGAACCGGCAGCCGTCAAGCGGGCAAAACCACACAGAGTATAAAAGGGGAAATCTAAAACAGTAGGCCGGTGCAGAGCGTTTCGGCTCATGTTAAGATCCATGTCGATTATTAATAAAACTGTGTTGGAGAGCAATCAATGCAAGCAGCGATGTTATTGGCAAAATTGCCCGAAGCTTACTCGATTTTTGATCCGCTGGTAGATGTTCTGCCAATTATCCCCGTATTTTTCTTGCTGCTGGCCTTTGTGTGGCAAGCAGCCGTTGGTTTCCGCTAAAAAGCTGTGGGTGGGGGTTGAAAGCGGGGGGTATCTTGAAAGCAGGTACTGCTCGCCCCTAAGACATTTGGGGCACCCAGCAGGGACTCCCATAAAATCTCCCCCCGTCCCCTTGTCCTCAAAGATGCCTACTTACTACGGGCACCGATAGCTTTTTGGAAACCAGGACGCTCAGAGATGCGCTGGATATAATTAACGACAGCCGGATAGGCACTGAGGTCAAGTTTGAGCATCATGGGGATATAAGCCAAAATAGAGCCAACGGCGACATCCGCCACACTAAACTCATTCCCCAACACAAAAGCTTGTTGCTCAAAAAGTTGATTGAGAGGAGTTAAAAGTTGGCGCTGTTCGCGGTCTCGGCTGGCTTCAACAAAAATACCTGGCCCCAGAGTAGCATTAGCAAAAAGTACCCATTGAGTGATTTCAGCCCGTCCTTCTAAAGAGTCGGGCATTTTGCCGTATTTTTCCGCAAGATAAATGAGGATGGCGCCCGATTCCCAGAGTTTAAAATTTTCATCGACAATGGCCGGTACCTTGCCCATAGGATTGATAGCCAAGAATGCCGGTTCAAGATGTTCACCGGCCCCCATATCAAGCAAGACAAATTCGTAAGGGACGGAGATTTCTTCTAAATACCATTGGACAATAGAAGCCCGACTGCGTGCGCCGCCATAAAGTTTTAACACAAATTTAAACCTTCTCCTTAAATACACCGATTATGATGGTAAAGCAATTGGGGCAATACCGCCGAGTGTCAGGAGAGCTTTTGTGCGTGGCGTTCTCAAACTAACAGCGCAATTGAGCGAAAAAATTAAAAACAAAAAATAATCGTAGAGAAAATACTGATGCCCTAGACAACAGAGCCGGTGTAATCTGAATGAAGCCTGTTCTCAGTTGCGCCTGCGGCATAAGTTGCCGGTGTGCCAGTAGACGATAGTCCTCTTGGCATCTTCAACCGAGCCGCGCTTTAAAAAGAGACCAAAGGATTGTTTTTTCAATAAGCTTGACGCTCCTGTTACATATACTACTTGTCATGGGAACTCTTAAAAGGAGAGTAGTTTTGAGACTCAGAGGAAATTGAAAACCTCTATCAGAAAACTATCCTTTGAGCTTCAATGACCGATAAGTTTTGTGGAGCATCGACCTCAAAGCGTTGCGGTTGCCTTTACTAGCTCACGCTTTGCCAAAAAGTCTCTTGCATTCCCGGCAACCGAAAAAAACAAGAGTCCTTGACATAACAAGCCTTTGTTGTTAGAAAGGCAACGCTAATGGCAAACAGAGGTGCTGGGCAAAATGACATTGGATAAACAGCCAATGACACAAGCCTTGACTCCTAGAGCCAGACTACCACCCGATGGAAACCTTGGCTATGCAGGCACATACCGTGCAACTGACGGAGCTACCGACCCCTAATGATAAGCTGGGGCAACAAATTGCTCAGACGATCCAGACCAGTGCTGATCGGTCGAGTTTGCTGAGCGAAATAGCTTGTGCTATTGGGGAAGCATTTGGCTTAGACGGCTGCCTGATTGTAGTGAGAGACAGCCGACTGGTGGAAGATAGCTCAGTTAGCGTCTTAGAGCACTCCTGTGGCAGTCAACTGGGCTTGACGTTTCAAATGCTCGACGGCCACCCCAGCCAACTGATCGGCCTAGTGTCTTCACGGGCGACGCTGAAAGATGAAACAAGGGCGATAGTGACTCTGCTGGAAGAGAACGACTTTGTAGCGATTGACGATCTCGGCGTGAACGGATGCAATGTTGCTCTGAGACATTTTTGGGAAACCTTAGAAGCGCAAGCGGTTTTGGCGATAAAAACAGAAATGCAAGGTTTTGTGAATGGAGGGATTGCGCTGATGCGTCACACGCCTTATTGTTGGACAGATTCAGACAAGGAATTACTTAAAACTGTGTCAGATCAAGTGGCGGTTGCTATCTCTCAAGTGGTCGATAAAAGAGCAATTGGGACATTACAACAACAGGTGGGCGCTTTTACCGAACACCGCAACCTGATCGAACGGTTAACTATGGCCATCCACAACGCCCTCGACCTCAATCAAATCTTGCAATTGGCTATCGACGGGATAGCAGAAACTTTTCGGGTTAATCAAGGTTTGGTGCTGCTTTTAAAATATATCGATCCGCTGTTTGCAACTCGAATGGCCTGCGGTGATGGGAAATTAACGACACCCCAGGCGAAACGTTTGCCAAAAGCAAAGGTGACGGTGGCTTCGGTTTCGCCTGTAGTTCAGCTTAATTCTCAGGGAGAATCGCTTTTAAATCAGTCGTTTTGGGTGTCGGATTGTGCTTTGTGTTCGATGGCGTTTACGGATGGCCCATTACCGCTGGTGATTGCTGACAAAAGGGAGTTGTTAAGCTCTTATTCTGGGGTAGAGGTGGCGTCAATTTTTAGCCCACAGGTTTTTCCGGCGCTTTTGTTGGTGCCGCTGATGGGGATGTCTACCGGCTCTTCTGGTGGGGGTACGGTGTTGGGGTTTTTGGCTTTGCAACATGATTCTCCGCGTTTTTGGGCGCCGGAGGAGTTAGAGTTGGTGGAGTTGATTGCGGCTCAGCTAAGTACGGCGATTATCCAAACTCAAACGATGCAGCACGTTCAAGCTTTGGTGGAGGAACGCACGGCGCAGTTACAGCGTTCTTTGGAGGTGCAGGCAAAACTTTATGAAAAAACTCGTCAGCAAATTGACCAATTACGTCGCTTAAATCAGCTAAAAGATGAGTTCTTGGCGACGATGAGCCATGAGTTGCGAACTCCTCTAACGAGTATGCGGATGGCAATTCAGATGTTGCGTCAGCCTGGTTTGCCGGAAGACCGGCGCGGTAAGTATTTGGATATTCTTGAACAACAGTGCCTTCAGGAAACTTCTCTGATTAATGATTTGCTGACGCTGCAAAAGCTGGAATCTAATTCGGAAAAGCTGCAATTGCAAAAGGTCAACTTGATTGATTTAATTGCGGAGCTTAGCGAGTCTTTTGAGCGAAACTGGGGGTCGAAAAAGTTAAAATTATCGGTCAATTTGCCTAAACGCTCTGTGAAGTTGGAAACTGATCGCGATAGTTTGTATCGCATTCTCGAAGAATTGCTGACCAATGCTGGCAAGTATTCTGATCCGGGGACGACGGTGGTTTTACGGGCTAAGTCTTGTGTCTGTGATGGTAATGCTGTTGTTGTTCTGAGTTTGTCTAATACGGGCCGGGGAATTTCTGCTTCTGAGTTGCCTTATATTTTTGATAAGTTCCGTCGGGGTCAAGGGGTGACTCAGCAGGCTATTGCTGGGACGGGTTTGGGTTTGGCTTTGGTTAAGTCTCTTGTTCAGCATTTGAATGGTTCGATTAATGTGTCTAGTGAACCTTCTGCTGAGGGTGTGGCTTGGGAAACTTGTTTTACTCTGACTTTGCCGCAGGTGTTTGATTGCAGTAAGGTGTAGGATGAGCGGCTTTGTGAATGCCGGTGGTGGTCTGGAGTATGTTTGTTTTTCACTATCGATGAATACAGATAAACACCGATCAAGGTTGATCGTTCTTGCGGGTTAATGTAGTTGGTGCATAGGGATGAGTAGAAATCTGGGAAGAAGGCCGTTACAATTTGTTGCAAGGTTTTTTTTTGGTGATTGGGTAAGCGGCTTTTTCTATGCTTAAAACGAATGCAGCGCCAAAACGGTTACGCTGGCAACGCTCTAAATATTCGCCTCTGGCCCGTCAAAAGGATGTTTTTGTGGCGGCTGGTAGGTTTATGTTTTATTTGTGGTGGGATGGGTTTGTTCAAAATAAGTCGCCGAAGATAAAACGCCGTCGCGCTCGCTGGTTGGTTAAAACGATTTTGGATTTGGGGCCGACTTTTATTAAAATCGGTCAGGCGCTTTCAACTCGTGCTGATATTTTGCCTTTGGAATATGTGGAAGAGTTATCCACTTTACAGGATAGTGTGCCGCCTTTTAGTCCTGATGAAGCAATTCGGTTGATTGAGTTGGAGTTGGGTAAGCCTGTTTATGTTTTATACCGCGATTTTGACCCGATTCCTCTGGCGGCGGCTTCTTTGGGTCAGGTTCATAAGGCTCGTTTGCACACCGGCGAGGATGTGGTGGTGAAGGTTCAGCGTCCGGGTTTGCAACGTTTGTTTGATGTGGATGTTAAGGCGGTTCATAAGGTTTTGCGTTTTGTTGAAGGTTATTTTCCGGGTTCTCGCAAGTATGATTTAGAGGCGATTTATCAGGAGTTTTTTAAGATTTTATATCAAGAAATTGATTATATCCAAGAAGGTAAAAATGCTGATCGTTTTCGGGAAAATTTTAAGGCATATCCGGGGATTGTTGTTCCTAAAGTTTACTGGGAATATACTTCTACAAAAATTTTGACGGTGGAGTATAAACCGGGTATTAAGGTGGATGACCGGCAAAGTTTGCTGGCTTTGGGTTTGGATACTAAGCGGTTAAATCAAATTGGAATTTGTTGTTATTTAAAACAGTTGTTGCTGGATGGTTTTTTTCAGGCTGATCCTCATCCGGGGAATATGGCGGTTTCTGGTGATGGCCGGTTGATTTTTTATGATTTTGGGATGATGGGGGAGGTGAAGTCTCTGGCAAAAGACCAAATGGTGCGGGCTTTTTTTGCGGTTCTTAAAAAGGATACGGATGAGGTTTTGGATACTTTGATGAAAATGGGTTTGCTTGAGCCGGTTACGGATCAAATGCCGGTGCGGCGGTTGATAAGTTTTTTGCTGGATAAGTTTACGGAAAAGCCGATAGATTTTCAGGCGTTTAATGAAATTAAAACTGAGTTATATTTGATGTTTGAACAGCAGCCTTTTCGGTTGCCGGCTCAGATGACTTTTATTTTAAAGTCTTTGACTACTTTGGATGGTATTGCTCGCTCTCTTGATCCTGAATATAATTTAGTGGCTGCGGCTCAACCTTTTGTAAGGAGTATTACGGTTTCTCAAAAAGGACGTGCCGGTGCGGTTGGGGAGTTGGCTCGTCAAGCTAAAGAGTTAATTGTTTATCGTTTAAATAAACCGAGTCGTACGGAGGTTTGGTTAAGGAGTTTTGAGCGCCGGTTGGAGGAGGGAGAGTTAAAGGTGCGGGTGCGTGCTGTGGAAAGTGAACGCACTTTGAAGCGGATTAATTTGGCGATTAAGAGTTTAATTTATGCTTGTTTGGCGGGGTTTGCTTTTTTGGCCGGTGCGGTTTTATTGGTAGGGAAATATAATACTTTGGCGATGGGAGTTTTTGTTTTTGCGGGGGTGGTTTTTGTGATTTTAATTCATTCTTTGTTTGTTTTGAAGGTTAAGGAGAACCTGGATAATTTGGCAGAAAAGTAAGCCTTGGAAAGCTGTAAAAAAAATAGGGCCGGCTATTCGCCAACCCTACTTTTTTGCTGGATATAGCCCAGCCTACTGTTTGAAGTACCCCCAGGGGAATTCGAATCCCCGTCGCATCCGTGAAAGGGATGTGTCCTAGGCCTCTAGACGATGGGGGCTTGTCCCTTGCAGTTTTATTACTATAACAAAGTGGTTCTTAAATTACAAGTAGTTGCTAAAAATTTTTTTGGGAATTTTTTCAGGCTAAAAAAAATTGTAGGGACACAACCATGCTGTATCCCTACAATTTTTTAATACCCCCAGGGGAATTCGAATCCCCGTCGCATCCGTGAAAGGGATGTGTCCTAGGCCTCTAGACGATGGGGGCGCATTTCTTTCACCTTTAATAACTTAACTTTTTTGTTTGGGGATGTCAAGGGTTTTGGAAAAATTTTTTTTATCTTTTTTCGGGCTGTTGGCAGTAGGCTTGGAGGATGTGGGTACAGTTGGCGATGGCTGCGAGATGGGCGATTTCGTAGCCGTGTGTGTTTTGGGTGGGGAAGCTGAGACAGGCGGCGCGGGCGACGTGACCAAATTTCATGGCGATGGAGGCGTCGCTGCCAAAGCCGCTGATGGTGGCAAGTTGCACCGGCACTTGGGCGGTTTTGGCGGCTTGTCGCAGTTCAGCGTTTAAGCCTTCATCATATATTCCGTAGCCGTCTTGGGAAAGTAACACTGGCGAAGTGCCTTCTAAAATCGGGTACTCCGAGGAGAGGGGGCATATTTCGAGGGCGATGAGGGCGTCGAGGGGTTGCCGGTTTGTGAAGTAAAGAGCACCGATGGCACCGACTTCTTCTTTGGCGGAGGCGACAAGGTAAATGTCTTTGGGCGGGTTTTTTACGGTTTCGGCGAGGCTGAGGAGGATGGCGAGGGAGGCTTTATTGTCGAGGGTGTAGCTGGCGATGTAGTCTTTGAGTCGGAAGGGTTTTTTACGGTGTTTGCTGATCACCATGCGTGTGCCTGGGCGGATGCCGGCTGTTTCTAGTTCTTCGGCTGTGCATTTTGTTTCTATCCAGGCATCTTCCCAATGCACCGGCTTGTTTTCTTGTTGGGCTTTTTGGGGCGATTCGTGGGAGATGTGGCGGGAACCAAAGCTGAGGATGCCGGTGATGGTTTGGTTGTCTCCTAAGAGATCGACGGTGCCTTCTCCATAGATCCAGGGAAAGGAACCGCCTAATTTTCGGACTTCAATTTTTCCGTTTTGGCTGATTGTTTTAACGATGGCGCCGATTTCGTCTTTGTGGGCGGTGATGGCGATGGCGCTGTTGCCGGTACCCTTGATTTTGGCGATGATGTTGTCGGCGCTATCTTGCCACACTTCTACGCCTAAATTGGCAAATTTTTGTAGTAATAATTGATTGATTTCTGTTTCGGCTCCACTGGGGGAGTGGTGCAGCACTAATTCTTCTATGGTGTTAAATAATTCGCTATATTTTATTATCATAATTTTGGGGAATTAGCAAGGTTTAAGGATGGTTTTTTGGGCGTTGTTTATGGGTTGATTTCGGGTGGTTGTAATCGGGGGTTGAAGGTGGCGCCGGTGCGACCGGTGATTACCCAGAGAATTGAGCGAAAACAATCACGGATGGTGCGCCAGCGCGACTCTGGTTGTTCTTTATGAATAGAGACGGCAAGGGGTGTGATGATGATAGCGCGACTGCCGAGGACGATGGTTGCAATGACGCGGGAACGGCGGAGATGGGAAGTTGATGTTATTAAATATAGGTGTTTTAGGTGGCGATTTGTCAAGTCATTAATGATGCCGGTGAAGTTGGTAACGGTGTCGGTGGCGTTGCTATAGTAAATTTTGTTTTTGGGGATGCCGGCGCGCTGCAAAATGCCGGTGTTAAACTTAGTAAGTTCGGGATAGTCTGATATCCAAATGTCTAATTTTGGGTCAGAGTACCAAAATTGGGATGCAAATTGGATGCGTCTTGGATCGCCGCCAAGCACTAAGATGGCTTGGGGTTGGGGGACAAGTATTTGGGTGATGGCTATTCGCAAAGAAAGCGTTAAAATGCCGGCGGCGATGAGGGAGGTGATGAGTAATAAGGTTAGTTTGATGAGCTTGAGTTTTGGGCGTTTTCCTTTTCTGTTGGTTTGGGGAATAAACACAAGGGTTTAGATGGAATTAGGGTTTGGGTTTATTATAAATCTGTTTTACAAACCCGGTTTTTTTGAAAAGGTTAATTTTTGAAGTTTTAGTTGTTTGGGGATGGGGTGGGTTTTGGGGTTGTGGTTTCTAATGCGTCTTTGGCGGATAAGCCTTCTCCTTTAATTCCAAAATACCAGAGGGCTGCACCGGCTTCGGCGCGGGTTACGGGTTTTTTGGGTTGGAATAGGGTGGTATAACCAAAGGCGCGGCGAATGTTTGATAAGTCGCCGTTTTGATAGTCTGCTGAGATGGCTTTGAGGGCGTCTGGGTCGATTTTTGGGGTGTCTTGAAAGCCCCAAGTTTTTTGAACGGTATCGATGGAGGTTGTGGGGATCACTTGTCTGGTGTCGAGGGGGACTTTCCATAGGACAAGGGTTTCGCGGGTGAGGGGGGCGTCTGGGCGAAATTGTATGTCGTTGTTGTTGCCGGTTAGGGTACTGGGAATAATGCCGGCTTCTGCGAGTCCTTGAATGATGGTAAAGTCGGGATCTTTTGAGGTGATGTCGGTAAAGATCGGTTGGGAGGTTTCGATGGCGAGGCGAATTTGGCGGGCGGGTTGGTTGGCATATATTTTGTTGTTTGCTGTTAGTAACCAGCGGGCAAATTCGCGTCTGGTGATGGTTTTATTGGGTTCGGTTAAGATGGCGTTTTGGGTTTGTTTGTTTGTGGTATTGAAGATGTTTAAGTTGTTTAAGTCTTCGAGATATTGACGGAGTTCGGCGGGGGCTTTGTTGATATTTTCGTTGTTATTTTTTGGGGGGTTTGGTGTGGTTTGGGGGGTGGGGGATGGGGTGATGGGGGCTGAGATTTTGCCTTCGAGTGTGGGTGAGGTTTGGGTGTTGGGGGTTGGGTTATTTTTGCGATATTCGATTTCAAATGTGGTGATGGCGCTGTTGGTGGTGGGGGGTTCTATGGAGAGTTTTATTTGCAGGTTGTCGCGTTTTGCTTGGAGGATGTTTTGTTGATCGGGGTTGGGTTGGTTGATAATTTGCCAGTTGTTGCTTTGCAGTTTTTGGCGATAGAAGTTTTCGACGGCGTTGCTGGGGTCGGTTGTTGTCCAGCGGGTTGTTATGCCGTCGGGGATGGGGGTTTGTTGTTGCAGTTGGGCGTCCGGATAGGGGGGGATTTCTGGGGGAATTTCTGGGGGAATTTCTGGGGCTTTTTGGGGGGTTTTTGAGGGGGTGGGTGTGCTTGTGAGGGCGGGATCTGGGGCGAAAGTTTCCTCTAGGGTTTTGCTTGTGGGGCTGTTGGCGCAGGCGGTGAGGAGGAGTGCGGTTAGGCTTATGTATAGGGTGCGGTGTTGATAGGAATACACGGTTTATTGATATTTATTTTGTTGCTTTTTATAGCTTAACGGATTTGGGTTTTGGCTTGGCGTTTGCTATTGGGCGCTGGGGGCAGGCTTTTAGCCTGCCGGTTTACAAATTAAAGGGCGTCAGGCTTAAACAAAAACGCGGTGTTGCAAGGAGGGCATTTGTCGGCGTACTTGTTCGAGGCGTCCGGGGTCAATTTCTGCTATGGCGACTCCGGGGCTGTCTCCGGCATCTGCTAAGATTACGCCCCAAGGGTCGATAATCATGGCGTGTCCGTGTGATTGACGCATGGCATAATGGCGGCCAGTTTGAGCCGGTGCTATTACATAACAGGTATTTTCAATAGCTCGCGCTTGCAGCAATATTTGCCAGTGATCTTTGCCGGTGTAGGCGGTAAAGGCTGCGGGGACGAATAATATATCGGAGCCTTTGTAAGATAGATGGCGGTAGAGTTCGGGGAATCGCACATCGTAGCATACCGACAAACCAAGATTACCCAAATGCTCTGAATTGTAAACGGTTGGGAGTGTGACACCGGCTTTTACGGTGCTCGATTCGTGATAGGTGTTGCCATCGGGCAAATTAACGTCGAATAGGTGTACTTTTTCATAGCGGGCAAGTTCTGTGCCGGTGGGGTCTATTAAAACAGCGGTATTGTACACTTTTCCCTCGGCCACCGGCACCGGAAATCCTCCTCCCAAGATTGTGACTTGGAAGCGTTGGGCCATTGTTTTTAGGAATTTTTCGCTAGTTTGGGCTATGTTTTCGGCACCGGCAATTTTGTCCTTTTCTTCTCCTAAAAAGGAAAAGTTTTCGGGCAAGCTTACTAACTCGGCACCGCGACGTACAGCTAAATCGATGAGTTCTTCTGCCTGAGCAAGATTTTTTTCAAGCTCAGGAACGCTTGTCATTTGAATGGCGGCGGCGAGATAAGGTTTCATGGATGCAATAGACAATAATTTAGCAATCGTTCTCTTGTGGGTTTCACTGTTCGGCTCTCCCTCGATCCAACATATCTCGATTCTTCGTTTTTTTTCACTTTTTCGGCATAAATTTTAACGAATCTGATACTCTGGTTGTGGTTTAAATACGTTGACAATAGGAAATTTTTGTGGTATATGTTTTTGTTTTTTGGTAAGGGGAGGATAGAGGAGTAAGAAAGACCTAATAGGATTTTAGATGCAAAAATTTTAGATTGGGTGAAGAAAAGATTTTAAAACCAATTAGACAAGCGCACAAACTGCCTAAAACTTAAAAATGGCATGAGAGTGTGCCTTGCAGAAATGTTAATTTTGTTAAAATAGAAATCCCTTTTGTAAAAACCGACACAATGACAGCAACCACAATCGCCTCTACTCCCGTGCGCCAGTCTCAACTAAGACCGGCTATTGCTGAACTACAACCGCATTTAGTGGAATGGCGCCGGCATTTGCACGCTCAACCTGAGCTTGCTTTTCAAGAGTATCTGACGGCAGAATTTATTAGCCGAAAATTAAAAAAATGGGGAATAGAACATCAAACCGGCATTGCCAAAACCGGCATAGTTGCAATTATTGATAGCGGTGTACCAGGGCCGGTTTTAGGTATTCGGGCTGATATGGATGCTCTCCCTATTCAAGAAGAAAATCAAGCGTCTTATCGTTCGCAAAACCCCGGTAAAATGCACGCTTGCGGCCATGATGGACACACAACAATTGCTCTGGCAACGGCATTTTATTTATCACAAAATAGGCATAGTTTTAAAGGGATTGTCAAAATCATTTTTCAACCGGCAGAAGAAGGCCCAGGCGGTGCAAAACCAATGATTGAAGCGGGGGTTTTAAAAAATCCTGATGTTGATGCGATGATTGGTTTACATCTTTGGAATGTTTTACCTTTGGGAACTGTTGGGGTGCGTAGCGGTGCATTAATGGCGGCAACGGAGGGATTTCGCTGTACAATTTTTGGCAAGGGTGGACATGGGGCGATGCCACATCAAACTGTTGATTCTATTTTGATTGCTTCGCAAATTGTTACAAGTTTACAAACAATTGTTGCTCGCAATGTTAGCCCCTTAGATTCGGCGGTGGTAACGGTGGGAGAATTTCATGCCGGTACAGCGGTGAATGTGATTGCGGATACAGCAAAAATTGGCGGGACGGTGAGATATTTTAATCCTGCTTTGCGGGATATGTTGCCGCAAAGACTTGAGCAAATTATTAGCGGAATTTGCAGCAGTCACGGGGCAAAATATGATTTGAATTATTGGCGACTTTATCCGCCGGTGGTTAATGATGCAAAAATGGCTGATTTGGTGCGTTCTGTGGCAGAGACGGTTGTAGAAACACCGGCAGGAATTGTGCCAGAATGTCAAACAATGGGCGGCGAGGATATGTCGTTTTTCTTGGAAGAGGTGCCTGGTTGTTATTTCTTTTTGGGGTCGGCAAATCTGTCGATGAATTTAGCTTATCCTCACCACCACCCTCGTTTTGATTTTGATGAAACGGCTTTAGGCATGGGTGTTGAAATTTTTGTGCGTTGTGTGGAAAAGTTTTGTATATAATTGTCAATTGTCAATTGTCCTTTATTAGGGATTAGCAGACGCGTTATGCAAACAACAATTAAATTCATAAAACAACCGACATCGGAAAAATGGGTTGAGCAAGCGCTGGCAAATTTGGATACTATTTTGCTGGATCATTCCCATTGTGAACGCAAAGCGGCGGGGGTGGCGCTTAATATGATGTTTCGCTATCCTTCTAATACCCAATTGGTGCGGATGCTGACGGGAATTGCTCAAGAAGAATTAGAGCATTTTGAACAAGTTAATCAGCATTTAGAAAAGCGGGGGATTGCTATGGGCCCGCTTTCTTCGCCGCCTTATGCGGCCGGTTTAAAAGCGCAAATTCGCAAAGATGAACCGGCCCGACTTTTGGATTCTTTGTTGGTTTCGGGATTAATTGAAGCCCGCAGTCACGAACGTTTAGGACTGTTAGGAACCCATTGCCCTGATGTGGAATTGGCGAAATTTTATCGGGGTTTAATGGCTTCGGAGGCGCGACATTATGGGGTGTATTGGGTTTTGGCAATCGAGTATTTTGATAAGGCAGAGGTGAATGAGAGATTGGAAGAATTAGCGATGGTTGAAAGTGACTTATTGGCAAATTTACACCCAGAACCTCGGATTCATAGTTAGGCGATGAAAAGAGAATTTAAAGATTTTATAATTCGGTCTTGGCAGCCAAACGACCGGCAAGAAGCGGCTGAGATTATTGGTTCTGTTTTGGCTGAATATAATTTGAATTGGGAACCGGCCGGTGCGGATCGGGATGTGTTAGAAATTGAGGAATTTTATCATAAAAGTGGCGGTGAGTTTTGGGTTGTGGAAAGGGGGGGAAAGTTGGTAGGAACGGCGGCGTATTATCCGGTAAATCGGGGAAATAACGCGGTGGAAATTCGGAAAATGTATTTGTTAGGAGAAGTTAGAGGAAAAGGGTTAGGTAAGTTTTTATTGGAGGAATTGGAAAAGACGATTAGAAAGCGGAATTTTGCGATGATTTGGGTAGAGACGGCTTCGGTTTTAAAAGAGGCGGTGAAGCTTTATGAAACCAGCGGCTACGAAGCGGAAACGGGGGTAGAAACTCTGCGTTGCGATAGGGTTTATGTGAAGTATTTGGAGCCGGTTTAAAATAATGTCATTACCAAGACTCCTAAGAGCATAACGAGGGTGCCGGTGAGTCTTTCTTTAAGTCCTTTTTCTTTAAAAATAAAGTAGCCTAACATTACTCCCATGACAACGCTGGTGCGTTTTATGGCGATAACTTGGACAACTTGTGTGAGGGTGAGGGCTTCCATGTGAAACAAGACAGATAAGGCGCAAAAAAGTCCCATTGGTAATAAAATAGGTAAGCCTTTGAGGATTTTTTGGCGGGGGTTGGGAGTTTTGTAAAGCAACACCGGCAACAGCAAAATTGTCATGTAACTAAACAGGGCAAATAGCCAAAAAATCGGGGAGGAATTTTGAACGCCAATTTTGTCAAAGTTTGAGGTGATGCTCCAAATTAAGGCGACAATTAGCATTAATTTGGGGCCTTTTTGTTTCAACAAGGCACGGAAGGGTGCAAGGTAGCCTTTTGATTTTTCTTTAATGTTGAGTAAATAGGAGCCGGTGACGAGTAAGAAAATTCCCAGAAAATCAAATATATTTGGCCATTCTCCGACAATTAAAGGGGAGGTGATGAGCATAAACAAGGGGGTTAAAGCTATCATTGGCAGGGTGATAGAAAGATCGGAGACTTTGATAGCTTTGATGTAAAGATAGGAGGTGAATGTGTTTAGAGTGCCCCCAATGATTAAAGCGAACCAAAATTGATTTCCCAGGTGAGGCAAGCCGCTAACGATAACTAAGGGAATGAGAAAAAAGCCGGTTAAAAAAGAAAGCGTCCAAGAAACAACGTATTCATCAACTTGTTTGAGACTTTGTTTGCCGAAAGCATCTTTAACTGCTTCAAAAAAAGCAGTTAAAAAAGATAAAAAAAGCCAGGTCATAGGTGGGGAGGTTGGGGGTAGGAGTTTTAAGAATTAGGGGTTATTTCGCCTAATTGAATCAACAGATGTGTGAGGGAAGTTGATTGTTCCGCATCTCGCTCGTTTGACCGATAATACGATAACAAACTAAAATCTCTTACCGGCAATTCCCAAGCAATTCAGGATATTTACCCGGACGCGATATAACATAACACAGCCGGAATCACTCTGCTGATGTTTCCTCTATAGTTCACCAAAAACTAAATAAAATAACTTAACTAAAGCATAAAGTTTAAAAACCCGGTTCCCAAAAGAAACCGGGTTTTTAGAATCGACTAAAAACAATCAAAATTAGGCAAGTGTGTGGCCGGTGGCTGTTACAGCTTGCTTAATAGATTCTTCGGAAGCTCCAGACTCTACCGTTACGGTTTTACCGGTCACATCAATGCTGATACTCGCATCAGAATCAACGGTTTTGATGGCTTTGCTGATAGTATCTCCGCAGCCTTCGCAGACAATTGAGGGGACATTTAATTTAAGTGCCATAAGAAGCCCTGCTAACGTAATAACACAAACTGTGCAACTTAATTTTATCCCAAATATGCCTGCTTAACTCGCTCATCTTTGAGTAAATCAGAAGCAGCGCCACTAAGGGTAATAGAACCGGCTTCTAAAACATAACCACGATCAGCAGTTTGTAAGGCAAGATTTGCATTTTGCTCTACTAAAAGTATGGTTACTCCGAGGCTGCGAAGGTTGCGAATTATTGAGAAAATTTCACGGACAATGGCCGGTGCGAGACCTAAAGAAGGCTCATCTAAAAGTAATAATTCAGGCCGGCTCATTAAGGCTCTGGCTATTGCTAACATTTGTTGTTCGCCACCGCTGAGAGTTCCTGCTAATTGATGGCGGCGTTCGGCTAAGCGGGGGAAAAGTTGAAATTGTTTGTCTAAATCTTGTTTGATTTCGGCAGAATTTGAGCGAATATAAGCGCCTAATTCTAAGTTATCTAAGACCGTTTGTCTGGCTAATACTCGGCGTCCTTCGGGGCTTTGGGCGATGCCTAAACAAACGATTTCATGGGGGAGTCGGCGGGTGATGTCGCGTCCTTTATAAAAGATTTGGCCGCGTCGGGGTGTGACGATTTTTGAAATTGCTCGCAGGGTGGTTGTTTTACCGGCACCATTGGCTCCAATCAGGCTAACAACTTCGCCGCGATTGATGGTAATATTCACATTTTGTAGGGCTTGTATGCCGGCATAATTGACATACAAATCTTTAATTTCTAACAAAATAAAATTATCTGGTGTTTTAATCATTTGTCATTTGTCATTTGTCATTTGTCATTTGGCTGGGCCGGTAATTGCCGGTGGGGCTGGCATTCCCTGTGGCACAGGCGTCTCGCCTGTGATTGGCACAGAAATCGCAGGCGGGACGCCTGCGCCACTCTGGGCGCTGCTCCTACATTGGGGTGGGGTTTACCTCTTATTCATCACCTAGATAGGCTTCAATAACGGCGGGGTTATTGCGGACGTTGGCGGGGTCACCTAATGCAATTAATTGTCCGAAGTCTAACACAGCAATTCGTTCGCATAAACCCATTACTAAAGGCACATGATGTTCAATTAAAATTATCGTTAAATTGAACTGGGAACGGATATTTTTAACAAATTCACTTAAGCTGTGTTTTTCGTTGGGGTTCATACCGGCTGCCGGTTCATCTAATAATAAAATCTGCGGTTCCATTGCCAAGGCGCGGGCAATTTCTAAGCGTCTTTGATCGCCGTAGGGAAAGTTTTTTGCTTTTTCAAAGGCTCGGTCACTTAATCCTACTAAGTGCAATAATTCAAGGGCTTTTTTTTGGGTTTTTTGTTCTTCTAAAGGTGCCGGTGGTAAACCAAGTAAGCCTATCATACAAGATAAAACAGGATTTTTGACGCCTCGGTTATGTAAATGGCGGGCAACCATGACATTTTCTAAAGCTGAAAGATCGCCAAATAAGCGGATATTTTGAAAGGTGCGAGAAATGCCTTTTGATGCAATTTGATGGGGTTTGCAATGGGAAATATTTTCGCCTTGATAAATTAAGTCGCCGCTGGAGGGGGGGATGAGGCCGGTGATTAAGTTAAAAAGGGTGGTTTTCCCGGCACCATTGGGGCCAATTAAGCCGAATATTTCGTTTTTCTTCACAGAAAAAGAAACATCATTTACTGCAACTAAACCGCCAAATCTCCGCGTTAATTGTTTGGCTTCTAAAATTGTGCCGGTTGCTGAGGTTTCGGGGTGGGAAGTTAAAGCAGAATCTATCATAAAATTGGCTTATCTTGGGGTTGGGTTTTACGTTGCCGGCGGTTCCACAAATTGGGAGTTACTAGACCTTGGGGGAAAAAGATTGTCCCTAATATTAACAATAAACCAAAGATAATTTGCCGGCCATCTCTTCGCAAAAATTGGTCTAACCAAGTTGGTAAACCGCCAATATCTGCGAGGGAGCGCAAAATTTCGGGAAGTGCGGTAAAAACAATTCCGCCTAACACCGGCCCAACAAAGGTTTTTGTACCACCAATTAATACAAAAGTCAGGTAAATAACGCTGGAATCAAATGTGCCTTGTCGGGGGTTCCAAGTATTCAATAAATGAGCGCTCACTGCGCCGACAACGCCGGCTAAAATGGCTCCAAGAGTAAAAGCCAAAACTTTATAATAAGTCGGGTTAATTCCCATTGCACCGGCTGCTAATTCATCTTCTCTAATGGCAGTAAAAGCGCGTCCGACGCGGATACGTTCGAGCCGATAAATTAAAATCATGGTAATTATGAGTAAGGGAATTGCTACCCATAAATACTCAATTGCAGTGCTAAAAGGTTGGGGTATGCCAAAAATACCAACTGCGCCGCCGGTGATTTCTAAATTGAGTGCTAAAACTCGTAAAACTTCACCAAAAGCGATGGTGGCGATGGCTAAATAAATGCCGCGCAATCGCAGGGCCGGTATGCCTACAAATATGCCTAATATGCCACAAATAATAGCGCTTATTAACATTTCTAAAAGTAGCAGAGAAATGGGAAAGGGGCCGGCAGTTGTTGGGAAAACTTTTGTTGCTAAAATGGCGGCAATATAGCCACCCAAGGCATAAAACCCCGGACTAGCAAGAGATAATTGGCCGGTCATTAGGGGTAAATAAAGGGATAACCCCAGCAACGCTCCCAGCAACATTGATACAATCAGAAATCCGTAGGTGTTTAAAAAATCATTCATGGATTAATTCAACGTTTCTGGGGTATTTTATCATTTTTGGTGAGTTAAGGATTAAGGAGTTTTTGAAGTTAGGCGGGTTATGGTAATTCCTAATTGTTTATTCATTGTCTGAATTGTTAGGCTGTTGTTGAGCAATTCTCCTGACTACTTCAATATCTAACTGCAAAGCGCCAGCAATTTGTGCCACTGTTAATCCTAATTGTAATAATCTTGGTACACTTTCTAACTTGCCTTGTTGCACACCTTGTTGCAAACCTTCTCGGCGATATTCTTCCGCAACTTGTTGGAAATACCGAGTATTTTTTAACTCATCTAAACTAAACATCGCTTCTACCTCCTCTCGTGTTAATGGAAGTTTAGTAATCAAAATTGTCTCTATCAATTGTAACACTCGACGTTGGCTTGCTTGATCTTCAATTCTTGCCTGCACTGTTTCATATAGTTGTCTGGCTTTCTCAATAGCATTTTCCTGAGCCTCAACAATCAGTTTTATTAATCCCAAACCCACCGACTGATATGCAGAATCTCCTAACTCATCCAAATACACTCGATAAACATGAGGAGAAGCCGTAATTAACCACTGGTAAGGGCGCGGTATTTCTGGCTCTATACTCCGCTGCGCGTAAATTGCAATTGCTCTCCAATCTTGAGTAGCTTTTTTCTGTCCTATATACAGAAATATCTCTGTAAAAAGTCGGTAATATAAATCCTTATCGCTTTGAAACTGAACTTCGGCAAAATAAATCTGTTTCTCTGCTTCTTCTGGGGGCAGTAAAACTCCATCAATTCTTTTAGCAGTTTCTTTCAATTCCACTGATTGAAATTGATAACCTTCTGCCTCGGATGCCGGCTGGCCGGTTAGTTCAAATAACACCTCCGGCATTGTTTGAAATATTTGGTAAAACAGTGTATCTGTTCGCATTTTCTACACCTTTTGAATAAACCGCCGGCCTAACAAACCTTGCGGTCTAACTAACAGCATAATAAACAAAATTGCAAAGGCAAAAGCATCCTTATAAGCAGAAGCATCCGCCGGCACAAATGCCTCCACCAAACCAATCACCATACCTCCAACAATTGCCCCCGGAATACTTCCTAAACCGCCTAAAACAATCACAGCCAAACCTTTTAAACCAAACGCAATCCCAAAATAAGGGCCGGCAATACTAACACTTGAACCTACCAAAGTGCCGGCAACTCCCGCCAAAAAACTACTGATAAAAAACGTCAAAACAATATAAAAATCCGTATTAATTCCCAACAAACTCGCCGTCACCGGCTCCTCCGCCACCGCTTTCATTGCTTTACCATATTTGGTACCATTAATAAATACTGTTATAACGCTAACAAAAAACAGCGAAACAAAAAAAATCACAATTTGAACTGTCCGAATAGGAATCGGTTTATCGGCACTTCCAAAATTAATCGCAGCCGGCAAATTTCCATAGGTATCAGAAGGAAAAGTATAACTTTCTGCACCCACTAAAAACTGAATCAAATTCACAATAACCAAAGCAACACCTAAACTAGAAACCACCGTTAAAAGCGGATCAGAACCTCGGCGACGCAACGGACGAAAAGCGATACGTTCGATGGCTACTCCTACTAAACCGGCAAGCGCACTTCCTATTAATAAAGCCAACCAAAATGGTAAAGCAATCGGCAGTTTGACATTAGCAAGTAAGCCGTTAAAACCGAAGGAATTTCCCATTAAACTGTAAGTAAAATATGCACCAAGAGTGAATAAAGCACCGTGTGCAAAGTTGATGATTCCTAAAATTGAGAAAATCAGCGTGTAGCCTATGGCAAAAATTGCGTAGACACTGCCAATTGATAATCCGTTGAGAATTTGTTGGAAAAAAAGAGTCAGATCCATCTTGAGGTTTGGTTTTTTTAACTAAAATTGGGTTTATTTGAGGTACATAAATTTGCCGGTGTTGCCGTCGGCTTCCATTTTTATCTGGGCAACATAAAAATCTTTTTGGATAATTTCGCCTTCTGGCGTAAAAGAAATTTCTCCCAGCGGTGTTTCATATTTCCCAGCCAATATTTGCTTATTCAGTTCCGTTCGCAGTTGAGAGAGCGACATTTTTGTGATGTCTTGTTTTTGGCTTAATTGTTGAAGCGCTTCCACAAAAACTTGTACCGCCGTGAAAGCTTGAGCGCTGAATTGTGGCGGGTCTTTTTTGTATTGATTGCTGTAGGTTGTGCGGTAGTATTTGTTAATCTCATTGACGTATTCAGGACTGTAAGCTTGGGCAACTAAAATACCATCACAAAGCTTTTTACAAACCGGATAAACGTTAGGAGTGTTTAAGCCATTTCCGCCAACAATTAAACCTTTATACCCTAATTCTCGCAACTGCCGAACTAAATTACCCCCATCTATTGTCAGGCTAGAAATAATCACCAAATCAGGTTTCGCATTAATAGCGCCGGTAACTTGGGTTTGAAAATCTGTGTCCGTACTTTGGAATTTTTGAACAGTAACAGTATTCAAACCGGCCTCTTTTACTGCTTGCTGAAAAATATCAGTTTCCGACTTGCTATAGGCGTCATCTTGTGCATAAAATACCGCCACATTTTTGAGATTCGGGTTAATTTTTAAAGCCGCTTTAATTGCATTTGGCGCTACAATTGTCACCGGCGCCGAAACACGAGCAACAAAATCCCCAATTTCAGCGATTCCTTTTGCAGTTGTCGAAGGGCCCAACACCGGCACCTTTGCACTATTAGCCACCGGCATCGCCGCAAAGCCTTGTTGAGAACGACTTGGGCCAACAATTCCTACAACTTTATCCTTAGAAATTAAAGTTTGAAAAACATTAATTGCTCCCGATTCATCATTGCCGGTGTCTTGAAAAATCAACTTAATTGGCTTCCCATTTACCCCTCCTTTCTCATTAAAATACTTTTCCGCAATTTTTGCCCCCGCTGCTGATTCTTGCCCCACTAATGCCACATTTCCTGTTTGTCCGACTGCAACACCGATAGGAATGCCGGTGGCAAAATTATTAGCCTCAGATTGACTATTATTCTGCGTACAACTTCCCAACATCAACCCAACCATCAAACACAAAAGCGAATTTTGAAATGCTGTATTTTTCATTTTTTTACCCTCTAAATCAAAAAATACCGGCCAGGAATGCCGGTGAATTATGCCCTATTTTATAAACTCAAACTTACCATTCTTCCCATCCTTATCCACCTTCAACTGTGCTACATAAAAATCTTTCTGCACCACATCCCCCACCGGCGTAAAAGAAATTTCTCCCAGCGGTGTCTCATATTTCCCCGCCAACAATTGTTTATTTAATTCCACCCTCAACTCTTCCAAAGATAAATTCTTGATATCCGTCTTTTTATCCACCTCCTTTAACGCTTCCACATACACTTGAACTGCCGTAAAAGCTTGAGCACTATATTGAGGAGGTTCATTTTTATACTGATTCAAATAAGCCTCCCGAAAAGTCTTATTTACTTCCCCTGGATGTTGCGGACTATACGCCTGCGCCACCAATACCCCATCACAAAGCGCCTTACACACCGCAAAAATATTAGAAGTATTAAACCCATTACCACCCACAATCACACCTTTATAACCCAACTCTCGCAACTGACGCACCAAATTTCCCCCATCAGCCGCCAGTCCCGAAATCACAACTAAATCAGGATTTAAACTCAACGCATTAGACGCTTGTGCTTGAAAATCTGTATCAGTTGTTTGGAATTTCTGCACCGTAACAATATCAAGTCCCTGCGCTTTTAACGTTTCCTGAAAAATCTCCGTTTCCGACTTGCTAAAAACATCATTTTGGGCATAAAAAACCGCAACTTTTTTAATTTTAGGATTAAGTTTCAAAGCAGCCTTAATAGAATTTGGGGCCACAATCACAATCGGTGCAGAAACTCGCGCCACATAATCGCCAATTTCAGGAACATTTTTTGCCGTAGTTGAAGCCCCAATCACCGGCACTTTTGCGCGATCCGCAAGTGGAGATGCGCTAAAAGCTTGTTGCGACAAAGTAGGGCCAACAATTCCCACTACTTTATCTTTTCCTATCAAACTTTGAAACGCATTAATTGCCCCTGCTTCATCACCCGCCGTATCTTGTAAAACTAATCGAATTGGAACCCCATCAACGCCTCCTTTATCATTAAAATATTTCTCAGCAATTTTGACACCATTTAGCCCTTCTTGACCCAACAAAGCCACATTACTTGTTTGCGCCAAAGCAATACCAATCGGAATCCCATTTGTTAAATCAACCTTAGAAGCACCGGTATTAGCTTGTTGAGCACAAGCACCTAGTAATAAAGCTAACAATAATAAACCAGCATTTCGATGGACAGTCTGTTTCTTCATATCAACCAGCACAATAAACTTAGACACTATCTTATACCAACCGGCCTCTTACGATCATCAAATTAAACTTTCTTCAATAAAAAAACGTTGCTTCTTCCAATCTTTTCTTACTTCTCTCTAACATACCACCCTCCAAAACCCCCGCTTTTGCAGCCTTCAGCAAAGCATCCATTGCCGGATAATACAAATCGTGATCAAAACTAACCAAAATCAAATCAACCCCCGCATTCACCGCCTTAACAACCGCACCAGACAACCCATCTTTACTACCATAAACCGCCTGCATCCCAAAATCATCCGTAATCAAAACCCCATCAAAACCCCAATCTTTCCTAATCATTTCTGCAACAACTTTCTGCGAAAACGAAACCGGATACTCAGAATCTACCGCCATTAGCTTTGCGTGTCCCAGCATAACAAAAGCCTTAGAATCTATCATTAACCTCCGAAAAGGCACCCAATCATCCGCAGTTAATTCACTCAGCGAAGCTTGCAATTCTGCCGCTTGTAAATGCGTATCATCCTCCACTTTCCCCAACCCCGGAAAATGCTTAATTGCACATTTAACTTGATATTTCTCTAAAGTATTACAATACCACAAAGCCACCTCAGCCACTATATTTTTATCCCCAGAAATAGCCCTGCGGTAAATTTGTGAATATTTATCATTAGGATTAACAATTCCCTTATTCAAATCCACCACCGGCGCCAAATTCAAATTCACTCCCATCTCAGCTAAACCCTTCCCTTGTAAAGAAGCATACTCAATCACAGCATCTTTTTTCCCCTCCTTATTTCCCCCAACAATTTGTGAAAGCGCAGGTAAATTCACCAAAGGAGGAGACAAACGAGAAACCGGCCCACCTTCCTGATCCGCCGCCACCCACAAAGGCGATAACCCTTGACTGCGCCGCATTGCTTGCAATATTTCAATTTCTTGTTTAATTTCTTCTATGCTTTTCCCCTTCACATTTCTCGTTGTTATAAACACTCCGCCAATCGCTTTTTTCTCAACCAATAATTTCAACTCTTCAAAATTCCTATAACCAATAATAAAATGCCGGCCTAACTTTTCTAGTTTAGCCGGCTCACTATTAAAAACACCTTGTTTAATATAATTAAACCTCCCTTCAATCCCCAGCGCCATCACCAAACCCAACCCAGCAATAGCAACAATTAAAAAGCTAATTATTTTCGTTTTTTTTAAATAACCTCTCCTTAAACTGTCTGCTTCCAACCAAATCAAACCGGCACCCAAAACCACCACACCCAAAAATAAAACTCCTCGAACATCCGCCATAAAAGGCGTTCGCAAATAACCGACAGCAAACACAATCCCAACAGCCAAAAATAACTTCAAAAATAGCAAAAAAACTCTCATAAACCCAACTAAATTTATTAAAAAAGTTAGAAACCGAGTTTTATAAAAAACCCAGTTTCTTTGCCTATTAAAATCAGAGAAGCAGCCAAAACCTAACTACCCAAACAACGAATCGCCTCCAACATTCCCCGCGCCTTATTCAAAGTTTCCTCATACTCTTTCTCAGGATCAGAATCCGCCACCAAACCGGCCCCAGCCTGTACTGATACAATGTGCGAACCATCTTCCTGACTTTTCACTACCATAGTCCGAATCGCAATCGCCGTAATAAGTTGGCCATCAAAATCATAATAGCCATAAGCCCCAGAATACGGCCCTCTGCGGCATCCTTCCAACTCGTGAATAATCTCCATAGCCCGAATTTTGGGCGCACCACTAACCGTCCCCGCCGGGAAACAAGCCTTCAACAACTCCCACGCACTTTTATCAGGTGCCAACTCTCCCACAACATTACTCACAATGTGCATAACGTGCGAATAAAGTTCAATTACCATCAACTCATCCACACTTACCGTCCCATTCACACAAACTCGCCCCAAATCATTGCGCCCCAAATCCACTAACATAACGTGCTCGGCGCATTCCTTCGGGTCTTCCAACAAATCCTTTTCCAATTCCTTATCTTCTTGGGCTGTCTTTCCGCGCCGGCGAGTTCCCGCAATGGGTCTCACATTAGCTATCTTATGTTCCCCAGGGCCGGTTTCTGCCTTCACCATTACTTCAGGACTAGAGCCAATAATTTGCCAATCGCCAAAATTAAAATAAGCCATATAAGGCGAAGGATTAATCAAACGCAACGAACGATATAAAGCAAAAGGATCGCCCGTATATTCAGCAGAAAGACGTTGAGACAAAACAACCTGAAAAATATCGCCAGCCCTAATATATTCCTTAGCCTTTATCACATTTTCGCAAAAATTTTCTTTAGAAATATTACTGCTGTAAGCAATATCTTGTTCAGCCAAAACTCCCTCAAGAGCCGGTTTCCAATCCAGCAAAGTTTCCTGTTTCGAGAGAGGCATTTGCAACTTATTTACCAAACTTTTAATCCGCTCACAAGCCTTATTATAAGCCGCTTGCAAGCCCACCCCATCCCGTAAATCCGCATAAGCAAGCACAAAAATTTTGCGTTTAACCTGATCAAAAATCAGCAAATTATCAACCTGCATCCACAAGCCATCCGGCAGATTTCTGTCATCCGTCTCGTACACCGGCACCCTAGACTCAATCCAGCGAATCAACTCATAACCCCAAAACCCAAATAACCCACCCACCCCAGGCGGAAGCTGGTCTAACTTCACCGGCACAATAGACTCAATACACTTAGCAATTACCGCAAAAGGATCACCCTCATGCACCTCAACATTACCCGTGCGATAAGATTGAGTTGTTTGATTACCCCGCGCCTCCAAAACCCAAAGAGGATCACAACCCAACAAACTATACCGGCCTATTTTCTCCCCACCCTCAACAGACTCCAACAAAAAACTAAAAGGTTGACCAGCACAAACCTTATACCAAGCAGAAACCGGCGTATCCAAATCAGCAGCCAACTCCTGAAAAACCGGCACAAAATTACCCTTATCAGCCAACCCACAAAACCGTTCAAAATCAGGAAAAATCATCGACAAAAAACCTATAACCAAAAACAATAAAAATCACACCATCCAATCATAACCCCAACCAACCCCCAAACCATCAACCCTGTGGAGCAGGCATCCTACCGAGAGCCCATCCGCGTTTATCCGCGTTTATCTGCGGTTAAAAAACTCCCAAAAACCAAAGTAGAGACGCTGAAACCAACGCCTCTACCAAAATCACCAAGCCAAGATCAGGCTACAAAAACAGCCGAGATCCTAAACTTGATAAGTCGTCTTACCGCTGAACTTGATAGTCGCAGGTTCCGGGTTGCTGCCGATATTGCGATCTTTCTTGCCAACATAGGGACGACCCTCGTTAACCTTCTCAGGAAAGACACCATCATTCGGGTGCAGATATTGAATTTCACCGTTGGGATAAATTCGATAGATTTTGTAATCAGTGATTTTGAATTTAGCCCGGAGTTGCTGACCGCCCAAAGCGATGCAGTATTCCTTGCGAGCCAAATAAAGCAAGTTTTCACCCTTGTTCATAATGGCCGCGCCGCCGGTCGGCAATTCAAACACCTGTTCCTTGGGGCTAGTCCAGGTGATTGCATATTTTTCTTCAACATCTGCTTTTGAGAGCAACCCACCGGTGCCGCCCCCAAACTTAGGCGCTTGTCCTTTAAGTTCTGCCATGAATTTGTCTCTCTATAATTTCAGGCGATTTTTAAGGAATAGTATCACTCTCCCCCCCATTGCTGGTCGAGTCAGTTACGAACTGTTACATGAGAGTCATTTGTCCCTTGTTATTTGTCCTTGGCCAAGCTTAATTAGGGTGGGGTTTTGCCCAGACACTTAAAAAGCCGGCCATAAAAAAACCGGCCCCTAGAAGCCGGCCTCTAAAATTTAAGGGTTATAACCGCGAGGAATTTGACTGAGAGCTTCCCAAGTCTTAGGCCCAACAATACCATCAGCTACAACGCCCACACTTTTTTGGAAACTGCGGACAGCGGCATCTGTAACCGTATTAAAATCACCATCAATTACACCCAAATAAATCTGAGTGAGTTGGAGTACCTTTTGCAGAGTTTTCACAGCTTCACCTTTACTACCAACTTTCAAAACCGGCATATCAACCGGGGCGCCGGTGTAAAGTGCCCGCCAAGTTTTCGGCCCCACAATGCCATCCTGGGGAAGAAAAACCCGAAACTGATACAACTTCACCCCATATTCCACATCATCATCAAAAATTCCATCGGCGTTCTGCCGGTAAGCGCCCAAGTTCTTCAGGAGTTTTTGTAGTTCGGCCACATCTGGGCCTTGAGAACCTTTTTTCAGGGTCGGTTTTTTCCCAGAAGTTTTTACCGCTTGGTTTGTACTGTTCATAACCTTTCCCCTCTTTTAATGTTCTATCGGTTCCTACACCTTCTAAAATACTCTTTACGCAAACGCTTCAACGTCACGCTACAGGGGGATTTCAAAGCATGAAACCGGCTCATCCTTTTGGCTCATCCTTTTGGGGGAATTTATTTTTGGTCATTTGTCATTTGTCAAAATAGGGGCAAACAGCGCCGGCCCCCCATATTTAATTACCGCAAAGCTCGCCGCCGGCCTCCAACCTTGCGCCGTCCACGACTTTCCCGTTCTGGCGGTTGCGCCTTTGGCATTTGCTCTCCCTCAAACACCGGCAAGGTAAAGTGGAATTGACTTCCCTGATCTTTCCCCGCCGAAGTTGCCCAAATTTGCCCATTCCAGCCGCTGACAATTTGTCGGCAAATTGCTAAACCTAAACCAGTCCCACCTTGAGTCCGTCGCAGAGCACCTTCTTCTTGATAAAACCGGTCAAATACTATATCCAACCGTTCTGGGATAATCCCACGTCCAGTATCAGCCACAATTACTTCTACTTCTTTGCCGCCGTTATGTTGCGCTTCTATCGTGATTTGCCCTGGAGAATCGGTAAATTTGCAAGCATTATCAAGCAATTTCGCCAACACCTCAACTAACCATTCACCATCTGCTTGCACCAAAGGTAAATCCACCGGCACCTCAGAGGTAATTAAAAGCGGGTTACTGCCAGACCAGCGAGCGCGAACACTACTCAGGGCCAAATCAATACATTCTTGCAAGGGTAATGGTTCGGGATGCCATTCAACTCGTCCACTTTCCAGCCGAGAAAGCGTCAAAAAGTCTTGAACAAGTTTTCGCAATCTTTCCGCATCTGTTAAAGCAGAATTAAGCATAATTTGCCGTAATTCCAGAGGCATATCTGGGTCAGATGACAGACTTTCTAAACATACTTGAATAGTAGATAAAGGCGTTCTCAATTCGTGGCCGGTTATGGCAATTAAATTACTGCGGGTGCGTTCTAAGGCTTCTAATTGTTGGTTTAGGTCTTCTAAATTTGCATAAGCTTCTGCTTGGATTAAGGCTACACCAACTTGAGCAGCAATCGCATCGACAAGCGTTAATTCTTCTTCTTCCCAACTGCGAGGAAAACAACCACAGTGATGCAGTTCAACAATACCTACAAGCTTATTTTGATAAAGCATGGGTACCATTAACCAAGTGCCAATTTCTTGTTTTTGCAGCAATGTTTGGAAGGGAGTATCAATGAATCTTGGATCAGTTGGGGCATATTCTACCAGCACTCTTTCCCGCTTTTCTCGCACTTCTTGAAATAGAGGATTTTCTTTTAAGGGCCATTTTTGCCCCACCAGGGAGGTAACGTTAGTTCCCAGATATTCATGCTGGACAAGGGCAAATTCGTCGCTACTCTTGCATTTATAAATTAAACACCGGCACGCATCAACTGCTTGACCGAGTTCGCGGGCTGCTACTTGAAAAATCTCTGCTGGGTTGAGCGATTGGCGAATGGCGGCTGTGATCACGTTAACCATCCGTTCTCTGCGTTCTTGGTTGGCGAGAGAGGCGTAGGTTTTGAGGAGTTTGTGCTGACCGGCCTGCAAGTATGTTACCAAGCGTTGGGCAAAGGGCCCCGGATCGATGTTCGGAAAAGCGGGCCGGCCTTCTGAATGCAGGAGTTCTCTTGCTTGATTGATTTTGTCGGCAAGTTCGGGCCGGTAGTGGAGGATACGGCGAAAAATTAATTCAGCGGCGGTACAGGTTACGCAGCGGTCAAATGTCCAAATTCCCTCAAACCGGCGCGATTGATCCATTGCCGGTGCTTGGTTTTTCGGTTGTCCGGTAATTGGTTGGTTTTTTTCTTGACAAATCAGACAACTTGTGTATTGCTCGGAAATAACGACTAAATGCCATTCTTCGCTGAGGCGATCTGAGGGGTTAAAGGCGATGGTTTCGTAGACTTGGGAGGCGTTGGCGAAATCGGTTTCTGGTGCGGCTAGGATATAAACTTGATCGGTAAGGTTGGAGATGCGGCGGTAGCGGTGTGCTTCTTGCCGGTAAAAGCGTTCCCGCTGAAAGCTGGCGATGACGAGGGGTTTTTCTGAGCTAGCCAAAACTTGGTCTTCCATTGCGTGCGAAAGTGCAGTCAAAGAAGGCTTGAAATAAATTTGTGATCGCAATTCGGGCATTGCTTGCAGCAAGTCTTCAAGCACAGAGGTTTGGTTGCTCATGCTTATGGGGGGATAGCTTCTTGTTTGGTTGGATGGTTTTGAGCAAGATACTATTCCAAACTATACAGGTTCCTGTCAAGCTTGCGACACGGCGCTGCTGATTTTTATGGTATTGATACTGCTACGGGAGCTTTTTAGGCAGATATACTTAGGCGTTTTCTT
Organism: Ancylothrix sp. D3o; assembly: GCF_025370775.1. Taxonomy (NCBI): domain Bacteria; kingdom Bacillati; phylum Cyanobacteriota; class Cyanophyceae; order Oscillatoriales; family Microcoleaceae; genus Ancylothrix; species Ancylothrix sp. D3o. The sequence goes on along the minus strand of NZ_JAMXEX010000002.1, from coordinate 81,360 downwards.
ATTTCTCGCCGGTGGGCCGGTTTGAGGGAAGGGGCGAGCGTAAGTTTGAGGGAATGATAAACTCAATGTAAGCTTTTTGGAAGTTATGGGGCCGGTTTTATGACCCAAGAATTAACAAATTTAAGACATAGCATCCTCGCCGGAAGATATGATGAGGCGCTGGAAATTATCGATGAGTTAGAGGCGATGAGCAAAAAAGATGTTTTGCTAAAAATTCAGTCTTTTTTAGTGCGCGTATTTATTCCCCTGATTAAAAATTCTGTCGAACAACGCTTGACAAATTCCTGGGCTGTTTCTATTGCAGATTCTCTCCGCAAAATTAAAAATTTGAATCTCAAAGAAAATAAAAGCTTTTATTATGTCAAACAAGATGAATGGCAATCGTTATTAGAAGAATCCCTTGATGATGCTATCGGGCCGGCAAGTACAGAAGTTCGTGAGGGTATTTATTATAACCGGCGTCAACTTGCCCAATTAATTGAGAAAGCGGTTTTAATAGAAACTACTCAAAAATTGCTGGCTTTAATTTACAGTTATTCGGGCGAAACTTTAGAAGATAAAATTGATGAAATTTTGATGGATTTACCGGGCGGTAATTCGTGGGGTGCCGGTGAAATGAAATAAGGATAAATAGAAGCACTTAATTATTTGTAGGATGGTTTTAGCGTAAGCCTTACCCATCAAAGCCTCTGTTGGGTTTCGTTCCTCTACCCAACCTACACACCCAGAGTTTAATTAAGTTGACTTACTTAGGATGTTTTTTGAAGTAAATTTCATAAAATTGAAAAATAGCATCCAGGCCGGCAAAAATGATCAGACGGGGGAAATTTTACACGAATTTGATTTGAAATAGTTGGAGTTTGGCCACACCGACATCACAACAGCCTCCATAACGTCATCCCCCAGACGGATATCACCAGGGAGGCCGGTTCGCTATCTTAACTCTTAGCCTTAACCAGAACCCAAAAACCCACCCCCAACCATCCCAAATCCAAACGGCTATCCGAAAGGTGGCAAACCGGCTAAAATATAACAAGTTAAAAAATAACCAACTAACAGCAATCCGTCGGTGGTGTTAAAAAATGATGGTCGTCTTTGATGATTTTTGGAGCAATATCTCTCGCTATCCCCGCTACTTTGTCACAATTATTTTGGGGATATTCTTTTTCCTGTTTGATAGACTCAAACCTCTGTTAAAACGACCCGTCACCGCCACCGCTCTCATTGGCCTAACAATTTCTGCATTAGTTTTTGTTATCTTAACACTGCGGGCAATGTTAGGTTTAACACCGGCATGATAGGGACTGGCTTGTAAGGGCGGGTTTATAAATATCTGGACGTTATCATCACAAACCAAGGGTAAACCCCTCCAAGGGGACTGGTGATTAGGTAATAGGTAATTCAAAATAAAAAACTTTCCCCACTACCAATCCCCAATCCCCCATCCTCAATCCCTAATTCCAATCCTTAATTAAAACTATGGCTACAGATCGTAGAGTTTCTCGCGTCGCATCTCTCATTAAACGCGAAGTTAGTCTGATGTTACTTAGCGACATCAAAGATGATCGTGTCGGCGCCGGCATGGTCAGTGTTACCGATGTCGATCTCTCAGGCGACCTCCAACACGCTAAAATTTTTGTGTCTATTTATGGCACTGAGTCCGCCCGCGCCGAAACAATGGCCGGCCTTAGAGCAGTCACCGGTTTTGTTCGCAGCGAACTTGGCCAAAGAGTCCGCCTCCGTCGTACCCCAGAAGTTCTTTTTGTCGAAGACCGTTCCCTCGAACGCGGCGACCGAGTATTATCTTTAATTAACCAACTCAGTCACTCTAGCAACACCGATGCTGAGCCGGTTGATGATGATATTTCCGAGCCTTGAGGATTGACAAAATTGGCGAATTGTGATAAGCAGCAAATTATTCCTGACCTCGACAGCCTTAGCTTAGAGGAAAAAGTGGCCCAGATGTTTGTGATTCGAGCATCTGGATATCTATTTGACCATCAAATTCGCTTCCCAGACTGGGAACCCCAAAAAGCAGCCCTCCAACACCTGATCGCGGATCTGGGTGTGGGGGGTGTCTTATTGCCGGTGGGAAATTCTGGCGATATGTTTTTGCGTTCTCAAGAAATACAATCTTGGGCAAAAATTCCGCTTTTAATTGCTTCCGATGTTGAAGAAGGTGTCGGGCAAAGATTCACCGGCGCCACGCATTTTCCCCCACCAATGGCTTTAAATACCATCGCCCAAAAAGATATTAATTTAGCCGAAAAATACGCAGAGGACTTAGGATATCATATTGCTCAAGAATCCCTGGAATTAGGGATAAATTGGGTTTTGGGGCCGGTGGTTGATGTTAACAATAACCCCGACAATCCTGTTATCAATGTTCGCTCTTTTGGCGAAACTCCAGAACTTGTAAATAAACTGGCAACAGCTTTTATCAAAGGTGCTCATAAATGGCCGGTTTTAACCGTTGCTAAACATTTTCCCGGACATGGAGACACAGCAGTAGATTCGCATATAGACTTGCCGGTTTTACCCCACAGCGACAGCAGATTAAACGAAATTGAATTACCACCATTTATTGCAGCCATAAAAGCCGGTGTCGATGCGATAATGAGCGCTCACCTGCTGATAAAATCTTGGGATAGCGAAAAACCGGCCACCCTCTCTCACAAAATCCTCACCGAAAAACTGCGAAACGAATTACAGTTTGAGGGTTTAATTGTCACAGATGCCCTTGTGATGGGGGCAATTGCCAAAAAATACGGCGCAAACGAAGCCCCAATCTTAGCCTTAGAAGCCGGTGCTGATATATTGTTAATGCCGCTAGATCCTGCCGGTGCCATCGCCGCCATTTGCGATGCCGTCCGGGCCGGTCGGATTACTGAAGCACGAATCAACGAATCTGTCAAGAGAATTTGGACAGCAAAACAAAAAATCTTTTCTTCCCCAATCACTCAATCAGCAATTCCCAACATCGCCACACCGGCAGCCATCTCAAGCGTTACTAACATCTTGCGAGACTCAATGAAAGCCGGCGGGCCTCTGCCACTACAACCACAGCCAGGCGGACGTAATTTAATCTTGCTCGATGATATCTTTTTGTGCGAAGTTTTAGGGCACCATACCCCAGCTATCGCCTTTCCCCGTCAACTTGGTTATAAACTGCAACTCGTAGATCGCAACACCAACCTCACGCCAGACTTAGACCCTACCACCGGCATTCCTACCATATTGCAAATCTTTATTCGTGGCAATCCATTTCGGGGAAGCAACGAAGTAATAGAGTCAGCACTCACCTGGTTTAAAAAATTATTACAAACTCAACAATTGCAGGCCATTGTGATCTACGGTAGTCCTTATACCTTAGAACAATTTTTACCGGCTCTACCAACAGAAATACCTTTTGTTTTTTCCTATGGGCAGCAAATAAGCGCCCAAACCCTAGCCTTAGAAACCTTATTTGGTTCTTCTTTTTCTCTGTCTAATTTTGTTTGATGTCTTTAATGTGCTGAATAGGTGAGGGTTCCAGCGCCATCGAGATGTCTGAAACAAACATTCCGACATTTTTAAGGATGACCTCAAACCACCTAAGCGGAACATTACGGCTAAATCACACCACTATTGTCATCTTCCCAAAGGCAGATTTATTTCTCTGAATCCAGCATAAATCGTGCTTTAAACGAATCCAAAAAATCATGGTTTCCTGACTTTTGGCTTTTCTTCCAGCACCGCAATCCTTGCTGTCAGGCTGTTCGGCAGTTTTTCTTAAAAATTCTTAACCTGTTCTTAATACCATCTTGAGGGTGAAAGCGTCAAAATAGAGAATATTCAGTATAGGGAGATACAAATTGTTTCTTCCCGCCAAAAATCTAACAAAAGTTTACCTCTCCTTAGAGGCGTTTAAGGTTTAGCGATTTGTTACTTTGTAAATCAAGCAAGAAAGGGTAATTATGTCTTTGTCTACCATTCAGTATTCCATCGATCTCATTCAAGAAGAAGCCAGAGAACTCGTGCGTAAGGGAGTTGTCAGCCGGCAGCAGCCCATCTATAGCCTTTGCCAATTTATCCCAGCCCGCGAATGGGCTTGTGTCGAACAAGAACTCGAAAAATGCAACTACTTACTGCGGGATCGAATTGGCGATTTAATGGGAAAAGAACAATGGGAGAATGATTAAGAATGAAATATTTGGCGTCGGGCGTTGTTTGAAGTTTCTCCCCACAACAAACAACGCCCATCGCAACCCTGTCAAGCCTGTTGCTCAGGCATTTTCAGGTTATTGAAGTTTTTCTAATTCCGCGCGTAAAGCTGCAAGTTGGGCTGTGAGTTCTTGGACTTGCGCGTTAATATCAGACTGGCTCTCCGCTTCGGATGTAGTGGTTGAGGTTTCGGCAGTTGGAGTTTGTTGGGAAAAGATCGCATCCACATAAGTGCGAGCTTCTTGCTCAGTAAGTGAGCCTTTGGCGGCCCATTCTTCGGTGAGCAAGCCTAAATTTGATTGCATTTTTGTGAGATTTTCTTGCCTTTTTTCTGGGTCTTGCAAGCTTTCTACCAAAGCGGCGGTAGCACCCAAAGTAATGTGAAATCCTTTTTGAATCGTTTCAGTCAAGTTCTCGTTGTTCATAAGTTAACAAAATCCAGATTTTTGAAGTTTCAGCGCAGCAGTTTGAATTTTTGGGACAAGATGCGGTTTTTTTTAAGGAACCGCAGATGCTTAAAGGACTTTTAACAAAAGAGAAATTTAACCCACACTGTCGAGATAGTGGTTAAGATCCTCGATAACGCGGGTAAGTTCTGCTTCGGTTGTGAGGCGAATACGGTCATCTCTGAGCGAGATCAGCAATTTGGCGGCAAAAGGAGTGGGCCAGATGTTGGGGTTGCAGAAAATTTCCAGAAATATGTCGCCGGTGTATTGATATTCCATTGGTTTCTGGGGGGTAGGTTTGGTTCCACCGCCGGCTTTTGTGGCGCTGACTGCTCTGAGTTTCTGCATGAGTTCCGCAAGAGAGGCTTGCAACTCTTTGGCTGCTTGGGGTGTAAAGCTAAAGGAGACAGAGCCTTCTCCTATATTAAGGGTGAGTTGAGTTAAAGACATGAGCAATTAATCTTAATATCGTATTCTTAATGCTAAAAGATGCGGTGTCTCTTAGGACGGTAGCTAACAAATTCTTAACAGGTTTAGCTGTTTTTATTGCAGAATAGTCTCATTAAACGCGCCGGCGTTTTGAAGATGATAATCGCTAAAACCTAAGCATCATAAGAGTTTTAGTTATTTATACCTCAAAAACAAGCTAGACTAAATTACAGGCAAGTTGCTGTAAAACAAAGGAAAGAATTTATGCTCACAGATAACCGAGCAGCAGTTCGCAAAGTCTTACTCATTACTTTGTTTCTTAATTTAGTGGTAATGGTAATTAAAGCAGGGGTGGGATACATTACCGGCAGTCTTAGCTTGCTGGCAGATGCCTTGCACAGTTTTACCGATAGCGGGAATAATGTTTTAGGATTGGTGACAAATCAGTTTGCCTCGCCACAACCAGATCGTACTCATCCCTACGGACATTTAAAATTTGATGGTATTGGTGCTGTCGGTATTGCTGCTTTTCTCGGACTGGCCGGTTTAGAAATTCTCCGCAGTTCGGTTGATAGAATTGTATCAGGCGGTAAGCCGGTGAATATTTCCCCCGCAGAAATTTGGCTCTTGTTGCTGGTTTTGGGTATTAATATTTTCGTAACGTTTTATGAACGCAAGGCCGGCCAGCGTTTGGGGAGCGGTATCTTAATTGCAGATGCCCAACATACGATGAGTGATATTTGGGTAACAATTTTGGTGATTGCCGGTTTGGTGGGTATTTGGCAAGGCAACGTCTGGAATATCCCTCAACTGCAATGGTTAGATGTGTTTTTAGCTTTTCCGGTGGCGATTTTAGTGTTTAAAAGCGGTTGGGATATTTTACAGCAAAATTTACCCTGGTTAGTTGACAGTGTAGCGATTCCACCCGAAACTCTTTATAACCAGGTTATGCAAGTTGCAGGGGTTGTCAACTGCCACGATATCACGTCTCGTGGTGTTGTAGGCCGGCAAGTTTTTATAGAAATGCACATGATAGTTGATGCAGAAGATGTAGAAACCGCACACCAGATCACTGAAGAAGTGGAGACTCTTTTGCAGGCAAAATATCATCCAGCCAGAATTCTGATTCACGTTGAGCCACCGGCCTACCGCTCAGAACAAATTACTTATGAGTCTCCCTCAGAATAACGCTTATTTTGCAAGTTTTATTCTCTCGGATCAAACGGCTATTCGATGTTAAATAGCTAACAATTTTGTTTAGTTTTCCACAGGAAACCAGAGTTTTCCACAGTTTTATGGAAGTTTTCCACAGTGTATGCTGGGGAGTTCCCCGCCTTGTAGAGACGTTCCGGCGGAAAGACGTTCCAGCGGAACGTCTCTACTATCTCCCCGTACTATTCCCACTCAATGGTTCCAGGTGGCTTAGAGGTAATATCGTACACAACACGGTTAACGCCTTTTACCTCATTAACAATGCGCGTCGAAATAACTTCGAGTAAATCATAAGGCACCCGTGCCCAGTCTGCCGTCATACCATCTTCACTGGAAACAAACCGCAACACAACTGGATAAGCATAAGTGCGCTGATCTCCCATGACTCCGACACTGCGGATAGGTAACAAAACAGCGAAAGCTTGCCACAATTGATGATAGAATCCCTGGCGGTTAATTTCTTGACGCACAATTAAATCTGCATCGCGCAAAATATTTAACCGTTCCGCCGTGACTTCGCCTAAAATACGAATTGCTAGACCAGGGCCAGGGAAAGGCTGACGTTGCACGATTTCTTCGGGTAAACCAATTGACCGGCCTACCTTTCGCACTTCATCTTTAAATAACTTCCGCAGCGGTTCGACTAACTTAAAGCGTAAATCTTTTGGTAGTCCGCCGACATTGTGATGGCTTTTAATTTTCACAGCCACCCGTTCGCCGGTTTTGGGGTCTACATTGGTATCTGCGGATTCTATCACATCAGGATAAAGCGTTCCTTGAGCTAAATAATCAAAAGGCCCAAGTCGTTTTGACTCCGATTCAAATACCTGAATAAATTCATGGCCGATGCGTTTGCGTTTTTCTTCGGGGTCTGTGACACCGGCAATTGCTGTCAAAAATCGCTCACGAGCATTCACATACTCTACATGAATATGGAACTGTTCTTGAAATAATTTAACCAAACGTTCTGGTTCATATTTCCGCATAAACCCTTGGTCAATAAACATACAAGTTAATTGATCCCCAATCGCTTTATGCAGCAAAAATGCCAAAGTTGAAGAGTCTACGCCGCCAGACAATGCCAGCAAAACTCTTTTATCCCCTACCTTAGCGCGGATTTCGCGGATTGATTCTTCGACAAAAGCTTCTGTTGTCCAAGTTGGATGACAGCCGCAAATATGGTAAACGAAATTACGAATTAAGGCTAAACCGCCGACGGAGTGAACGACTTCCGGGTGAAACTGAACGCCGTAAAGTTTTTTCTCGTGGTGTGCTACTGCGGCGCAGGAGGTGTTTTCGGTGTGCGCTAATATTTCAAAGCCTTCTGGAAGTTGAGTACAGGAGTCTCCGTGACTCATCCACATTGTAGATTCGTTTTCTACGTTTGTGAGTAAGTCGGTTGGGTCATCTATCAATATAGATGCTTTGCCATATTCGGCGCGTTTGGCACGTTCAACGCCGCCGCCAAGCTGTTGCACCATTAATTGCATTCCGTAGCAAACGCCTAAGACCGGCACACCAAGATTCCAGATTTCCGGGTCACAATGGGGCGCACCTTGATCATAAACTGAGTTGGGGCCACCGGAGAGGATGATGCCTTTGGGGTTTAGCTTTCGCAACTGTTCAGCGGTGGTGCGGTAGGAAAGCACTTCTGAATAAACTTGTGTTTCGCGGATGCGGCGAGCGATCAGTTCGGAATATTGGGAGCCAAAGTCTAATATTAAAATCATTTGCCGGTCGGGGAACGGCTCGTTAGGAGACTCGACAATGGGGAGTTCTTCGGTTTGAGTTTCTACTGTCACGGCGGGGGGTTCCTGATTCTTAGCTGTAGTGGTCGGTGTCTTGTTCTGGGGCAATTTTTGACAGAACAACGGAAAAACAACAGAGGCTACTCGTAAAAAAGGGAGATTTTTCTTTTTTGGGAGTTTAATCTATAGATATTGAAACTAGACTAACAGAAATGGGGGAGTAAAGTGGCAGCATTTTTGCTTTTGACAAAAATTTCTCGTTTGCGGTTAAAGAGTATAGTCCCGACTTGGACGTTTGCTTCTGTTAAGTCGTGGATGTATTGTTGAGAACGGGTGTCTATGGTTTCGGCTAGGGATTGATAAATTAGGTTTAGCCAATTTTGACCGGCTGGTTGTAGGTTTTGCAAATAGTTGAGGATGTCTTCGGCGCTTTGTTGTTGAAAAATAATTTGTAAGTGTTCGCTTGGCATTCCGACTTTGGCTGCGTGGGCTGTGATTATTTCTATTCTGCCGTCTGCTAGGTGATGATGGGTGTGGAAGATTCCACCGGCCAGTTTTATCAGTTTTCCGTGATAGCCAAATAATAATATAGATTTGACTTTACAAGTGCCGGCCATTGCTAACATTGGCCCTAACCAGTTGGCTGTTTTGACAAGTCTTTCTGGGGGGATGCCGGTTTTTTGGGCGAGATCAAGGCCGTTTTCGCCGATACATAGCACAATACTGTCAAATTGACAAGCTTTTTTTTGCAATTCTTCTGAAAAAATGTCTAACTGACCGGGGGCGCTGTGCGGTTGGGAGATGCCGGTGGTACCGAGTAGGGATAGCCCTTCGATGACTCCAAAGGCGCTGTTAGAGGTGCGGGTGGCGAGAAAGCGGCCTTCGGGGAGGATAATGGTGAGGGTGGTTTTTTGTTGGGGTTTGAGGTTTTCTTGGAGAAGGTTTTTTGCGTAGCTGTAGATGGCTGGTTGGTTGTTGAGGTTGAGTTGCCGGCCTATGCCTTCGCCGCCTTTGATGATAAGTTCGGGTGGGGTGTTGGGTTCTATTTCAATTTTTGCCCAAATGGGGGTGTTTCGGGTAAGGTCGAGGTTGTCTCCTGGGTCGCTGCGGGTGATGGCGAGGGCGCTGTTTTCTGATAAACTGGCGACTTGTTCGATGGGAATTTCTGCGAGTTCGTTGGGTTGAATGAGGTTTATTTTGACTGATGGGATGGGTTGATTGGGGTTTTGCAGGTGTTGGAGGGCGGCTTGGGCGGCGGCGGTGGCGAAGACGGGGAGGGTGTAGCCGGCACGAGGTTTAGTGTTATTCATAGAAATTATTGCTTTCAAATTGGCTGCGATTTTGTAGCAAAGGGGGTGGGTTTATTTAGTTTTTCTTTTGGTAGGATAATTTTACTAGAACCCGCCCCTACAAAATTGATATAAAATCGTAATTTGTTGCCGGTTAAGGAGTTGATTTTGGCTAATTTAACGCTGCTAATTTAGCCTTATTCTAACTCTCGTCGGCCTTCCAAAGCTCGCGCTAAGGTAATTTCATCTGCATATTCTAAATCGCCTCCCATTGGCAAACCAAAAGCTATGCGGGTAACTTTGGTAAAAGGTTTGACTAATTGTCCGATGTAAAGCGTTGTTGTTTCACCTTCAACACTGGGCCCAATGGCGAGGATAACTTCTTTTGTTTTTTGTTGGCTAATGCGTCTAATCAATGGTTGAATTGTTAATTGTTCGGGCCCAATTCCTTCCATCGGCGAAATAACGCCTCCTAAAACATGATATTTTCCGCGATATTCTCGCGTTTTTTCTAAGGCAATAACATCGCGGGAATCTGCAACAACGCAAACTGTACTATTATCGCGGTTAGGGTTGCTACAAATTTCGCAAACTGGTTCTGCGGACAAGTGAAAACACTGCTGACAAACTCCTACTTGTTGTTTAGCTTCAAGTAAAGCTTGTGCCAGGGCTTGTACTTCATTTTCGGGACGTTTTAAGATATATAGAGCCAACCGTTGAGCACTTTTTGGCCCTACACCGGGTAAGCGTTGTAATTGCTCGATCAAACGAGCTAAGGGACGAGTATAAACGGCTTCTCTCCTTTTTAATAACTGTTTTTATTTTATCAAAGGTTTGATGATTTAAGAGTAGAGTTTGGTGGACAAAAATCACCCTCCGGTTAAGGTTTGCATTGTTTTACCTCAAACCCTGGATTTTCTTTGACGCTAACGTGACAATTTGTTTCTATGTTGCCGGTGTTGTTGCCGGTGTTATTTTGGATGATATTGTTATTTCCGCCCAAACTACCTTGGGCTAAAATACTGCCATTGACTACATTATTTTCAATCTTCACATTGTCTATCCTGTGCGGGGTTTTATTCGTATCCGCCATGACAAATATTAATGGGGTATTGGTGATATTTGTCAAGAGTTTGTTTTGGGTAATTTCTACATTTTCAATCCCCGGAACTTTGTAAAAGCCAATATAAGAATTACCGGAATTTTTAGAAAGAATTGCGCCTTTGACTTTGGTACCGCCGCAACATTCTTGAATCAAAATTCCTTCGCCATCAACGCTGAGATATTTAGCATCGGCGATTTGGTGCCGGTAAACTTCATAATCGTTGCCTTCTATTTTAACATTCCACCCAGACCAATCAATAGCCCGATTTTCTAAAGTGACAGAATTTTGCGCTTGTTTGGTGCCGGTGGGATCTGTCCACCATTGTTTATTGGCCTGATCTTTAATAATATTGTTTTGTAAAATTAAGCCATCTCCTGATGCTTGAATGGCAACGCGCATCGTGTGATAAACCCAATTATCTCTGATAACAATGCCTTTTCTAAAAAGTCCGGGTTCGCTTTGGGGATCTGCGGCTAAACTAAATCCTTTTGGCTTGGAACGGTTGACAGAAATTCCGTAATGATTGGTATAATTAAAAGGCACATTGAGGGTGAGAATTTGGCTGCCTTTTAAGGGTTGAATTTTGTAGGCCGGTTGGTCGTAGTTGTCGGTAATTTTATCGTTAATTCTGTTATTGGCGACTAAAATATTTTCCAAAGCGTTGATTTTGAGATTGGCTGCAAAACGGTGAGAGTATCGCATCCAAGCTTCTTGAAATTCTGGGTTAGGAACGTTGGGAGAAAAATCAGCAACGTTGTTGTTACGAATCCCAAAAATTAAGATGTTTTTGTTTTTGCCGTTATCAATATCTGCTTCCCAATAAACACCGGCTCTGTTAATGTCTAAATTTACCAAGCCGATGTTACTATCAGTGTTAGGATTGGTGGTGTAGATTTTTTTAAAGGCGGTGTTATTTGGAGTACCGGCCCCTGTTAAATTAGGCTCATATTTGGGAAAAATTAATTGAGATGGGAGATTATAATTTTCTGCTTTTGCTTCTTTAACGTTTGCTGCATCTCCCCGCAAAACTACGCCGTTTTTAAGATAAATGTTGTCAGAAAAATTATAAATGCCGGGGGGAAAATAAACCACACCGCCGCCGTTTTTTTCGGCTGCATCTCTTGCGGCGTTGAAGCTTTCAATAGTTGAACCGGCAGGAAAGTCTTTGATGTTATAAACGCAATTCCATTTAATTTGATTTGTCCAAGCATAGGGGGTGTTTCCATAATAACCGGCAATGGGGTTATCAGTGGGGCCGGCACTTTTACTGCCGCAATTTTGGCTAATTTGATTGGGGTTTGCTTCTTGGGCGCTGAGATAATTGTAGCCTTGCCAGAGGCTATATATGCCAACAATTAAGGTGATAAGGATGGCCGCAATTAAGAGGCGTTTGCGGGAGTTTTTTTTCATTTTTTTTAATGCTAAAGGGGGGGCCGGCCCCCCGCCAACGCCTAGCGGTTAAAATTAATTTGGCTTAAAAGTTGCCGGTGGATATTCTCAAAAAATGAGGGGGAAACATCGATTTTTTTCAAGGCATCTAACGCCGTCGCTGCATCAAAATAACGGTCTTTTGGGTTTGGTTGAATCATCTTTTCTAACCAATTGCGAAACCGTTCACTCAACGAAGGCAACAACGTTTTCAAATCTAACCGGCCATCCGCACGAGTACATTTTTCCACATCCAGAAACTTAACACCGGCCACCAAACAAATCAACGTCATTCCTAAGCTATAAAGATCCGATGATTTTGTTAAATTTCCGCTTAACTTTTCTGGCGGTTGAAATACATCACTTTCCGGACTTGCCGCCTCTTCATTCAACCCTAAATCTATCAAATAAGCATCGTTATTTTCCCCAACTAAAATATTTTGGGGCTTAATATTACCGTGTGTGAGGGTGGGGGTTTGGGTTTGCAAGTAAACAAGAGTTTCCAGCAGAGAAATTGCTATTTTTTTAATTTGTTCTGCGGAATATTGCTGTGGTGAGGCTGCCGGTGAAGCCTTTTTATATTCGCGTACCAAATACAAACCGGCGGGGTTTTTAAAAGCTTCTTGATACCCTGCTATTCCCGGATGATTTAAGCGCCGGTGTAGTTGAATTTCTGTTTTAATCGCATCCCAGGTTTCGCGGTTGCTTTGGAAACCTTTAAACTGTTTAATAACTATTTGCCGCTTTTGTTTAAGATCCGTAGCTAGGTAGGTGATGCGGCGTTGTTTCTGATGAGTTTCAAGGACTCGGTTTACATGATAACCGTACCGGGAAAAATCTGGAAAATTTTTCATGGTCTCACCCCCCCTAGATGAATCTGTAGGTTTTTTGGCGCAAAAGCACTTTCTGCTGCGAACACGGAGTAATTCTATAACCGTGTCTGTTTTTGCCTTCCGTAGCTATTAAAGCACCAAATCGCTTTTGTGTGAATATCTGTAAATTTCTTTATGCCGGTATCCGCATCGGGATCATGCGTTATTGGACAACGGCGAGAACAAAGGGGCCACAGCCAACCGCCGGCCCCTAGAATGAAATAAACCTGAAAAGCGGAAAAACTAAAAATGGCAAAGTTCCCAACCAGCACCGATATTGTGGAGAAGCGGCGAGTTGGGCTCTTGAAATTTAAGAACCTAAAAAACCTATCATGGCTTGAAAACAAACAACTGAAGCGTACTGTCTGGCAAGGCAAGCCTCAAAAGCCTCTTTTTTGCTTGGGGGGAATTTTCGAGCCTCCCAACACAGCAATTTTTTAACAATAGCAGGAGATATCTTCTTTACATTCGTCAGCTAGATAGCAAAGGGCGCGAAAACGAAGTCCCACCACTTCATCATAAAGAGGATTGAGCTTGCACATAGGCGGAATGTGAAACAGGGTATGACCAAACAATTTAACATCACGCTCAAACGGACATTGAGCGGGAATCATTGTACAGAGCCAGTGAGCAAATTTTGCGTCCTTGACTTCGAGATTGTCAAGCAAGCGGCGCAGAGGTTTGAAGATATCAAAAGGTTTTTTCTGGGGATGATTGGCTTTTGGAGCAGCACTAGAGGTGGTGTCTGCTGGGTTCAGCATTACCCAACTTGCAACTACGACTCTCGGTATGGTATAATTAGATACTTTCATTGTTTCGTTTCCTCTGTGAGCGGGGCGTGAGTTACCTAGATGACAGTAATCTACAAAGTTTGAGCGCCGCATACCGGATTTAGCGTCTTTGATTTTTTATCTTGGATAAGGTAGGAATTGAAACGCTGAGTGCGGTAAACTGCTACTTTGGGGTCAATTTCTTTCCCCGAATCTATATTGCCCTTTAATGTGATGAAATTGAAACGATTACCATCACAGTTGTAAATTTTTTTTATCACATCCTGAGAGTGATTTCTATCACAAAGGGATTGACAAAAATTTGCTTGTGTGAAGGGCACTGAAAAATAGAGTGGTTGTCATCCTTAAGGAAAGCTTCCTAAAAAAAATTTATTTTTTGCACCGTTTTCCCCTACCAGCTTTGCTTGGGCCGTAGGGCAAGTGTTGAGCCATGCACAATCAACCATGACTGAAATTCAATTACTTTTTGACCGCATTGCACCAGTTTATGACCGGCTCAACGATTGGCTGAGTCTTGGCCAACATCGGATCTGGAAACAAATGGCCGTTAGCTGGAGTGGGGCCGGTGCAGGAGATACTTGTTTGGATCTGTGTTGTGGGAGTGGTGATTTAGCCGTTTTGCTGTCTCAAAAAAGCGGGCCGCAGGGTCGCGTTTGCGGGGTGGATTTTTCGGCTGAAATGCTCCAAGTTGCCGATAAAAGAGAAAAACCCTGGTTATATCCCGCCTCCCCTATTGAATGGATAAAGGCCGATGCTTTAAATTTACCTTTTCCAGATAATTTTTTTGATGCAGCAACCGCCGGCTATGGGTTGCGAAACGTGACGGATATCCCCCAGTGCTTGAGCGAGTTGCGGCGTGTTCTTAAACCAGGTGCAAAAGCAGCTTTGCTAGACTTTCACCGGCCCGCCAACCCCATGATGCAAAGTTTCCAACAGTGGTATTTGAATGGTTTAGTAGTGCCGGCGGCCAAAAACTTTGGGCTAACAGAAGAGTATGCCTATATTACTCCTAGTTTAGAAAAATTTCCCACCGGCCCCGAACAAGTACGGTTAGCCGAAAAAGCCGGTTACAGCCATGCCACCCATTACCCCCTTGCCGGTGGCATGATGGGAGTATTGGTAGTTACAAAATAATTGTCAATGACAAATGAAGTTTGACAAATGACAAATCTTTGGCTTTATATTACGCCGCCGGTGGCCGGTGCAATTATTGGCTATTTCACGAATGATATAGCCATTAAAATGTTATTTCGTCCTTATCGTGCTTATTATGCTTTTGGCCGGAAATTACCTTTTACGCCTGGGTTAATTCCTGCCAATCAAGAACGTTTGGCTAAAAAAATATCAGATACGATTATGGGGTCACTTTTGACTCCCGATGCCTTACAACAATTGGCGCGTAGGTTGTTGCAAACCGAACGCATTGAATCGGCAATTTTATGGTTATTGCAATTAGCCCTAGAGCAAGTTAGATCGGATACTGAGCAAAAAACAGCAAAAATTATAGCCGGGATTCTTAGAGATTTGCTGGGTCAATCTTTCCCGCGTATCCTGAAAGTTTTGGCGCGCAGGGAAGATTTTTTAGAAAATCAACTTAATCAAGTTTTTGATCAAGTTTTGCTGGAGTTACAATTAACAGAATCTCAGGCCGGTCAGTTATCAGATTGGTTATTGCAAGTTGTGATTCCGCCGGATGTGTTGCGTCAAGCATTGGTGGATTTTTTGACAGATCGCAATATTCAAGTTATTGATGAAGGGTTTAGGGAAAAAGCCAGCGGAACCTATTGGGTAGTGGCAAATTTGTTTGGGCTGCGGAATAGTTTAACGCGGTTGCGGACATTTTGTTTGGATGAAAAAGAAGATGCAAATGCGCGTTTAGCAGAGTTAATGAAATCTTTGAGTTTGCGTTCGCGGCTGAAAGAATGGCTGCAAAATGTGTCTTTGCAAAACTTGCCGGTTTCGACTGTCCGGCAGTTACGGAAGACTTTTAGAGATAGTATCCGCAGTTATATTCAAACTCGTGGCACAGATTTGTTGCAGGGTTTGAGTGAGTCTTTGGATTGGGAAAATATTGCGAAGCTGATTTTAAGCCGCTTGCGTTCTTCGGCGGTGGTAAGTACGTCTTTGCAGTTGGTGAGTGTGGAGTTGGCGTTAATTTTAGAGCGGTATTTAGAGCGAGATTTGGAGAAAATTGTCGCCCAAGCGATCCCGATTTTAAATATTGATGAGGTGATTATTGAACGGGTAAAAGCGACTTCAGCGGCGGATTTAGAGTTAGCTATTCAAGGAATTGTCCAAAGTGAGTTACAAGCTATTGTGAATTTGGGAGGAATTTTAGGAGTAATTGTGGGTTTATTTCAATCTTTATTGCTATTTATCCAACAGTAAAGCCTGGGAAAATACGAAGATTTGACTGTTTAAAAACAGTCAGCTTCAAGTAAGATAAAATAGACCTTTATAAAAATCTCCTTTCCCTTGGCTTACGATAATACCTGTAAATATATCGCAGAAAGATACCCTCAAGATATTGCGCGCTGGTTGCTCTCGGTGGAAACCAGCGAAATTCAGGTTCTTAAGACCGAGTTAATTCAAGAACCGATTCGTGCGGACTCGGTGACTTTTCTGCGAGTTCTTTCTTCAATTCTACACCTAGAATTTCAAACGGTGGCGAGTTCTACCCCTCCGCTTCCATTCCGAATGCTCGATTATTGGGTAAGGCTAAAACGTCAATATAATTGTGATGTTCAACAGGTGGTTATTTTTTTAAAAGAAACAACCTCTGAGGTGGCTTTTACGGAAATTTATCGGGAGGGTAGCACAACTCATCAATATAGAGTTATTCGCCTTTGGGAACAAGATCCTGCACCGTTTTTAGCAAATCCTGCACTGCTGCCCTTTGCCACTTTAGCACGAAGTAATGATCCCGAAACATTGCTTTCTCAAGTGGCCCAACAAGTCGCTAGAATTGAGTCAGTGTCGGAACGCCAGAATATTGCAACTTGTGCCGGAGTTTTGGCCGGTTTGCGGTTTGAAAAAAGATTGCTTCAACAACTATTCAGGAGTGAACTTATGCGCGAATCTGTTTTCTATCAAAGCATTCTCGAAGAAGGACTCCAAGAAGGGCTCCAACAAGGACTCGAACGAGGGCTCCAACGAGGGCTTGAACGAGGACTTGAACAAGGACTTGAACAAGGACTGCAACGAGGACAACAACAGGAAGCAGCATCACTTATTATCCGGCAGCTTGGACGCCGGTTCGGTGCTGTGGATGAGCAATTGCAAAAGCAAATTCAGGGGTTATCTTTAACGAAATTAGAAGACTTAGCAGAAGCTCTTTTAGATTTTTCGCAAGGATCAGATTTAATTACTTGGTTTGAGCAAAACTCCTAAATATCTCCTAGAAAGGATAGCATCCATTGAACAGAAACCCGGTTTCTTTATTGAAATCGGGTTTCTAATTTTTTAGTAATCATTTAAAATAACCCTATAACTTTTTGGGCAAAAAAACTAAACAACAATGGAAAAACACGAAGAAATGACCATCGCCGAATACCAGTTAACCGCTGAACAATATCGCACCGGCACTCTCGATCACGATGTATCTCAAAACCGCAACGCCTTAATCAACGCCATGCCCAAAAATCCTGGGAAAATTCTTGATGTTGGCTGTGGGCCAGGCAGAGATTTATTAGCCTTTAAAAAAGCCGGTCATACTGTTATCGGATTAGACGCTACCCCCGCCTTTGTAGCGATGGCAAAAGAATATTCGGGCTGCGAAGTTTGGCACCAATCTTTTTTTAATTTAAACTTACCTCCAGCCACCTTTGACGGCATTTTTGCCAATGCTTCCTTAATTCACGTTCCCCGTTTTTCTATGATAAAAGTCTTGCAAGATTTACGCGCCTCATTAGTAGATAAAGGCATCATTGTAATGTCAATGTGTCGGGGAAATGGAGAAGGTTACAGCGTCCGCCCCACCGGCTACCGTTACGTCGCCGGTTGGGAATACGAAACCCTCGCCTCTTGTGTCGAACAAGCAGGGCTTAAAATATTAGAACATTATTACCGGCCTTCCGGCCTGCCCCGTGAATCACAAAATTGGCTAGTCATGGTGGCTTGTAAAGTTTCATAAATAAAATTGCCCTAAAAAATACCTAATCCGTCTTAAATTTTGGCTGGAGAAAAAAAAGCCGAAAAAACCGGGCTTTTCGCTTAGGTCGTTTCTAAGTCTTAAGTTATAACTTTCGGCCAAAACACTTTTCAAATCAGTTAAGGTTGTGTTAATAAAAAAGAGATTATCTTCTAAAAACCACAAATGACCACCACAACTCATAT
Organism: Ancylothrix sp. D3o; assembly: GCF_025370775.1. Classification (NCBI taxonomy): domain Bacteria; kingdom Bacillati; phylum Cyanobacteriota; class Cyanophyceae; order Oscillatoriales; family Microcoleaceae; genus Ancylothrix; species Ancylothrix sp. D3o. The sequence continues at coordinate 63,502 of NZ_JAMXEX010000002.1, read as the reverse complement.
TTTTTTAGCCGGCGCCAGTCGCGGTGTTGGGGCGCAACTCGCCTACACCCTCAGCCAACACAACCAAAAAATCACCGCCCTCCTCCGAAGCGAAACCACCAAAGCCCAATTAGAATCAATGGGGCTAAATACTGTTTTGGGGGATGCTTTAGATGCTAAAGCGATGGAAAACATTATGCAAGAATGCCAGCCTATTGATGTCGTTATTAGCACCATTGGCGGCTTACCCAAAGAGGGACAACGGGCAGATTATTTAGGCAATAAAAACTTGGTTGACGCGGCGGTGAAAGCTGGAGTCAAAAAATTTATTTTAGTTTCTTCAATTGGGGCTGGTAATAGCAAAATTGCCCTATCTCCGCAAGTGTTAGAAACTTTGGGCGCTGTATTAATTGAAAAAGAAAAAGCCGAACAACATCTCATTAATAGCGGGTTAACTTATACCATTATTCGACCAGGCGGCTTAAAATCTGAACCGGCCACCGGCAACGGAATTCTCACAGAAGATGAGCGAATTGCCGGCACCATTCATCGGCCTGATGTCGCTCATTTGGTGTGGAAATGTTTATGTTCCGAACAATCCCATAACAAAATTTTCTCCGCTATTGACCGCAACATGGCTTACGGACAATTAGAAATCAAAGAATTTACATTTTAAGACGAAACCCCGCCGACTTTCTCAAGCAAATTGGGGGTTTGTTCAAAAAAATAACCTAGTCAGTTGCGGTTTTTAAAATAACATTAAACCCCCAAATTACTGCAAAAACTCTAATGGCGAATAACCAGTTAAACGTCAAAAATTATAAAAGCCTATGTACGCCCTTGATCATCAAGAATTGTTCCAAAATTTTTTAGGAAATTTGCCGGCCCCTGTAGCGATGTTAGATTGTCAAATGCGCTACTTGGCAGTATCTCGCCGCTGGTTGAGTGCCCACCACCTCGAAGAACAAAACCTGCTGGGTTGTTTTCACAGCGAAATTTTCCCCCAACTTCCTCTGAATTGGAAAGAAAAATTCACAAAAGCATTAACCGGCATTCCCCAAACTTGTGAAAACTGGCAAATGCAGCCTTGGCAACAATTAGATGGTCAAATTGGCGGCATCATGCTGTTAAGCACAGACCTTAATAACAATCAGTCAAAAACAGTCTTAAATACGCCAAAATACCAGCATAAGCCTAGCCGATTTTTAAATAAAAGATATAACAACCAACCCAAAAGACGGCCAAGAATTGAAAGCATACCAAACGCATCCTCCGCGAAAAGTTTAGGCGAAACCAAAGTCTTAGAAATGATAGCCACCGGCACAGCAGTCCCTGACATTCTCCACGCTATCAGCAACATGATCGAAGCGCAATTTCAGCCAATGCGCTGTTCTATATTGCTGCTGGATGCCGGTGGAAAAAACCTACATCGGGGAGCCGCCCCAAACCTCCCAGAAGCTTATAATCAAGCCATAGAAGGAATGCCAATAGGCCCAAGCGTAGGTTCTTGCGGCACCGCAGCCTATTTTGGCAAAAGCGTCATCGTTTCCGACATCGCCACTGACCCCTTGTGGGCAAACTATCGGGATTTTGCCCTCAGTTTTGGACTGCGATCTTGTTGGTCATTTCCCATATTTTCCATCACCGGCAAAGTATTAGGAACATTTGGCATTTATGACACGAAACCCCATACTCCCACAGAGCAACAAATTCGAGTATTAGAAACTGCTGCCCACCTAGCCGGTATTGCCATAGATCGAGACCGCCGAGAAAGAGAATTACACGCAAGCGAACAACGCTATCAAAGATTAAGCGCCAACATTCCGGGGATGCTTTATCAATATCGCCTGCAAAAAAATGGCACTAATTCATTCACTTATGTAAGTGCCGGTTGCCGCGAACTATTTGAAATGGAACCCGAAGTTTTCTTAAAAATTACTCCTCAAGAACTTACCCATCCAGACGATTTAACCGGTTTAATGGAATCGATCAGCGAATCTGCACAAAACTTACAAGACTGGAAATGGGAAGGACGACTTTTTACCGCCACCGGCAAAATTAAATGGGTGCGAGCCGCTTCTCGCCCCGAACTTTATCCAAATGGTGATATCGTTTGGGATGGTTTACTCACAGAAATTAGTGACCAAAAACTTGCAGAATTTGCCCTTCGCAAAAGTGAAGCCAACCTTGCCGAAGCACAAAAACTTGCTCATGTTGGCAGTTGGGAATTTGATGCTATCACTCAACAACTTACCTGGAGTGATGAACTTTATCGCATTTATGGATTTTCACTTGGTGAAATTAACCCATCTTTTGAAGAAGTTTTGCGGCGCGTTCATCCTGATGATTTGCCAATGTGGCAAACCACCGTTACAGAGGCTATGAATGCCGGGAAATGCGCCGAATTTGAACACCGAATTATCCGCCCCGATAATTCTGTACGCCATTTATATGTCATTGGTCAAACAGCTTTTAACCAACAAAATCAAGTGATTAAAGTCTTTGCCACTTGTCTCGATATCACCGAGCGCAAAAACATCGAAGCCGCCTTACGACAATATCAAGAACACCTCGAAGAATTGGTGCAAACTCGTACAGCAGCACTCGAAGCCGCCAATCAGCAACTCTGCCAAGAAATTGTCGAGCGAGTCCAAGCAGAACAAGCTTTAAAAGACAGTGAAGAGCAGTTACGTTTAGCCATTAATGCAGCGCGAATGGGGCTTTGGAAGTGGGATAAAAAGACCAATACAACCCATTATTTTCATGGCATTGAATCGTTGTTTGGCGTTGATGCTGACCAGTTAAATAACCTAGAAAATTTTATTTCTTGTGTTCACCCCGAAGACCGGCAGCTTGTGATCGATGTCATGGAAATTGCCATTGCTCAACAAGTAGAATATAGCGTAGATTATCGAATTGTTTGGCCTGATAGCAGTATTCACTGGATTAGTTGTCAAGCGGGTATATTGCGAAATGAAAACGGCGCGTTTGTCGGGATGGCCGGCACCGTCATGGATGTGACAGAACGCAAAGGAGCCGAACTCGCATTGCAGCGTTCTGAACATCAATTTCGAGCGCTTTATGAAGCCACTAGCCTTGCAGTTTTGATTGGCAATGAAAACGGCTTTTTTGATGGAAATAGTGCGGCTGTTGAATTATATGGTTGTCAGAACAGGCAACAATTCTCAGGGCTTCATCCCGCCCATCTTTCCCCGCCTTATCAACCCAATGGTCAAGATTCTTTCAGTACAGTTAATCAATTTATTGCCCAAGCTTTTGAAAAAGGAAACCACCGTTTTGAGTGGATTCATCGCCGTTTTGATGGCAGCGAATTTCCTGCCGAAGTTTGGTTAACGGCTCTGGAATTACAAGAAGGGGAATTGTTTTTTCAAGCCGTTGTTCAAGATTTAACAGAACGCAAACAAGCGGAAATTGCTATTCGTGAAAGTGAGGCAAAAGAACGCGAAAAAGCCCAACAGCTTCAACTAACTGTGCAAGAGTTAAAACGCACCCAAGCCCAATTAATTCAAAGCGAAAAAATGTCATCTCTGGGTCAACTTGTGGCTGGAGTTGCCCATGAAATTAATAATCCTGTCAATTTTATTTATGGCAATTTGGTTTATGCCAGCCAGTATGTCGAACAATTGCTTTATTTGCTACACTTATATAAGCGCCATTATCCAGAACCACCAGTGCCAATTCTTGCCGCTCTCGAACTGGCAGAAATTGACTTTTTAGTTGAAGATTTACCGAAGATTATGGAATCAATGAAAATCGGCGCGGAACGAATTCGAGAAATTGTTTTATCTTTGCGAAATTTTTCACGCCTTGACCAATCAGACAGAAAGTTAGCTGATATTCACTCTGGCATTGATAGCGCTTTAATGATTTTGCAACATCGTTTGGTCGCCCAACGTTCTGCCGACAGCCTTACACAAAAACGCCCCCGAATTAAAGTGATTAAAGACTATGCCGATTTACCCTTGGTGGATTGTTTTCCAGGGGCAATGAATCAGGTTTTTATGAATATTTTATCCAATGCAATTGATGCTTTTGAAGATTATTACAGGGAAGTCAAGGAAGAGGAAAATACCTCTCCCTGGGTTCCGACTATTTCAATTAAAACCGAACAAATTTCACCCCAACGGCTGGCTATCAAAATTATTGATAACGGCATCGGCATGAATGAAGCTGTTAAAAATAAGCTTTTTGATCCCTTTTTTACTACAAAGCCGGTGGGGAAAGGCACCGGCTTAGGCTTATCTATTAGTTATCAAATTGTCGTCGAAAAACATGGCGGTAGTTTATCCTGTTCTTCTCAGCGGGGTGTCGGTACTGAATTTATCATTGAAATACCTTTCAAGCGTTAGTTAATCGTGATTTGTCTACAGCTATTTAACTCAGTTCCGATTATTTATCTCTGCTTTTTTAGCCGCGATAAAATTTAACCCACCCCCAATGCAAAGCAATATCAAGAACCAACCGGCCCACCGCAAACAACAGCAAACTTTCTCCCCCCAACACCACCAAAGGCCAAAAATCGGTTTTAAATAGCAGGCCGGTGTCGAGTTGGGCCAAACCTCGCACCAAACCAAAAGCTAATACCGCACCTTCTTGGAGATGAGAATTTTTATCATCACGAATAACATAGCGGTAGGTAATCCCAAACACAAACCCGCTCACGATAACAACAGCAACGCTGATTACTAAACTAAAATTGATATCAATTATCAATAAGCTTGCCAGAGGTTGAAATTGCCTTGCTAAAAAAAACTGGTTGAGGCCGGTGGTGGCGACAAACGCAGCAAATAACGCCAAAGCAGCAATCATACCGGCTTTGAGAGATTCAATTCTTTCGGCGTTGAGATCCAGTTCGGGAGAATTTTGTACAGTCATTTCGATCTTCAAGTATCAAGTTTCAAGAATAACGCCCCATTTAATATGAGGATGCCCTAAAAGGCTCCCATTGGCTTAAAATAAGCATTGGAGTTATTTTGTTTGGTTTTTCTTAAGGCAAAGCTATGGATATTCTCACATTGGGTTGGACTGGATTATTAGCCGTGTTCACTTTTTCAATTGCGATGGTAGTTTGGGGCCGTAACGGGCTGTAGACAAAATATCGCCTTTTGTCTGGGTGGGGTTGGCGAATTGCGCCGGCCCCCTTTTTATTTTCCCTGTACCCGCAGAGCCTCAAAACTCAGATTATTTACAATATCAAAAAACGCTCATTTCTGCTGTCAAAATTTTAACATTTTTCCAAAAAGCCGGCCTTTGCATAAAACCTAAATAAATAAATCACGCTTCCTTTAATTACTTCGCAGCTTTCTCTCTTCCTTCAAGCCGATTTGGCAGGGCTTAAAAATTCCCGATGATGTACCGAGCGATAGATTTACTTTCCGCCCCAGAGTGTTAATTTAAACTCAGGCTAAGTTGAGGAATATATCTCTATATCCTATCATCGAACTGCCGCCACAAAGCCAAAACCAATTGTTTTAAAGCAACCCTTAATATACTTGACCCTTACAAAAAAATGACCAGTCCAGCCACTAAAAACTTGTGGGAAATGCTGACCAACTCTAGCTTAGTGCGCTTTTTGCTTTTGTTTGCATCAGGGTGGGCACTACTCCAGCTATTATCCTATTTTGAAACAGTTATCGTTGTTTTTACAATAGCCGCTATAATTGCCTTTTTGTTAAATTATCCGGTTCGCTGGTTGAAGCGATTTATGCCGCGAAATGTAGCCGCTGTTGCAGTTTTCTTAGTGAGTTTAGTTTTCATAGGAGGACTAACTTTAACAGTAGGAGTTTCCTTGCTTTCTCAAGGACAGCAACTCATAGATAGCGTAACCGAATTTATCAACGCCCTTACGCCCCTTTCCGAACGAGTAGAAACATTTTTGAAAGCAAGAAACCTGAATGTAAACTTACGAGCACTTGAAGGGCAACTCCGCAACCAAACTTTAAACGGCGTCGTTGCCAGCCTGGGAGTTTTGCAAATTTTCTTCGCCAACGTTCTCAACTTTATCTTAATTATGGTCGTGTCTTTTTTCATGTTAATGGATGGAAAAAGACTTTGGAAACTGCTTTTAAAAATCATTCCTCGCCACCTTCACCTCCGGCTTAATCGAATTGTTGAACAAAACTTTTTAGGCTTTTTCCAAGGCCAATTAATCCTAATGCTATTTCTAATTTGTTCAACTTTCATCGTCTTTCTATTACTCGATGTAAAATTTCCCTTAGCCTTAGCAGCAATTGTGGGAGTATTTGACTTAATTCCCGGCATTGGAGCCACTTTAGGCATTTTTTTAGTGGCATTTATTGTCTTGGCACAAAATGTCTGGCTGGCCTTAAAAGTTTTAGTAGCCTGTATCGTCTTACAGCAAATACAAGACAATATTATCTATCCCCGAATTATGCAAAATTCCCTTAATTTGCATCCTGTTATTGTCTTTTTAGCATTATTAATTGGGGCAAAAGCCGCCGGAGTTTTAGGAATTTTTATCGCAATTCCCCTGGCCGGTGTATTTGTAGATTGGTTTGACATAGACGAAATGAAAGGCGAAGCATAACTAAGGCAAACCCAACAAACCAACTTTCTTTAAGAAAACGGGTTTTTAATGTCCCATACCCTCAGACAAAACCTAAAATTTTTCCTAAAAAAAACAGCCTGTAGAGAGATGCCCTTAAAATAGAAAACACCGGCCAAAAGCCGTAGCCAATAAACAACTTAACTCTCCCGCAAAAAACATGACAGGCAAAAAAATCTTAATGCTCGCCGGCGACTTCGTAGAAGACTACGAAATCATGGTACCCTTCCAAGCATTACTAATGGTAGGACATCAAGTAGATGTTGTTTGCCCAAATAAAAAAGCCGGTGAAAAAATCCGCACCGCCGTCCACGACTTTGAAGGCGACCAAACCTACAGCGAAAAACCTGGTCACAACTTCACCCTTAACGCCACCTTTGAAGACATCAACCCCAACAACTATGACGCCTTAATCATCCCCGGAGGACGTGCCCCCGAATATATCCGACTCAACAATCAAGTATTAGAAATAACCCGACATTTTGCCCAGACAAATAAACCAATTGCCGCCATTTGTCACGGACTATTAGTATTATCCGCAGCCGGCGTATTAGAAGGAAAACGCTGTACAGCTTATCCCGCTTGCAGCCCAGACGTATTGATGGCAGGGGGAAAATATTGTGAAATTCCCCCCGATCAAGCCATCGTAGACGGTAACTTAGTCACAGCCCCCGCATGGCCGGCCCATCCCCGCTGGTTAGCAGAATTTCTTAACATTTTAGGGACAAAAATTCAACACGCCCAAATGGCAGTAGTCTAAAAAAAAATCATTGTTTTAATCACCTTCACCAACCCCCGCCGGCATAGGAATTTCCTCAACTGCCGGCAACTTTTCTAACGTCAGCCGCAAATAATTTGACCCCGACAAACGCTTCAATAACTTCGGCTTAGGATCATGCAGCAAATAAATAATCTTATCCCCCGCCAGCCATCCCTCACAAGCCGGCATCACCTGCAACATTCCCTCACGTTCTCGCAGCAAAGGCACCAACTCACCCGAACGAATCAACGCCTGTAAATGCGCCTCCTGAAACTCAAATCCTGCTTGTTTTAAAAGCGTTTCTCCTAACTTCACCTCCCCATCATTAATAAATTCATTCCAAACCTTACAAGACACATCAGGCATAAAAGCCTGTTGAATTTGACGCGAATTTCCTCCAGAATTTCCCCCACACTCCCCCGGAAAAACCGCCAACACTCGCGGCGGCTGAAACTCCTCCAAAACCCGCTGCGCCAACACAAAATTTACTTCGCCATTACTCGTCATCGCTAAAAAAGTTCCCATCGAAGCAATCCCCGCCTCTTCCAAAACTTTCGTATCCAAAGCACTACTTAAAAAAACCGGCAAATCTTCCGCCTCAGCCTCCTTACAAGCCTCTGGATTCGTATCAATTAAAACCACTCGTTCATCCCGTTCTTTAAACACTCGCGCAATCAACCGCGAAAGCGGATTTGACCCCACAATCACCGCCCCAGTTGCCTTTGTAGAAGTAACTCCCAGCAACTTTGCCACCAAACCCGCCGTTAAACCTTGCACAAACACCGTAATAATAATCGTCAAAAACACCAAAGCCTTAATCGAATCTCCACCATTAATTCCTTTTTGCGTTAACAAAATTGCAAACAAAGAAGCCACCGAAGCCGAAACAATACCCCTCGGTGCAATCCAACAAACAAACAACTTTTGTCGCCAATTTAACTCACTATTAATCGTGCAACTCCAAACATTAATCGGACGCACTACAAACATCAAAGCCAAAACCGTTAGGACACTTCCCCAACCCAACGCCACCAAACTTGCCAGCGATAAATCAGCCGCCAACAAAATAAATAAAACCGACACCGCTAAAATCGTCAATTGCCCCTTAAACCTGAGCAATAATCTTTCTTGTGGCAGCGATGCAGAACGCAACACTAAACCCGCCACCACCGTTGCCATTAAACCGGCCTCACTGCGGATTTCTTGCGCCAAACCAAACAAACCCCACAACCCGGCTAAAACCACTAAATTTTTTAATTCTTCCGAAAGAAACTGCGCTTTTTTGAGGAAGAAACCCAATCCCCAACCACCGGCAGCCCCAATCAATCCCCCTACGCCTAATCGCAGCGTCAAACCCGTAATTAATTTCAGCGGATCGGCATCACCATTTAAAATAATATCCAACACCAAAACCGCTAAAATTGCCCCCACCGGATCAATTAAAACGCCTTCCCCTTCGAGTAAAGTTGCAACTTGTTTTTCAACCTGAACTTGCTTTAATAAAGGGCCGATCACAGTTGGGCCGGTGACTACAACAAGTGAGGCATATAAAAAAGCAATTGGCCAGGGAAATTCACTCAGCCAATGGGCAGCCATTCCCCCACCAATCAGCGTAATTAACGTGCCAATGGTAACTAAATTGCGTAAGCTACTGGAAACTTCCCCCAAGTCTCGCCATTCTAAATTCAGCCCCCCTTCAAATAAAATTAAAGCTACAGAAAGGGAAACCATGACTTCTAAACCATTACCCAACAATTGCGGGTGAAGAATTCCTAAGCCATCTGAACCAAAAACTATCCCAAACAGCAGCAAAAAAACAATGCTGGGAACTTTGAGATAACTGGCGATTACTTGCGCTGCAATTCCTGCCAAAACAGTCAGCACCATTAACAGCGTGATATCAAACGTTGTATCCATAAGCCTTGAGTAGAGTGGGCAATGCCCACCGGCATCTTTTGGGGGGCCAAAACCCACCCTACTTTAATAGGAGGTAGTATAACCGGCCCCTTGAACCGGTCACACCTGCTCTAGCAGATGCCTGTGGGCCAATTCCTTGATAGTAATCTACTCGATCTGGCCCTTTAATCGCACTTCCAGCATCCTGATCGAGTACATAGCGTGTCACTAAACGTTGCTCAACTTGTCCATATTCGTTGATAATTGGCAATTTTGTATGAATTAATGCCAACCCCCCCGCCGGCATTAAAGCTTTATCGGTGGCGATGCTTCGTTCGCTTGTCACCGGCAATTGTAACGCGCCAGTCGGTCTTGGGCTTGCCTTTTCGCTAAAAAAAATAAACCGATTATTACGCGGTAAATAATTACTTAATTCCCCTGGATTGGAGCGAAAATAATTTGTTAAAACCGGAATATTTAAGCCATCAAGGCGTAATTTTCCATCTTTTGCCAATTCCCGGCTAATACTCGTAAACGGGTAATCTGTTGCACCGGCAAACCCCACCGCCATTCTGGTGCCATCAGTTAATTGCAAATAAGCAGACCCTTGAATGTGGACAAAAAACGCCTCCAAACGATCCCGCAGCCATACCAATTCTAAACCGCTTAACCGGCCTCCTGTCCCGTCTGTTCCTTCGAGGGCAGCGCGTGTGGGGTGAGGTTTTGGCCAGTTGCCGAAGTCGGGAGGCCGGCGGTAAAGCGGATAGCGGTATAAATCATTCGGAGTCCGGCTGGCAGCAAAAAACGGAGTGTAATAGCCGGTAACGAAAACTGTGTTATTTCCTGCCGGTTGATATAAGGTAAATTCTCTTTGGACAGCGGCTTGCAGTTCTTGGGGCGAATTTAACTCCTGCAACAATTCACGAAATCGTAGCAAACTTTGCTGGATTTTTTGGCGGGTAATTCCGCTTGGATACTGCTGGTAAGCTTTAGCGGCGGCGGGAGTTTGTAAATACTGCAAACTGTAATCAATGGCTTCTAGTAAAGCTTGTCGGTCTGCCGGTGTGGTATCATTTCCCCACAGTTGGTCATCAAAGCCTAAAGTTTCGGCTGGTTCTAAATTTTGGGCTAAAAAATTTTGGGCTAAAAAATTTTGGGCTAAAAAATTTTGGGCAATCACTGGCTGTGTGGGAATAGCAGATAAAGCTACCCAACCAGAAGGCGGTATCACCAACGCCATCCCCCCTATTGCCAAAGCCAGCTTGAGCATTATTCGTCGTAGCTTCTGTCTACGCTGGAAGTGTACACAGCTTGCACCCGAATCGCTAAAATGCTGGACGGGCGCACGACCATATATTCATTTTGAATATGTTTAATCGGTACGTTGATAAAATCATTCGATGCCGACTTTGGTACTATTTCGCTGCTATACCACTTCTGGAAGTCTTGGATCGTTGGAAACTGCACTTCTTCGCGGTGTCCTCCCTGCATCATCAGGTGAACGGAAAAATAATTTGGGACTTTGGGTGCTCTAGGCATATCGTCTCGCTATTCTCACGACATCGGTCTCTTTTTTGAGCGGGGTTATTGTTGGGTGTTTGGCTCTTTTGTCTTGAAAACAGCACCCGAAGGGCCGGTTTATCAAGGTTTTCTTTTGCTGACTTAATTTTTGGTCAACCCGCCCGTACAATCTAGGATACCAGAACTGCGATCTGAGAAGGGGATTTTTGATCAAGGCGAGGACACAGAGGTGTACGCAAAGGCACACAGAGGTTTTTGGGTTTAAGGGCTGTGGGTTTTTAGAATGTTTGGTTTGTAGTTTAGGCAGTTGAGAAAATGTTTAATTAGTTGGGGTTTTTGATAGAATAAATATCTCCAAAAAAGCGTGGTAACGGTTGGCTGGATGCCGGCTTCACATTTTTTTGGAGATATCTTATTTAAGTTTGGCTTTTACTACTCTTCGGGTTCAATTCCAGCCGCACGCAGTTGGGCTGCTAATCTTTCTGCGCGTTGGCTTTGGGCTTCGGCGCGTTGGCGTTCAGCTTCGGCGCGTTGGCGTTCGGCTTCAACTAATTCTGAACCCCACAAGAGTAAATTTCCTTGTTCATCCCACCAACGTAACCAATAACCTTGGCGGTTTTCTCGGATTCCCTGCCATACGCCTAAAAAAAGCTGCATTTCGGGTATCCAAAAGCGCCCTTCGTCATTGGCTGGCTGTAGTTGATAGCGTTTGTTTTCTCCTAAATTATAGAGTTCTAAAGTGCCGGTTTCTAGTTCAAAAATACCGTAATTCGGTATTTGCAAAATCTGTTCGTAAAAAAAGAATTTTCCGGGCGGATAGGTTTCTTTGATCGAATATTCTCCGCCTTCGGTATCAGACAAAAATTCTAGTACCAGGGCCGGTATTTCTCCTTGCAGTCGCGGTGTATAACTGCGGACTACTTCAGATCGGGCAACGCTAATCTGAGAAATATATGCCCAGTCGGGAGCTTTGACGACAATTTTGCCATTGAATGTCGCACAAATGCCGTAGTTAGTGGGAGTGAGGGCAGTTTCGGAAAGTTTTCCAGCCAACTGCAAGCTTTCGGTTAATGCAGCCGCGAGAGCGGGTTGATTTATATTATCCACAGGATCATCAGGAAGCACAAAATCATCGGGTAACTTTTCCCAAGTGATTGTGTATGTAGGGGAGGTTGTTAACATGATGAAGGGTGCCGGTGAATTTTCACTGGATTATTTTATCATATTTTTTTTGAATGTAGCATACGTTTTAAATGGTAATTTTTGGCGGGGGTGTTTGCTCTGGGCTGAGATAAATAAAATATTAAACTTTATTTGTAAAGGTAAAATTATGAATTATCATAAAAAATGAACAACGACTTAAAAACTGCCTTAATGTCTTAGAGGATAAAAGCATGACCCGCAGCCTAATTCTTCGCCTCAGAACCAGAGACAACTTACTCGAATTATTAACAGCAGGAGTGAGTGGTGAATGGAAAATTGAGCAGGGGAAAGAAAACGAAATCAAAAAGGTACAAATTTTTAACTGGGATGGTTCATTGATGCTAGAAGCATCAATTGATGCCTCTAAAACCACGAGAATTGAAAATAGCAGACTAATTGTAGGTTTGTCTGATGCAGATGCAAAAATTATTAAATGCACTCCTCCCTTAAAATGGAGTAGCCAAAATCCAGTTAATTATATTAATGAAACTTAAAGACAGCACCTTTAAAAGCAACCACACTCGACAAGAAACAGAACAAGACCCTCAAACAAAGCCAGAAAAACTACAGTACCCTCTGTAGACTCTGTATGATCAAATATCATCATGTCGAGACAAATACTCTAAAAATTCTAAACACAACAACACCCAAGACTTTACCGGCTAAGTGATTTCCTCCCTTTTGTTATTCTACTTAGAGTTGCACTGACTTGCTTTTTCACTCAACTCGCACACAATAATGTCAGTTGCAGAACTCCCTTTTAACCACTTGAGGAAATATTAGGGTTTTGCTTGGGTGTTGTCGTTCGATCTACGAGACAGATGTAGCTTTAACAGCGCTTTGTACCTCTCAACTTAACTTTAACTTGGCTGTTTTATCTGCCAGGGAAGCTTTCCTCGCTTCATCTATTAATATATCACCGGTTTTTCTTAGCAACCATTTTTGATAAAAAACTTTACTTTTTTTGGGGATTTTACTTCACAAGCTACCGGCTCATCTTTGAAACCTCTCTTATTTCGACGCTTGATTAATGTAAACTAATGTAAAGAAAATTCATGCTTCAGATAGATAGTTTGCTGTCTAAGGCCAAGAATCTAAAATATTTTTTTGAGAGAAATATTGCTGAGAAAGCTTTCTCCCGCTGAGATCCTCCCCACAGTGGGGGAGGGTTTTTCACCTTTCCTTAAAACGGAAGGCAGTTAGCGGGTTAGGTTGTTCAGATGTCTGAGCAAAAATCGGCAAACGCTAAGCCTCATCGTAGGCTTCCATATCCAGCAGGTGCAGATAAGTTTCCACAAGTTCGGGACGCTGAAAAGCAATAGCACGAAGCAAGTGCCAATCATTTAATCCCTCAAAGGCATCCTTATACTCATCCTGCTCTAAACGTACCGCCAGTTGCTCCACATCTGCCGGCGTCAGCTTTGAGATATCCCGTAAAGAAATGCTTGAAGTTACCATCGCTCAACCCTCGTTTTTGTCGCCCCTTGTAGGAGTTTCCACTCCGTTTTATATCGTAAGCTTTTTAGCTTAACTCAGCCATGACTTGCATCACAAAATTTCGGAGCACAGGTAAAACCGGCATCGGAATTTCGTGTCCCATATCAAACTCCTCATACTCTACCTTAACTCCCAACACCGATAAAATATTTCGTGCTTGGTGGGCTGCTCTAACCGGCACCACCGTATCTTGTCTGCCATGAATAATTAAAGTAGGCGGTAATGGTTTCGCTGTTGCTTCCGGTTCTGCGTGTAAATACCCACTCAAACAAATTAAACCGGCAAGCGGCAAACCCAGCCCCACATCCAGCGTCATCGCGCCACCTTGAGAAAAGCCACACAAAAAAGTTTTTGAGAGGGGAATAGCGGTGCTATCGGGCAAAGTTTGTAACCATTGAGTTAACATTTGCCGGCTTTCTGACAAACCCTGATAATCGGATCGTTCCAAACTATACCAAGCTTTCCCTCCTTGGACGCTGTAATGAGGAAACGGCGCATCCACACAAAGAAACCGGAATTCTGGCATCTTAACATAGGGTACTAACGACGCCAAATCGTTCGCATTTGCACCCCAACCATGCAAAACAACCATTAAGCCGGTAGGTGAGTTACCAGTTTGCGGGGGAATATCAATGAATTGCAAAGACAAAACTTTGTCTCCTTAAAAATAATTCTCTGTCAATCTTAAAGCTTAAAGGGCAAGAGCAAACTCTGCCAAACAGCGGATTTAAGGGAAGATGTCAGCCAAACTTAAAACTTTAGAACGTTGGTTAATTTAACAAATGTTCGCTTATTATCTCTGTTTTCATAGCCGTTGCCAATTCAGGAATATTTATTAAGGAGGGCTCAGGTAGAGTCGCTAAAATCTCTCCTTAGTCATAAATTTGTTTAAGCAATCTGGGGTTTTACAACTTATGATTTGCAAACCAAAGAGAAATATTTCTAGGGGGCTGAGTAGTTGGATGTCTTTAACTTGCTGTGAGGCTTTTGAAGTGGGGGTTGCAGTGCTATGATGCCGGTGGGAATCAAGGGAATATGGACATTTGGCAAGTTTTTCAATTCTCTCAAAAACTCCTCTATCCAGCTATTAGAAAAATGGACAATTACTAAATCCTATGATGCCGTCAGTATTGATTTTGGCAATATTGGCGACATCATGGGATTTAGCAATATCAATAACTGTGTTTCCGTGTCTTTGTGGTATTTGGATAATTAGCTGTCGCCTAGTTTACTCCTGCTGCTAATTATGCTGTTTTACTAAAAATGCCGAGTTTTTAAAATAAACAGGGTTTTAACAACATAATCCTCCCTAAATAAACACAAAATCCTCAATCCCCATTTGATTAGCAATTGCCGAATTCAGCGTTGCCAAAACTTCACGAGGATCATTAAAAGAAATGCGAACACTTGTCCCAAATTGATTGATAAAAAGCTGACCAAAACTCAGACCACCGCTGATAACAATGATATCGTCGCCATCGCGAAAATCAGTAATAAAATCACCGCCTTTCCCTACGCCCACTACAAAAGAATCATTGCCTTTACCGCCGGTTAAAAAATCATTTCCCAAGTCTCCAGACAGCCAATCATTCCCCTCATCGCCAAACAAATCATCATTGTCTTTTCCCCCTGCCAAGGTATCATTGCCGTCGCCACCATAAAGACTATCATTGCCTAAATTGCCAAACAATAAATCAATACCGGCCCCTCCCAAAAGCGTATCATTATTTCTACCACCGGCCAATACATCATCGCCCGCCTCGCCAATCAAAGTATCAAAATCACTGTTACCAAACAGCCAATCATTACCATCTAAACCATTAATAATATCATTTCCCTCATAGGCATAAATCGAATCATTGCCTAGGGTACCGTTGAAGTTCTCATTATCAGGACTCCCCAGAATAAGCTGGCCGCCAAAATCTAAATTATTTGTTAAAGTGTCATTGGCCATTAATTCATCACTGGGGCGAATTTTATCCTGTTTGTTCAAATCACTCATCTCTTTAATTTCTCCTCACTCACGGGCGAGCGCATCCCCAATAGGACACAAAAAAGCAAAGTAAATATTACATTTTACACAAACCAACGCAAGCTTGTTTTATTCTTATAAAGCAAGCAAAAATAACTGAATTGTAAAAAGGATCTCTAAACGATGGCACGTCTAGCACTGCTGAGTACATCTAACAAAACCGGCCTCATCGACCTAGCCCGCAGTTTGGTAGAGGAATTTCAATTCGATCTTATCAGCAGTGGCGGTACGGCACACGCACTCAAAGAGGCCGGCTTGCCTGTTACCAAAGTTTCTGATTACACCGGCTTCCCCGAAATCCTAGGCGGACGAGTCAAAACCCTCCACCCCCGCATACATGGAGGCATTCTAGCGCGCCGCGACTTGCCCCAAGATGAGGCAGATTTGCAAAACCACCATATCCGCCTGATAGATTTAGTGGTGGTCAATCTATACCCCTTTGAGGAAACCATTGCTCAACCCAATGTTACCCTCCTCGATGCCATTGAGCAAATTGATATCGGTGGCCCTGCTATGCTGCGCGCTTCGGCCAAAAATCACCATCACCTGACCGTTTTGTGCGAACCGGCCCAATATGAGCAGTATTTACACGAATTGCGTCAAAATGATGGCGACGCATCCTTGACATTTCGCCAAAAATGTGCTATATCTGCCTTCCGCCATACCGCAGATTACGACCGAGCCATCTCTACCTATTTAGCATCACAACAAACACCTTCAGCAACTCCGACAGCCAGCGAAGAAGCCTCAGAATTGCCGCATAGTTTAACAATTTCAGGGCTGCAAATTCAGCCCTTACGCTATGGCGAAAACCCGCACCAACCGGCAGGCTGGTATCACACCGGCCACACAGCAACCGGCTGGGCAGCAGCAACAAAAATGCAAGGCAAAGAATTAAGTTATAACAACTTAGTTGATTTAGAAGCAGCCCGAAGAATTATTGCCGAATTTGTGGGCGAAGAAAATCAAGCGGCTGCCGCAATTTTGAAACACACAAATCCTTGTGGCGTGGCTTTGGGAGAGAGTTTAGAAGAAGCTTATACAAAAGCTTTTAATGCCGATTCTGTATCAGCTTTTGGGGGGATTGTTGCCCTCAACCGGCCCATTGATAGCGCAACGGCAACGGCACTGACGCAAACATTTTTAGAATGTGTAGTAGCGCCAGACTGTGATGAAGAAGCAGAGAAAATTCTCAAGAGTAAATCAAAAGTTCGGGTGTTATTATTGCCCGACTTAGAAACCGGCCCTGCACAAACCATAAAATCAATTGCCGGGGGTTTTTTGGTGCAAGGTTCTGATGATGCGGTAGAAAATCCCGAAGCGTGGCAAGTAGTTACAGAAAAACAACCAACTGCGGATCAACTTGAAGAGTTATTATTTGCATGGAAAGTGTGTAAGCACGTTAAATCAAATGCAATTGTCATAACAAACAACCGCACGACTTTAGGAGTGGGTGCCGGTCAAATGAATCGCGTCGGATCTGCAAAAATTGCTTTAGAACAAGCCTCAGAAGAGGCTGCCGGTGCTGTTTTAGCTAGTGATGGCTTTTTTCCCTTTGATGATACGGTAAAAACGGCGGCTGCTGCCGGTATTGTTGCTATCGTTCAGCCAGGGGGAAGTTTGCGAGATAACGACTCAATTAAAGCTGCCAATGAATTAGGTATTGTCATGGTTTTGACAGGCGTGCGTCATTTCTTGCATTAATTGCTGATTTTGCCGCCCCTTTAGAAACCGGGTTTTTTACAAAAAAACTAGCTGATGAAAAACCCGGTTTCTCGACTCTTGTACCTAAGTTATATTTACCTCGTTGCGGCGGCGATACTTACCCATAACAAACCATTTATTTGTAAGTTATGCAAACTGAACTGGAATCAAAAGAAGTCAAAGTTAAACTGTTGCTGCTGGGAGGCCATGAATACACAATTTGGCTGAAATCAGATGCGGTATTGCTGGAAAGTTTGTTAAAAGTTTTGGTGGCGCGTTCACAAAATCAACAAACGACTACTTTATTTCAAATTCCCCTTGAAGAAAGCCGGTCTGCTTTGTGTTTCCCTAGTGAGCATTTGGTAGGAGTGATTACAGAACCGGCCATTTTTGTTCAGCAAAAAGCACCGCTAACTCCAAAAATTGAGCCGGTGCCACATTCTCGTCCCGTTTCAGAAGTTTTACCCTCTTATTTTCTGCAATTTGATAACTTTTTAAAAGAGGAAGAATTGGGACGGTTGTTAAAATTTGTCGGCGAAAAACAAGCGGATTTTACAACAACAACAACCTCAACCGGCGCCGCAGATTATCGAAAATCTTGGGTGCTGCATCAGTTTCCAGAATTTGCGGAATTGATGATTGAAGGGGTGCGACAAGTAGTGCCAGATGTTTTGAGTAAATTTTCGATTCCAAATTTTGAAATTTCTCAAGTTGAAGCGCAACTTACCGCTCACAATGATGGAAATTATTACAAAGTTCACAATGACAATGGCAGCGCTGAAACGGCCACTCGAACTCTGACTTATGTGTATTATTTTTATCGGCAACCCAAAGCTTTTAGTGGGGGAGAATTGGTGATTTATGACAGTAAAATTCAGAATAATTATTATGTCAAAGCCGACTCTTATAAAACGGTAGATCCCCGCAATAATAGTGTGGTGTTTTTCTTGAGCCGGTATATGCACGAAGTTTTGCCGGTGCGTTGTCCGTCGCAGGAATTTTTAGATAGCCGGTTTACGATTAATGGTTGGGTGCGCCGGTAGTTAGATTAGACCTATGAGCGAAAGTGTGTGTTAAAATAAAATGTTTAAACAATAAAATCAAAAAAGTATGGGCTACGAAACTATCAAAAACTTGAAGCCAGAAGAGTTTAAACGCTTTTGTGGAGTAAGAGCAGAAACTTTTGAGCAAAGGGTGAAAGTATTAGAAGAACACGAAAGATCTAAAAAAAAAAGTGGGCGACCTTCTAAATTTAATTTAGAAAACCAGGTTTTAATGACCCTAGAATATTTGAGAGAATACCGTACTCCGTTTCATATAGGGCAAAGCTGGGGATTAAATGAATCCAATGTTTATCGAATAATCACCAAACTAGAAAAAAATTTAATTTAATCTGAATTATTTAGATTGCCTGGAAAAAAAGCTTTATTAAATCAAGAGTTAGACTGGGAAGTAGTAGTTGATGTCACAGAAACATCCATTGAACGTCCAAAAAAAACAAAAAAAGTTTTACAGCGGTAAGAAAAAGAAGCATACATTAAAATCTCAAATAGTAGGCGACCAAAGAAATAAATTAGTTGTCTGCACTGCTGTAGATAAAGGGAAAAAACATGATTTTAAAATCTTCAAAAAAACAAAAATCAGGATAAATAAAATATAATGAGACCAATATAGGGGGTGGTATCCAGCACATTTGACGTTAAATACACAGTTAGCCACCTTTACGTTGCCTGTTGTGGTACAGTTGAGAGATGATTAGCAGAGCCAACATAAATTGAGCAAAGAGCGCACAGTATGTCTGTTTTATACACTTGCGGAAACCCAAACCTTAATACAGTTAAGCTTGTAGCACTTGCTATAAAAACTTTGGCTGAACAAAATCAAAGTAATCCAATATCAAAGGTTGTTCTTTTTTCTTCGCCTGAGACTCTTATAGATAACCTTTTTACTGAACAAGTTAATCTGTATAAAGCATTTTTAGGCAATCAAATAAGAATAGAACAAGTACCCTTAAGCAACGATGGCATTGGGAGGGCGGAACACTTTACTGCTGTTTTCAAAGAAGATTCTATTAAATATGTAGATTTAACTAATGGACAAAAGTCTGTAACTGCTCAACTTTATCTTACGGCAAGTTTGTTGAGGCTAAAAAATATTTACTACATCTCCCTACTATGTCCCCCAAAAGAAATACCCGATGAACCAGTTTGGGGACAACATTATGAATATGTTCAATTGCCTCCGTTTACAGGCATTGCTGATATTTCTCGGTTAAGTTATTTCGACTTAATATTTTATCTTGAAGAGATTGAAAAAATATTTGCTGGGGTTCCTGAAGACTCCTTCCTTAAGAGAATAAGCAATGATTTAAAAAAAAGTATATTCTCTTTTTTCCAAGGCGACAATTTTCGTAGTGCAGTAGTGGATGCAACAACCTCAAGTGAAGTTTTTATAAATGATCTTTTGGATTTTTTAATAAGCTATCGGCCAGCACAAAGATTCTCTAGTGACTTTGGTATTGATCTGGAGAGACAAAGAGACCCTCTAGGCGCAATTACTTTCTTCTTCATAAAGTATTCTCAAATAAGTAGTAAAAACCGAGATTATGTTGATAAAAATTTAGAGTCCATATTGACAGTTCCTGGTTTATTGACACCTTTGAGAACATATAGAAATATTTCGGCTCATGCAGGTATTTCGCCTCATAAATTTGAAGTTAATGAGGTTCGACTTTGTATTAACCTAGCTTTAGAAAGCTTTAGGTGTGCAAGAGCTAGTCAAGAATTTTGGAGTAAGCTTTTAAGACGATGACTTTAGAATCATTTTTTGTGGCAATTGATGGAGATTTAGTAGGTCGAAAGATAGAAAAGCTGATCATATCTAATAAACTGGATGAGTTAGTTGAATATAGTCATTCTATCAATAATTCAGTCGAGAATATCGGTTTGATCGCTGATAGCATTGGAGGAAAAACTTATTTGCAAGGCGGGGATAGTCTTCTAGTTGAAGTAAAAAGTTACCAATCTTTTATTGAAAAATTTATGGCAATTCATTCAGGGTTGGCTGTTACGTTTTCCGTAGGCATTGGTAAAAATGTTATTGAAGCTTACTTAGCTCTTAAATTTGCTAAATCAGCAGGCCGTGGATTAATCATTTTACTTGAGGTTATAAATGGGGAATTTGAGTTTAGGCATATTCCTTAAATCTAAAGTAGACCTATGAGCGAAAGTCCTCTTTATTAAGAAATTTCAAGCAAACAAAGTTCATAATTATAAATACCTGCTATCAAATTTAAACGCAATAAAAATCTTTTTCTTCTATTCTTTTTAGATTTTTCGTGTTCTTCTAATACTTTCACCCTTTGCTCAAAAGTTTCTGCTCTTACTCCACAAAAGCGTTTAAACTCTTCTGGCTTCAAGTTTTTGATAGTTTCGTAGCCCATACTTTTTTGATTTTATTGTTTAAACATTTTATTTTAACACACACTTTCGCTCATAGGTCTATTGACAACTAGGGAGATCACAAAGAGACTGGGGCCGGCACGGGGGCACGGCCCCTACATGGGGGTGTTTTTACCTTTGCTGCAAATACTGCACAATTCCCCGTGAAATTGCCTGAGCAAGTTGTGCGCGGTGGGTTGGATTTGCTAAATTTTGACTATCTTCTCTACCTGTAACAAATCCAACTTCCACCAAAACTGCCGGCATTGAGGTTCTTTTAATAACATAAAATCCTGCTTGTCTGACTCCGCGATTTTTAATATCCACACTTTGCAAAATGCTATTGTGAATACTGCGAGCCAAACCTAAACCACTGCTGTAATAATAAGTTTCTAAACCATTAACATCAGGCCGGTTCATATTAATAGCATTGGCATGAATACTCACAAACAAAGTCGCATCTAGCCGTTCTGCTAATTGTACTCGCGGTGCAAGGTCAATTTCGCGGTCATCATTTCTGGTTAAAATTGCTTGAATTCCTTGTTGTTCCAGAGAGCTTGCTACCTGCCGAGAAATATCTAAAACAATCTCTTTTTCTTGAATTCCACCCCACCCAACTGCACCTGGATCTCTTCCACCATGACCCGGATCAACTACAATGACAATGCGATTATTTGGACGTGGTAAAGGTGCCGGAGGATTACTAATTTCTGGCGGCCTTACAGGGGGATTTACAGGAGGAACTACACCCACCGGCCCCCTGCCGAAATCGGGTTTTAAAATCGCACCACCGGCCACTATTTGCGCTCTCCAATTGGGTGTATCTGTTTCTGTCTCTAATGTAACTCGCACCATTGGCGGCGAGCTTTCTAATTGTCTAACGCTGATATTTTTAACGCCATTCACATTGCTGGGAAAATCATTTTCCATATCCGGGGATAAGGTAGTAGCGCGTAGATCAATAGTTGTTGAAGAACCATCCGCAGCGCGTTTAATATCAAGTATGGGGTTTCTTCCAGAAGTGCGAAAAATAATTTCTTCCGGGGTAACTTCGATATTTTCTAAGGAAGTCACGGCTCTAGTATTTTCTGTTGGAAGTGGTAGGGGAACCGGAGGACGGGAAGCTTGATTAGTTCGTTGTGGTGTGGGAATTTCTACTACCCATTGTTGAGGGGTAATACCTTGAAATCTTACTTCTTGGGGATCGAGGGTATAACCATTTTCTAATTCCAGAACCATCCGCGTTGTTGTTGAGTTAAATTGCCCGACTCGTACAGATTTTATCCCTCTTCCCACCATCTGCTCCATTTTCGGACGCCCCAATGTTACACCCGGTAAATCAATCACAAGACGAGCAGGATTATAAACCATTTGTGCTTTGGGTTGAACACGCCCATTTGTTGTAAAGAAAAGCCGGTTTTGATTGGCATCAAAGCGCCATGATTGAAGTTTGGCTGCATCTGCCGGTGCTGTTAGTAAAAAAACCCCTAATAAACTGGGGAGTAATAATCCTAGTTGCAAACTTTTTGCCCATAAAGGTTTGCGAACTGTCGAGAGGGGTAAATGAGCGATGTCATTTTTTTTCATAATTTGACAGTGGTGGAGGAGCAAGGAATTTCAGGAATGTCGAAAGCGCTCAGATTTAATCACCAGTCTTTGCGCTGAGCAATTAAAATCGCTGAACCCAGATACAGATTCCTACTTCCCAGATCCGGAAAAGATTTCTCCAGGGGTGGAGTTAACAAAATTTATTGGCGATGGTGGCAGGGGGTGAGGGTGGGCTGGCGGGCGAAAAAAAGGCGGTTTATTAAAAAACCGAGTTTCTAAATATTTATAAAAATTATTAATTTGAATGCCCAGAAAGCTTGGCCAAAACGGGAACTTTTTTAAGGAGGTCTATTTGCTTAATTTTTACCAACCGCCCCCTTTCAGCAAGTCGGGTAAATATTTAATCTTTTGCTTTATTTTTTATGCTCAGGCTATGCCAAATAAGTTTGAATTAAAACAAGAACCCACCCAAAACTTTGAGCCGGTGGGGGAAGAAAATTTTTTGATAATTTCCAGCTTTTTTTTAGCCCCACGCTTTTTACCAGTTCCCCAACCCCCAAGCCTTGGTTCGGAGTTCACGACTATATGATTTAGCACTCGGCGCCTTAGAGTGCTAAATTGACTAATTGGAGAGGTAAAAAAAACCAATATGGCCAAAATCATAGCATTTAATGAAGAATCACGGCGGGCGCTAGAACGCGGACTAAACGCTCTGGCGGACGCAGTAAAAGTAACCTTGGGGCCAAAAGGCCGCAACGTCTTGTTAGAGCAAAAATACGGGGCGCCGCAAATCGTCAACGACGGGATTACCATAGCCAAAGAAATTGAGCTTGAAGATCCCCTCGAAAACACCGGCGCTCGCCTGATCCGAGAAGTCGCCCAGCAAACCAATGAAACCGCCGGAGATGGCACCACCACCGCCACCGTGCTCGCCCAAGCTATCGTCCGCGAAGGCTTAAAAAACGTTGCCGCCGGCACAAACCCCGTTGCATTGCGAATTGGCATTGAAAAAGCCATCGCCTATTTAGTTGAAGAAATTAAAGCCGTTGCTAAACCAGTTGAAGGCAGCGCTATTGAACAAGTTGCCACCATTTCCGCCGGCAATGACCCGGAAATCGGTAAAATGCTGGCCGAAGCAATGGAAAAAGTGACTAAAGATGGTGTGATTACCGTTGAGGAATCAAAATCCCTCGCTACTGAAGTTGAAGTCACCGAAGGGATGCAACTGGATCGAGGCTATATTTCCCCTTATTTCATCACCGATCAAGAACGCATGATCGTTGAATACGAAAATGTGCGGATTTTGATTGCTGATAAAAAAATTAGCCAGATTCAAGAATTGGTGCCGGTATTAGAAAAAATTGCCCGCGCCGGCCAGCCTCTTTTAATTATTGCCGAAGATTTAGAAGGCGAAGCTTTGGCAACTTTGGTGGTAAATAAAGCCAGAGGTGTTTTAAGTGTGGCTGCGATTAAAGCCCCTGGTTTTGGCGAACGTCGCAGAGCCATGTTGCAAGATATTGCAGTGCTCACTAATGGGCAAATGATCTCAGAAGAAGTAGGTCTGAGCCTGGATACAGTTACGATTGATATGTTGGGTGTGGCTCGCAAAGTCACCATCACCAAAGACACGACAATCATTGTCGCCAACCCCGACGACCGTAACAAATCCGATGTCCAAAAACGCATTGCTCAATTGCGGAAAGAGTTGGAAAAAACCGACTCGGATTATGATAAAGAAAAACTGCAAGAACGCATTGCTAAATTGGCCGGCGGTGTGGCAGTAATTAAGGTCGGTGCGGCAACAGAAACCGAACTCAAAGATCGCAAATTGCGAATTGAAGATGCTCTGAATGCAACAAAAGCAGCCGTTGAAGAAGGTATCGTTCCTGGTGGCGGTACGACTTTAATTCATTTGGCGAAAAAAGTGCTGGAATTCTCAGCCAATTTAAATGGTGAAGAAAAACTTGGTGCTCATATTCTTGCCAAAGCATTAGAAGCTCCTTTGCGTCAAATTGCAGATAATGCCGGTGAGGAAGGTTCTGTTGTTGTTGAGCGCGTCCGCGAAACTGATTTCAGCTTTGGTTATAATGCTGCAACTGGCGAGTTTGAAGACTTGATAGCTGCGGGTATTATTGATCCGGCTAAGGTTGTTCGTTCTGCTTTACAAAATGCCGGATCTATTGCCGGTTTGATTTTAACCACTGAAGCCCTGGTGGTGGAAAAACCCCAACCTAAATCTGCTGGTGGTGCCCCTGACATGGGTGGTATGGGCGGTATGGGCGGTATGGGCGGTATGGGCGGCATGGGCGGTATGGGCGGCATGATGTAATCTAACTCTGCCCACTAAGTCAATAACACCGGTGTTATAACAAATGCCGGTGTTATAACAAATGCCGGTGGGGAAAGCATCTGCCTACTGCTTAACCGGCACTTAACTTAAAAGAGATTGCCGAATACCGAGAGGTCGAGCGAAAATTGCTTAAGATTGGCAAAGAATGCTGACGCAGGTATCCCCGCATGACAGAACACCGTTTATCCCCCACCCCGGTTGAGATAGAAGCCCCAGAGAAAGAAGAAGAGGATGATTACTTTGAGTATTATTACGATGAACCGGGCGCACTCCCCGGTACCCTCGATCTCGAAGAAAATGCCCCACCGCCGAATATTGTATTGATTGACTATAACGACAATAAAGCTGTACGTTTACAAATTAATGAACCGCAATTATGCGCGAAGTACCTCAATACCGATTCTGTTTCTTGGGTTGATGTTTTAGGTTTGGGCAACGAAGAAACATGGCGGCAGCTAAGTGATGTGTTTGGGTTACATCCTCTGGCTTTAGAAGATGTTGTTAACGTTCCTCAAAGGCCAAAAGTCGAAGATTATGAAGACCAACTTGTACTAATTGCTCTGATGGTTATGCCGAGAGAAAAAACATCAGGGTTTTGGATTGAGCAAGTTGGGTTTGTTTTAGGTAAAAATTATTTGCTCTCGGTTCAAGAAGAACCCGAAAGTGATTGTTTTGGGCCGGTGAGAGAGCGTATCCGCACCAATAAAGGTATTATCCGCAAACAAGGCGCTGATTATTTAGCTTATACGCTTCTGGATGCGATTATCGATGGCTATTTTCCCGTTCTCGAAGAATATGGTGAGCGCATCGATGAACTAGAAACCGAAGTGGTGATGAATCCCACTCGCAAAACCCTTGAAAAAATCTATCAAATTCGCCGGGAGTTATTAGCTTTGCGTCGGGCTATTTGGCCTCAACGTGATGCTATAAATTCTTTAATTCGAGATGGCAGTCAGTTGATTAGTCCTTCTGTAAGGATTTATATGCGTGACTGTTATGATCACACTGTACAAGTTATGGATATGGTAGAAACTTATCGAGAATTGACTTCGGGTTTAATGGATGTTTATCTTTCTAGCGTTAGCAATCGCATGAATGAAATTATGAAGTTTCTCACGGTGATGTCTTCTATTTTTATCCCTCTGACTTTTATTGCCGGCGTTTATGGGATGAATTTTAATACCGACAAATCACCGGTGAATATGCCTGAGCTAAATTGGTATTGGGGTTATCCGCTTTGCTTAGCCTCAATGGTGATGATTGCTTGCGGTTTGGTTTTCTTTTTCTGGCGGCGGGGATGGTTTGAAAATTTTTCTACCATTAAAGAAGAATCAAAATAGATTTTTACGTTTTTGTTTGTGGGGGTTGTGTTCTGTTTTTCTACAATACAACTCCTACGATTTTTGAGATTTGAAAAAGTCTTTTATTTAAATGATTTAAGGCTGGAGTTAAACTTATAATTTTTGATTGATTTGAGTTTGGAAGAAGCTTTTAGGTAAGGGTTTTGAGGCTGGGGCTAAATTCATTTGGGGGCCGGCTAGCCATAAAATATTTAGTATTAGCGTAGATTTGGGTTGGGCTTGGGTTGTTTATGTATTGTCGAAAAAAGTCTGAGGGGTTCTCGAAATGTCTGATCCTGATAAACTTATTTTAACGATATATGTCATTGTTGTGACTTGGATATTATACCAGTCTATTAACTCTTTGGGTGAACAAATTTATGTAAAATTTGACCGCGATAGTTATAACCAACAACTGCAAGAGCAAAACTTACAAAATTTAATAGAAATTAAGTTTAATCTCAAACCCCGCTATGAAATCAACCAATTTCGGGAAATTGAAATTGAAATCAAAAATAACTTTCCTGATCAAGATGTTTATATAGATTGGGAAAGCAGTTGTTTAATCGATGTGGATAGGCGTTCTCAGCGATTGGTGCGGCTTTCTCCTGGTATGAAAGTTGATATTTTTGTGCCGCAAGTCAAAAGTTTAATTGCGCCTGGGAGAATAATTGCGGAAAAATTTACTGCCGAAAAAGCTTTGAAACGAGATACTACAACTGATAGCTTTGAGGCGACTTTGCCGTTGGTTCCTTCAGCGCGACTTAAATCACAGCCGGTCAACCGGCCCGCAGCCGCCGCAACGCTTGTATTACGCTTAGCCTTACAAGTATCTGCTCCCTTAAAAGGGGCCGGTGTTAAGCAGTTTTATGTTTTATCTTGCCCTTTAAATGTGACACGGCTTGACTGGATGGCTGCATTACCTTGGATGTCAAAAAAATAATTATTAGTCAAACAGTCCAACACTCAAACAGTTATTGGTTATTTGCCATTTAAGGGCAAAGCAATGATAAACTAACACAAGAGAGAGTGAGCGAGGTGGTTGCAGATGGGTGAATTTCACCTGTTTGAGGAAAGTCCGGGCTTCCGAAAGACCAAACTTGCTGGGTAACTCCCAGTGCGGGCGACCGTGAGGATAGTGCCACAGAAAGATACCGCCAATCAATTTTAGATTTTAAATTTTCGATGGTGATTGAATCTAAAATTTAAACTTTAAAATTTAAGATTGATTGGTAAGGGTGCAAAGGTGCGGTAAGAGCGCACCAGCAACGTCGAGAGGCGTTGGCTCGGTAAACCCCGGTTGGAAGCAAGGTCGGAGGGGCAATGGTTGGTCTTTTTCCGGCTCCGTTTTAATGTACCGCTTGAGGCGTCTGGTAACAGCCGCCCTAGATAGATAACCGCCCTCATGGCTGTAATACAGTTATGAGAACAGAACCCGGCTTATGTCTGACTCTCTTTTTATTTTTTTTGATAACGTCTTGGCCTGCGATATTTTGTTTTTTGGCACGATGGAAAGAGTTATGCTGAAAAAGCAAACATTGTGACACCAAAACTTGTTTCTCAGTTAATGACTCTAAGTTACCCTCCCCGCCAAAAGCAGCTTCAGTCTTTGGTAGAAAAGCTCGGTCTTTCCTCAAAGGAGCCTGTCAAATGGGATCTTTTAGATTTAGCTCTGACTCACCCCACAGCCTCTCCAACGGAAAATTACGATCAGTTAGAGTTTGTTGGTGATGCGGTTGTTCGTTTAGCTGCGGCTCAGTTGTTATATGAAATTTACCCCGACTCGCGGGTGGGTGAGTTTGCAGCGATTCGTTCGATGTTGGTTAGTGACCGCGTTTTGGCGCAAATTGCTGATAGTTACGGTTTGGGCCGCTATTTGCTCGTCTCTCCCAGTGCGGCTAATGATAAGGCCGGTGAAGAAACTCGTCTGGCTGATGCTTTGGAGGCTTTGCTGGCGGCGCTTTTTTTGAGTACCAATAATTTACAATTGGTTCGCCCTTGGCTCGACTCTCACTTTAAGCTGTTTGCCGATCAAATTAAAAATGATCCGGCTCGTCAAAATTATAAGGCGGCTTTGCAAGAATGGACTCAAGGCCGTCATAAGGCTTTGCCTGTTTATCACGTCCGCGAAGTGCGTCAATTTCACGATGATGCAGAACGTTTTTCCGCTGAGGTTTTCCTTCAAGGTCGCTTACTTGGTCAGGGTAAGGGCCGATCTATTAAGGCTGCTGAACAAGCTGCTGCTCGTGAGGCTTTTTTCTCGGTGCAAGAAGCCGAGTAATGTCTGATATCTTTTTATTAAAAGATAGTTCTTCCTTATCAATTTTAGCTTATCACAACAAATTGGCATTTGTCAAGCTAAACTCTCTCTTTAATGCGGGATATTTTGATATTTTTGATGGCATCTAGGGACAAAGCAGATTGTAATTTTTTCTCTTCAATTTTTATGACTAATTCTAAAGAACCGGCCATCAACATTGCCATTGTCGGGATAGGACGCTGGGGAATTCATTTAGTGCGGAACTTTCTTCACCATCCCCAAGCAAAAATCCTTGCCTTAGTAGACCGGCACCCCGAACTCTTACGCGCCGCCAAAGAGAAATTTCAACTCAAAGAAAACATCATTTTAGCAACTGATTGGGAAGAGATCCGCAACTTACCCAACCTAGAAGCCGTTGTCATAGCCACCCCCGCCTCCACCCATTATCCCTTGATCAGCGATGCCTTACTACAGGGATATCATGTGTTAGCCGAAAAACCGCTGACTTTATATCCCGAAGAAGCACAAAAACTCTGCGAACTTGCAGACAAACAAAACCGCTGCTTAATAGTAGATCATACTTATTTATTTCATCCCGCTGTTAATGTTGGCAAGCAAATCATCCAAAATCAAAATTTAGGACAACTTCGCTATGGTAGTGCAGCCAGAACGCATTTAGGGCCGGTGCGCCAAGACGTAGATGTATTGTGGGATTTAGCCCCCCATGATATTTGCATATTTAACCATTGGCTAGGAGAAAATCCCCACTTTGTAGAAGCCACCGGCAGCCTTTTTTTAAAAAACAAAACTTCCCCAAAAACCGCCGATTTAGTCTGGGCAAAACTAATCTATCCCAGCGGCTTTATCGCCACAATACACCTCTGTTGGTGCAACCCCGATAAACAGAGACGACTGAGCATTATCGGAAGCCAAGGCAGCTTAATTTTTGACGAAATGTTAACAGAAACACCCCTAACTTTATCCACAACAACTCAGCCAATAGACAGCGCCAATTTAGCAACATCTGGTCTAAATATCCAAAACATTAAACCCGAAAATAAAGAACCCTTAGCAGAAGTTTGCAACCACTTTATAGACTGCATCCAAAACAACAACCCAAGCCAAATATCCTCTGGCTGGATAGGTCTTAAAATCGTCCAAATTCTCACCGCCCTAACTCAATCGCTGCACCAAAAAGGAAAAACAATTTGCCTAGAACCCTGGGAAAAAAGCTAATCAGGAGGCCGGTAATTGCTAATACGTTTTTCCCCTATTTTCTGATTCCTAATTCCTCATTTGACAAAGAATTCAAGGGCTTAAGATCAACCAAAGGCAACTTAATTTCAACCGTCGTGCCATGACCAGGCCCATCACTATATAGAGAAATTTTACCCTTCATCAACTCAATTAAATTGCGAGAAATAGCTAAACCCAAACCTGTACCGCCATAACGACGAGTGCGGGTACCATCCACCATCACAAACGGCTGAAAAAGTCGGTGTTGCTGAGTTTGGTCTACACCAATACCAGTATCCTGAATTTTAACGACTACATTGGACTCGTGGATTTGACTGGGTTGCTGGGCCGGTTCAATTTGCGTGGAAACCTTAATACTCCCAGCATCGGTAAACTTAATAGCATTTCCGACGACATTTAAAAATACCTGCTTTAGCTTTGCCGGATCAGCCTCCACCGTCACGGCTTCCGAACAAAGCTGCCAAACCAACTCTAAATTTTTTTGTTGAATTTGACTTTGTTGTAAATAAATCGCCTCTTGCAAAACCTTATTTAAATCAACCGGCTCCATAACAACCGTCAAAGTACCGGCCTCAATTTTGGCAATATCGAGAACATCATTAATAATATCGAGCAAATGAATTGCCGCATCATCAGCCCGTTGTAAAAACTCGGTTTCCTCCTCCTCATCATCACAGCAGCCATCGCGCACCAAACGAATACAACCAATAATGGCATTTAGAGGCGTTCTCAACTCGTGAGAAGTATTAGCCAAAAACTCATTTTTCAACTCCGAAGCCACTTTAGCTTCCTTCCAAGCCGTCTCCAACTCGTCAGCCCAAGCCAGCAAGCGCTCCACCATACTATCAAGCGCCTCAGCAAGCTGATTAAACTCTCTGATTTTGAAATTATGGGGTATGCGTTCAAACGTTCCCCGCGCTTGTACCGCCATCGCATAAAAGCCCAACTTTTCCAAAGGACGGGCCAAATCCCTTGACAGATAAAGCGTTGCCAACAAATTCGCGCCTAGCAAGCCCAAAATTAACGTTACCAAAACGTGCTGAATTTCCTCAAGACCGGCCAGAGCATTATCTAAACGAGTCACCGCCAAAATCACCCAGCGCTGGCTTTGGGTATTGCTAAGAGGAATAGAAAGCGAGGTATAACCGGCCAGCAATTCCACACCTTTGCGCTCAAACCCAAATAAATGCCCAAAATCGGTTTTCCCAGACAGCGCCGTAGTCATAATGCTACGCAAGCGATCAGCATCTTCTTCTTCGGTAATATTGCGTCCGACACGATAAGCAGTTGGGTGATTAAGAATAGTACCATCTTCCCGAATCACCACCGTATAACCATAAAGAGAGCGGGGCTTATCACTTTCTGGGGCTAACAAAGCCGACTGAATTTTCAGCGCATAGCGTAACTCACCGGTTTGGGCATCATAAACCGGCGCACTCAACACCAAACTCAGTTTACTTTCGCCGCTAACATTAGTTTGCGAATCGTTAAGCGAGGACTTCTCTGGCAAAACCGCTGTCACTTTCACATGAGAGGCTGGCGTATCAAAATTGCTGAATTTGGTCGGCCACACAGAAGCGCCAAAAACCCCTATCGACTTCTCCCCACAAGTGCTGACTACCGCCTTGCCAGTCACCGGATTGGCCAATTGAATGCACTGGATCGGCGTGGGTAACTGTTGGGCTAACTGCTCTAAAAATTTTTTTGACATTTCAGGCGAACCCGACTGCAAAGCAGTGGTTTGGGTAGCCGTCAGCAATCCTGTTTGCAAACCTTTAATCGAGTCTTGAATTCTCTCTGCCTTTCGCTGAGCGCTTTCTGAGAGGTTTTGACGGGCTGTTTCCAATAGACCCGAACGGGCCTTGCGGTAGGTCACATACTCTCCCAACAGCAACACCGGCACACTCAATAACAGAATGCGCGACAGCAAAATGCGGCGAAAAGACGTTTGACCAAGCTGGGGCCAAAATATTTTTTTCAATAAACCGGATAGATTAGGCATCCATCCACCATAATTCAAGGGTTCAGGGAAAAAGTCTAAGGGCTGCTGGTAAAGTAGCAAGGCGTGAGCCAGAGGGCATTTACGCTTTGGTTGCTTCTCAATATCTAACATCCCATCCCAATTATAGGGGCTAGTGAGAGCAGCATTCCACTATGGAGCTATGACAATGACGTTCTCTAAATTTTTTGAGTTTGGCTTGTTGGGCACTGTTGCGGGTTTCAATATAAAAAAAACCCCCAGGTGAACTATAGATCCAGAGGACAGCCGCCCCCAGAAAGCAAGTTGTTTTGCGGGGATCGGTTAATTTGTGGACAAATTTGCTCTATAATTGCATTAGTTAAAACCCTAATACATTTCATAGACTTTGTTTAAGAGGCTTTAAACTTTACAATTTCAACTCAATAATTTGATATGAAGCGACCTTCGACAATTGTGGTTTTAGCCATCAGTGCTGATGGAAAAATTTCTGACTCTAGGCGGTCTCCTGTTTTATTTGGCTCTCCTGTTGATAAGGCTCATTTAGAAAAGCAAATCGCTGCGGTGGATGGGATTTTGGTGGGTTCTGGCACGCTTATGGCCGGCGGTTCGGCAATGACAGTGACGGACTCGCAACTGTTGCAAGAACGGCACAGCGCCGGTTTGCCTCCTCAGCCTGTGCAAATTATCTGCTCACGCACCGGCAATATCAACCCCGACTTAAAATTTTTCCGTCAGTCGATACCTCGCTGGTTAGTGTCAACGGCAAAAGGTGAAAGTATCTGGAAAAATCAACCCGGTTTTGAAAAAATCATAGCTGTTGAGAACGCAGAGCAAGATATCGATTTAACCAAAGCTTTGCAACAAATCTACCTCAATGGCATCTCTCGTTTGGCTGTTTTAGGCGGGGGACAGTTAATTGCCTCGCTTATGGCTCAAAATTTAATAGATGAATTTTGGTTAACGGTTTGCCCGTTGATTATTGGTGGGGCCAATTCCCCGACGCCGGTGGATGGAAAGGGCTTTTTCACAGAAATGGCCCCACGATTAGAACTTCTCGAAGTTAAACCTATCGCCGACGAGGTTTTTTTACACTACCGGCTGCACAGCAAAGGCTATTAGTTTACCCTATAGTGGAACACTCAGCCCCCTTTAAAAAATGGTGCACCCGCTTAAAGCCGGCTATTCTGTCGCCTGGACAAGCAAAATCTCAGAAATTCCTCAAGCCGAGTGGGACTCCTTGGCCTTGCCCCTGGCTACCCCCTTTTTAGAATGGGAGTGGCTCAACAATATGGAAACCTCCGGCTCAGCCATTGCGCGGGCCGGTTGGCTGCCAAACCATTTAACCGTCTGGCATAATCAGCAACTTGTGGCCGCTGCTCCGCTTTATCTCAAATCTCACAGCTATGGTGAATTTGTCTTTGACCATCAGTGGGCCGATCTAGCAGGCCGGCTCGGAATCCAATATTATCCAAAATTGCTGGGAATGTCTCCCTTTACCCCAGCCGAAGGCTACCGATTTTTAATCGCTCCCCATTTAGATGAAGATGAAATTACCGGCTTAATGGTCAATGCTATTGATCATTTTTGCGAACGCAATAAAATTTCTGGAGCACACTTTCTGTATGTCGATCCGCAATGGCGAAAAGTCATTGAACGTCAAGGTTTTACAACTTGGTTGCACCACAGTTATATTTGGGAAAATAACGGTTTTCAAACCTTTGATGATTATTTAGCAAATTTCAACGCCAACCAACGCCGCAATATCAAACGCGAACGCAAAGCCGTTGAAAAAGCTTCCCTGCGCCTCGTCACCCTCACCGGCGATGAAATCCCCCATCCTTTGTTTTCTCGAATGTATCATTTTTATGAAAATACTTGCGATAAATTTGGCTGGTGGGGCAGCAAATACTTAACAAAACGATTTTTTGAACAACTTCATCACAATTATAAACACAGGGTACTTTTTGTTTGTGCCTATAGCGAATTAGATGAAAGGATGCCGGTGGGAATGTCATTTTGTCTTACCAAAGGAGACCGCCTTTACGGACGTTATTGGGGTAGCTCTCAAGAAATAGACTGCCTGCATTTTGATGCTTGTTATTACACCCCCATTGAATGGGCAATAAACAACGGCATTCAAATTTTCGATCCAGGTGCAGGAGGCCGGCACAAAAAACGACGAGGTTTCCCCGCTAAGGCTAACCATAGCGTTCACCGCTTTTATAACCCCCGTCTCAGCCAAATTTTGCGCTCTTACATCAACGAGGTAAACGAAATGGAACAGCGGGAAATTGAAGCCATCAATCAAGACCTGCCTTTTAGCGAAGCGCCGCCTACAATTTCCCTTTAGGAACTTTGCGGTTTTAAACTTCGTCGTTGAATTCTTATCCCAAAAAAAGACTCGTTGTTTTTTCAAAAAAACCCCGCTTTCAACGAGGTTAAGTAGCCAGAAAATTATCAATCCTAAAATGCAGGCGGCGTGGGTAAAAAGTCCTGTAATTAAACTTAAAAAATTTAAGAAAAACCCACGCCAAGGCGCTTGAACGGCCCTACAAGGGCCAGAAACCGTCGTATCGGTATCCCCAAGAGACTTAAAAAATTTTTTACAAAACATGATCGGTTTTTACGGAAGGTAGGGTATCCTTTCAGGTATCATAGAAACTTTCACAGACCACAGACAACTGCGGACTCTTTGCAAATGTCAGTGGAACTAAAAAGTAAAGCCTAGAGCAAACAACAATTACTTAAGGAGGGGGTTAAGCATTATAATACTTTCTCACCAAAACATATATTCGTTCAGACAAAAATCTGACAACTGACAACTCACAACCCGAATAGGGTTTTGCTTAATAGAAAAAAATTCAAGATTCAACGTAGGGGCTAGTTTAACAAGACTGTAGTCAAAAGTCTTTAGACAATTGACTATTCACACCACTTAATCAGGTTTAGTGCGTTTAGGAGCATTAAAAAAATGGCAGTAATTAGACTTACATCAGGTAGTGGACTCGTCGATCTTTCCGGTGGTGATTATGTTATTGGAACCCCTGAAAGTGACTTTGTAATTGGTTCCCCAGGAGACGACACCATCGAAGGGCTTGGTGGTGATGACATAATCAACGGCAATGGGGCGAATGACTCGTTGTTGGGAGGAGACGGCAACGACAACCTTCAAGGCAACATCGGCAACGAAATAATCTTTGGCAACAGCGGCAACGATAACCTGTATGGTGAAATCGGCGACGATTCACTTTTTGGCGGCCAAGACAACGATAACCTGTGGGGAGACGACGGCAACGACTACGTTGTAGGCGACGAAGGCGACGACCAACTGCGCGGCAACCTCGGCAATGACATTCTTTTAGGAAAAAACGGCAACGATACACTTTTTGGCGGCCAAGACAACGACCTCCTGTATGGAAACAAAGGAAACGACCAACTTTATGACGACACAGGAGACGACACACTCTTAGGCGGAGAAGGTAACGATACCGCTGAGGGAGGAGAAAACAGCGACTACCTAAGCGGAGATAAAGGTAACGACTTCCTGGCCGGTGGAGTAGGCAGCGATACCTTAGACGGAGGAGAAGGCAATGATTCCCTGCTGGGCGATCCACAAGATGGCCCACCCGCCTTTGACCCCGGCACCGGCCAACCAGTCCCCCCCTTAGAACAGCGATTAAGAAACGCCGTAGCCCAAGATGTGATTATTGCAGGTGTTGGCGACGACACGGCTTTGGGCTGCACCGGCAACGACCAAATATTCGGCAATGAAGGCGGCGACTTACTTTTTGGCAACACCGGCACAGACAATATCAGCGGCGGCAGCGACAACGACAGTATTTATGGTGGTGCAGACACCGACCAATTATTTGGTGATCGCGGCGATGATGCCCTTGTTGGTAACACCGGCAACGACATTGCCAGCGGTGGCGTTGGCAACGATATGGTGTACGGCAACACCGGCAACGACTCCCTGATGGGCGATGAAGGCAACGACAGTATCTATGGAGGACAAGGCAACGATACCGTTGAAGGTGGGGCCGGTTTTGACCTCCTGACCGGCAATAGCGGTGCCGATGTATTTTCGATCAACGTCAACCAAGGCACAACTCAACTAGCTGAAGTTGATGTTGTTTTAGACTTTGAAACAGACAAAGACTTCGTTTACTTACAACCCGGCTTAACCTACGAAACCCTTAATATTTTCCAAGGAAGTGCCGAAAATGCCGGTGACACCGTTATTCAAGACACCATCACCGGTCAGTTTTTGCTTGTGTTGAAAAACACAACCCGCACAACCATCACGCGGACGAACTTCTTACCCGAACTGCCGGAAGTACCGGTCTCAGTAGCACCCCAACCCCAACCCAGCATCGTCAGCTTTAGCACTGCCACCTACACTGTCTCAGAACCGACGGCTGCCGGCACCACAACCACAGTAACAGTTACCGTCTCCCGCACCGGCAACAGCATAGCCCCAGCTTCAGTAACAGTGACCGCTACGCCCAACACAGCCCAGCAAGGTATAGATTACGTCGAAACCTCTCAATTGGTGGGCTGGAATGCCGGTGAAACTGGCGAGAAACAAGTTACCTTCACAATTAATAGTGATAACAACAACGCGATCACCACGCCAAAAACCTTTAACCTGCTTTTAGCCAACCCCACGAATACAACCCTGGGTGTGAACCCTACAGCCACCGTCAGCATTCAACCCTTTAGTCCGGGGACTATCGAATTTGGGGCAACGCAATACACGATCACAGAAGACGGTAGCGGCGTGCAAACCATCGTCGTCAAGCGCACCGGCGGCAGCCAAGGAGAAATTACAGCAGATATTACTTTGACTCCTTCTGCTGACCCCAATTCTGCGGCCAGCGTTAATACAACTGCCAGTGTTCCGGTGATTTTTGCCGACGGGGATACAGCAGATAAAACTGTAACCATCACATCACTGCTTAACCTCAACGCTGTTCCTTCTGGGGTAGTAAGCACCACCCTCAACATTACCAACATTCAGGGTGGGGCCACCGCAGGAGCAACGGCAACTTTGAATATTCAAGACATCGGTACTCCGACAATTAAAGTCGAAGCCACCGACCCCAGGGCTGATGAAAATCCCAACCTTGCCGCTGCCGACCAATTGGGCCAATTTACCTTTACCCGGACGGCCCCCGACATCAGCCAAGCTTTGACGATCAGTTACACCATTGATACTGCGCCTCCTGCTACCCCCACCGAAAATGCCAAGGCAGTACCCCAAACTGATTATCAACCTTTGACCGGCACTGTGACGTTTGCTGCCGGTGCGGCAACGGCGACTGTGGATGTAACGCCAATCCGTAATACGGCAGCTACCGGCAACCGAGATGTAAAGGTGAGTGTTGCTCAGGGTGGTGGTTATAATGTCGATCCGACAACAAACACGGCTACTGTAGAGGTGGTTGATGCCGATTCACAAATCGTTGAAATTACGGCCTCGGTTCCTGCCGGTAAAGAAGTGATCACAGGCCAACCAGCCCAATCGGGTCAATTTAAAGTTTCCCGCAAAGATTTGGCCGGCAACCCCGCTACGATTGGAAGTCTTACCGTTAGTTACACTGTTAGCGGTAGTGCCACTAGCGATGCTGATTACGGAGCAATACCCGTTACTGTTACCTTTGAGAACGGTCAGTTTGAGAAAGTGATAGACGTTAACGTCATTGACGATACGGTGGCTGAACCGACAAAAACAGTCCGGGTATCCTTAAATCCGGGGACTGGGGCAAATACTTACTCGATCAACCCGAATTTCAAAAACGCCTCTGTTTCTATTTTGGATAACGAAAAACCGACTTTATTGCTTTATCCAAGCAAATCGCCAGCCTTCCAAACCAGTCCTACCGACCCGACAACACCGCCGGTGCCGGGTGAATTTTTGTTGCAACGTTTTGGTGATTTGGTTCCCAGCTTAACGGTACCTTACACCTTTGGCTCTAATACAACGGCTCGACCGGGTGTAGATTTTTCGTTCCCTGATTATGTTGCCGGAACCCCAGGGGGTGTAATAACGGTTGGTAGTGGTCAAGGCGAGGTGCGCTTGCCTATCACGCCGATTATTGATGCAGCCCGACCGGCACGACCTGATGTGGATGTGATCGTTATGGGCTTAACTGATCCGGGTGCTACCGCCCCTTACAGTTTAGGAACTCCCAGCACAGGACAGCAAATGATCATCATCAATAACGCCTTGATTTAACAGAAAAACCCGGCTTCTTAAACAGGCCGGGTTTTTAGAAAAGGTTTTTGTACTTTAAACAACAAGCAAACCGCAACTACCTAGATTAGCTGCGGGAAATTAATTTCACAATTTGAGAAAGTTGCTCCCGGTTAAAGGATTTTAACAAAGCTTTGGCGGCTGCTTTAGGTTCTACCACCACCACAATTTCTTTAAATCCTGAAGGCGGCGCACCGGCTGCAAGCTGTTGTAAACCGTAAGATGCCGCAACTTTATCGCTTTGACCGGCCACGATTAAATCTGTTGCTTGCTTAAGCTCTTTGATGACAAACCGTGCTAAAGTCAAATAAGAATGCTGTGGGTAAGAAATGGCTTTTTGAGCAATTTTCACAAGCTTTTGCCAAGGTTCTATTTCTGGTGAAAGTTGGCTAAGCTCGTTACATAAATTCTGCAACTCTTGGCGGTTTGCTGCACTTTCTTTTTGTTTGAATAATTGCAGCATTTGTTTGAGGGTAGATATCGCTTTTTCGGCAAATTCTTGGGGAGATGCACCGCCCTCTTCACCAATTTGTTTTTCCAGATAATCTTGTAGTTGAATAAAAGCCGGTTCTACGCCATTAACTACTTTCATGGCGTCGTCATCACGCAAACCAAACGGCCCTTGTAAGCGTTCTAGTAACTCTTTAAGAGCATCAAATCCCTTTAAAAATAAAGACTCTATTTTGCTATCAACTCGGATTTGCTGTTGATTTTCTTTGAGGATTTTTAAACAATCTTCTAGGCGGTGGGAAATTTGCTGAATACTATTAAATCCCAACATGGCCGCACCACCTTTAACAGAATGAGCAGCCCGAAACATTTCATTTACCCTTTCCGAGTCAGTGACGGTTGCTTGCAGTTCCAAAAAACCTTTTTCCAAAGTATCAAGATGTTCTTTAGCTTCTTCGAGAAAATAAACTAAAATCTGCTGTTTGCCGGCATCCACAATTTTTTTCTCCTCTATTTTGAATCATGGAATTTGAGGGGAGAGGGCGGGCAAGGGCGCACCGCCCCTACAATCTTTAGGGGGACTTGGGGAACAGTTGCAAGTCTGGTGCTGGGGGAACGGGTATCGCTGGCGGTTGGAAGCCGTCGGGTAGCGTCCCGTAGGGAGGCATTAACTCACTTTGAGGGATAAATGAGCGGTCAAAAGGCCCAGGACGATCAGCAGCATCAATACAAGTAGCCATTGCTTGCCCCGGCAATATCTCGATTTTGCGGCTCAAACCCACCACACACTCAGAATAGCGAACCGGCAACAAACTGCGGCGGCAATTATCTAAGACAACCGGTGCTAAACCGGCATCTGAGTCTTCGCTGATATCCACTACACAGGTTGCTAAATCTTCGGGACGGCGGACGCGGACACAAGTAGAAAGCGCATCAATGGCGGTGATATCGGTTCGGTCGTGAATTTTCATAACACAACTGCCCAATTGATCAGGATGGAGAGCGCTGCCACAAGCAACGGCCACCAGTTCGGGAGCCAGCCCCACATCTATTAGTTTACCCGCACATCTTTGGTAACTATTTCTGGAAGCAGCACTGGCTGGCATGGGGTGCGTGAATGCCAACAAGCCGGCGGAGACGGGCAAAAGAGCAACCATCAACCTTAGCCAGCGATTAACTGATGCTGGTGGGCGGTCGGTTGGGCGATTTTTTGAGACAAAATTGGAAAAAATAAAGCGGTTCATTGCAGTTCGGTGACAACGGCCTTAAAATGATTTCAGCTTAACTGTTGGAAGTATGCCGGTTCAAGCTATATAATAGAAGTTCTGCCTAAAAGTTTTAGCAAAGGATAGGAAGAGGAAACTCCATGTCACGCTATAGAGGCCCACGCCTCAGAATTGTGCGCCGTCTAGGCGACTTACCCGGACTTACTCGCAAACAGGCTAAACGAGCCTACCCACCTGGCCAACACGGTCAAAACCGCAAAAAGCGGTCTGAGTATGCCATCCGTTTAGAAGAAAAGCAAAAACTCCGCTTCAATTACGGTTTGACAGAACGGCAATTGCTGCGTTACGTCCGCAAGGCTCGCCGCGTCACCGGCTCCACCGGTCAGGTTTTGCTGCAAATGCTGGAAATGCGTCTGGATAATACGGTTTTTCGGATGGGGATGGCCCCGACAATTCCAGGGGCTCGTCAATTGGTGAATCACGGTCATATCTTGGTGAACGGTCGCTCGGTCGATATTGCTAGTTATCAATGCAGACCTGGTGATGTGATTCGCGTTAAAGATAAGGAAGGTTCTCGTAAGTTGGTTGAAGCTAATCTGGCTAACCCAGGTTTAGCTCACACTCCTAGCCATTTAGAGTTTGATAAAAACAAAATGGAAGGAAAAGTCAATAGCTTGATCGAGCGCGAATGGGTGGCTCTGCAAGTCAACGAGTTGCTGGTGGTTGAATACTACTCTCGCAAAGCCTAATTGATTTTAGATATTAGATTTTAGATTTTAGATTTGGCATGGCTAAAAATCAAAAATCTAAAATCCTTTATCTATCAGACAAACTCACAAAAACCCCGTTTCTTCCTTAAATCGAGAATTGATAGCTTAAAATCCCTCGGAAACTGGGTTTTTGGCCTTTTGTTCTTTTTTCCTCATCTCAATTCATTTAACCCCCAATTTGTGACATCGTACGGGTATAGTTGCCTCCCCCTGTGCCGGTAGACCGTTGTTTAAAGTTAATTTCTGGTTTGATTTCTAACAATTGCTTGACTTTTTCTCTTAAATGTGCTAAAGGAACACCGGCCCGCAATGCGGTTTTTAAGTCGAGTTGGCCGATTTCGTTAAGCAAACAAGGCCGCAACCAACCATCAGCAGAAAGTCGCATTCGGTTACAACGGTCGCAAAAGCATTCTGACATTTGACTAATAAAACCCAAGGTACCTAAAGCCCCCGGAATTTTAAACACATCCGCAGGGCCGGCACCTAAAATTTGCGATTCTTCTAAGCCCCAGCGGTTGCGAATTGATTGGCGTAACTCTTCAGATGGTATCCAGCCGCGTTCACTAAATAACTCACCATTACCGACCGGCATAAATTCGATAAAGCGGACGTGCCAGCGCCGGTCAATTGTTAAAGCAGCCAAGTCTAAAACTTCCGCATCATTGACACCCGGAATAACCACCACATTGAGTTTTAAAGGGTCAAAACCGACACGGTGGGCAGTTTGAATGCCTTGCCAAACATCGGGCCAGCGTGACCGGCCTCGTTTGCCAATAATAAAATCGAAGGTATCAGGATCAAGAGAATCCAAACTAATATTAATTCGACGCAAACCGGCATCATAAAGGTCTTGAGCCAAAGGAGCAAGCAAAAACCCGTTTGTTGTCAAGGATAAATCGCGGGTTTCTGGCAAAAGAGAGATTTCGCGGACAAGTTGTACTAAGTTTGGACGCATCAAAGGTTCGCCGCCGGTGAGACGAAACCGCTGGAAGCCTACAGGAATAAAGACTTCTTGAATAAGTGTTAGCAGTTCCGAGTTCGAGAGCAAGTTTTGCTTGAGGATGTAATCAAGCTCTGCACCCTCTGGCATACAGTACAGACAATTAAAATTACAGCGGTCAATTAAACTGATACGGAGATAATCTACTTCAGCCATATTGATTTTAGATTTTAGATTTTAGATTTTAGCCAGTAATTTTAGATTATAATTGCAAAAATTAACTTTGAAATTTTCTATTATAAGTATTGGATTTCGATTAGGATTAATATTTTATATTCCTTTGATTTTAAAATAACATTAAAAATTTTCCAAACAAGGTGAAATTTGCCTTAATTTTCCCCTTAAGATTATAGATAAGCCAAGTTGCTAGTTAAATATTGCCGTTTGAGAAAATCCAATAAGAGGGTTAAAAAGCTTTGTTCATTATCTTTACCCGCTTTTTTTGATTTTAGCCGCGATTTCCTTTTTAAAGGGGGAGGTAGAGGAAAAAAAAGTTTTTCAAGGAGGGTTAAGGGGATATTGTAACGCGCTTGCCTCGTAAAAAGGAAAGAATAAAGAGAGAATATAAAGATTGATAGTAGCTCATGGGTATTACGATTTAATTACATAAAACTTTTGCTTTGAAAACACTGCCATCACTGAATGACACCAAAAA
Source organism: Ancylothrix sp. D3o (assembly GCF_025370775.1). Lineage (NCBI taxonomy): Bacteria > Bacillati > Cyanobacteriota > Cyanophyceae > Oscillatoriales > Microcoleaceae > Ancylothrix > Ancylothrix sp. D3o. Next base: position 21,791 of record NZ_JAMXEX010000002.1, on the reverse strand, counting down.
CGGAGAAAATTTATAAAATACCAACCTTAAGATCCAAGCATTGCAAGCGAGCGGGGTGATAGTTTAGCAGCAAACCTGTGACTAAAAAAAATCATCGCTTTATCCATTGCCCTTGCCAACTAGACTAGGCAGAAGTTAGATGTAGAAGCAGCACAACTGCTGCAAAAAACCTGACTTGACAATCATAGAAGGAATGCCACCGGCCAAAGAACGGATGAACCAAGGATTGCTGATTGTCGATAACACCGGCACCATAAAATACATCAACCGTCCCCTGTGCCAGATATTGGGTTACACGCCCGAAGAACTCCTGGGACGTTTTGTGATCGAAGAAAAAACGGCTGACTGGTGGCCCACAGAAAAGCCGGTGAACCCTAAAAAATCCGATAGCGTTTGCGACAGCGGAACTCTAGCCCTAGCGACTACGGCATTAACTTTGTTAGAAACAACCGAGAACGAGTTGGATTTTCTAACTTCAAACAGCCTAACAGAAGCTTTTGAAGAAGAACAGACGATCAAACTGCGGAAAAAAACCGGAGAAATCATCGACCTGCAAATTGAGGAGACACGCTTGCTCGATGAAGACACAAGGCTGATCAGCATAGTTATTCCCGCACCGGCGCCTAGCAACTTCGCCACACCGGCACTGTTAGCCCTGAAAGCCTCAGAAGAACTGCACCGCATCACACTCGCCCACATTACAGAAGCCGTATTTGTCACCGATGATTTGGGAAACTTTACCTTTATTTGCCCGAACGTGCAAGCCTTTTTTGGTTATTCTCCCCAAGAAATCAAAGCTTTAGGCAAAATTTCTAAATTGTTAGGAGTTAATTTATTCCAGCCAAGCGAACTCGAAAAAGTAGGCGAAATTAAAAATATCGAACGCGCCATTCGAGACAAAAGCGGTAAACGGCGTTTCGTCTTAATTAACGTTAAGCGCGTCAGCATCCTTGAAGGAACAGTGCTTTATTGCTGCCATGATATCACCGAGCGCAGAAAAGCCGAAGAAGCGCTTTATCAAGAGAGAGAACGGTTCCGCTTGTTGATAGAAAGCGTCAAAGACTATGCAATTTTTACCCTAGATGCCTTGGGAATGGTAGAAAGCTGGAATGCCGGTGCGGAAAGCATAACAGGCTACGGACGCAGCGAGATAATTGGTCAGCATTATTCTTGCTTTTATAACCCAGCGGAAATTCAACAAGAAACGCCCTGGAAAGCGCTAAGAAAAGCATCGCTCGATGGCCGGCTGGAACTCGAAGGCTGGTATGTGCGCCGCGACGGTTCCCAGTTTTGGGCTGATGTAGTGATTACCGCCTTGCGAGATAAATATGGATACTTAGAAGGTTTTTCTGTAGTCACCCGCGATTTTACAGAACGTAAACGTTTCTCTGAACAACTGTGGCACGCGGCTTATCACGATGAACTGACCGGCCTGCCAAATCGTGCTTTGTTTACCCGCCTTTTGGGAGAAGCGGTAGAGCGGGCGAAACAACAACCCGATTATCAATACGCCGTTTTATTTTTAGACTTAGACCGCTTTAAACTAATCAACGATAGTCTAGGACACAGCATCGGCGACCGGCTGCTGGTGGCTTTAGCCCAACAATTGCAAACTTTTTTGAGAGATAGCGATAGTGTGGCTCGTCTGGGCGGTGATGAATTTGCTATTTTACTTGACAATATTGCCGATATAGAGTATGCAAATTCTGTGGCTGAACAAATCCACAGCTGCCTGAAGTCGCCTTTCAACCTTAATGGTTATGAAGTGTACACTACTGTGAGTATTGGCATCGCCGCCAGCAGTGTCAGAGTTGACTCGACATCGCTCTCTTTTCAAGCTGGGGAAAAAGCGATCATTCGTCTTGCTGAATTAACTTCCCTTCCCTTAGATGTTTCTGGTGCAGCGTGTCCTTACGACCGGCCAGAAGATTTGTTGCGGGATGCAGACACGGCTATGTATCGGGCGAAAAGTTTGGGTCGAGCACGGCATGAATTGTTTAATGGGGCAATGCACGCGGCGGCTGTGGGCCGTTTGGCGCTGGAAACGGAACTGCGGCGGGCTGTGGAAAAAATAGGGGCGGCTGATGAGAGAGAAAACGCTTTTTTGCTTTATTATCAGCCTATTATTTGTTTGGAAACGGGCCGGTTGACGGGTTTTGAGGCTTTGTTGCGCTGGTGTCACGCAACGCGGGGGTTTATTGCGCCGACGGAGTTTATCCCGGTTGCAGAAGATACTGGTTTGATTGTACCTTTGGGTGCTTGGGTATTGCGGGAGGCTTGCCGGCAATTGCGTTTATGGCAACAAGAATATCCACAGGCTTCGGATCTGACGGTGAATGTGAATTTATCTAGCAAACAACTGTCTGCACCCAATTTAGTTGAGTACATTGATGAACTTTTAGAGGAAACCAGTTTGAATGCGGCTTGTTTAAAGCTAGAAATTACGGAGACAATGTTGATGGAAAATTCCGTTATGGCGTTGGAGGTTTTGGAGGAGTTTAAAGCCAGAAGTATTAAGTTTGCGATTGATGATTTTGGCACCGGCTATTCTTCGTTGAGTTATTTGCATAAGTTGCCGGTGAGTACGTTGAAAATCGACCGTTCTTTTGTTTGCCGGCTTGGGACGGAAGATGAAAACTCAGAAATTGTCCAAGCGATTATTACTTTGGCGAAGAATTTGGGGGTGGATGTGGTGGCTGAGGGTATTGAAACTCCAGAGCAATTGCGGGAATTGTTGCGCTTAAAGTGCCGTTATGCTCAGGGGTATTTTTTTGCTAAACCTCTTTGTCCAGAGGGGGCTCTTGCGTTGATTACTTCTATGAGGCAGTGGGATTTGAATTTTTGAGCCGGCCTTCACATCAGGGGCATCGATTTAACGGATATTGCCTATAAAACTTTTCTCGATTTTTTGGCAAGATTATATTGACAATCACATCTAAATTATGGTATGATGAAATTGATAAGGAAGAACTATCATTTACTAAATAAGAAAAATTTAAAACCCGGTTTCCAACGAAAAACCGGGTTTTTTAGACAGCAGAAATTTCTATAGCATCCCACCGGCAGCCTGAAAGCGAGCGCGAGCCCGTTTCAGAGCTTGGGTAGCTTGAATTTGCTCTTGACGGGAAGCATTTTGAGAAGCTTCGGCGCGAGTTTGAGCAGCGTTATAGGTATTGCGAGCTTCTTCAAGGTCAATTTTATCGCCGCGTTCAGCAGCATTGACCAGGATAGTTACTTCGTTATTTTCAACTTCAGCAAAACCACCCATCAAAGCAATCGCAACCCATTCTTTATCAGGACGCACCCGCATAACACCGGTATCAAGAGCGCTTAACAAAGGCGCGTGACCTGACAAAATACCTAACTGGCCGGTGGTGGAGGGCAAAATCACTTCTTGAGCTTGAGCATCCCACACAGTCTTATCGGGAGCAACGACGCGAACCGTTAAAGTCATAAGTTTCTTGTCAGTGGTTAATTGTCTAAAGTCAAGTCATTGGTCAATTGTCCATAGACTTTTGACCAATGAGCATTAACTATTTACCGGCCTTCATTTTTTCGCCTTTGGCGATAGCTTCTTCGATATTGCCAACCATGTAGAAAGCTTGCTCTGGCAGGTCATCAAGCTGACCAGACAGAATCATTTTAAAGCCTTTGATGGTTTCTTCGAGCTTGACATATTTGCCGGGGGCGCCGGTAAAGATTTCAGCCACAAAGAAAGGCTGAGACAAGAAACGCTCAATTTTGCGGGCGCGAGCAACGGCGAGCCGGTCGTCTTCCGACAACTCATCCAAGCCCAAAATAGCGATAATGTCTTGCAATTCTTTGTAACGCTGCAAAGTGGACTGCACAGAGCGAGCGGTGTTGTAGTGATCATCGCCAACGACGCTGGGTTGCAACATCGTTGAGGTAGAGTCCAGAGGATCAACTGCTGGGTAAATGCCCTTAGAAGCCAAGTTCCGAGAAAGTACGGTTGTGGCGTCTAAGTGAGCAAACGTAGTGGCCGGTGCGGGGTCAGTTAAGTCATCCGCTGGCACATATACGGCTTGAATAGAAGTAATAGACCCTTCAGTAGTAGAAGTGATCCGCTCTTGGAGAGCGCCCATTTCCGTACCGAGAGTTGGCTGATAACCTACAGCAGAAGGCATCCGACCGAGCAGTGCAGATACTTCAGAACCGGCCTGCACGAAACGGAAGATATTATCAATAAACAACAGCACGTCTTGCTTATTGACATCGCGGAAATATTCAGCCATCGTCAAAGCGGCCAAACCTACGCGCATCCGAGCTCCGGGCGGTTCATTCATCTGACCATAAACCAGAGCCACTTTCGATTCGGAGAGGTTATTCTCGTTGATAACGCCTGACTCTTTAAATTCGTTATAAAGGTCATTCCCTTCGCGGGTGCGTTCGCCCACACCGCCAAACACGGATACGCCACCGTGTGCTTTAGCGATGTTGTTGATCAACTCTTGAATAATAACGGTTTTGCCTACACCGGCCCCACCAAACAGACCAATTTTGCCACCTCGACGGTAGGGGGCCAACAAGTCCACAACTTTGATGCCGGTTTCAAATACAGAAGGTTTAGTTTCCAGTTCCGTAAATTTCGGAGCATCGCGGTGGATAGGCAAAGTTTCGGTGTTATTCACCGGCCCTTGGTTGTCAACCGGTTCGCCGATCACGTTAAAAATGCGACCCAAAGTAGCAGTACCAACAGGAACGCTGATCGGGGAGCCTGTATCTGTAGCTTCCATGCCGCGAACCATGCCATCGGTCGTACTCATAGATACGGCCCGCACTTGGTTGTCACCTAGAAGCTGTTGGACTTCGCAGGTAACGTTAACGTCTTGGCCTGCTTCGTTTTTGCCTTGAATTTTCAGAGCGTTGTAGATTTGGGGCATTTTGCCGCCAGGGAATTTCACGTCTACAACCGGCCCAATGATTTGGGTAATGTAGCCTACGTTTGTTTTTTCTGCGGTGGTGACCATGCTCGCGCCTTTTTTGTGTTTAGCGATTTTGGAATAGTCGTTGCAGCGCTCTGGAGAGCGCGGTGTCGGCTTGTTTTACTTAGCTTTACAATTGCCACTACTCAGATTATCACGGTGTGGGATCGCGGCAAAGTTTCTTGAAGTGATTTTGCAAATCTTGTGGTGTGGCACTGGCAATCGGGACTAGCATAGGGGCTGTGCCTCATTCCAAGTTAGGGCCACTGAAGCCAAGCGCCCCTGATCAGCAATCTGCTAAAGTGGCTTCTAAACGTTTGGCTAAATCGAGAATCGCCTCTTTTTTGGCAATTTGACTTACCCATTCTGAGGGGATGCCATCATAACCATAATAAATGCCGGCTAAACCCCCCGTGACAGCAGCGGTGGTATCCGTATCCTCACCCAAATTAACGGCCTTCAAAACCGCTTCTGCATAAGATGAAGTGGTCAGCAAACACCACAAAGATGCCTCTAGGGTATGAATTACATACCCGCTGCTATGAATCTCACTTTCTGAAAATTCATCGATTTTGCCAGAAAAAACTTTTGAAAAATGCTGATTAAATTCCCTCTCAAAAGGCGGCTGGTTGTACATCTGCCTGATATTTTCTAACCCTTGCAGATACGCAGCCTTTGGTTCTAAACCTTGCAACAAACCAACCGCAACACTAATATAAATTCCGCAGGCAATTTGACTTCGGATGTGGCCGTGTGTAATCCGAGAAACTTGATGTGTGCGATTAATTAATTCTTCAAAATCTACCGTTTTGTGGTAAAATGCCATCGGCAAAATTCGCATCAAAGAACCATTACCATTATCCCTTTCTTGAGTACCACCCGCCTCTGTAGGATTAACGCCTTCTTGCAGATTAAAAATTGCTTGACTGGTGGCTCCACCAATATCAAAAACTTCGTTATATGGCGTCCAATAACCCTCATTAAACCACCGGCAGAAATTGTGAGCAATGCTTGGCAGAGAAAAACCACTACACATTGCATCAGCCAAACAAAAAGTCAGAGAACTATCATCAGACCAAGTGCCGGCAGGTTGGTTGTGAGTTCCGTAGCCGGTCATTGTTTTAACCGGATTTTTTAGGAGGTAACTGCGGCTTTTAAATTCCACCGGCACTCCCAAAGCATCCCCCACACAAACCCCCATTAAACCAGAAACAATCGCATTCATTTATTTTTCTCCTTTTCAGTTTAGTTCCAGTTGCCAATTAAAATAAAACCTGACCAAAAATAAGGATGAGAGAAATTAACATTACTTCTAGCAAGTTGATCCGGCAATGGCAAAGGTTCTTGATCTGAACCGCGTAACTGTCCTTGTTCAACTTGCACTTTTCCGCGAATCATAGCTAACTGTGCTTGTCTTAATGCTTCTGCCTTATTGGCTGTAATATTTAAGTGCTGATAAAACTCATTCATTAAAGCTAAACTTCCTGCATCTGATACATACCAAAGACTCGCCAAAGCAGATTTTACCCCGGCTTGTACTGCCAAACCGGCAAATCCTAATTCGGCTTGTTCATCTCCTAATGCTGTGCGACAAGCACTCAAAACCATTAACTCTATCGGCTGCGAAGAAGCTGAATTCCAGCCTAATTCTCCTGCGAGTTTCCGTAATTCATTCATGTTAAGTTTGCGATTCCAAAACTGAATGTAAGAATTGCTTATATCTCCGCTTTGAAATTCTCCATGTGTTGCTAAGTGAATAATTGCAAAATTTTGTTTCTTATTTTGTTCAATAAAGTTCTCAACCGTAAACTGTTCATTGATAAATTTTTCACCTTGCCAAGCTCCTCTTAATATCTCAGCTAACTCTACAGGAACGGCTGGCAAATCGTTTTGATCGGTAAAAGTTGATGCTCCCATTGCCAAAATTTTTAAATTCCTAACATCTCGATAACGGCTATCGGTTAAGCCAAAACTCGGAATTAAACTAACCCCATATTTCTCAATTAAAAACTGTTTGCCATCGTGCATTGCTGCCACTGGGGTTGAGCGCAAACCGGTATCCATTGCAAACACTAAATCATCAATTTTATTTTCTTGTAATTCGCTTTCAATTGGTGCAACAATCCACTGGTAAAGCTGTTGAGCCGGTTTTAAATAAGTTGTTTGGCGGATTTTTCGGGGATTGGTAATTTCATCGCGGAAACTATTCAGGGTCTTTTCTAACTCTTCTCGGCTGACTAAAGTTGATTTACGAATTGCTGGACTAATTTGATCTTCTTGAGCAATTGGCCCTAAGTTTCCTAAGATTTTTGATGCGATCAACTGTCCTGATGATTTAGCAGAGGTACGCGATTTAGGAAAAATTGTCAGAGTTTGTAGTTCATTTTCCAAGGCAAAAACATAATTAATTGTTGCCTTTTTTCCGGTCACTAAATAAATGTCATATAAGGCGGCGGCAATTTCATCAATGCTGGGAGTTTTGCCATAAAAATCAATCCCCAATTGACTGCTAAAATCTGAGGCTTGTGCTTCTTCAAATGCTTGGACTGCACCGCTTTCTGTTTCGCTACCTACCAGACTCTCATAGCCGGCTCGATCTACTTCACTTTCTTCGGAAACTGCTTCTTGAGATGGTTCATTTTGCTCACTTTCTTCGCTGGAATCAGGAGTTACTTCTACGCTTTCTTCTCCAAATTGTTCGCTTTCTTCTGTGGTTTCTGGAACTATTTCTATCGGATTGGGATTTGTTGCATCGGACTGATTGCCGGTTTGGGTTGGTGCGGGATTGGCGATAGCAATCACCAAAATAAGTGTTAAAGAAAAGCTCCAGAACAGTTTGCCAAATTTTCTGATAAATTTTTGCATAATTTTTGCCTATTTAAATGAAAATCCGTAACCAATTCCTAAGACAAATCTTGCCCCATCACCGGCATTATTTGTGACATCTGCTAAGGCAGGCGTAATGACTAAAGGTATTTCTGGAAAAGGTACGATTGAAACTCCTAAATTCAAATCTTGCCCTGTCCATTCTGCAATTAAATTGACCGGTTCTGCTACTCTTAAGGCTGCGCTGCCAAACACGCCAATGGTTTCTATATCGTCTTGAATTTGAGTTTCTGTCCGATATTGGCCGGTGCCAATGCCGGCAGAAAGATAAAGTTGACTAAAGGCTTGATTGGTGTTTTCTTTGAGTTTAAACATTTTACTGGTAACTGCATATAAGCTTGTACCGGCATCGCTTTCTCCCCAGACTAAGGCATTTTGCCAGCCAATTGCTACTGCCCAATTTTCAGGAAAAGAGCGGTGGAGTTTAAGACTAATTGAACCGCGATCTGCAAAGCCGTCGTTAAGATTAAAAATACTCACACCAACATCAAAACCAACGGTTTTTTGAGGATTGCCAAAACCGGCACTTAAACCAATGGCTCCATCAGATTGTTCTGTGAAGCGGGTTCTTCCTTGAAAACCGATCCCAATGCCGGCGCTTCCCCACGATTTGCCATAGCCGGATGGTGTAACAATGGTAGTGCCCGGACTGCTGACATATCGTTGCCGGTCTTGTTGGCGAGCAGAGGGCCGCAGGGGTATTTTTTCCGGTTGAAATGGCTCAATTCCGGGTGTCACCGGCACAGGCGATAAAGTTGGTGCTGAACCGCCATTTTCAGAGGGAGGTGTTTGGGCTGTATTTTGGATAATTTGAGGTGGAAAGGAAAGTAAAGAAGCAACACCACTCTGGGGAAATGGGATTTTTTTAAGAGTTTTGTTGTTTATTTGGGTGGTTTTTGGCCGGTTTGAGAGAATTTGAGCATAAGTTTTTTGGGGAAGTAAGCCGATTATTATTAAAAATCCCAGCAAGATTTTTATAACAAAAATTCCCCCCCGCTTCCCTCTACCTGGTTTCTGAGGGAGGGGGAAAATCAACAAGTGTTTTTTATTGGGGAGACGAGCTTGTGGGGAAAGGGTTAAGTGTGAGTTTGAAGGAGTGTACATTTAAAATTTGGGAGAAAGGAAAAATTAAAAACTTGTTTTTTTGGCAAGCAGAAATGCGCCCTGATTGAATGTTTGATTTGATGAGTTTAGGCTAGTGAGCGTATTTTAGCATTGGATGCAGTCTCTAGGTTTGGAATAGTTGCGGCGGCTGGATATCTGGTTTTGTGATAAGTATCACAGGTAAAATGTGATTATGATCGCTTTATAGCTCAGGTACTCATCACAGAAGTTTGAGAAAATTGTCACTTGTCTTTTTTGCTCTCGTCACTTGCATTATTCGCAAAAAACTGGATACTTAAAAGCAATAGTTCAATACAAACAAAATTTGGATCGGTGAGGCGAGCAATTTTTATGAAAACTTGGAGTATCTATTATCAGGAGTGGGCTATTTTAGCAATGGCGCTGGAGGGGGGATGGGCGATTAAGTGTGTGCCACCGGCTCGTTATACTATTTGCACTAACTGGCAAGCTTACCTGAGTTTAGAAACTGCTCTGGCCGGTGCGAAAGAATATATAGACCGAGCCATTGCCTTACGGGTGATTGGAGCAAGTCTTTTAGAATTGTGTGATGCAGGCAAACTCGATAGAAATGAGTGTCAGGGTTTGCTGCTTTCTTTAGAAATTGCGACTTGCGAAGGGCGGTAAATTTGTGAATTTTTTTTAGTGGCTTGGAGTTCTTCGAGCAACATTTCATTGTAAATTGCCGGTAAATACTCGGTCATTGAGTTATCTTCAATGCCATAACCTAAACTTGTCCAAGTACCGGAGAGGGTTCGCAGGACTTTTTCTATTTTTCCTTCTCGTAACAATTGCTGAATATTGACTCCCCAGGCTGTCGGATCGTTTAACCAAGCGTACACGACTGCATCTTGAAATTCTGGTTCAAAGCTGTAAGATTCCCAGAATAAAATTTTTGAGGGTTTGGGGTGATAATATTTTGCGGTTTCATACCAAGTTGTACTCAGCATTTGGTAGCGACCGGCTGCGGTTGTACAATTACCTTGATTGGGGCCGTTGACAATTTTTACGCAGCGGTCTGGATGCTGGCTTAAATCTTTTACATACTCACCTCCATATAAAACTGAATAAGGATATGCAACGTTTGATTCGCTCGCGGAGATGGTTCGCATCAATGCTCGAATGTAGGGATCGCCTCCCTGCATAATCAGCGGTGCAGGAGTGCCGGTGGTGTCATAAATAAGAGGCGGCCATCTTTCTTGATTCCAGTAAAACATCAAGAAGGCAACGGCAATCGCCGCAGTGGTGCCGGCAAGGATTTTGATCAGAGTTTTGCGCTTATAATTCAGCAGGCTGTTTTTTGGACGCTCAAAAAAAGGTAAAGACATAAGATTAAAAATTAAGGTGAAAAGTTTGTTTAAAGCTATTTATCGCTTGTCTAATCAGTCTGGATAATAATAGAGATATAGCGTTTTTATGAGGCCGGCGATCCAGAAAAACCCGGTAATTTAAAGAAACCGGGTTTTTAGAAGCGTTTTCTATAGTTTATTAAGCTCAGAAACGCTATGGCTTTTAAAAAACATCGGCAAACAATTGCTCGTAAGAAGGAGTTTTGCTCTCTGGGCTAGAGACAATTTCTACTATTTTATTACGGGCAGCCGGCGATAAAAGAGCTTCGACACAAACGCTTGCTACTTTGGTGCGGGGAATGCGGCCTTCAAATAAGCTATCGGCAGAAGACATTTGTACTCCCAACTCGTTATCTTCATTGGTCAGACCTCCGGGGCGGACAATGGTATAAATGAGACCACTTTTTTGTAAATATTCTTCAGCTTGTTTTTTCCACACCAAAATCAGCCAAAACAAATTAAGGGGGTGAAAAAATTGGGAAGCGCAGAGGGAAGTGACGAAGACAAAATGCTCGATGTTTTTGGCTTTGCCAGCATCGATGAGGTTTTTTGTGCCTTGGTAGTCCACTTTGTAGGGGCCGGTGGGATCAAAACTCGGTCGGGCGCCGGTGGCACATAAAATTACTGTGCTGTCTCCTAGGCTGCTGTTGAGACTGTCTGGGTTTAAGACATCGCCGACGACTAATTCGGCTTCCGGTGGTAAAATTTGCTTTGCGGTTTCGAGGTTGCGAACGAGGGCGCGGACGGGAATTTGGCGCTTTACTAATTCTTGTACAATACGCCGGCCTGTTTCGCCGGTGGCCCCTGCTACAAATGCTTTCATTGCCTATAATTTCCTGCTGGCTATTTTATTAAAAATGATAAAGAAATCTTAAAAATTATGCAGGCATTTCTGCCATAAGAGAGATTTTTTAGGGGCGGGCATCCCCCCAGCGATAGGATTTGAAGAAGTTTGTTTAGTAATTACCGTACTTTTACGCAGGCAAATTAGGGTCTGGGGTTGTTGTGGCTGACTATACTTTGATTGACAAAGGCAGGAATTGATAGAGATCACTAAAATGCTGAGAACTAAAGTACAGAATAATGGAATGAATGTGTTTATACTGTTCACACAAGCCTAGAGCTTACCTGATCGGTCAATTTCTCATCATAATTGGTCAAAAAGTCCCGCAAAAATACGGAGTGCGTTGTCAAGATAAAAACACTAAAGTAGAAAAATCAAAACTCTTTTGATAAATGTTGGGCCAAACTTATAAACAGCAAACCTCACAACATAGGGTGTTATGCAGTCGTCAATCACTGAAAATCAAATGTTTGAAGAAGATGTGGTTGTTGTAGATGAACCGGCAAACCAAACGCCATCATCCGAGAAGCCAAAGGAGGGAAGTGAGCCGATTTGGTTTACAACTCACTTCACCGGCTATATGGAAATGTATGCTGATGCCGAAACGGTGGCTAAGTATTTTGACGATCATTCAAGTTGGTTTCGCCGGTGCGCTCATCCGATGACGGCTGAACCAATTGGAACAACCGGCTATGCTTTAACTATCGGACGTTTTGGGGCTTTGGGTTATCAAGTTGAGCCAAAAGTGGGTTTAGATTTATTGCCGGCTAATAATGGTGTTTATTTGATCCAAACGATTCCGGTTCCTGATTATACTCCGCCTGGATATGAGGTAGATTTTCAAGCAGAGCAAGCGCTGGTGGAAGTTGCGACGGATTTTGCAGAAAATATACAGGCTTTCAATGGCAAAATGACGCGGGTAGAGTGGAAATTAAATTTGGCTGTGGGGGTTTGTATCCCGAAGTTTATTTTGGGGTTGCCCAGCCAAAAAATTCAAAATGCCGGTGACAGGCTGCTGTGTGAAATTGTTAAACAAGTTTCGCGCCGCTTAACAGCTAAAGTTCAAGAAGATTTTCACAGTTTTTTGGGTGAAGACAAGGTACAACTGTTTAAGAAAAATGTTGCTCTAAAGCGGAAAGTCGCCCATTGCGAACAATGTAAATAGGAAATGTGGAGAATAATAAAATATCCTAAAAAACTCGGCTTTTTTGATTTCTCACTTTGTCTAAAAACCGAGTTTTTCTGTTATGCAGCTAAGTAAAGGGGAAGTGGTGAAAAAGTGTAAGAATACCATTGCATTCATTTAATTACCCAATCCCCTATCTCCACTGCCAATTACATTTTGCTAATAATTCTTTGTACGATATCCATACCGCTGACGGCTTGCCAGCCAAACAAACCAAGCATTGCTACGTTGAGAACAATATGGCTGTAACGTGCCCAGTCAGAACCTTTTTGCATAAAGGGAGACAAACCGGCAGAAAGTGCGATCAAGCCAGTCATCCCCAAACCGGCCAACAGGTGAGGGCCAACAAATAGTTTACCGTTGTTGATATAGGTAACAGCCATACCGCCGATGCTACCCACCACCATCAACGCCATTAACAGCGAACCAATTTGATAATGCTTGACGTTAAACTTGCCTTTGACAAGTTCTTTGCGTTTGTCGCTATCTTTTGTGGTGCGGGTACGGCGAACCAACACGCCCAAGTATAGAGCGTATAGGGATGTCCCAAATAGCACCCACATGAGGATGGGGTGGAAAAATTGACTGTACACTTTAACCGACGCCGGGATTTCCAAACTCATAGGAGCGAAACAAAATTTTAAGCAACTTTATAAAAATTATCATACTTCTGGCCGGATCTACCGGCAACGGTGTAATTAGTTTGGGTGGCTGAAATTTTGACACCGGCAAGGCTAGGTTGGAGTAACATCTTCTCAAATGTACGATTTAAGGTTATTTTGTCTGTGAACTCTCATCTAAGCATAAGCTTCGTTATCGCATCTCTTTACAATCATGGCCTCTAAAAACGATAATTTGTTGATCCAGGCTGCGAAAACCGGCAAAGTTACTCTCGTACAAGCCTTAATTTCTCAAGGTATTGATGTCAATGCTACAGATCGAGAGGGTACCACTGCCTTAATGTTTGCAGCCCAATATGGCTACACAGAAATTGTGCGGTTGTTGGTGAATGGCGGTGCAAATGTCAACGTCTCCAGACAACGCTATGCGGTGACGGCATTAATGTTAGCTGCTGCTAATAAAAAACTGGATACGGTGAAAGTTTTAATTGATTTAAACGCTGATGTCAATGCCAAAAATGATGATGGCAGTACCGCTCTGATGGCTGCTTGTTTAAAAGGCGATGCAGAAATTGTGCGGGTTTTGATTGATGCCGGTGCAGAAGTTAATATTAAAGATAAAGATGGCGATACAGCCATGAAAGTTGCTCTCAATCAAGGTCATGCGAATGTTATCAAAGTTTTGCTTGAACGGGGCGCAGATGTCAACACAAAACTAGCGGGAGGCAAAACAGCTTTGATGGGGGCTTGTTTGAAAGGAAATTTGCCTTTGGTTGAGGTTTTAATTAAGGGAGGTGCGGATGTTAATGCACGAGATTCTGAGGGAGAAATGGCTTTGTTTTTAGCCGCAGATCGCCTGCAAAGTGATGTGGTGAAAAGGTTAATTTCTGCTGGGGCTGATGTGAATGGAAAAAACCCGGATGGCTGGACGGCATTAATGGCAGCAGCAGCCGGCGGTGATATGGCAAGTGTAAGGTTTTTATTAAATGCCGGTGCGGAAATTAATGCTCAAAATAATGATTTAGAAACGGCTTTATATTTGGCGGCTGTAGAAGGTCATGCGGAGGTTGTTAAATGTCTGATTGATCGTGGTGCAGATAGGTTGATAAAAAACCGGCTAGGGGATACAACTTTATTGGTTGCTGCGTTGCATAATCATAGTAAAGTTGCTGCTTGTTTGCTGGGCGGCAACCCGGAACAAGTACAAATTTTATTGAGAACGAGAAATGCGGGGGAAACGCCTTTAACTCTGGCTGCAACTGCTGGAAATTTGCATACTGTAAAGGTTTTATTAGAGGGTGGTGCTCATCCCAATACTCGCGCTGATGATAGCAAAACTTCTTTAATTCGAGCTACAGATAGAGGGCATTTTTTTGTGGTGCAAGCGTTGTTAGAAAAAGGTGCGGATGTTAATTTAGTGGATGATGTGGGGGCGACTGCTTTAATGTGGGCAGCACATCGTGGGTTTACGGAAATTGTGAAGTTGTTGTTAGACGCTGGGGCGGATGTAAATGTTAAAAATCGGGGTGGTTATACTGCTTGGATGATGGCGGATTTTAATGGGTATAAAAATGTGGCGAAGCTTTTGAAAGATGCCGGTGCGGTGCAATAAATATAGCTCATTTATCCGTTGAAGGCATTTTTACAGTTACTACCGGCCTCGGATAGGGTGTCACTATCGCCATCAGGCGTTAAAAAACCAATTGCTAGAGATAGCCTATATGCCACCACGAACACAGATTGATGGGGATTTCTTGATTACCCTGGATAATGTAGAGATGATGGCGCGGACTCGGTTGATTCCTAAGTTTAATTAGCGATTATCCGCTTCTTTTTAATTGCTCGTGGAGCAGGTAATTACGGGTTGTTTACTTATAAAAAATTTTTTAAATAATAATTATTGCTAGGTTTTTTGGGATTTATCCCTATCAGATTAATTTAGCAAAACTATTATTTTAATGGATATTTCAAGGCAGCAATTTTGTTAAGAGTTTCAAAGCTATTTTTATCGGTTTTGCTCTCTACTGCTGGCTAAGGCTTTGTTGTAGTCCAGAAATGGCTAACCTATTTTCTACAATTATCCAGCAATTACAATCTTTAAAAGGTTAAGTTCGATAGGGGGGAACCAGCAAAAGCTCCAGAATAAACTATTTATTTGCAATTGGTTAAAGGTTTGGCTTACAATAAGGAAAACTTTAGATTAAAGGCTTAGTAATAGAAAGATGCCAGACTGGAAACCGGAGAAAACTTGGCTTTATGCAGTAGGAATTTTGGAATGGGAGCAGGAAGAGGTATGGCCACCATTTCCTGATGCGGTGGAGGGCCGGTTCGATGAAAAGCTTGTAAATTTTTTTAAAGATTCTGGAGTACCCGAAGAACAAATTATTTACTTGCAAGATAGCGAAGCGACTTTTGAGGAAATAACCGGGAGTTTTCCTGAGTTTTTGGCCCAGGCCGGTGAGGATGATTTATTAATTGTCTATTTTGCCGGTCATGGTGATTGGGATTCAGAAACTGGAGAGCATTTTTTTGTCAATTATGATGCCAATGCAGAAGACCGAGATAATTACTGGTCAGTGACATCGATTTTTGATGAAATTGAGAATAATTTTAATGGGTCGAGAGTTTTATTATTGGCAGATTGTTGTTTTTCGGGGGGCTTAATTGCTGAAGTAAAAAACAGGCAAGATAGCGAGATTTCTTATGCTTGTGTGAGTTCATCTTATGCCCACAACACCTCAACCGGCGGCTGGACATTTACGGAATCATTATATAAAGGTTTGTGTGGAGACCCCACTGTAGATTTAGATGGAGACGGGATAATTACACTGTATGATTTTGCCCGATATGCGGAATTAGAAATGGCTTTTATTGAAGAACAAAAGTCAATGTTTCTCACCACCGGCGATTTTGATTCACAGATGGTATTAGCTGAGGTTTCTGATGAAATTGAACCGATAGAAGGGAAACGAGTTGAAGTTGAATATGAGGGAGATTGGTATAAAGCAAAAACCCTAGAAACAAGTGATGGGGAAGTGAAAGTTTTGTACATTGAAGATAAAAGCGAAGAATGGGTAGAACCAGAAAGGATACGTCCTTATAAACCTGAAATGTTTGCAGTCGGGGATGAAGTAGAGGCACTATCCGAAGAAGAAAGCTGGCTCTCGGCTACCGTAAAAAAAGCTTGGTATGGGCTACATTTAATCACTTATGATGATTATCCTGATTGGTGGGATGAATGGGTAGGATCGGAATATTTACGAGTCAGAAAGTAACTTATTTTTACAGTTCATAAACAAAGAGGATCGCGGCTATAAAAAAGTCAGCGCTCCTCTATTTTTAGCTATACCTTGTTGTGGTTTTCAAAACCTATTAAACATCTGTCAACTCTGCAAAAATTTCTTCCGCAACTTCATCAGAAATTTCTAAAGCTTCTTGGAGTGCTGCTAAAAATTCTTCTTCTTTTTCAGGCATATCCTCATCAACCACACACAACTCAACAGCCACAGCATAAGCGGCTTGTAGCAAAGTTTCATCTTCTCCAAAAGCATCAATGGCAGCATTAAAAACCGCACCTTTTCCATATTCTTTGGTCAGGTTGGAGACGTTAAGAAGTATTTCGCGGCATCGCTCAAGGGCTTCTTCATCTGTATAATCTTCAAAAGGAGGCGTGTTGCTAATAACGCCATATATAGATTCGATTTCATCTTGGGGAAATTCCCCATCGGCACTAACTGCCATCATGGCAATGTGCATTAAGCCTTCTTCTGGTGAGAGTTCTTCTTCAATTGTTTCTTCTGAGTAGAAGATAGCATCGTATTTACTCATGGCAATATCGTTGTTTCCATTCATTTAGGGTTGCACAAATTCTACAGGATAAAAAGGATAAATTGCTCAAAAGTGTTAAGGAAATAGTAACAATTTTTAAAAAACTGTCAAAGAGAGTTTTACAACTTTTATGTTGTACAAAAAGCTCTTTTCTAAAGAGAGGGAATGGGGTATAATAACGAAACTTCAGTTAGGGCGGAGTAGAGTGGCCCAAAAAGGCAAAAAGTTTGCCGGCCCTAATTAATTTGTCAAAGTACAACCGGCCCCTGGGGGGTAATTGAGGATTCTTGAATGTCTGAAGAACGTAATTATCATTTTGAAACGCTGCAAGTCCATGCCGGTCAACAACCGGCCCCCGGTACTAATGCTCGCGCTGTTCCTATTTATCAAACCACTTCTTACGTTTTTAATGATGCGGAACATGGAGCAAAATTGTTTGCCCTACAAGAGTTTGGGAATATTTATACGCGCTTGATGAACCCGACTACAGATGTCTTTGAACAGCGGGTTGCAGCCTTAGAAGGTGGGGTAGCGGCGCTGGCAACATCCAGCGGACAGGCAGCACAATTTATCGCAATAGGAACGATTTGTGAAGCAGGCGATAATATTGTTTCTACCAGCTTTTTATATGGCGGAACTTATAACCAATTTAAGGTAGCATTTCCGCGATTGGGAATTAATGTTAAGTTTGTTGATGGAGATGATCCAGAAAATTTCCGCAAAGCGATTGATGAGAAAACAAAAGCTTTGTATGTGGAAACAATGGGAAATCCGGGGTTTAATATTCCTGATT
Organism: Ancylothrix sp. D3o; assembly: GCF_025370775.1. Lineage (NCBI taxonomy): Bacteria > Bacillati > Cyanobacteriota > Cyanophyceae > Oscillatoriales > Microcoleaceae > Ancylothrix > Ancylothrix sp. D3o. The sequence goes on along the minus strand of NZ_JAMXEX010000002.1, from coordinate 4,220 downwards.
TTGCAGTGCTTTCGCATATTGCCCACGAGCATAATATTCCGTTAATTGTGGATAATACGTTTGGCTGTGGTGGCTATTTATGCCGGCCTCTGGAACATGGCGCGGATATTGTTGTGGAATCTGCCACCAAGTGGATTGGCGGACATGGAACTTCAATCGGTGGGGTGATTGTTGATTCCGGTAAATTTGATTGGGGTAGTGGCAAATTTCCAATTTTTACTGAACCTTCTCCGGGCTATCATGGATTGAATTTTAATGAGACATTCGGGATGAATTCTCCCTTTGGAAATATCGCGTTTATTATTCGTGCACGAGTAGAAGCGATGCGCGATTTGGGGCCGTGTATTAGTCCGTTTAATTCTTTCTTATTGCTGCAAGGTTTGGAAACTCTTTCTTTGCGCGTACAGCGTCAGACGGATAATGCTTTGGCGTTGGCTGAGTGGTTGTCGGAACATCCCAAAGTTGCCTGGGTAAATTATCCGGGTTTGAAAAATCACCCTTATCACGATAAGGCGAAAAAATATCTCAAAAATGGCTTTGGTTGTGTGCTGAATTTTGGTTTGAAAGGTGGAAGGGATGCTGCTAAGCAGTTTATTAGTAGTGTGAAACTGGCAAGCCATTTAGCTAATGTGGGTGATTCAAAAACTCTGGTAATTCACCCGAATTCTACAACGCACCAACAGTTAACAGATACCGAACAAATTTCAGCCGGTGTAACGCCTGATCTGATTCGGGTTTCTGTTGGAATTGAGCATATTGACGATATAAAGCTTGATTTTGAACAGGCTTTTGGTTGATGGTTCAAGAGGGCTGATTGTTTTAAACGCGGAGGTATTTGTAGTATCTCTGCGGCACTCAGTAGAAGCGGGTTCATCAATATTTTAGTTGATCCTATGGAGCAGGGTTAACCCGCCCCTACTGTGTTTTTTCTATTTAAGTTTGGTTTTTTGGTTGTTGAGTAGAAGGGGAGAAGTTGATGATGAGATATCAGGGGTTTGTTTCGCCGGAAACGAAGTTTTATGAGGTTCCTGAGCCGGTTTTGTTGGAGTCGGGGGAGGTTTTAAGTGGGGTGCGGGTGGCTTACCGAACGTGGGGCCGATTTACCGGGGATAATGCAATTTTGGTTTGTCATGCTTTAACCGGCAATGCGGATGTTGATAACTGGTGGGGGTCATTGTTTGGCGCTGGTAAGACGTTTGATTTAGAAAATGATTTTGTGATTTGTAGCAATATTTTAGGAAGTTGTTATGGGACAACCAGCCCGATTTCGGTGAATCCCGCAACTGGATGTCCTTATGGCCCTGATTTTCCGGCAATTACTATTCGGGATATGGTGCGCGTACAGGCGTTGCTGGTCAAGGGGTTGGGGATAGAACGGCTGAAAATGGTTATTGGCGGTTCTCTTGGCGGGATGCAGGTGCTTGAGTGGGCTGTGATGTATCCTGATGTGGTGGAAGCCATAGCCCCAATGGCAGTTTCGGGGCGACATTCCGCGTGGTGTATAGGGTTAAGTGAGGCGCAGCGTCAGGCGATATATGCAGATCCGTATTGGCGAGGAGGATATTATACAATAGAAAATCCGCCGGCGGCTGGATTGGGTGCAGCGCGGATGATGGCGATGTGTATGTACCGCACAAGAGCTAGTTTTGAGGCGCGGTTTGGGCGTAATTTGCAATCTGATAAGCCATCAGAAAACTTGTTTGCAATGCAAAGTTATTTGCATCATCACGGGGAGAAGTTGGTTGAGCGTTTTGATGCGAATTGCTATATTACTTTAACGAAGGCGATGGATACGCACGATTTGGGGCGTGGGCGGGGTGAATTTGAGGCGGTTTTGGGAAGTATAAAACAGCCGACTTTGATGGTGGCGATTGATTCGGATGTGCTTTATTTGCCGGAGGAACAATACGAACTTGGGAATTTAATTCCGAATGCTTCGTTGAAAATTTTACATTCTATTCACGGTCACGATGCGTTTTTGATGGATTTGGAGACGGTGAATGATATGTTGGTGGGTTTTCGCAAGCGTTTATTGAGTTTTGATCGGGAAAAACGGCTGGCGGAAGAGTTAATGAGAAAACGGTTTTTTTAGGTTATGTTTTGGCCCCCTTTCCCATCATCAAGTGTGGCTTTTTGCCAGAGGTGGGAGAGGGGATATCGGCAAAGTGTAGAGGGTTTAATTGAGCGTTTTTTGGGGTAGAGATTTTTTGGGGCCGGTGGAATGAAAGAGGAAGATTTGAGGATTTAAAGAAGCGGAAAAAATAGAAACTCCAACTATTTTGAAAGGGGTGTACTTTCTGTGGTTAAAAAGGTGCCGGCAAAGTAGGGTGCGTTAATAACGCTCAAGAAGCTGGTAGAGTTCTGTGCAAGTCCTAAAAATTGTGAGGGTAATTCGCGCATCGGGAACTAAGTAAGCTGTTGACGCAGCCGGTGTGACATACGCCCTTCCAATGCGGGAATGTGCTCAGAGTTTAGGCACTGGATAGTGAAATTTCCCGCTTGATTTTTATGCCTGACTCAAAAGCTGTAAAAACTCCAGCACGACTCGCTGGGGTTCTACGGTACATTCGTTAACGTCGTAATGCTGGATAATGCGGATACCCTGAGATTGGAGAATTCCATCGGTTGCCGTCTCCTGATCCTCCTCTGCCAGATCCACCGCCAGAATGCCTAATTTGCCTTCGTAACAGATGAGAAAATGAAGGTCTTGGTTTTGCTTGCCGTCGGGAGTCGTCAAACGAGCCGTAGCTTTGGGGAAAAAGAGCACGCCGGCGCGATTGAGTGCCTCGGCAATGCTCACCTCTCCTGCTGAATGAAACTGCCAACCGTTCCAAATATGAGTGAGTTTTTCAGCAGGAGAATTCGCGTTCGGGTTTACCGCCGGTTCAGCTTTTATCTTCTCTTGCTCCAACTCAGTTTTATCATCCTGTCTTTTATCCTTGTAGAAATTTGCTTGACAGGAGTCGGATTCTTTGATGTTAGCAAAGAAAAGCCTAGCTCCACTTAAGTTTGAGCCGCTGAGATTGAATCCTGTTCCCTTATTTTGCTGTAAAGTTATGTGATGCCGGCGTAAATATCGCTTCAGTACAGACTGGAGATTACTTTTTTTGACTTTTTCTCCAAAGGCTTCTGTGAGTAACTTCCAGAGTTTAGCGCCTGTGGCCTTGATATATTCATAATCGTATCCAGCGACTTGAGCAATTTCTTGATAGGAATGCCTTCCTTCCCAACATTGCCGAAATATCAACTCTTGAACGTTGTTGAGGCGCTCGTCCTCAAGAACGGTTTCCACAAGCGCCCGTGCTTCCTCAACCTTCATCTATCAAGTCCACTCCAACGTTGTTATGGTACTCTCAGCCAGGGTTAGGAGGAGGTGGCATACCTTAGCCGGTCTGCTGCAACCTCGTGACAGCAGGAGTCAGTCCGCTATCCTAGCCATCGAATTTCCGCTGATTCTACCACACCCCCAAAGATGCTACTTTTTGTAACTTTTTCTCACTGTAGGAACGAAGGCTGCGGTGTTAGAGTGGCTCAAGGCTAATAAAGCTCTGATAATTCTTGCAGACAATCCTATGAGACTAAGTTCAAGTTTTTTACAGAAATGGGTTTTGGTGGGAAATTTGCTGCTGGCATCTGCGATTGCTTTCAGCAGCGATGCTCAAGCCGAGGAGAGAATGAGACAGAGCAATAATTATCGTTCAAGTTGCAGCTTTTACGGACAGAACCAACCTCAAGCAGAATCAATTGGCTGTTCGATTTCGCAGAGTTCAAGTCAAATTGTGATTCGTTGGGATGATGGTTTTATTACCACTCTGAATAATTCAGGAAATGGTAATTGGCGCTCAATGCCATCACGCTCCAGAGCAGAAGTTAGATTTTATCAAGGTACTGGACGAGTAGCTCATGTTGAAATTTACGAAGGTCCCGGTAAGGGAAACATTATTGTCCGCCCCTCGTCGAACTAACCCTAGCTGACGTAAAGCAACGAGTTGCTCTGATAAATCGAGCTCCGCCACTTCAGTTTTATCTAAGCTACACACGCGATTTTTGCCTAACAACTCTCGCGGATGCTATTTAAATTCTTCCCCTAAAAAGAATCACACAAACAAATCCGAAAAACCCAAAACCCCGACACCGAAGTGTAGGGGTTTGTGTTTGTTAAAAGAGCCCAGGCACCGAGCTATTGTTCCAGACGGCTACCCGTCAAGTATCTTGGCCGC